>JAAZXM010000041.1 GCA_014240165.1 Myxococcales bacterium | reverse complement strand
GTCATTGCCCGGCTGAGCGTTGTCCACCAGGGTCAGGGTGAAGGTCTCCGGAAGCCGGGATGGTCCGTCTTCATGGCCCGCCTTCCGCGGCCCGTGGCGGATCTTGCCGTGCGGGCGATGGACAGGGGGGCGCGTCAGTGGCCGGGGCTGGCCGACGTTATCGTCCTGGTGGGTCGGCCGCGTCGCTCCGCGAGCACTTCCGCGTAGCCATCGGCGGTGACCGCCGCCACCGACCGCCAGGACAGGTGGTTCTCTACGCGTTTGCGCGCGTGGTCGCCCATGCCGCGCAGGTCCGCTCCCGGGACCGTCAAGCGGCGCACGCCGTCGGCGAGGGCCTCGGGTGAATCCTTTTCCACCAGAACTCCGCCCTCGCAGAGCGCCATCACCTCGGGGAGGGCGCCCGCGCGGCACGCCACCACCGGGGTGCCGCAGGCCATGGATTCCACCGCGGGCAAGCCGAAGCCCTCGTACCGTGAGGGCACCAGGGTGAGCGCTGCCCGGCGGTAGAGGTTGGCCAGGACGTCGGCCTCGACGCGCCCGGTGACGTTGAGCCTTTCGCCGACCCCGGCTTCGCGGGCCCATTTGAAGACGTCATTGCCCGGCTGAGCGTTGTCCACCAGGGTCAGGGTGAAGGTCTCCGGAAGCTTCGCCAGGGCGCGAATCAGGTTGCGGATGCCCTTGTTGGGATCACTCGCGCGTCCCACGCAGAGCAGTTCGGTGGCATTTTTCTTGATCGCCGGGTCCGGGCAAAAGAAATCGGTGTCGAGTCCGTTGAGCACGTTGCGAATGCGATCGGGCGAGACGCGAAAGTCGGCGGCGATGGTGCGCGCGCTTTCCTCCGAGGAGGTGAAGACGCGATCGACCTTTCGTGCCACCCAGGCCTGCATGCCCACCGGGTAGAACGCCATGGATCCGATGCGATCGCGGAAACTCTCGTCCCGGATAAGCGAGGCCCGGCGATCCACGGTCAGGGGGTGGTGAATGGTGGTGACGACGGGAAGCCCCAGGGCCTGAATCCCCAGGATCCCGTAGCCCAGGCATTGGACGTCATGGACCAGGTCCCAACGCTCGCCCTGGCGGATTCGAGCGGCGAGCGCGCGAAATGCGCGCAGGCTGAAGGCCATGGGTTCGGGGAGGAAGCCCATGCGGCTGGCCCCGAGTTCGTAGAGGTTGAGGGGGTTGAGGGCAGCGGCCGCGCCACCCTCGGGCAGCATGCCCGGGTAGTCCCGGGTGAACCAGCGCGCCCAGTGTTCGCGGTTGGGGAGGGTTTGGACGCGCCGGGCGAAGGGCATGGGGTCGGGGTAGGGCGGGCCCACCACCACGTCTACC
This sequence comes from Myxococcales bacterium, assembly GCA_014240165.1. GTDB lineage: Bacteria > Myxococcota_A > UBA9160 > UBA9160 > UBA4427 > JAZXM01. The sequence continues at coordinate 33,447 of JAAZXM010000041.1, read as the reverse complement.
TCGATGCCGAGCCGGGTCAGTTCCCGAGCAAGGAAGTAGAGGTAGATGCCCTGGCCGCCGCATGTCATGTTGCCCCGGTAGGCGACGAAGCAGACTCGCTCGGGGCGCCTGATCTCAGGCACGGGCCGGTTTCTCGGCGTAGAGGATCAAGCTTTTCGGGCAGATGCGATCGAGTACTTGCTTCTCGATGCGGTCCATCAGGGGTGAGCCTGTGATCTGGATGAGAAATTTGCGGTAGATGCGGACCAGGGCGCTGTCGTCGGCGGAGGGCAGGTTCATGATCGAACGCAGCACCCAATAGGGCGTGTGGAAACCGTGGGCGAAGCCGACCCCCACGGTGCCCAGGCCGGCGCGTGCCATGCCCTCGGCCAGTTTTCTCGGCTTGAAGATTCGGATATGCCCGCCTGGGCTCTCGAAATAATCATCGCCGAGCCGCAGGTAGAGGTGTTCGCTGGTGGCGGTGGGGATCGTGATGGCCAGTCGGCCCCCGGGCCGGGTCACCCGGGCGAGTTCCCGCACGGCCCCCACATAATCGTGGACGTGTTCCATGACCTCGGAGCAGATGATGCGGTCGAAGGTTTCGTTGGCGTAGGGCAGACGGAAGGCGTCGCCCTGGTTCATCTCGCCCAGCGACCCCATTTCGCTGGCCCGGCCGCGCAGGCGACGGGACGCCAGGCGAAGGGAGTCGAAGTCCAGGTCAAGGCCGACCACCCGGGCGCCGCGTTCCAGGCACCCGAAGCAGTGGCGGCCTTCGCCGCAACCCGCATCGAGCACCAGGTCGCCCGACCGGACGTCAAGCCGCTCGAGATCGACGGTGAGAAGCACGCAGCGTTTCCTCGAAGACATCGACGAGGCCCGCGGCCGCGTCGCTCCATTGAAAGACCCGCTCGACCCGCCGTCGCGCGGCGCGTCCCAGGCGCGCGGTCTTGTCGGGGTCCGAAAGTACGTCCGCCATGGCGTCCGCCATGGCCCGGGAGTCGCGCATGGGAACCAGGCGACCCGCGTGGCCGTCGGTGCCCACGACTTCGGGCAGGGCCCCCGCCGCATTGGCGATCACCGCCAGCCCGCAGGCCATGGCTTCGCTGGCGGGGAATCCAAAGCCCTCGAAGAAAGAGGGGACGATCGCGATCCGGGCCGTGGAGTACTGCTCCACGAGCTCGGGCACAGTCAGCATACGGTCGACGATCTTGACCCGGCTCTGGAGCCCGTATTTCTGGATCAGGCGAGGCACGAGTCCGTCTTCGGGGATCCGGCCGTCCACGATTTTCAGGGTGATGTCGTCGGGGAGCATCGAAAGGGCTTCGAGCATGGTTCCGATGCCCTTTTTGCGGTCTTCTGTGCGGCCGACGAAGAGCATGTCGGTCTCTTTCTTTACGCCGGGAATGGGCTTGAAGAGATCGGTGTCGGTTCCGTTGTAGACCACGGGAACATTCTTGGTGGGGATGCCGAAATAGCGCTCGATCTCGTGGGCCGAGGCCTGGCTGACCGTGACGATTCGGTCGAGGCGCGGCGCCACCTGCTGCTGCATGAAGAGGGGGAAATAGAGCGTGCGCTTGATTTTCTTGATCAGCCGAGGGTCGATGGAGTAGTCGGCTTCCCGGTCGATATGCAGCGGGTGGTGAATGACCGAAACCACCGGCGTCCCCATGGCCCGGATTCCGAGCAGGCCCCAGGACAGGCATTGGTTGTCAAAGACAATGTCAAAATTGTGCTTCTTTTGGATTTCGGGCCAGCGGCGCAGGAGGCGAAAACCAAAGGTCTGCATCTCGGGGAAGACTCCGAGGCGCGAGACGCCGAGTTCCCAGAGACTCAGGGGCTTGAGCAGGGAGAGAGGCTGCGTGGGTTTGAAGAAATCGGGCATCTCCCCCGCGAAGACATTGTCGTTGGGAATCTCGTGGAGCGGGATCCCCGGGGCCAGTTCGGGCAGGGGCGGGCCCGCAAAGACATGCACGTCGTGGCCGGCCTTCTGCCATTCGCGCGCCAGGTAGGCGGCGTAGATTCCCTGGCCGCCGCAGAACATATTTCCGCGGTAAGTGAGCAGAGCGATGCGCATGGGAACGACCGCTCAGGCCGATTCGCTGGCGTTCGAGCCGGCGTTGGCCGTCGAAGGCTCAGGGCTGGATTCGCCCTCGGCGGGCTCGGCGACGAGCACTTCGGGGAGCGGGTCGGCTTCGACCTGAATGGTCGCGATGGTGTAGCCGACCCAGCCCGCCAGGCCGAGGACGAAGAGCGTCAGGGCCGCCACGGGCAAAGCGATGGCCCAATAACTCTGGTTGAGGAGGCCGAGAATGAAGGCCGCGGCCAGCACGGCGGCGGCTGCACAGATCGTCCAGCCCTGGATACGAGACGCTTGGTTCATGGGTCGCTGTACTCCGACATTTCTGGGGTTCGCGGGTCCGCCGTATGACCGGTCGGAGCCTGCCCGAGTTGGCTTCGGGCCCGGTCGAAAAGACCGGAGAAGAACACTAAGGGGGCCGGCGGAGAGTGCCCCGACCCGGCAGGATGAAGCGGCTTATGTTGGAGAATTAAAGAGGGATGTCAAGGACTTGTCCTATGGCCTCGCGAGAGCGTCTGAACTTCTTCCTCTCCCCTTCGACTCCCCGGACGCCGAATCCGGCCTAAGCTCCCGTCCATGCGGGTGATCGGTCTCATGTCGGGAACGTCGGCGGATGCGGTGGACGCCGCCCTCGTCGAGTGGCCCGGGGGTACATCGCCCCGCCCTTTTACCTTGCGGGGTGCCATCGAGGTCCCCCTGGCTTCGGCCGAGCGGGCGCGGATTCATGCCCTGGCGGCGGGGGAGGTTCCGGGCCCCGACGTCCTGGCGGAACTCGTCTCCCTGGATCGATGTCTGGGCGAGCGCTTCGCCGAGGCGGCCCGGGCGGTGGCGGAAAGCGCGGGCGTGGAGTTGGCCTCGATTGACGCCGTGGCCTCCCACGGCCAGACCATCGCCCATCACCCCGAGCGGGGCGGCACGCTCCAAATCGGTTCGTTGGCCCTCATCGCCGAGCGGACGGGTTGCCGCGTGGTGGGCGATTTTCGTCCGGGCGACATGGCGGCCGGGGGGCAGGGCGCGCCCCTCGCGCCTTTCTTCCACCATGCGGCCTTCGCCGATGCGAGCGAGAGCCGCGCGGTCCTGAACCTGGGCGGCATCGCGAACCTGACTTGGTTGCCGGCGGGCGGAGATGCGGAGTCGGTGCTCGCCTTCGACGTGGGTCCCGCCAACAGCCTGGTGGATGGCGTGGTGGAATTGCTCTCCGGTGGTGCCGAGTCGATGGACCGCGATGGGGCCCGGGCCCGGCGCGGCTCGCTGAGCCCGGCCTTCCTCGCCGAATTATTGGATGACAGCTACCTCGACCAGGCGCCCCCGAAGTCCACGGGCCGCGAGCGCTATGGTCGAGCCCGCTGCGCCGAGATCCTGGCCGAGTGGCGCCGGATCGAGCCCGATCGCGGGGATGATGATCTGCTGGCCACCCTGGTGGCCTACACCGCCGAGGGCATTGCCCTGGCTTGCGGACGCTGGCTGCCCGGTTGGCAAGGCGCGGGCGAGCGGCTCCTGGTGGGGGGTGGCGGCGCCGCGAATCCCGCGGTGATGGAAGCCCTGGGCCGGGCGCTCCCGGGCATCGCGATCGACCCCTTCGACGCGTGTGGGGTGCCGGCGGATGCCGCTGAAGCCATGGCCTTCGCGCTGCTCGGCCGCAATACCCTGCTGGGTTTGCCGAATCACCTGCCGCAATGCACGGGGGCCTCCCGGGCCGCGGTGCTCGGCGCCCTGGTGGGCGGTCCCCCGGACGAGTGATTGTGCATCGGGGCACTGGGGCCCCGAGCGCGCCGGGTCAGAGGGTCAGGGAGAAGCCGTCATCGGCGGTTTCGAACTCGACCTCGCCGCGCCGCCTGGACATTTCGCTTCCGAGGTGGGTCAGGATAAGTCGCCCGATATCCATTTGGGCGCGGTGCTCGCTGATCTCGTCGAGGCTCAGATGGAAGTCCAGGCGATGGTCGAAGAGCGTGCATTCGCATACGAAGAGGTCGACGCCGGCGATTTGTCCGGGCAGGCCCTCGAACCAACCGGTATCGCCCGAATAGGCCAGCTTGGCGCCCCCGAGATCGACCCTGTAGCCGTGCGGGTGGGCCTCGATCTGGTGCTGGGTCTCGAAGGCACGGACCCGGGCGGGCCCGATTTCCTCATTCGTCTCCGCCGTGACCTCGTGAAACGAGAGAGAGAAGGGCAATTCGTGGGTGTCGAGACCGTGCCCCATGGCTTGGGCCAGGGCGCGGACCCGCTCCTCGATTCCGGGCGGGCCGGCGATGGTCAGCGGCTGTTTTCTATTGTCCTCGTACATCGCCGCCAGCAGGAAGAGGGGGATGCCGCCGAAATGGTCGCCGTGAAAATGCGAAACCAGGAGTGTTTCGATTTCGTCGCGCTGGATGCCCAACTCGGCCAGGCCGGTGTTGGTGGTTGCGCCGCAATCCATCAGGAGCGCGCCGCGTGGGCCGCGGACGAGGACCGCCGACTGGCGCCGCCCGCCCGCACCGAAAGCGTCGCTTGTTCCTACGAAGACGACTTCATCCAAGGCTCGATATTCTCCTACTGCACGCGGCGAGGGTGCGGGGTCTTATAAGCCTAGCGGTTCAACGCGCGACAGGAATGGAAGGCATCGCCGGCAAAGATGCCCTCTTCGGCGATCAGGTCCGCGGGAACGCGCTCTCCTTCCCAGACAACGCAGCGCCGCAGCCGTGCGCCGTCAGCCAATTCGGCCTCGGCGCCGAGTACGAGTTGATCCCGGTCGAGCACGCGGGTTCCCGGGACGAGGCGGTCGGCTTCGTCGATGAAGGAAAGCGCGGGCAGCGCGAGGTTCGCCTCGAGGTATTCGGCGGGGGTTCCCACGGGTTGCCAGACGAGTTTTTCGGGCAGAGCGAAATGGCCCCGAATATCTCTTCGTCCGCCAGCCAGCAGCGGGGCCCACCAATCGGAGAGATCTTCGAAGGGGGTCCCGGTTGGCCGCTGGGGGAGATCGTCGAAGACTCCGGGAGAGAGAAGTCGGACGCCCACGAAGAGGCCCGAAGCGCTCTCGCCCCCGAGGTCGAAGCGATCGGCAATGCGGCGCAGGGCGCCGTCGTCCGCGATGCCCAGGGTGCCGTAGTCGGCGCGCTCGGGTGAGGGCTGCGCCATCAGCAGGGTGGCCGCGCTGCGGGCTTCGCGGTGCTGGGCGATCAGGCCCGAGAGGTCGCAGTCGAGAATCATGTCGCCGGCGAGCACGATGGAGGGATCGCTTGCCGCGAGGAAATCCCGGGCGCCGGCGATCCCGCCCCCGGTGCCCAGAGGGTCGGCTTCCCGGGAGTAGACGATCGAGAGGTTGGGCGGCGCGAAACCCTCGACGGCCTCCTCGACGGTTTCCGGCAGATGATGAAGGTTGATGCAGACTTCTTCGACGCCATGATGGGAGAGGAGTTCGAGTAGCCAGGCGAGCACGGGCCGTCCCAGCACGGGCAGGGCGGGCTTGGCCCGGAGCCGCGAGAGCGATCCCATTCGCGTGCCGAGGCCCGCCGCGAGGATCATGGCTCGCATGGGGCCCCCCGTTGTTCTCCGGGCGCGCGGGGGATTTCGATTCGTTCGGGCAAAGGGTCAACCAGTTCGGCGAAGGCCAGCAGGGCGGGGTCGCGCGCGCCTGCACGCTGGGCCGCAGCCTTGAGTTGGACGAGGCCCTGGGGAACGAAGGGAAGGTAGCGGCGATCACCCCGCGCATGGGCGGCGTGCACGTAGTGGGCGATGTCCTTCGCGACCCGGACCACGGTGATCAGGTCGAAGCGCCGCGCGAACTCTTCGGCCTCGGGCGCGCCGGGCAGGGCAGGGCGGATCGCATCGAGCCGGGCCCGAACGAATGCCTCGGTCAGGGGAACCTGGGAATCGCGCAGCAGGCAGACCAGGTCGTATTCCGGCGGCGCCGTGAAGGCGCCCTGGAGGTCGATCATGCAGAGCGCTTCGGCGCGCTCGGGGGAAGGGGGGCGAAGAATCAAGTTGGCGGCCTTGAAGTCGCGGTGGGCCAGGCGTTGCGGGGCCCTTTCGCAGACGCCGGCCACGAGATCGAACGCGCGGGTGACGACGGATTCCTCGGCCGGGCTCGCGTCCCGGCCCAGGGCCAGGGGAAGGACCCATTCGAGCCATTTCCGGGCCTTGCTTGCGATGAGTGCGTGGTCCAGGGCGCGCTCGAAGGGGGCCGGGAGCGCCTGGATTCGCGGCACCAGCGCGCAGGCCTCGGCGTAGAGTGCCCGGCGCCGGTCTTCGCCGGCGGAGGCCGCCAGAGTTTCCAGGTTCTGGTCGCCGAGGTCCTCGAGCAACTCGATTCCCGGCGCCCCCCCGTGGCGTCCGGGCACGGGCAGGCCGTGTTGCGCGAAGAGGGAGCGGACCGGCTCGAGGTCGGATTCTGGGCCCGGCTCAGGATCGATGCGCGCGATCAGGCTCGGGGGGGCCTGATCGCCTTGGAGCCGAACCCGGTAGAAGCGCCGGACGTCGAGCCCGGGCTCGACCGGCTCTATCCCCGAGACCCGCCACGCTACGAGGGCCTCAACCCGCTGGACGATTTCGGCCCGTTGGGAGTCGGCTGCGCCTGGCTCCATCACCGCGGGGGCCGCCTAACCGAAGAACCAATGGCAGGCCGCGACGGCGCCCACGAAGCCGCCCAGGTCGCCGATCAGGCACGCCGCCAGGGCATGGCGGCCGTCCACCACCCCCGCCGCGCCCAGGTAGAGAGCCAGTACGTAGAACGTCGTTTCGGTCGAGCCCATCAGGGTACAGGTGAGGTAGCCGATGAACGTGTCCGGCCCGTAGGTGGTGATGATCTCGCTCATCACCCCGAAAGCCCCCGATCCGGATAGGGGGCGGAGCAAGGCCATGGGGAGAACCTCGGCGGGAACCCCCACCGCGCTCGTGTACGGATCCAGCGCTCCGATCATCAGGTCCAGGGCGCCGGAAGCCCGAAACATCGCGACGGCGACGAGGATCGCCACCATGTAGGGCACGATGCGCACCGCGACGTCCAAGCCCTCCCGGGCGCCCGCGATCATCGAATCGTAGACCCGCACGCCGGAACTCACGCCGATCAGCAGCAGGCCAGCCACCAGCAGCGGAAGCAGCCAGTCGCGGACGATCTCCTTGATGGCCCCGGCCGCGCCCAATTCCGGGGCCAGGCGAGCGATCTCGGTCCCGAGCCCCACCAGGACCGTCAAAGCGAATGCGGCCAGCACCGCGCGGCGGACCCAGAGGGGCCCCGATGGTTCCTCGGATGGCTGGGCCTCTGTCTTTTCTTCCTCGGCATCGGACTCGAGTTCAACGCTGGACGCCGGCGGGTGTGCCAGGGGGCGGGCGCGAAAGACGGGCAGCCGGGCGAGCAGGAAATAGGCGGTGACCGCGGCGAGGGTCGAACAGGTGGTGGCGATCAGTGTCGGGACCCAGATCGCCCAGGGATCGGCGGAACCCGCGGCCTGGCGCACGGCGATGGTGCCAAAGGGCGGGAAAAGAGTGATGGCGCTGGTGTTGATGGCGAGGAAGAGAACCATGGCGTTGGTCGCGACGCCGGGCATCGTATTGAGGCGCGCCAATTCGGCCATGGCCTTGAGGCCGAAGGGCGTGGCGGCATTGCCCAGGCCCATCATGTTGGAGGACATATTCATCACCATGGCCCCCATGGCGGGATGGTCGCTGGGCACCTCGGGGAAGAGGCGCCGCGCCAGCGGGGCCAGGACACGGCCGAGCCAATCCCGGAGCCCACCGTCGAAGGCGACCCGGGTGAGACCCAGGAAGAACACCATGGCGCCCACCAGCCCGATCACCAGGGTGATGGCCGAAGAAGCGCCGCCCATGATGGCGCCGGCCACCTCCGCCATGCGCCCAGGAATCAGGGACGCGTAGGCGATGGAGACCAGAACCAGTCCCAGCCAGATCCAGTTGAGCACGCGGATCCCCCAATCCGTTCGTCCCGTGTGCGTTTGCCCGGCGGCAAACTGCCGGATAACCTCGCTCAGGTCGGTCGGTACCGCACCCCCCGCCGCCCGAATGAACGCCGCGATCCAAGAGGATTTGCCTTCCGAGGGTCGGAATCGTTTCCACAGGGGCGGCGTTCGCGAAGCCAGGGGAGTCCATGCAGGCAGGGACAGGCGTGTGCTTTGGGCTGAGGCAGTGGGGGCGGATGATTGCCCTTGCGGGCGCCGTGGTGGGGGTTTCGGCGAGCGCCATCGCGGGGGAGATTCCGACCCCCCTGGAGGAACGGCTGGATCGGGCGCTGAAGGCCGATTCCCTCGGCTCGGCCCGAGTCGCCGCGCTGGTCGTGGGGGAGGGAGGCGAAGCGGTCCTTTACGCGCGCGAGCCCGATCGGCTTCTGCTTCCGGCTTCGAATATGAAATTGCTGACGGCCCTGGCTGTCCTCGACACCCTGGGACCGAGCCACCGCTTCGAGACTGTCGTGGGCGCGGATCGCGCCCCGGGCGCCCCGGGCGTCGTGGGCGAGATCAGCGTGCGGGGCGGCGGCGACCCCGCCCTCAATTCCGAGGATTGGTGGCGCCTGGCCGCAGATCTGCGCCGCGACGGCCTGGTGCGGGTCGAGGGCGATATCGTCGTGACGGGCGCCCATTTCGACAGCGAGTATTGGCATCCGGCGTGGGGCGAGGTTTCCTCCCGGGCCTATCACGCCCCGGTCGCCGGTCTCTCGGCCAATTACGGCTCCTTTTTTGTTCGGGTTTCTCCCGGCGCGGCCGCGGGCGACCCCCTCACCGTCGAGATCGATCCGCCCCTGGATTATCTCGTGGTGGAGAACACGGGGACGACCGCCGGTGCGAAGGCGAAGCCGGGCCTGCGCATCACCCGGGGCAAGGCGGGGGAAGCCAGTGAAACCGTTCGGGTCAGCGGGAGTCTGCAGGTCGGCGACTCCCCGCGCAGCTTTGCCCGAAGCGTCCGCGACCCGGTGCTCTACGCGGGGGCCCTGTTCAAGTTGCAACTCGAAGCCCTGGGGATCGAGGTGGGGGGCCGTGTGCGGCGGGGTGAGGCGGAACACCCGGTGGAACTTCTGCGTCATGCGGGACGACCGCTGTCCGAGATCGTTCGCCTCTTCATGAAATACAGCAACAACGCCATGGCGGAGAGCCTCGTCAAGGCCATGGGGGCGGCAGCGGGGGAGAGCCAGGGGAGTTGGTCATCGGGCCTGGCCGCCATGCGAAGTCGCCTGGAGGATCTCGAGGTGCTCGGCTCCGGCGGGCAAATCGTGGACGGGTCGGGCCTGGCCGCGGAGAACCGGCTCAGCCCGCGAATCCTGGTCGCGGTGCTGACGCGAGCGGCGCAATCATTTCGTTATGGCCCGGAGTTCGTGGCCGCGCTTCCCATCGGAGGACGCGACGGGACTTTGGAAGAACGGGCGGGCGCGGCCCGGGATCGGCTGCGCGCCAAGACGGGTTTATTGGGCGCCCAGCGCGCTGTGGCGCTTTCGGGCTTTGCCCAGCGAGCCGATGGCGAGACCGTGATCTTCTCGCTCCTGGTCAATGGCTATCGCGGTGATGTCGAAACGGCGATGTCGGCGGTCGACGATTGGGTGAAGGCGCTGATCCAGGTCGACTAGCGCGCCCCAAATCAGGATCGACCGACGGCGATCTCCCGCTTGGTGGTGTCGTAGGCCTTCATGACGCGGTCGGGATAGATTTTGGGAACTCCTTCACCCGCGCGCAGACGCCGATCAATTCGTCCCGGCCCCCAATTGTAGGCCGCCAAGGCGGTGTTCATGTCATCGTAACGGTCGGCGAGTTTTCGCAGGTAGGCCACGCCGAGTTTCACGTTGATGACGGGGTCGAGCAACGTATCCGGGCCCTGCCAGGGGATTCCATGGAGGGCGGCGAGTTCCTCGCCGGTGGGGGGCATGATTTGCATCAGGCCCAGGGCGCCTACGGGGGAAACCGCCGTGGGCCGTCCGCTGCTCTCCACGTGGATCACCGCCATCACCAGGGCGGGTTCGAAGCGGTGCCGCGCTGCTTCGGCCACGATCGCTTCGGCGAGTTGCCTCACTTGTTCCGGCGGCAGTTCGCGCCCGGCTTGGCGCAATCGCGCGAGGACTGCGGCGCCGGTAGCGTTCGGTTGGATATCGGTCTGGTGTGCAATATCGGCTTCGCGAACGGTGGCGGGCTGCAGGCTTTCCACTGCTGCGTCGGCGGTGATGGGCGATGCATCCCCCTCACGCGACGAATCAGCGAGATGCACCGAGCCCGAAACGAGCAGCGCGGTGAGGACGGAACCCAGAACCACGGCACCCCGGGTTTCCCTGGGGCTTCTACGGGTGGGTCGATGGCTTCGAGTTGCATTGCGTTGGAACATGTTCATTTCTCCGGATCCAGAAGCCGGCCGGTTTGCTCCGGGCGGCTCGCTTGCGGGGACGGCCTGATTCGTGCCGTCCTGGGCTCCTGGAGAGCAAGTACTGTGCCCGACGTCGATTGGGCTGGGAAAAGCGTTGGGTATCACCCGCTTGGGAAGCGGTCTGCGACCGGAGCGAAGGGTCCGGGAAGTCGCCGGCCCGCGGGGCCGGGGTAGTGGAGTTCCACTAATGCCTCCGGGCGGGTCGCCCCTCGGTTTTATGCGAAAACGAGCGACGTTTGCCCTGTCTTATGGGCGGCGGACGGGCGCTCGATGCGCAGTTGATCCGGCGAACCGTTAGCGACTGCGGCGCATTCTTCCGCGACCCAGTAGCAGCCAGTCGAGGGAGATGTTCTCTTTGAGAGCGAGGGTGATCAGGAAGTCCGCATGGGGCGTCGTGCCGCTCTCGTAGCGATGAACATTTTGCTGGAAAACGCCCAACTCCCGGGCGAATTGCCGTTGCGAGCGCTTGCCGCGGATTTCCGAGATGCGCTCGGGAAGTTTTTTCTTATGTCGATCGGTTGCGCCTGTTGCCAAGGGGCTTGCTCCTTGATGAATTGTTCTGCCGCGTCGAAGGGCGAGGGGGGTTGGAGAGATCGCCGCTGCGATTGCGGGGGCGAGGAAGATTTTTTCGTTTTCGATCGAAGCGTCGGGTCGAAAGGGGCGTGCAGTCTATGCAGCACCCGCAGCAGATTCAAGCGAAGCGGTCATCTTGAAGGATCGAATTGCTAGGGTTCGCCCCGGACCATGGGAAAGGGGGGTGCCGGGCTGCGGGTGGTAGCGGGAAGTCTTCGCGGGCGCGTCTTGGGGCCGATCCCACCGGGTGTCCGCCCTACATCGGACCGCGTTCGGGAATCGGTCTTCGGGCGCTTGGGAGAGTTGGACGGTCAACGGGTCCTCGATCTTTTTGCCGGGACCGGGGCCCTGGGGATCGAGGCGATTTCCCGTGGGGCCGAGGGACTCGTGGCAGTGGACCGGGCTCGGCGCTCGGTGAGTGCCATCGAGAAGAACCTGGAGCAATTGGGTGTGGCCTCGGTCGCCAAGGTGATGCGCGAGGACGCGCGCCGTGCGGTGCGCCGCTTGGCCGAGGACGGGGAGGTCTTCGACCTGGTGCTGATGGATCCGCCCTATGCGGAGACCGACGAGGCGCCCGGGGTTCTCGAAGCCCTGGTGACTTGCGATATTCTCGATCCCGCCGCAGTGGTGGTCGTGGAGGGCTCGAAACGTCACTCTCTGTCCAGAGTGCCCGGGCTGGTTTTGGAGTCGACGCGCGAGTACGGAGATACAGTGGTGTATTGGTTCGGGCGAGAGTCCGAGTAATCGTTTCGTTTTTCGGGTATTGAGGGAAGAGGGGTTGGTCATGAGTGGGAATTCGCGGAGTCCGAAAGTTGCTCTTTTCCCGGCTTCCTTCGATCCGGTCACCAACGGCCATCTCGATTTGATCCATCGATCGCTCGGCATGTTCGATGAGGTGGTGGTCGCTGTCGCGAACAATGTCAGCAAGGCGGGCCTTTTCAGCCTCGACGAGAAATTGGAGATGCTCAACGGTGTGCTCGGTTCAACGGCCGGCGTTCGGGTGGCGAGTTTCGAGGGGTTGGTGGTGGAGTACGCGCGGACGCTGGGCGCATGCGCGATCATCCGCGGTCTGCGCGCCATGTCGGATTTCGAGTACGAGTTCGAGATGGCGCTGATGAACCGACACCTGGAGCCTGCGGTGGACATCATCTTTCTGGCGTCGAGCCAGGAGTACATCTACGTCAGTTCCTCCCGCTTGAAGGAATTGGCACGTTTCGGAGCGAGCGTGGCGGATTTCGTTCCTCCTCTGGTCGAAGATCACCTCAAGCGGAAGATCACCGGCCCCTGACCCCACGAATCCTCCCCATGCGAGGGGGTGACATGCCCCATCCGGCCTGTCTTGGACGCTGGAGGGGGGGTCCTGTACCATGGGGCGCCCGCGGGATGGCTGGGCAAGTGCTCCCCGCAATTCTCCTCGGTGGAGACCTGGGCTTGAGTACGGCACCGGGGAACAGGAGCGATCATCATGGAGCCTCGGCGGATTCTGCTCGCGATTACCGGGGGCATCGCGGCGTATAAGGTCCCGGAGTTGGTGCGCTCGCTGGGACGAGCCGGACATGACGTTAGCTGCGCCATGACCGCGTCGGCGACCCGCTTCGTTTCGCCCCTGGCGCTCCAGACCCTGACCGGGGCCCCGGTCCGCCAGGACCTCTTCGACCCTTCGGAGGAGGGCGAGATCGATCATATCCGGCTGGCCGACTGGGCCGATCTGGTCATCGTTGCGCCGGCGACGGCCAACGTGCTGGGCCGCATGTGTCACGGGCTCGCAGACGATCTGGTCAGCGCGGTTTTGCTGGCCACCCGCGCCCCGATTCTGGTGGCGCCGGCGATGAACGTGAATATGTGGAGTCATCCCGCCACCCGGGCCAATCTCGAAACCCTCGCGCAGCGGGGCGTTCGCCGAGTGGGCCCCGGCGCGGGCGAATTGGCTTGTGGCTGGGAGGGCGAGGGCCGCATGGCCGAGCCCGAGGAGATCGCCGCCGAGGCCGAATTGCTTTTGGGCTCCAAGACGCTCGAGGGAGAGACCGTGCTTGTGACCGCGGGCGGAACCTCGGAACCCATCGATGCGGTTCGCAGCATTACGAATCGTTCGTCGGGGAAAATGGGATTCGCTCTTGCCGAAGAGGCCGCTTGTCGCGGGGCCCGCGTCATTCTCGTGGCAGGGGTCACCGCGCTGGCTACGCCCGCAGGAGTCGAGCGCCAGGATGTCAGCTCGGCGTTGGAAATGCGCGAAGCGGTTCTGGGGCGCTTGGAGGATGCAAGCATCGTCATCAAGGCTGCGGCTGTCGCCGATTTCAGGCCGGAAGTCAGGGAAGAAAGCAAGATCAAGAAAGAGTCCCTTGAATCCGCGTCGGGTATTACGCTCCGACTGGTGACCAATCCCGATATCCTGGCGGAGGTGTGCGCGCGCAAGGGCGACCGCCTGGTGGTGGGTTTTGCCGCCGAGAGCGAGAACGTCGTCCCGGCCGCCCGTCGCAAGATCGAAAGGAAGGGCTGCGATCTGATGGTGGCCAATGATATTTCACGCAGCGATGCGGGGTTCGGGGTCGATACGAATGCTGTCTACCTGCTGACCCCCGATGGCGAGGTGGAGGAGTTGCCGCTTTCGAGCAAGCGCGTAGTTGCGGCGCATGTCCTTGACCGGGTTGAGAAACTTCGCAGCGAAAGGCGGGGTTGAGCCGAGTGCCGCATTCATATAAGGACAACCCGCGAAGCTTTCGCTCTGCTTTTAATGGTCTCGCTGTACTCGGGGTAATTTTTTGCCTCCTGCCCGCGCTCTTCCCCAATGGGGCGACCGCTTCCGGGCACCTCAACGTGATTACCATCGAGGGTTCGATCAACCCGGCCTCCGCGGATTATCTCATCGAGGCGCTGGAGGTCAGCGAGCGCGACGGGGCGGTGGCCCTGTTGATCGAATTGGATACCCCGGGCGGATTGGTTTCCTCGAGCCAGGACATCATCAAGGCGATGTTGAACGCCGAGGTGCCGACCCTGGTTTACGTCACGCCCCGGGGCGCCTGGGCGGCATCGGCGGGAATGTTCGTCACGATCTCGGCCAACCTGGCGGCCATGACTCCGGGGAGTTCTATCGGCGCAGCCCACCCCGTTTCGATCGGCGGGGGGGGAGGTCCATCTCCTGCCGGAAATGAAGGTGAAAGCCCGGCCCAGGACGTTTCCATGGAGAAGGCGGAGAATTTGCTGGCGTCCTATGTGGAATCCATCGCCAAGCACAGGAATCGCAACGTGGAGTGGGTGGTGGACGCCGTTCGCGATTCGGTGGCGGTGGACGCCGAGCAGGCCCGGGAACTCGGTGTGATCGATTTCGTGGTGGATAGCCGAGCCGAGTTTCTGGAACTCGCCACCGGGCGCGAGATCGAAGTGGCTGGCGAGCCGGTGACCCTGGACCTGAAGGGCGTTGAGGTGGAGCGCATCGAGATGACGCTCCTGCAAAGCATCTTCAACTTCTTGGCGGACCCCAATGTCGCGGTGATTCTCCTCCTCGGCGGCCTCATGGGGCTCTATATTGAATTCAACAATCCCGGCCTGATCCTTCCCGGCGCGGCGGGGGCGGTCTGCCTGGTCCTGACAGGCATCGCGCTCCAGATTCTTCCCTTCGATTGGGTGGGGTTGATCCTGATACTTTTGGGCCTGGGCTTCCTGATCGCGGAGATCTTCGTGACTTCGTTCGGTCTCCTCTTTGCCGCGGGGATCGGCTGCTTCCTGCTGGGAGGGACGATGGTGTTCGAACAACCCGATTTGAGCGATCTCTCGGTTTCTTTCTGGTCGGTGCTGGTGCCGGCGGTTTTGGGTCTCGGGGCATTTTCCGGGATCGTGGTACTGGCGTTGGGCCGAAGCCTCTTTGTTGAGCAGCAATCGGGCGTGGATGAGATGATCGGCCTTGTGGGCACGGCCAGCACGGCGCTGTCTCCAGAGGGCAAGGTCTTCATTCGAGGCGAGTACTGGACCGTCGAGGCATCCGAGTCCATTCCTGCCGGGGAAGACGTGGAGGTCATTGCAGTGGATGGCCTGAAGCTTCGAGTGAAGCGAGCCACGGATAGTCGACAGATTTTCTAGCGAAGGGAGTAAGCCATGTTTCTCTTGATTCTGATCGGGGTACTCGCTGCCCTGTTGATTTCCGGTGTGCGGATTCTTCCGGAGTACGAGCGCGGTGTCATTTTTCGGCTCGGGCGATTCGTGGCGATCCGGTCGGCCGGTCTTCGGTGGATCATTCCCGGAATCGATCGGATGGTTCGCATCGGTCTGCGAGAGATCGTGATGGACGTTCCCTCCCAGGAAGTGATTACCCGGGACAACGTTTCAGTGAAGGTCAACGCGGTGCTCTACTTCCGCGTCCTGCATCCCGATAAGGCAATCATCCAGGTTGTGGATTATCTCTACGGAACCTCTCAGCTGGCACAGACCACGCTGCGCAGCGTTTGCGGTCAAGCTGAACTCGACGAGTTGCTCTCGGATCGGGATCGGATCAACCTTCAATTGCAGGAGATCATCGACCTGCAGACTGAGCCCTGGGGCGTGAAAGTGCGGTCGGTTGAGGTGAAGCAGATCGACCTTCCCCAGGATATGCAGCGCGTGATGGCCAAGCAGGCCGAGGCCGAGCGTGAAAAACGCGCCAAGGTGACCCTGGCAGAAGGCGAATTGTTGGCTGCTCAGAAGTTGGCCGACGCGGCCCGAACGCTCTCCACCGAAAGCGCCGGCCTGCAACTCCGCTATCTCCAGACACTTGCCGAGATCGCCGGGACCAATAGTTCCACGACGATCTTCCCGCTCCCCATCGATTTGATTCGGCCCTTCTTGGGCGAACCGGTTCCGCCCACCGCGGGCGATGCGAGCGGGGGAAGCTAGTTGGTCCGAGCAGGGGGGGGTGATTCGCAAAAGGCCGAAAGGATTCGGCGCGGGGCGGCCAGGAGTATGACCAATGGGCTGCTGGGGTTGGTGGCTCTGGGGGTCATTCTCGGATGGCTCAGCACGGGTCTCTATAAACTCGACCTCGGCGAAGAGGCGGTCATTCTTCGCCTCGGTGAGAATTTTCGCACCGAGCACAAGGAAGGCTGGAACTGGCATTGGCCGGAACCACTGGAGTCGGACCGAAAGGTGAACACCCAAGGCCAGCGGACCGAGGTCTTCGGGATTCGCACCGGGGAGGCTGAGGACGGCGAGAGCGAAGGGCTTCTCATGCAGACCGCTGACAAGAACATCGTCAGCGTCAGCTTCGAACTGCAATACAGGGTGAGCGACGCGTATTCTTTCGTTTACGGCATGCTGGAGCCCAAGTTGATTCTCCACCAGGCGGCGCAATCCGCGGTCCGGCAGGTGGTGGGGGGCATGACGGTGGATGAAGTTCTGATCTCCCGGAAGAACGATGTCGAAGTGCTTTCCCAGAGGCTTCTGGAGGAGACCCTGGCCAGCTATTTCAAAACCGAGGGTGACCAGGTCGCTTTCCATGTGGACAAGATCAACCTCCAGGAGGTGAACCCGCCGGCGAGCGTGCGGGCCGCGTTCAGCGAGGTCGCTGCCGCCCAGCAGGACGAGGAGCGCTTCATCAACCAGGCGCGCGGAGAGCGCGCCGAGATCCTCGAGCGATCCCTTGCTGAAGCCGCGGAGATGCGCGAGGGCTCGGAGGCGTACCGCGAAGCCAAGGTTCTCGACGCCCGCGGCGAAAGCACGCGCTTCGTGGCGTTGCTGGCCGAGTATCGCCTGGCTCCCGAGGTCACCCGGCGTCGGCTCTACCTGGAAGCCATGGAAAACGTTCTTCCTGGAGTAGATAAGGTCATCGTCGAGGGCGATGCGGCCCAGGTCCTTCCCTTCATCCCCATCGCCTCACCCCGCATGACAGGGGGCATTGGGGCGTCGGAGCGTCAGCCATGAGATGGTTGTTCTTGCCTCTGCTCCTGCTGGGCGCTGCCGCAGGCACGATTTGGGCGGGTCAATTCGGAATCGGTCCGGCCGTGGTGGTCAACCAATGGGAGTACAAGATTCCCCTCCTGCTGGGGGCGCCGTGGCGGGAGAGTCTCAGCGAGCCCGGCTTGACTTGGCGATTGCCCCTTGTGGAAGAGATGCTGACCATCGACAAGAGGCTGCAATTTCTCGACGCGGAACCCGTGGAGATGCAAATCGAGAGCGAGCGCCTGGCCATCGATTATTACGCGATCTGGCGGGTGAACGATCCGCTCCTGTTCCGGCGAAGTTTTCCCCGCGGCGCAAGCAGTGCGGAGGGGGTTATCCAGCGCCAGCTCAAATCCGTGGTGGGGGCCGCCGTGGGTCGCATGACCCTGGAGGAATTGCTCGCACGGGCTGAGTTGGTGGGGGCACTCGGCAAGGAGATCAGCGCAAACCTGGCCTCCAAGGGAGTGGAGATCATCGACGTCCGCATCAATCGCACCGAACTCCCCATGGAGGCGAAGACCGCGGCCTACGATCAGATGCGAGAACAGCGCCGGGCCATCTCCCGGGAGCACCGGGCGAAGGGAGAGCGCGCCGCGCGTGAGATTCGGGCTCGGGCGGATCGCGAGGCGCGAACCGTACTCGCCGAAGCGCGCTCGCTCGCCGAGGTCACGCGAGGGCAGGGCGATGCCGAAGCAGCGGGCATCTACGCCCGGGCGTATACCGAGGATCGGGAGTTCTATGCGTTTCTTCGCAGCCTGGAGGCCTATCGCGGGACCCTCAACCAAAATACGACCCTGGTCCTGTCGCCGGACCATGATTTTCTTCGCTACTTGAGCCTCGATTTCGAGGGGGCCGGGTCCGGCAAGGGGGGCGCTTCGGGATCTCCGTAGCGACGGGCGGCCCTGGGCGCGAGGATGAGGCATCTGCGAGGACGCAGCGGCGAGGGCCGCGCGCCTCCCAGGGCGGGCTATCAGTTCTGATAGGCTAGCCGCCCATCCGGAGGCTGGAAGTCGGGCGGGTCGGCGAGGGATGCAGGCGCCAAGAGGAGCATGGGCTTGGAAGTGGTCAACGGAACAGGGGCGCTCTCGAGGCGATTGGAGTCTCCGGTTCTCACCATCGGAAACTTCGATGGCGTGCACCTGGGGCATCGGGCGATCCTTGAGAAGGTGATTTCCCGCGCGCGCTCCCTGTCGGGGGAGGCTGTTCTGTATACGTTCGAACCCCATCCCCGCAAGGTTCTCCAACCGGATCGCTCGCCCAGTTTGCTCACCACCCTCGAGCAGAAGATCGAATTGGTGGAAGCCTCGGGGATCGACGTTCTGGTGGTGGAGCCCTTCGATCTCGCCTTCGCCCGGACGCCCCCCCTGGAATTCGTGACCGAGTATGTGCACAACCGGATCGCACCGGCGGAGGTCTATGTCGGGTACGACTTTCATTTCGGCAAGGATCGCGAGGGATCCATGCGCCTGCTGACGGATACCGGTCCCCAATTGGGATTTTCCGTCACCATCATCCCCGAGGTCACGCTGGGCGGCCGAGATGTCAACTCGACGCGCATTCGCGATCTGCTCGCGGAGGGGCTCGTGGAAGAAGTCCTCTCATTGTTGGGGCGGCCCTTCAGCGTTCGGGGGAGCATCGTCGAGGGGATGAAGCGCGGCAGGGATATGGGGTTTCCGACGGCCAACCTGGCCCCGGACAACGAGACCTTGCCCAGCCCGGGCGTCTACGTCTGCGCGGTTCGGTTCTTGGATGGCGGCGAGCCCGGTCGCGGGGAAGTTCTCCCCGCAGTGACAAACCTCGGTTACCGCCCGACCTTTGACGATCAGCGCAGCCTGGTCGCGGAGGCTCATCTCCTGGATTTCGCCGGTGATGTCTACGGCCGTAAGGTCGAATTTGATTTCCTTGCTCGCTTGCGCGGTGAAGAACGTTTCGCCTCCCTGGATGATCTCAAGGCCCAGATCGCGCGAGACGTCGAAGCTTCAAGGGTTTGGCTGAGGAACCAGCCGATCGAGGGCGCCGCCGCGGAAGAACCCGACCCGTGAGCGAAGTCCCGGACCCGGGCCCCGACCCAAGCGCTTTTGACTCAGCGTCGGGGCAGGGCCCGCCGCTCAAGATGCCGAGTTGGTCGAATTGGCGGGTCTGGGCCAGCGTCGGGGTGACCCTCTTCTGTATCTGGCTGGCCGCGCGCGGGATTCCCCTGGCGGAAGTGACCGAGGCCATCCGGGGTTCTGATTTCTGGGGTCTGCTCGTGCTTTCGGCCCCGTGCTACTTGCTCAGCGTCTACTTTCGGGCCCTGCGCTGGCGTCATCTGGTGCGTCCGCTCTCGGAGGTGCCCCGGGGCATGCTCTATCGCTCCACGGCCCTGGGTTTCATGGCCAACAACCTGCTTCCCCTGCGTGTTGGAGAATTGGTTCGCGCGTGGACCCTGGCCCGCGACTCGGGTCATCCCCTGGGTGCGGTGGTGGGTACGGTGGCCCTCGAGCGTGTGCTCGATGCGGTGACCGTGTTGGCGATGTCCCTTGGGGGGCTCGCCTACCTGGTCTCCGCGGCCCCGGCGGATCCCGAGGGCCCATCCGAATTGGCCCGGATTCTTGGCCAGGGCTCAGTATTCCTGCTTCCCGCGGCGGCGGCGCCCGTGGCGCTGCTGGTTCTGTTGCGGATGGCGCCCGAGATGGGGATCGCGCTGGTTCGGGCCTGCGCGCGGCCGCTCCCGGTTCGCTTCCAGCAGGCGGTGGAGGAGGGGATGCGCAATTTCATTCGCGGCTTGGGTGCATTGCACGGCGGATCCCACCTGTTCTGGATTGGTTTGCACTCGGTTCTGATCTGGCTCGTCACCGGGACCGCGCCCATTCTGCTGGGATTTTATTTTTTCGATGTCCACCTGGGTGGTCCGTGGGAAACCGTAGTGCATGCGTGGATCCTGCTGGGTGCCTTGGGGGCGGCGGTGGCCATTCCGTCGGCACCGGGTTTCATCGGCCCTTATCAGTTGGCTTTCACGGCCGTTCTGGTGCCTTTTGGGGTGGCAAAGGCCACGGCGCTCGCCATGGGGGTAGTGGTCTGGTTCATTTTCTGGCTCACCCTGACGGCCCAGGGGGCCCTCTATCTGGCCCTGGGCCGGGTGAGTCTCTTTGAGTTGGGCCGACGGTCGCAGTAAAGTTCCCCAGCGAGAGGCCGATAGAAATCCGCAGGGTTGGCGGCTTATTTGCCAATGCGGAGCGACTGGCTCGGGGAACGCGCTCGGTGCCGGCGCGCCGCTGAGTCGAGCGGCCGGTTGGGAGATGCCGAAAGCCAGCCCGAGGAAGGGACACAGTTCTTGAACGAGCGAATCGGTCAGCTGCTGGTCAAGGAGAACCTGCTCTCTGCGGATCAGCTTTCGAAGGCGCGAGATGAGGCGGCTGTAAAAGGCCAGCGCCTCGGGGCGCAGATTACCCAGCTCGGCTTTCTGGACGAGAGCGAACTCACCGATTTCGTTGCCAAGCAATACGGCGTCCCCTCGATGGATCTCGATGAACTCGAGATTGATGCCGAAGTGGCCCAGCTGATTCCGCACGAGGTGGTTCAGAAGCACAACGTGATGCCGGTCAATCGGGCCGGGTCGACGTTGATCCTCGCGACTGCGGACCCCTCGAATATCTATGCCCTGGACGACATCAAATTCCTGACCGGGTACAACATCCAGCCCGTGGTGGCCTCGGAAGAGGCGATTCGGCGCTGTATCGAGGCGAATTACGAGCAGGACGACCTGCTGAATCAGGTCATGGCCGGTTTCGATGATGCTGGAATCGATTTTGTCACGGAAGATGATGACTTCGACGCGGCCCTGGCGACCAATGAGGCCGAGGACGCCCCGGTTGTCAAGCTGGTCAACTTGATCCTGACCGACGCCATCAAGAAGCAGGCCTCGGATATCCACGTCGAGCCCTACGAGAAGACTTTTCGGGTTCGCTACCGCATCGACGGAATTCTCTACGAGGTGATGAAGCCTCCTGTGAAGCTTCGCAACGCGATCACCTCGCGTATCAAGATCATGTCAGAGCTCGATATCGCCGAGCGGCGCCTTCCTCAAGATGGCCGCATCAAGCTCAAGCTCGGTCGGGGCAAGGAGATGGATTTCCGTGTTTCCGTGCTGCCGACGCTCTTTGGCGAGAAAATCGTTCTGCGTCTGCTGGATAAGAGCAATTTGCAGCTCGATATGACGAAGCTCGGCTTCGAGGTCGACCAACTCAAGGAATTCAAAGAGAGCATTCATCAGCCCTTCGGAATGGTTCTGGTCACGGGTCCGACAGGCTCAGGCAAAACGACCACGCTCTACTCCGCCCTCTCGGAGCTCAACGGGGTGGGGGAGAATATCTCGACGGCCGAAGACCCGGTGGAATTCAATCTCGGGGGCATCAATCAGGTACAGATGCACGAGGATATCGGCCTGAACTTCGCGGCCGCCCTGCGCTCTTTCTTGAGGCAGGATCCAGACATCATCATGGTGGGTGAGATTCGCGACTTCGAAACCGCGGAGATCGGTGTGAAGGCCGCCCTGACCGGCCATATGGTCCTGTCGACACTGCATACCAACGACGCCCCCTCCACGGTCAATCGCCTTTTGAATATGGGAATCGAGCCCTTCCTGGTCTCCTCCGCGGTGAACTGCATCGTGGCCCAGCGGCTTGCGCGTCGAATTTGTCCGGAATGCGTCGAGAAGGATCTGGATATCGGCAAGGAAGAATTGCTCTCCTCCGGGCTATCGGCCGAAGAGGTGAAGGGCTTCGAGCCCAAGAAGGGCGCGGGTTGCGCCAATTGCTCGGAAACGGGCTTTAAGGGCCGTGTAGCGATCTACGAGGTCATGCTCATGACCGAAGAAATCAAGGAGTTCGTGCTCAACGGGGCATCTACCGCTGAGCTCAAGCGTGAGGCCATTCGAGGCGGGATGCTTACGCTTAGACGCAGTGCGCTCAATAAGCTTCTCGAGGGGACGACGACCTTGAGCGAGGTTTGTCGAGTTTCGACTGCTGACAACATCTGAAGGTTCACATTCTACGAACCAGGGGCGGTAATCCGATGGCCAATATGCATCAACTTCTCAACGCGATGATCGAGCAGGGCGCGAGTGATCTTCATATCACGAGCGGGACGCCGCCGCAGTTGCGGATCGACGGCAAGTTGCGCCCGCTCAAGCTGCCCGCTTTGACACCCCAGGAGACGAAGAAGCTCTGCTATTCGATCTTGACGGACTCCCAGAAGCATGAGTTCGAAGAGCACAACGAGCTCGATCTTTCCTTCGGTGTCCAGAAGCTCTCGCGCTTTCGCGGCAATGTCTTCGTTCAGCGGGGGAATGTCGCCGGCGCGTTTCGGGCGATTCCCTTCAAGATCCTCGGCTTCGACGAGTTGGGGCTTCCCCCGGTGGTGGAGGAGCTTTCGCGCAAGCCGCGCGGCCTGGTGCTGGTCACCGGCCCGACGGGCTCGGGCAAGTCGACCACGTTGGCCACGATTATCGACAAGATCAACCAGGAGCGAAACGAACATATCGTGACCATCGAGGACCCCATTGAGTATCTCCATGGGCATAAATCCTGCGTGGTTAATCAGCGCGAGATCGGTGCGGACACGAGTAGTTTCAAGAACGCGCTCAAATACATCCTGCGGCAGGACCCCGATGTCTGTTTGATCGGCGAGCTCCGCGACCTCGAAACGATCGAAGCGGCGCTGACGGTGGCGGAGACCGGCCACTTGGCCTTTGCGACTCTGCACACGAATTCGGCGGTCCAGTCGATCAACCGGATCGTGGATGTTTTTCCACCCTATCAGCAATCTCAGATCCGCCAGCAGCTTTCCTTCGTTCTGGAGGGCGTGCTCTCACAGACGCTTCTTCCCCTCGCCAGTGGCAAGGGCAGGGCGCTCGCCCTCGAGGTGATGGTGCCCAATGCAGCGATCCGTAACCTGATCCGCGAGGACAAGATCCATCAGGTGTATTCCTCGATGCAGATTGGTCAGGGAAAATTCGGCATGCAGACGATGAATCAATCGCTTGCAGGCCATGTCGCCTCTAGGGCGGTTACCATGGACGACGCCATGGGGCGGAGCCCGGACGTCGAAGAGCTGAAAAAGCTCGTCGCCGGGTTGACCCCCGCGGCGTTGCCTGACAGGAAGGCAGCGGCTGGCTGATGGAATCGGGTGGCGGCGAGTCGTGCGCTATTCGGGGAAGACGGGGCCGCCTGAGGGTGGCTGGGGGGTGAGAGCATGGGAGTTTACGTCTGGGCGGGTCGAACCCGGGACGGCGGCGTCCGCAAGGGCGAGATGGAGGCGAAGAGCGCCGATGTCGCCACAGCCCAGCTTCGTTCCCAGGGCATCATTCCGAGCAAGGTAAAGGAAAAGCCCAAGGATATCGCCGAGATCTTCACCTTCCTCCAGCCGAAGGTGACGGTCAAAGACCTGGTCGTCTTTACGCGGCAGTTCTCCGTGATGGTGGATGCGGGCTTGCCCCTGGTGCAATGCCTGCACATCCTTGGCGACCAGCAGGAGAATTCTACCTTCAAGCGCACCATCGAGGCGGTGCGCGCCGATGTCGAGTCGGGTTCGACCTTCGCGGAGGCCCTCGGCAAGCATCCGAAGGTATTCGATTCACTCTACGTCAATCTTGTGGCCGCCGGCGAAGTGGGCGGCATTCTCGACACTATTCTGAACCGGCTCGCGGTTCAGCTAGAGAAGCAGGACAAGCTCACACGCCAATTGAAGGGGGCGATGGTCTACCCCGCCACGGTATCCACGGTTGCTGTCGCCTGTATCGTGCTTCTCCTGGTCAAGGTGATTCCTGTTTTTCAGAAGATGTTTGAGGATTTCGGAGGCACCCTCCCGGGTCCCACGGTGATGGTCATCAACCTGAGTGAATGGCTCCAAGCGAACGTTCAATACCTGCTCGGCGCGGTGATCGTCGGCTTTGCCGCTTTCAACCAGGCGCGCGCTCGGGTTCCGCGGTTTCGTTATCTGACGGATAAGGTGGCTCTTCGGCTTCCCGTTTTCGGGAACATCATCAAGAAGGTCGCTGTTGCCCGCTTTACGCGCACCCTGGGGACGATGATCTCCAGTGGTGTTCCGATCCTCGACGGTCTCGAGATCGTGGCCCGAACCGCGGGGAATATGATCATCGAGGAGGAGTTACAGGCGACCCGGGCGTCCATCTCCGAAGGGAAGACGATCGCTGAACCCCTCCAGAACTCACGTGTTTTCCCTGGCATGATGGTGCAAATGGTTGCGGTGGGTGAGGAAACGGGTTCGATGGAAATCATGCTCACGAAGATCGCCGATTTTTACGACGACGAGGTGGATACAGCCGTGGCTGCGCTGACATCGATGCTCGAGCCGGTCATGATGGTTTTCATGGGTGGATCCATCGGGACGATTCTCATCGCCATGTATTTGCCCATCTTCACCATCGCGGATTCCATTCGCTGAGACGGCGCGCAGGGCTGATGCTGCCGCTGCAGGATTCGGCTCATCCGGGGGGAAGATTTGAGTTCCAGCGATCCCAATAGTCGGGCGTACCTTGCGCGGATCTTGATCGCCCGGGTGGGCCTGGGTGTCCTGAGCCTGGCCATCGTATTGGGCCTGGATTGGGCGAGCGGCGGGCTTCCTGAAGGCGCCCGGCAGGGTCTCTACCTCACGGTGGCCCTGGGCTTCGCAAGCGTTCTGGCCAGCGCGCTGTGGCTTCGCGGCATGGGGCGGACCGATTTCTTCACCTTGAGCCAGATCGGCCTGGATGTCGCCATGGTGACATCGCTGGTGCATTTCTCCGGCGACCCCGATTCGGTCTTCACCTTTCTCTACCTGATCGTGACCATTTACGCCGCGATGCTGTACCGGCGCCAGGGCGCGATGGTCTCTGCTGGCCTGAGCAGCCTCAGCTACGGCGCCCTGATCGTGGCTGCCCATGCGGGGTGGGTGGAGAGTTATGGCGCCGATTTCGCCCGGGCGCCGCTCTCGGTGCTGGCGGCGGCGTGGACCGTGCGGGTGAGCGCTGTCTTCCTGGTCGCCGTGTTGGCCAGTTTTCTCTCTCGCGAGTTGAATCGGACGGGCAGGGCGCTGGATAAGAAGACCTCGGATCTCGGCGAACTGCGCGAGCTCTACGAGCAGACCGTGGTCAGCATCATGAGCGGCCTGGTGACCACCGACGAGCTTGGCCGAATCACATCCTTCAACCCCGAGGCCGAGCGCATCACCGGGCTTCCGAGTGCCCATGTGCTTGGGAAGCCTCTCGATGAGATCCTTCCCGGCAGCGGGAAGATCGTCGCCGAATCCGCCCGTCCGTCCCACCCGAGGCCGGTATCGCGCGCGCGTATCCCCTATGCGAATGCGCGAGGGGAAGATCTCTTTCTGGGGGTTGCCGCTTCGATTCTGAGGGGAGCCGACCGGGCCCAGCGCGGGCATGTCGTGATCTTTCAGAACGTGACGGCGGTGGCCGCCATGGAGCGAGAACTCCGGAGCAAGGAGCGCCTGGCCGCAGTGGGAGAGATGGCGGCCAAGATGGCCCACGAGATTCGGAACCCCCTGGCCTCGATTTCGGGTTCGATTCAGATACTCAACCAGGGCCAGGTGGGCCCCGCCGCCGAGCGGGCCGATGCCGATCGCTTGATGGAAATCGTTCTCCGGGAGACCGAGCGATTGAACAACCTGATCGGTCAATTCCTTCAATATTCGCGGCCGGTGCCCCCTGAATTGGAAGCGGTGCCTGTCCGGGCCGTACTCGAAGAGATGAAGGAATTGCTGGAGGCGTCCAAGCCCGATGATGTGGATGTGCACTGTTCGGGCCCCGAGGGGCTAGAAGTCATGGCCGATCGCAGCCAGCTCAAGCAGGTGTTGTGGAATCTGGCCATCAATGCCGTCCACGCCATGCCGAAAGGGGGAAGTCTGAAACTCTCGGTGAGCCCGGTGGCGGACGATGAGGCTCAAGATTGGCACCGGGATGGCCGCAAAGAGGAAGGGAGCGACGAAAAGTGTCACCGGCAGTTGGAAATTGCGATTTCTGATTCCGGTGTGGGCATTTTGCCCGAGGATCAAGAGCGAATTTTCGAACCCTTCTTCACCACCAAGGACGAGGGAACGGGCCTGGGACTGGCCACGGTTCACCGAGTCGTTGAGGGCCACGGAGGTTCGATTCGAGTCGAGAGCCGAGAAGGGGGAACGACCTTTCGGCTGAGATTGCCCGGATCAGGAGACAACAGCCATGAAGCATGAAGCCCATATTCTCGTCGTCGACGACGAGCGGAGCATGCGGGAGTTCCTTGAGATCTTCTTCCAGCGGGAGGGGTACAAGGTGACGACCGCGCCGGGTGTCGACCAGGCCGAGGTTCACCTCGAGAACGACGAAATCGATGTCGTCATTACCGATATGCAGATGCCCGAGCGAGGCGGATTGGAACTCCTCAATGCCGCACGCGAGCTGTCGCCGGAAACAGCGGTGGTGGTGATTACCGCCTATGCGAGCACGGATAGCGCGATCGCGGCCATGCGGGAGGGCGCATACGACTACATTACGAAGCCCTTCAAGGTCGATGAGATTCGACTGGTTGTCGAGAAGGCGCTCGAGAAGAAAGAGCTCGCGGTCGAGAACCAGCGTCTCAAGAGCCAGCTCAAATCCCAGGCCGGGCACCCCACGATCATTGGCAATAGCCGAGGTCTGCGGGACGTTTTCGACCTGATCGGCCAGGTTGCGGATACCCGCACCAGTGTCTTGATCTCGGGAGAGAGCGGCACAGGGAAGGAATTGGTTGCACGCGCGCTGCACGATCAGAGCGCCCGGAGCGAAAAGGCCTTCGTGGGGCTGAATTGTGGCGCGATCCCGGAGAACCTGCTGGAGAGTGAGCTCTTCGGCCATGAGAAGGGGTCGTTTACCGGTGCGGTCGGCGAAAAGAAGGGGCTCTTCGAAGTCGCGGACGGCGGGACGCTCTTTCTTGACGAGGTCGCAGAACTCTCAATGGCACTTCAGGTCAAGCTCCTTCGCGCCATCCAGGAGAAGAGCATTCGGCGTGTGGGTGGCACCGTGGATATCGATGTGGATGTCCGACTTCTGTCGGCTTCCAACCGGGACCTCGGGGAAGCGGTTACCCAGGGGCAGTTTCGCAACGATCTCTTCTACCGCCTGAATGTGATCCAAATCTTGCTGCCGGCATTGCGGGAGCGGCGAGAGGATATTCCTCCCCTGCTGCGACATTTTCTCGAGAAGTTGTCGGAAGCAGCGGGCAGGCCGATTCAGGCGGTGAGCGAAGGCGCCATGAAGAAACTCATGGCCTACGACTACCCGGGCAATGTCCGAGAACTCGAGAATATCGTCGAGCGAGCGGTGGCCCTCTCGCGCGGGACCGAGATCGAGGTCGATGCGCTGCCGCCGAATGTGGTGGACACGCGAGTCTCTACCGCGGCACCGCTCATTTCCGCCGACGGAATCAACCTGCAGAATCTTCTCGACGACTACGAGCGCTCGCTCCTGAGCGAAGCGCTGCGTCTCTCGGGCGGAGTCAAGAAGAAAGCGGCGAAGCTCGTCGGAGTGAGCTTCCGATCCTTCCGCTACCGCGTGGAGAAGCTCGAAATGGATGCCGATTCGTGGCGACCGTCTCGCCCGGAAGTGGACGCAGCCTAGAGCGCCACTGACCTGGTGCGCGACTGATCAGTCGCGGATGCCGTAGGCCTTGAGCTTGTAGAGCAGGCTTCGGTGGCTGATCCCCAATAGGGTTGAGGCTTGGGTTCGATTGCCGCCCGCTGCCTTCAGGGCGCGCTTGATGATCATGGCCTCAAAGCTCATGCGCGCAGGCTTCAGCGCGAAGTCTTCGCCGCATTCGGAGAGGGTGCTTCGGTAGTCCTCGACGATTTCCTTCGGCAGATGGCCCAGGGACACGCCCTCTGAATCTGCGAGAATCACGGCCCTTTCGACGGTATTCTGCAGTTCTCGCACATTTCCGGGCCATTCGTATTTGCAGAGTCGCTCGAGTGCCTCGTCGGAGAGATGGCTCACATCCTTGCCCAGGGTCTTCCTGAAGTGGACGAGAAATTGGTCAATCAGGAGCGGAATGTCCTTCTTCCTGTCTCGAAGCGGGGGCAGGGCGATCTCGATGGAAGCCAGTCGTGCGTAGAGGCTCTCGTCGAATGAACCCTTGGCAACCAGTTCGGCGAGGTTCTGGGAACTCGCCGCGATCACTCTCACGTCGACTGGCCGGGCTTTCCCCTCGCCGACACTCCAGAGTTCATTTTCCTCAATCACCCGCAATATCCGGAGCTGGACTTCGCCCGAGAGCTGGTCCACCTGATCCAGGAACAGCGTCCCTCCCTCGGCGAGGGTCATCAGCCCGCGATGGGTCGCTCGGCGCCTTCCCGAATGATCGGGCGAGGTGCCGAAGAGTTCTTTCTTGAGATTCGGCTCAGTCGAGCTGCGGGTGCAGCCCACGGCGATGAAAGGACCCCCTCGACGTGCCGACTGGGCATGGATTGCGTGGGCGATCAGATGCTTGCGGGTGCCGATTTCGCCGCTGATGAGGGCGGGGGAGTCGAACTCGGCCGCACGTTCAAGGACTTCGAGCACCTCGATCATGCGGTCGGAGGCGGCCACGATGATGCGCTCATCGTCCGCTCGTTCGAGTTGAAGACTCAGCGTAATTTGCTTCCGGCGCTGACGCGTATGATCGCGGACGCGGGTCAGGGCGAAGAGGAACTCAGACGTCCCGATGGGCTTGGACAGGCAGTCGAAAGCGCCGCGTGATCGGGCCTCGCTGGCCAGAAGTGCGGAACTCTGTTCGCCTGTCAGGATGACGCAGCCTTCCACGAGGCGGTCGATGAGCTGGGGGACGATATCGAAGTCGTCGAGCCCCGGGATCGCGTTGCTGCACAGGACCGCATCGGCGTCGACGCGTTCGAGGTACGCGAACGCCTGGGCGGCGGTGGCGACCCGTTTGAACTCGAATTTCGACTCCGGCAGGTTCGCGGCAGTCAATTCCAGTGTCTCGCGAAGAGTTTCGTCCGGGTCGACGATCAGGATTCGCTCTACCACGGCGTTTGTTTCCTCGAGGAGCGGGTGAGCCCGGTCAACCTGTTCAGGGTTCACGGAGTCGCCGGGGGTCTCCGCGTAGTCGTACTGAGGGAAA
Organism: Myxococcales bacterium; assembly: GCA_014240165.1. Taxonomy (GTDB): domain Bacteria; phylum Myxococcota_A; class UBA9160; order UBA9160; family UBA4427; genus JAZXM01. Next base: position 4,464 of record JAAZXM010000041.1, on the reverse strand, counting down.
TTCCCAATGCTCCCTCTATCGGTCGTGCCCCGCCCACGGTTGAGGGGAATTGCAGCCGCGATGTTGGGACCGGGAATGCACCATTTTTGCAAGTTTTGGGGTGCATTCCGAAGCTATATTGTGGTTGAATCGTTGGCCTCAAGTACCTGAAAGATCTAACCGATAATCACTTCGATCAGAGTCATTTCTTCTCGGTGCGGCTATGCTTTTGGGGAGTGAGAAGTGTCCGCAAACAATCTGCGCCAGTACCGAGAAAGATCGATGCTGAGCAAGTCGGAGTTGGCCAGGAAAGCCGGGCTCTCCTCCTTGACGGTGCATCGGGTCGAGTCGGGTAGAGCTTGTCGCCCGCAGACGAAGCGAAAGATAATGCTGGCCCTGGGGGTGGCGGTTTCGGATTGGGAGCAATTGTTCGGATCAGCCTCGGAAGCAGTTCGACCGGCGGGCGCCGAGCAAATGCAGGGCTCAATGCGACGCGATCATCCGTTCGCGAGATGGCCTGCCTGAGCGGAATCGCGAAGGGATAGAATCGATGAAATTCCAACTGCCAGGATTTGGCAAGAAGTCCGTCCTCGGTCTCGACATTGGCTCCGGCTCTGTCAAGGCTGTCGAGATCGACTTGAAGGGCAAGGACAAGGGCTTCGAGGTCCTGGGTCTGGGCGTGGCGCCCATGCCGCACGAAGCGATCGTGCAGGGCGCGTTCCTCAATTCGAGTGCGATCGTCGGTGCGATTCAAGAGGCGGTGGACACCAGCGGAATCAAGACCCGGGATGCGGTTGTCGCTGTTTCCGGGCATTCGGTGATCGTCAAGAAGGTGAGCCTCTCCCGCATGAGCGAGGAGGAACTGGAAGGGCAGATTCAGTGGGAAGCCGAGCAGTACATCCCCTTTGATGTCAACGAAGTGAACCTGGAATTTCAAATTCTGGACACTTCGGAAGACCCGGCGAAAATGGATGTTCTGCTGGTTGCCGCAAAGAAGGACCTGATCGATGACTACGTCCAGGTCATGGTCGAGGCGGGCCTGACGCCCGTTGCGGTGGATGTGGCTTCATTTGCTCTGGCCAATGCTTTTGAGATCAATCACGAGGAGCAGGCCGAAGGTGTGACTGCATTGGTCAATATTGGGGCGAACGTGGTCAACATCAACGTGTTGCAGGACGGCGTTCCCGCCTTCACTCGGGATATCACGACGGGTGGCAACCAGTACACCCAGGAAATCCAGAAGGCGCTCTCCATCGGTTTCGACGAGGCAGAGCGTGTTAAACACGGTGATGCGGCAGTCGACCAGAATCTCGCGGTGGTTCCCCAGGAGGTAGAGAACGCCATGCGGGCGGTGACGGACTCCGTCGTGGGCGAAATCTCCCGATCCTTGGACTTTTTCGCGGCGACGGCCGATGCGAGTCCGATAGAGAAGGTGATGCTCTGCGGAGGCGGCGCCCAGGTCGCAGGCCTGGCGAGGGCCTTCCAGGAACGAAGCGGCTTCGACGTGGAAATGCTGAATCCTCTATCACGGGCTCTGCCTACCCGAGCCTATGATTCTCAATTTCTCGAGGAGGCGGCGCCCGCGCTGGCTGTCGGGGTTGGCCTCGCCGCCCGCAGGAGCGGCTTCTGATGATCGAGATCAATCTACTCGCACATAGAGAAGCCAAGCGCCTCGCCGAAATTCGCGAGAGCGTTGTCGTGCTGCTTCTCGGGCTTGTGGCGGTGGGCCTCGGCGTGGTTTTCGTCGATGGCCGAATCGAAAGCCAGATTGCCGGCGCCCAGGCGACGGTCCGTCAATTGGAGAACGAGATTGAACGGTACCGGCCGCAGGAGGAGCAGGTCGCGGCGTTCAAGAAGAGAAAGGCCGAGTTGGAAGCCAAGCTCGAGGTCATCAAGGAATTGGATCGAGCGCGAACCGGCCCCGTACAACTCTTTGAGCAGTTGTCGCAGACGACGCCGGAGAGGTTGTGGGTGACGGACCTCTCCACGATGCAGGGCAAGGTTCGAATGGAAGGCGCGAGCCTGGACAATGTTGTCGTGGCCGATTTTCTGCGGGCCCTGAACGCATCGAGCTATTTCGACAACGTCGACTTGATTCGCACCGATCGAGAAACGCCGGTCGATGGTGTTCGGTTGGTGCGCTTTGAAATTACCGCGGATTTTACGCCTCCTCGAACAGCGACTTCTGAAGACGCCGCTGTGCCGGCGGGAGCCTAATCATGGCATTCTCTTTCGACTTCGAAGAGCAACTCGAGCAGATCTCGAGAGTTCCCAAGCCGGTTCGGCTGGGTGTGGCCGTATTCCTGCTTGCGTCCGTGGCGGCTGCCTATGGGTTCATCTCCTACCAGCCCAAGGCTGAGAAGGTCGATGTGCTGCAGGTGAAGATCGAGAAGCTGGAGCGACAACTCGCAAATATCCGGGCCGTAGCGAGCAACCTTGCTGCTTTCGAGCAGGAAGTGGGTTTGCTCGAGGCTGAGTTCAAGAAGGCTCGCCGCAGGTTGCCCGAGGGTAAGCAGTTCGAGGATTTGCTCAGTGATATCACCACATCGGGCAAGAAGGTGGGCGTTCGAATCAAGTCCATCGAGCGCCAATCGGAGATACCCCACGATTTCTACGCCGAAGTGCCTTTCAAGGTCGAGTTGGACGGGAGTTACCATGACCTGGCGCGGTTCTTTGAGCGGCTCGGCAAGCTGCCTCGGATCGTCAACGTGGGGGAACTCGAGATCAAGGTTGAAAAGGAATACCGAGACGTCACGAACCTCCGCGTGAAGGGCACTGCGACGACCTTTAGATTCCTCGCGGATGCGCCTCCGAAGGGAGGGGCCTCGTGATGACGCTGAGGATTTCGGGAATGCTTCTGGCGTTCGCCCTGATGCTGGGGCTGGTGGGTTGCGGCGACGAGTCGGAGACATCGTCTTCCGCCCCCGCGAAGGTCGTGCGCAAGGCGCCCCAGGCGGCGGCTCCGCCGGTTCCGTCCGCGAAGGCGCCAGAGGCCGAGGAGGCTGCAGCCAGCGCGGATGACGCCGAGGAAGTGATCAATACCTATATAGCCGAGGGCAAGCGTGATCCGTTCCGGGCTTTCCGGTTCAAGCAGCCCGAGAAACTCGATACTCCGGCTGGCCCGCTGGCGGACTTTGATCTTGCGCAGTTGGTTGTTCTCGGGGTGGTGTGGAACACGAAGAATCCGCGGGCTTTGGTTTCGGATCCCGAGGGTCGTTCTTTTGTGCTGAGGAGAGGGTCGCCCATTGGCAAGAACAATGGCCGAGTCATCCGCATTGCTGATGACGTGATCCTCGTCCAGGAAAAATTTGTCGACTTCGAAGGTACGGTGAGTACCAAGGACGTCGAAATGCGTATTCGGAAGAGTCAGGGGGGATGAAAATGGAGAGCGGAACACTCGCTCGGAAGATATTCGGCGCGGCGATTCTGCTTGTCGTCAGTGGAGTCATTGCCGCGGCTACGATGTCGCCCGCAGAAGAATCAGATGCCGGTTTGCAGGGCAGCGCTGCGATAAGCGACCCCTGGTCGCTGGCTCCCTTCGTCGATGTGGCCGCAGTCAAGACCGAGAGCATTGATTTCGGTGTCGATGGCATGCCCGTGGCGCTTCAGTCGGGAACGGTCCTGATGGCGGTGGATGTCGAGCCGAGTGAGAACGGCGCGATCATCCATTTTCATTCCGACGGCGAATTGGCCCTGGCGCGAACCTTTGTCCTGAATGCGCCGTCTCGCCTGGTGGTGGACCTGCCGGGAATTCGAGGCGATTTACTTTCGGATCACATGGTTCTCGGGGGTGATGTGGTGGTCGGCGTGCGCGTCGGCGTGCACCCGGACAAACTTCGAGTGGTGATCGACGGAGGGCGGAAATCCGACGCCTTCAAGGCCTACCAGGCGGTTCCCGCCGAAGATGGCCTCTATTTGATGGTCGGCGAGGGAAGCGAACTTCAGCGGAAACTCGATGCTCGGGTCTTCGGAGAAGGGACCTTCGGCGCGGTTGCCGAGCCCAAAGAAGAGATCGAAGTAGCTTCCGAGCCGGTGCTGCTCGCAATGCGAGGCGACGATGCGGGCGCGGCCCTGGCCAACCCCTGGGACGAAATGGTCGAATCTCCCGACGATGCCGAAATTCTGGCGCGGGTGGCTGAGTCCTACTCGGGCGCCGAATCGGTGGTCTCGGCCTCGGGGACGGGAGCGGTCCCGAATTCCCTGGAGACGCCCGGTGCTGTCGCTCAAAGCGAGCCCGAAGTCGTTGCCCGTCTCGCCGAGCCCTTTGCGCCCAGCGTGGCAGCCGAGGACCGGGTAGGGGCCTCAAAGACCGCGGAAGCTTCGAAGCCGAAGGCGGCTGGTGAGAGCGCCAGCAATATCTGGGATCTGGAGATCACCGCTGAGCCGGCGGTCGAAGTGGTCCCCGCGGCGGTCGAGGAAGAAGTCGCTGTGGAGAGCGCCTCGAAAACCGTGCGCGACGTTGCGGTGGAGGCGCCTGTTGCCGAA
>JAAZXM010000040.1 GCA_014240165.1 Myxococcales bacterium | reverse complement strand
GCACACGGTGGTGCCGAACCTGATCCGCCTGGGCCTCATTACCGAGCGCACCCGAGATCAATGGATCGAGTGCGGCATGCTGGCGGAAAGCCAGTTGGCTGGGAAATCAGTTCCGCGCGTGAACTAGGCAACGCAGATCGCGGCCTCTAATCCCTGAGTTCCGAATTGAAGAGGGCGACGGTCTTGCCCCAGGCGTCCTTTGCGGCGGCTTCGTTGAAGGTGGCGCGTTGGTCGCAGTGGAAGCCGTGGTCGGCTTCTTCGTAGACCGTGACTTCGTGGCGCGTCCCCGCATCCGCCAGGGCGCCTCGAACAGCGTCGACCTGATCGCCGGGAATCATCGCATCCTGACCCCCGAAATAGCAGTGGATGCGTCCGCCGATGCTCGGGGTGCGACTCAGGGTGGAGGCGCCACCGCCCGGGCCCTGGGGCGCGGCGATCCCGCCGCCGTAATACGACGCGGCCGCCTGGATACCCGTGGCGCATGCGGTGAGGTAGGTCATGTGGCCGCCGATGCAGAACCCCATGGCGCCGATCCCGGCCCCTCCGACATCGTCGCGCGCGTTCAACAGAGTGATGGCCGCCTCGGCGTCCGCGATCATCTGGTCGGCGTCGAGTTGACCGAGGTGCTTCATCCCCTCAGCCATGCCCGCATCGTCGTAGCCGAGTTCGATACCCGGCCCCGTGCGGTGAAAATAATCCGGGGCCAGGGCGACAAAGCCCTCGGCGGCGATTCTCTCCGTGACGTCGCGGATATGTGAGTTGATCCCGAAGATCTCCATGTAGACAATGATGCCGGGCAGGGTCTCGCCGCCCTCTGGACGGGCGAGATAGCCCCGCATGTTGCTGCCATCGGCGAGGGGGATATCGAGGTATTCGCTTTCAACGGACATGTGGGTCTCCAGGTCATGAAATGATTTGGGCCGTAGTTCTTCGCACGTAGCGGCGGGGCTCGGATGAGTCGATTTCTCTTCCCCCCAACCGCTCGGGGCAGGGAAATATAGCGGAGAAGCGCGGGAGGGTAGATCAGGTGCTCGGCGCTAAGATCCTCGGATGGCGAGTGCTGAGGACGGCAGCGCGCCCCTTGAGGGGCTGCGGGTATTGGACTTCACCACGGTGGTGTCGGGCCCCTTCTGCACCCAGGCGCTGGGCGATTACGGCGCCGACGTCATCAAGCTCGAAGGTCTGCAGGGCGATATGTCGCGCACCACCAGCGGTCCTTTCCATGCCGGGCTCTCGGGTTTTTTCAGCCAGTTCAATCGGAATAAGCGCAGCATCGCCCTGGACCTGAAGAGTTCCCATGGGCGCGATGTGGTGCTCGCCCTGGCCCGGGACGCGGATGTTGTCGTGGAGAATTTTCGCCCGGACGTGATGGATCGCCTGGGGATTGGCTGGGAAGCCCTGCGCGCGATCAATCCGCGCCTCGTCTATACCTCCATCAGCGGCTTCGGGCCCGACGGCCCCTACGCGCCGCTGCCCGCCTACGATCACGTGGTGCAGGGGCTCACGGGAATGATGCCCGCCCAGGGCGCGGGCGGGACGCCCCAGATGTTTCGCACGGTGGCGGCCGACAAGGCCGCGGGCATGACGGCGCTGGCGGCGGTCATGGCTGCACTTCTCGCCCGGGAGCGGCAGGGCTTGCGGTCTGGTGGCGGGCAGCGAATCGATATCCCCATGCTGGATGCCTATGCGGCGTTCATCCTGCCCGAGTTGATGGGGCCGGTTTCCTTCCCGGATTCGGATTCCGTCATGCCGAGTTTCGATCTCTTTCGGGTCTACCCCACCGCCGATGGGCATATCGTGGGCATGGTGGTTCAAGACGATCAATATGCGGGGCTTTGCGAGGTGCTGGGTCGAGACGATCTCCGCACGGACCCGCGTTTCATGCGCTTGGTGGATCGCTTTCAGCATATCGATGTGCTTGCGGAAATCCTGATGGAAGAGTTCCGCGAGCACCCCACTCGCTCACTCATCGAAGGGCTTCGCAAGGCGGGTGCACCCTTTGCGCCGGTGAACGATCTTGAAGCGTTCATGAGCGATGAGCAGGTTCGCCATAGCGGTGTTGTGAACATCGTGGATGACGCCGAAGTGCGGGTTCGCCTTCTGCGCGCGCCGGCGCGTCTTTCAAAAACGCCCGTAGCCTCTCCCCGGCGTCCGCCTCTTCTGGGTGAACACACCGACGATATTCTTGCCCTGGCGGGCCATTCCCCCGAAGCAATCAGCGATCTTCGCGAGCAGGGCGTGGTGGCCTGAATGTCGGTGCAACGTATGCGAGCATGGCGGGTCGCCACCCACGGCGCCCCAGAAAAGGTCATGGTGCTCGAAGACGATGTGCCCGTTCCCGAACCCGCGGCGGATCAGGTACGCATTCGGGTGGGCGCGGCTGCGCTGAATTTCGGAGACGACCTTCTCTGCCGGGGGACGTATCAACTGCGCCCGGAACTGCCCTTTACTCCGGGTTTGGAGGTCGCCGGCGAAGTGGTGGCTGCGGGCAGCGAAGCGGGGCTCTCCCCAGGGACGCGGGTGATGGCGGTCCCGGCTCTTCCGTGGGGTGGCCTGGCGGAATATGCGTTGGCGGACGCGCGCAATGCCTACGTGATCCCGCCGGATCTGCCCGACACCGACGCCGCTGCCATGTTGATTCCCTTCCAGACCGGTCACATCGCCCTGCATCGGCGCGGCCAATTGCAGCCGGGCGAAACCCTGCTGGTGCACGCCGGCGCAGGGGGCGTGGGCTCGGCGGCGATCCAACTCGGCAAGGCGGCAGGAGCTCGTGTCATCGCCACGGCCGGGGGCGCGGAGAAGGTCGCCCTATGTCTTCGCCTGGGCGCGGATGTGGCCATCGACTATCGCAAGGACGATTTCGTTGCGGGTGTGCGCGAAGCCACCGGCGGCGAAGGGGCGGATGTCATCTACGATCCCGTGGGTGGCGATGTGTTCGAGCGATCACGCAAATGCGTGGCGTGGCAGGGACGCATTCTGATCATCGGTTTCGCCGGGGGCGAGATGACCCAAGCGCCCATGAACCAGCTGCTCTTTCGCAACTATTCCCTGGTGGGGGTTTATATGGGCGAGTACAGCCACCGTGAGCGCCCCTTTCTGGACGAAGTGCACCAGGAGATCCTCGATCTCTACCGAGAAGGGCGAATCAAGGCATTGATCCACGCGCGGGTCCCGATGACGGATGTTCCCGCCGCCATCGCGGGACTCGCCGGTCGTGCGACGGCCGGGAAGGTGGTGATCCAGGTCGGAGAAGCTGGGGACTAGCCGGGATGGGCGCTGCGCCCCCCGGCATTGAACTGGATCCAAACAAGGTACTCTTCACCGAGGGGCCGGGCCGAGGGCGCCGGCAGGAGGCAGCGGATGCTCATCGAAGGCGCGCATCATTTTTCCCTGGCGGTAGGCGATATCGAGAAGGCGCGCGGCTTCTACACCCGGCTACTGGGTCTTAGCGAGATCGAACGACCTGATTTCGGCCTGCCGGGGATCTGGTACCAGGCGGGCTCAGTCCAGCTACACCTGATCCAGACCCCGGACGGCGTGGACGTGGGGACCGCGGCCCCGGCCCTGACGCCCCTGGCCCAACACGTGGCCTTCGAGATTTCGGATTATGAAGCCATGCATGGACGGCTGGAGGAGGCGGGGGTGGAAATGCTCGCCACCGGGAACGAAGTGGGCCAGATTTTCGTGCGCGACCCCGATGGCAATACGGTCGAATTCATCCAGCCCGGGGGACGCCTGGGGAGGCGTTGAGGCCCGGGCCTCTCGCTTTTTCTCGGCGCTATCCTGAACCCATGGCACTCTCCCTTCGAGCCCGAGATCTTGTCGCGCACCTCGCTTTTCCGGGGATCATGGCGGGCGCCATAGGGGGCGCGATTCTCCTGATGAATCGGGGTATCAACCCGGTGCTGGCGGCCTTCGCCATGCAGGCTCCCTCTTTTATCGCGGTGATGGTTCTCGAACGACTCTTTCCCTACCACGGGGATTGGAACCGAAACCATGCCGACCTCGGCGTGGATCTCAAGCACATCGTGACCATCGCGCTGACTACGGGCCTGGCCGATCCGATGCTGCGCCTGCTGGGCGTGGGGTTGGGAAGTTGGCTGCTCGGCGCATACGCGCTGCAGATCTGGCCCGGTGACTGGCCGATCATATTTCAGCTTGGCCTGGCCCTGGTGATTGGCGAGTTGGGCCAGTATTGGGTTCACCGGCTGCAGCACGAAGTGCCCTTGCTCTGGCGCTTTCACGCATTGCACCACAGCGCGCCCCGGCTCTATTGGTTGAATGCTGCGCGCTTTCACCCGGTGGACATCCTGATCAACAATCTGGCGGCCATCGTGCCCCTGGTGGCGCTGGGTGCGGGCGAACCGGTGATGGTTCTTTGGGTTCTCTTTGCGGCGATCCACGGAATTTTCCAGCACTGCAATGTGCCGGTGCGGCTCGGGCCCCTGAATTGGGTCTTCAGCATGGCGGAACTCCATCGCTGGCATCACTCGCGGCGGGTCGTGGAATCGAATCGAAATTATGGGCAGAACCTGATCATCTGGGACACCGTCTTTAGGACCCGCTTCCTGCCCGCGGATCGGGAGCCGCCCCTGGATATCGGGCTGACGGGCCTGCCCCGTTATCCCATGACTTGGCTTGCCCAACAGCTGGCCCCGTTCCGCTGGAGCCGGGTAACGGGCGGGGACGCCCCGCCGGCGGAGAGCCCCCAAAGCTGAGACCCCCAAGCCCCAGGCGCGCTCTAGGGCGCTTTTTCCGCAGGTAGAGGGGTATCTTATAGCTATGTGTAAACTTGCACCCGAGTGTAAGTTTGTCATAATGATTGCTCTCTATGCCTCCCCCCACCCCCACCGATGCGCCGGATCTTGGTCGCCGTGAGCGCCGGAAACTCGAGGTGCGCAGCCGTATCCGGGAGGCGGGCCTCGCGCTCTTCGATGCCCAGGGCATCGACGCCACCAAGGTGCAGGAAATTTGTGCGCGCGCGGATGTCGCCCAGAAGACCTTCTTCAATCATTTCCCGAGCAAGCGTCACCTGCTCCGGGAAATCGCACAAGATTCTCTCGGCCGATTGCTTCTGGACATCGAGGCGGTGCGCAAGTTGAGGCTCTCGAGTCGCGAGAAAATCGGCGCGTTTTTCGAACGTATCGCCGACAACGCCGATGAAGCGGGCCCCATGCACCGGGAAGTGCTGACCGAGATTGTCCACATCGCGCACGAATCGGGGAACGAACACAAGCAAGCCCAGCAACTGCGGGATGCGTTCGGGGGCATCATTGCCGATGGCCTCGCAGCGGGTGACCTGACGAATCGTTACGACGCCGATGCACTGACCGAGATGTTCATGGGTGCCTTCTATGTTTTGATGTTCAACTGGGCAAATTTTGACGCCTATCCGCTCAGGGAGCGTGCGACGATGGCTGCGCGTTTTCTTGCGGACGCCATGGAGAGTTGAAGCGCGATGGATAAGAATGATGTCCCGGGAATTCCGAATGGATGGTATGCCGTGGCCTGGACCAGCGATTTGGGCCCAGGCGAAGTCAAGCGCATCTACTATTTCGAAGAGGAGATGGTTCTCTTCCGAACTCGCACGGGCCAGGCAAGGGTTCTATCGGCCTTCTGCGCCCATCTGGGGGCACATCTGGCCGAGGGTGGCCGGGTGGTGGGCGAGTCTGTCCGATGCCCCTTTCATGCCTGGCACTATGACGGCGAGACGGGGAATTGTGTCGAGATCCCCTACTGCGACCGGATACCCCCGAAAGCGCGAGTGCGCGCCTGGGAGGTATTGGAACGCAACGGCATGATCTTCGTCTGGCATCATGCGGAGCAGAAGCCGGCGGATTGGGAAGTGCCCACGATCCCCCAACTTCACGACCCCGAATGGTCTGAGCCGAAAATTTTCGAGTTCGAGGTTCCCATTCACATGCAGGACATGGCGGAGAACAACCTGGACCCGGTGCATTTCCAGGTGGTTCATAACAGCATGGCGGTTCCGGAGACCGAAATCGAATTCGGCGAGGGTGGCCGTTTCATGCACGCCGTGAGCTACAGCGAACAGGAAACTCCGCATGGGACTTTCCAAATGGAATTGCTGCGGGACACCTGGTGCCTGGGTATGTCGAGCGTCGAGAGTCGCGGGATTCCGGGTGCGGGCCTCTATATGTTCTCTTCGACATCCCCGGTCGACCGCCACAACACGATTTCTCGCTGGACCATGACGGCGACGAAGAATTTGGTGGATACGGCGGGAGAGGAGTGGTTTGACGGCATTACAGGCGGTTTGGCGGACGATCTGAGGATCTGGAAGAACAAGATCCACCGTTCCAACCCTGTCTTCTGCGAGGCTGATAAACTACTCAGCGAGTTTCGTCGCTGGGTTGGGCAGTTCTACTCCAACCCAGACAGTTGAGGATCGGCGCCCGATACGCGTTGATCAAGGAAGGACGTCATGGATCGCTATATGGTCATCTCTTCGGATTGTCATGCGGGTTTGCCGCCCGAGAAATACCGCGACTATCTCGAGCCGAAGTACAGGGAAGCTTTCGATGTGGCTTTGCCGATTCAAATCGCTGCCACCCAGGAGGCGGCGAGAAAGTTTCTGGTGGACGAAATCAACGAGGAGTGGCGAAGCGGCCGCGAAGACCTTCTCTCAGGGGCTTGGGATCACGACAAGCGCATCGAGGTCTTGGACAACGACGGGATCGCGGGTGAAGTGATCTTTCCCGATGGAATCACCGAGATGAACATGCCTCCTTTTGGAGCTGGCCTCTCGCTTCCCACCGAAGAAATCGTGCCCGAGCTTCAATGGGCGGGCGCGCGTGCTCATAACCGTTGGCTCGCCGAGCTATGTCAGATGGCACCCGAGCGCCGGGCGGGGGTCGCCATCATTCCGATTCTCTGGGATCTGGACGAAGCGGTCAAAGAAGCGCGTTGGGCCAAGGTCAACGGATTGAAGAGCGTGATGCTTCCCGTGCGATGGGGGAAATTCGCAGGCTATGACCATCCGAAATACGATCCCTTTTGGGCGGTATGCGAAGAACTCGAGTTGGTCGTCAACTTTCACTCTGGCCCGGCCCCCATGGAGGATTACGGCGATGGCCAGGGAATGGTGGGGATCTATATCAGCGAGGTTGCCTGGTATCTGGTCCGCCCGCTCACCTTCATGCTCTGGGGGGGAGTATTCGAGCGCTTTCCGAAATTGCGAGTCGCGATCACAGAGGGCACTGCGGTCTGGGTTCCCGAGTATTTGAAGCTGCTGGATTTTCGCTACGAGGACACGCCCTACAGCGCGAAGCTCGGCGACTATACGAGCCACATGTCACTCAAGCCGAGTGAATATTTCGCCCGCAATGTCCTCGTGGGCGCCTCCTGTATGCCCCGCCGTGAGGCAGAGATGCGCAAAGAGATCGGCGTCGAGAACATCGCTTGGGGCAGTGACTACCCTCACCCCGAAGGCACATGGCCCGAAACCGCTTCCGCAATGCGGGAAACGTTCCTTGATGTGCCCAAGGAAGAGTTGACCATGATGCTCGGCACCAATGCTGCGCATTGGTACGGCTTCGAGACCGATAAACTCGCGGCCGTGGCCGATCGCATCGGGCCGAAGCAGGCCGACTTCGAATAAGACGCCCATGCCGCTCGGGGTACGAGACGGGGGCCGTTGGCGAGTCTTCGTCGCGGCTTTCCGACCGGACCCGGAGCGCCGCGCCGAGCGATACCCCAGCGGGGGATGATTCGAAGGCGGGGATTGGGCGATGGCCGGACAGATCCGGGGTTTTTCGGCGGTCGGTCGGCTCCATCGCTCTCGGCGCATCGATCCGCTGCACCCTTGCCCGCATCCGGCGGGCCGCAGGCCCGGTAGTCTCTAGCCCTCAAAATCAGGCCCTGAAACTCAAAATCCGCCCCCTCGGGAGGCGGTCAGTAACGGGAATAGAGAATGGTATTGATTCGCAAAATTTTCGCGATCGTGGCCCCGATCTGGGTCGCCTCCTTTGCGCTGACGGGCGTGTCATTGGCAGAAGACAACGCCCGTGGCCGGGCGCTCTACGACCTTTGTGCGCAATGTCATGGCGGTGAGGCCCAGGGCACGGAGCTTTACCTCGCACCGGCGATCGCGGGCCTGGACGAGTGGTACATCGTTTCCCAGCTCACCGTTTTCAGGAGCGGAGCCCGGGGAATGAACTGGCAGGATGTGGGCGGAATGCGGATGCATCCGATGTCGCTCTGGCTCCAAAATGATGAAGACATTCAAGCGGTCTCGAGTTATGTCGCCGGGATGGAGAAGGTCAATCCCCCCACGGTGGTGGAGGGCGGCAACCTCGCCCAGGGCAAGGCTCTCTACGCGACCTGCGCTGCCTGTCACGGCAAGGCCGGAGAAGGGAATGAGGGGATGAATTCCCCCCCTCTCAGCCATATGAGCGACTGGTACCTCGTCAGCACGCTCGAGAAGTTCAAGGCGGGTATTCGAGGAAGCAATCCCGCGAATCCGAATGCTGTGATGATGCGCGGATTGTCGAACATGCTCGCCGATGATCAAGCGATCAAGGATGTCGTTTCCTATATCAGCACGTTTCGGTGATTCTCCGCCCGGGGTTCTCGTATTTCTTCGGCGACTCCAATTGCCGACCCCTTGAACCAAAGATCAACTTCGCAGTAAGCAAACCCAACTCATAGCGAGAGGCATCGAAGGCCAAGATGGCAAAAACTCACGAAGCCGCCGAGGTGGTTCGGACAATCTTTTACTTGAGCATGGCGGGAGTCAGCGCATTCATCGCCGTGGTCTTCCTCTTCATTCTCTAGAGGCCCCAAGATATGATCGAAAGCTTAGTACCTGCCGCATCTACCTACGCGTGGGAGATCGACGCCCTCTTTGAGTTGGTCTTCTGGCTTGTGGGATTCTGGTTCATCGCTTGCGAAGGCATGTTCTTCTGGCTGATCTTCAAATTCAAGGCCAAGGACGGTCAGCGGGCGCAGCATATTACCGGCGACGAAAAACACCTCCATCGCTGGATTAGCATTCCCCATATGCTCGTCTTGGTTTGCGACATCTTCATCCTCGGCGCGGCAGTGAAGGTCTGGTACGACATCAAGCAGGACCTGCCCCCGGCCGAAAGTATCGTTCGAATCGTCGGCCAGCAGTGGACCTGGACCTTCGTTCACCCGGGGCCCGACAACGTTCTGGACACCGCGGACGACATCTATAAAGTCAACGAACTGCACCTCGAAAAAGACGTGCTCTACCACTACAAGCTGGAAGCCGTCGACGTCCTTCACGATTTTTCGGTTCCTGTGTTCCGGCTCAAGCAGGATGCGATCCCCGGCCGGGTCATCACGGGCTGGTTCGAACCGAATCTCGAGGGCGAGTTTGATGTCCAATGTGCGGAAATCTGCGGTATCGGCCACGGATTGATGGCGGCACGCGTCTTTATCACAAGCCCGGAGAAACATGCAGCCTGGATGGCCTCTGAAAGCCCGCTTGCCCTGGCAGCCAACATCCCGTCGCAAGGCATCGGGGAGGAGTAAAAATGGCTGAATCGATCACCACAGACGCCCCGGCCCCTGCCGACGACCATCACGGTCACGAAGAGCAGAGTTTCTGGAGCAAGTACATCTTCTCCACCGATCATAAGATGATCGCCATGCAGTACATGTTCACCGGGATCGCCATGGCGATGATCGGTGGCTTCATGGCCTACGCGTTCCGCATGCAGTTGGCCTTCCCGGGCATCGATGTCCCGGGTTTCGGCATTGTGACGCCGGCCAATTACAACGCACTGGTCACCAATCATGGCGCGATCATGATTTTCTGGGTTGCCATGCCGGTGCTGATCGCAGCCTTCGGGAATTATCTGATTCCGCTGATGTGCGGTTGCGACGACATGGTCTTTCCCAAGATCAATCGACTTTCATATCAGATCTTCCTGCTGAGCGCGGTTGTGCTCCTGACTTCGTTCTTCGTCGAAGGCGGTGGCTTCGGAGGCGCTTGGACGGCTTATCCACCTCTTTCTGCCAAGGCGGAATACAGTCTGACGCCTTTAGGCTCAACTATCTGGTTAGTCGCCGTTGCGCTTGAATTCGTGGCCTTTTTGCTCGGTGGTATCAACTTCATCACGACCGCGATGAACTCACGCGCGCCGGGCATGAAGCTCTATGACATCCCGATCGTGGTCTGGATGATCGTTATCGCCAGCATCCTCTTCCTGGTTTCCGTGGGCCCCCTGATCGCAGGCGCCATCATGCTCCTCTTCGACCAGAACCTCGGGACAGCTTTCTTCGATCCGGCCCGGGGCGGTGATCCGATTCTCTGGCAGCATCTGTTCTGGTTCTTCGGGCACCCCGAAGTCTACGTGGTGCTGTTGCCCGCTCTGGGGATCACGGCAGAAATCATCACAGTCTTCGCCCGGAAAAAGCTCTTCGGTTATCGGACGGTGCTCCATACGACCATCGCCACCGGCGTTCTGAGCTTTACCGTTTGGGCCCATCACCAGTTCATTGCTGGCGTGGACCCGAGAATGGCGCACGTCTTTACGCTGACCACTCTGCTTATTTCCGTCCCCATTGCGGAGATGATGTTCGTCTACATCGCGACGCTCTATGGCGGCTCGATCAGGCTCACAACGCCGATGCTCTGGGGCTTGGCCTTCATCGCCGAATTCCTGATCGGCGGGGTGACAGGAATCTTTCTGGGCGCGAGTGGTGCAGATATCTACTTCCACGACACTTATTTTGTACTCGCCCACTTCCACTACACGTTCTTCCCCATCGCGATTATTGGGACATATGCGGGCCTTACCTACTGGTTCCCCAAGATGTTCGGTCGCATGATGAATGACAGGCTTGGGAAGATTCACTTCTGGGGCACGATCATCCCGTTCAACTTCATCTTCATCCCGCTTTTCCTGGTAGGCATGGGCGGGCAGCACAGGCGGATCTACGACTACTCGCATTTCCCCGAGTTGGCTGTGCCCTGGATGCAGGATATTCGTGTGTTGGCCACGTCGGCCCTCCTGGTGATGATCAGCTTCCAGTTGGTCTTCTTCTACAACTTCATCGTCAGCCTGCGCCGGGGCGAGAAGGCCGGAAAGAATCCCTGGAAGGCCAACACCCTGGAGTGGACCACGGAATCGCCGCCGCCTCATGGAAATTGGAAGGAACTGCCCACGGTTTATCGCGGGCCCTATGAGTACAGCCTCCCGGACCGTGAAGACGACTACTGGCCCCAGAACGAACCGAACTGAAGAAGCACCCAGCCGGCATTGATCAAAGACAGGATATAGAGGGATTCATGAGACCGATCGCAACGACACGTAGTTCATCGGGTATGCCGACCGGCCTGCTGGCCGTGTGGTGGGTGGTAGCCTCGGAAATCGTGATTTTTGGCGGCCTCCTGGGCTCCTACATCATGTACAGGCTTTCCCACGACGCTTGGGCGGGTGAGGCAGCCAATACGAATACCGAGATCGGCCTGTTCAATACCTTCGTTCTACTCACTTCGAGCCTCTTTGCTGTGCTTGCCCATAAGGCGGCCGAGGCCGGAGACGGGAAAAAGGCCGCTCGGCTTCTCTACTACACCATCGGGGGCGCCGTCACGTTCGTCTGCGTCAAGGCCTTCGAATGGAACATGGAAATCTCCCATGGCTATACGATTACGGCGAATACGTTCTGGTCGTTCTACTACACGGCGGCTGGTATCCACGCGCTGCATGTGATCGCGGGAGCGATCATCATGGCGATCGTGGCGAAAGATGCCGCCAAGAACTTGGAACTGCATCGGGTCGAACTGATCGGTATTTATTGGCACTTCGTCGATATCGTTTGGATCTTCCTTTTCCCGCTCCTCTATATCGCCAAGTAGGATTCGATTATGTCTGAGAACAGCCACGGAAATTACGTCAAAATTTGGGGAATTCTTCTCGTCCTGCTTATCGTCAGCTATCTGGGGCCGATGCTCGAAATCCAGATTGTGACTTTGCTGACGGCGTTCGGAATCGCTGGAGTTAAAGCCTACATGGTGGCGAAGCATTTCATGCACGTGAATCATGTGCCCAGATTTGTCCCCTACCTGATGGTCACCTGCCTCGTCTTTATGTTGTTGTTCGTGGCGGGCACCGCCCCGGATGTCTACAAGGCGGACGGCGATAATTGGGTCAAGCCCGAGGCCGAGTGGCTGTACATGCCGCCCCGCGATGATCAACACGGCGCGTCCGCGCATCACTGAGCTGTGGCAACGACTATGAACATAAGGGCCCCGGAATCGCTCGAGCCTGCCGAGACGGACCAAAGATCCGGCCGGATTCCCCACGGCCTCTTCGGCATGGTGATTTTCGTGATCGCCGAGATCATGTTCTTCGCAGGCATGATCAGCGCCTTCCTGATCATCAAAGCCGGGTCTTCCATTTGGCCGCCCCTGGATCAGCCCAGGCTCCCCGTCGAGGAAACGGCTCTCAATAGCTTGGCCCTTCTAGCCAGCGGTGCTTTTCTCTTTCTGGCCCACCGCGCTTTCCATCGGGGAGACCGCTCGAGTATGCGGCGTCCCATGTGGATCGCGCTCGCCCTGGGTTCCTTCTTCGTTCTTTTCCAGGGCGTGGAATGGATCGCGCTCTTGCAGCAGGGGCTGACACTCACCTCCAGCAGCTTGGGAAGCTTCTTCTACTTGATCGTGGGGGTTCATGCCCTTCACGCAGTGGCGGCGTTGATCCTTCTCGGGGTTGCGTCGCTGCGCCTATCCCGCGGCTGGTTGCCCCCCGGTCTTTTCGGTGCGGCAGAAGCGCTCTGGTTCTTCGTAGTCGGTGTATGGCCAGTCCTCTACCTGGTGGTTTACCTATGATTCCCGGGAAGCAAAGAACGCACACGCCCCGCGGTGCAGGTTGGTCACTCTTGGCCTTTGTGGTTGTTCTCTGCACTCTGGCAACCGATCCGGCTTTGGCGTGTCCGGTTTGCACGGGGATCGAGGAAGAAGCCAGCCGCAAGGCCTTCGTGGGCACAACTGCCCTACTGACTTTCCTGCCCCTGATTCTGGTGGGTATCGCGGTTTCGTTCTTTGTGCGGCGAACGCTCGCCCAGGAGCGAGAGCAAGAAGCGCAGCGAATCGATACCGAGGTTCAGCGAGTCGCCTGATCAGCCGGCGCCCTTTGGTTCAACGCCCGCCGATGATTCGGCCGAAGCTCGGGATCAGCCACGAAAGTCCCCCGAGCAGTGCACCGCCCAAGACGCGCCTGGGGGTACTCAACTCCTCCGGCAGGTAATGGGCGCCGATCAGCGCACCGGCCGCGACGCAAGCGGCCAAGAGAAGGGCGCGGAGCGGATGGTTTCGCAGCGCCTGGGTGATTGAGGACGGTCTGGGTTCCACGAAACCTTTTTTGCGTGTGTGCTCCTGGTCGACCACGTCGAGGCCAGGCCCGCGATGGCCTCGCCGGCTGGGCGGGGAAGGCTCGGTCTAGAGGAATTTGTAGAGATGGCCGAAATACGCGGTGAGTGCGCTGAGGATCCACGTAATGACGAGTAGCACCGTAATGATGCCCAAGTGTCCGTGCTTCTGATACTCCCAGCGCAGGGCCAGGAAACTTCCGTAGAGCAGCACCACCGTTCCGACTATTCCCGAAGGCTTGCGTTCGCGGACGGCGAAGAGCAGTGCGAAGGAAGCCAGGGCAACGGCGTGGCCCACGACGACCACCACGATCGGCCAGAGTGTCGAGTTCTCGAAGTAGTGCATGATGAAACGCTCGAATGTCGGACTCTGGTCCGCACGGTCGTCCTGAGCATCTACTTCTTGGTTGGGCGGCGGTCCAGCATTCCTCATTCGGAATTCCCCTGGTTGGTTTGGGGCAGGGTATACCACCAGGCCCAGGCGATGAAAACGATTTGGAAGGGCAGGCGGATCCAATTCGCCGTCCCCGCACCCGAGCCCGGGCCATCGGGTCCGATATTCGCAGTCGCGGCGTAGATGTTGGCGGGAAAGACCGCGACCAGGAGTGCGATGGTCCCCCAGGCGGCGAGCGCTCGAGTCCGGGGATCCAGGAGAAAGACACCGAGGACGATCTCGGCCAGTCCCGAGATGACGTTCAGTAGTTCGGGTTCAGGCAGATTGGGCGGCATGATGGCCAGGTAGAATTCAGGATTGGCCAGGTGGTTGTAGCCCGCGAAGATATAGAACGCGGCCATGATGTAGAGAAGAACGGTTTTCGTACGACTCATATGCCCCCCTTGATGTCATTTTCGATTAGCCAGAGCCTATGAGATCCGTCCGAACGCGCGCAACTGTCGGCCCGCCAAAAAGCCGTGCGCTTCCCCGGCTCTCCCATCGCGATAGACTCTACGCCACGCGGGCGCCGAAAAATTTGAGGAGCGCGCGAGGCTAGGAGAAGACATGAAGGGCAGCCAGAAACTGCCGCCGACCCCTCTGGAGCGGGCCCAGCGCCCGGAGCTGGGTCACGAGCCCATTCCCAAGCAGCGCTATACCTCGCGCCGCTCAATGCGGGCCGAGCAGGAGGGACTGTGGCCCCGGGTCTGGTTGCTTGCGGGTTTCGATGCTGATCTCGCGGAGCCTGGTGATTACGCGACCTGCGAGGTGGGCAGGGAGTCCGTGGTCGCGGTCCGACAGCCCGATGGCAGGATTCGGGCCTTTCACAACGTTTGCATGCACAGGGGCAATCGCCTGGTGGAGCCCGGCCGCGGGAGCGCGCGCCGTTTCAGTTGTCTCTTCCACGGTTGGAAATACGGGATCGACGGAGCACTCGAGCAGGCCCTGGATGCGGAAAGCTTTCCCCAGGGCTGCCCGCCGGGATCTCTCGATCTGCGTTCGGTTCGCTGCGAGAGCTGGGGTGGCTTCTTCTGGATCAACCTTGATCCGGACGCCGAGCCCCTCACGGATTATTTGGAAGTGATTCCTGCTCACCTGGATCCCTATCACTTCGAAGAGATGAAGGTGGTGGGGGATTATACGCTGGAAATCGACGCCAATTGGAAGACCTCGATGGATGCCTTTCACGAGGCGTACCATATCTATGGCACCCATCCCGATACGCTGGATGTGAATGACGATGTCGATGTTCCCATCGATTGTTATGACCGACACTCACGCATGTTGCTCAAGCTCGCCGTGGCGAGCCCTCGGCATCCCGAGCATGGCCAGATCACGGCAAAAATTCGGGAGCATTTTCTGACGACCGCGGGTATCGACGGAACGAGCTTTCGCGGCAGGGCGGAGGACGTCCGCCCGGCAATCGCGAAGGCAGTTCGTGAGGTGCAGGGGCCGGCCATGGGCGCCGACTTTTCCGAGCTCCATGACGAGCAATTGGTGGATGATTTTCATTACAGCATCTTTCCGAATATCACCCTCAACATATTCGGCCGTAGCGCTTGGCTCTTCCGCCACCGCCCGCACCCCAACGATCCGGACAAGATGTATTTCGATTTCTTCAATCTCCTTCGTCTGCCCAATTCAGAAATTCCACGCGCCGAACACCAGCATCTCGTTTCCAGGGACGATCTGGTTCTGGAACCCCTGGGTGGCGGCGGGGAGTTGCTCGCCCAGGACACCTACAACCTGCCGCGGATCCAGCGCGGCATGCATTCCTCGGGCTTCCAGGGGCTGCACCTGGGGGATCAGGAAATTCGGATCCGTCATTTCCATTCGGTGCTGGATCGCTATATCGGAGCCTTTACGGACCCGGGGGCGAATAGTCATGACGGATGAGGCCCTGGAGGTCGATATCTCGGGCCTGGGGCCGGGACAGATGAGGGCTCTCGAGCATGGAGGCGTATCGATCCTCCTGTGCAATGTCGATGGCGAGATCTACGCGGTGGAAAATGAATGTAGCCACGCAGCCGTTCCCCTGGACGAAGGGACCTTGAGGGGCTGCGAGCTCGAATGTGATTTTCATGGGGCGGTTTTCGACGTGCGCAGCGGAGAGGCTCTTGCCATGCCGGCCTCTCGGCCCCTGCGGACTTTTTCCCTGGAGAGGGAAGGGCAAATCGTTCGCCTTCGCCTCTAGAATTTCCGCTCTTCCCGCTTGACGAGAATCATCCATTTCGCCTTACTTGTGGGATGCCGATTATTGAACGCGAAGTCACTTCGATCTACCACCGCACGAAGCAGGTGAATATCTACCCTTTGGAGGGCGACCGCTTTCTGATCGCCGCCTTTCTCCAGGACGAGATCCACGATGTTCACGCCGAGGTGGAAATTCTGCATCCGAGCCTTGAAATCGTGGAGGCGCGGTCGGAAATCAGGAACGGGCCCTTCACGAATATCTGCAACCTGACCCATCCCAATATCGAAAAATTGGTGGGTATGCGGGTGGAAGCCGGCTTTACCGGCTTGGCGCGCAAGCGGGTGGGTGGGCGCGGCGGCTGCCACCGGGTCTCGGAATTGGTGGTGGAGATCGCTCAGGCCGCCTATCAGCTGCATTTCGTCAGGCATTTCTCATCGATGCCCAGCGAAAAGCGCGAGGCCGAGGACAACCCGGCGGAGCGCCATAAATCGGTACTGGCCTCGATTCCCGGCATGCGCAACACCTGCTTTACCTACGACGAGGAGCGCAATCCGCTGATCGCCGAAAAGGCCGAGAAGCTTAGGATGCGGCCGCAGGAGATGCCCACGCGCAAGCTGAAATTGCATCGGGAGGAGGGCGCCGATTGACGCCCACCTCTCCGCATTGCTTCAGTTGAGCGTTTCCTGGCCGGTTTCCAGAACCCCGGTTACGCCGCCGCTGGCCTTCAATAGGGACGCGATGTGATCGGCGCGTTCTCGCCGTCGCTGTTTCAAAGCGTCGGTTTCGCAGAGTGCATCGAGCACATCCTGGCCCCATTGGATGTGCTCCCGCTTGCGGCGAATCATATCCGCCAGGATATCGATGGTAGGAGCATCACAGATCGGATCGGTCTCCCGATTATGCAGTTCGTAGATCTCCACCAGGTGGGGGATCAGGACGTCGAATACCCCGCTCAATTTCTCAATGGTGAGATCCGGGCTCTCGGGCTCGGCGATCGCCTGAATGAGATCGGCAAAAGCACTGTTCGCAGCCTCGCTGGCCTCCAATGCCTTGCGGCCGCAGCGAAGTTCCGGGAGGCGTTTGCCCAGTTCATCGGCGGCCTGGGCGGTTTGCCAGATGACCTTGCCGAGACCGGTCTTCACCGGGATTTCGGGAATCGTGGCGACCCAGCCGCCCAACATCATCATCATCCACTCTTCGGCGTAGCGGAAATTGCGCACGCGCAGGGCGGTGGCCTCCACGTCGTAGCGTCCATGAAGCTCCCGCAGGTCGGCGGGGATATCAAAGGCTGAATAGGGCGCAAAGCCCGTGCGCTCTTCGGCGCGCATTCCCGGGTACATGCGATCGCTCATGATGTGGCCTCCGTGGTCTCGGCGGCCTGGCTTGCCTTGAAGCGGTCGTGAAGAATTTTGGCTGCGGTCATCAATGTTTGCTTCGACGGCCCCTCTCCTGAAATCTGGGCCAACTCCTCGAGTTCTTCTTCGGTGAACCCGGCTTCGAGTCGATCCTCGCGCGCGATGGGGATCGCCGCGTCTTCGCGATCCGAGCGGGCGCCGCCGAAACTGAAGCGTTTGTCCACCTCCCGTCGGAAGTCCTGGGTCTTCCGGAAATGTTCCGGGTCGTTCTTGGTGAACTCCTTCACCCATTCGCTCCCGAAGCGCACGTGGGTGATTTCGTCGGCAAGCACGTAATCGACGGCCTGCTTCATGACTTCGTCATCTGTTTTTTCGGCAAAGCGGATCATGTCCCGGAAGACATCGCAGGCCAGACCTTCCAGGCCCCGGTTGACGCCTGCGACCCGCATTGCGGGGTCATCGCTGCAGGCGGCCTCGAAGAGAAAGGTGCTCTCGGGGAACATGCCCACATGACCGCCCAAATGAATCAGAAGTTTCTCGAAGATCTGGATATGCCGAGCTTCGTCCCAGCACTGCCTGGCCATATTCATCTTGAATTCCCAGGGCGCGTCGGGAAAATCCCAGATCGAACGCGCGGCGCCTTCGAGTGCCTGAAGCTCGCCCACGAAGATTCCATGCATCCGGAGAAGCAGGCGCGGGACGGCGGCTCCCGCTTCGGGGTCGAGGGGTTCGTTGAGCACGCTGATCATGAAGCCGGGCCCGAGTTCGTCGAAAAGCGGTTCGGCCGAGGTGCCCCGGACGCCCGCTTCGATGAGGGGACCAAATTGCTCGAAGACATTGACCACCGTATCCACGTCATCGGGAAGACTGGCCAGGACAGTTGCCTGGGCCGGGTCCTGCCGGACAAAACGGCTATCTCTTGCGAGTTCTTCATGCGGGATGAATCGCTTCACTTTATATCTCCTTTCAGGCTGGAAGATCGGCTGCAGCATCGGAGAGATAACTGCAGAAAGATTGAACGAGTTGCTCGGCGATCAAGTCATCGTTCGCCGGAAAAAGGGACGGGTCACGCATGCCGGTCAAGTAATACTCGGTGATCAGGGCGCCCACTTGAACGAGGCCAAAGCCGACGGCGGTCTCGGGGCTGGGGTGCTGTATTTCTGCACTTCGCGCGAGCAGCAGATCCGAAAGGCCTCCGAGCACGTAACGTCGCAGTCGCAGGGATCGCTCGCGCATGGCAGCGTCCGAGAGCGCGAGTCGATAAACCGCCCGCTGGAGCATTTCCTGCTGCTGGATGACTTCGATCAGAAAGGGAATGACGCTGCCGAGAATTTCCCGGATATTGGCCCCTTCCCATCGCTGACCATCGAGGGCCATGTCGGCGGTCGCCATGGCTTCATCGAAGAAGCGCTGGTGGAGACCGTGGAGCAGGGCATTCTTATCCTTGAAGCGCCGATAGAAAGCCGCAACCGAGGTCTCGGCCCGAAGGGCGATCTCGCTGACGGGAATGTCCTCGAAATCCTTGTCGCGCAGCAGGAGTTCGGCGGCGTCCAGCAATCGCTCCAGGCTCTGCTGGGTACGCAATTGCCGCGGCGGGCGGATCCACTGGAGGGGGTTTTCTTGAGGCATCATCTCTAACCGGAATTGGGTTTCGGTTTTGATTATCGGATAAATCATCCCCGGGTCAAGCCCGTTTTCCTCATCGGCCCGGAATCCCCTTGGGGATGCCTCCAATTCCGGTGAATCTGCTCGGGGCGGGCCGCTCTCTGACCCGCCCCGTCGGCCTTGTCAGTCCGCCGCGATCGGGGCGACCTCGACGGGAATACCGTTCAGAACCGCGTTGCCCGACAGGGGGTCCAGGGGGAGGCCGTCGGTGAGTCGGTTGCTGTTGACGCCACCGTGGGCTGCGGCCACCTCGAGCCGCGCGCCGGGCTGACCATGCCCCCAGCCATGGGGGAGCGAAACCACCCCGGGCATCAAGTCCGCGTTCACCTCCACCGCCACCTCCACGCTGCCGACTCGTGAGCGGACCTCGGCGATTGCGCCCGCTTGGAGGCTTCGCTCCTCGGCATCGTCGGGGTGCATCTGCAAAGTGCAGCGGGTTTGCCCCGCGACGAGGCTGCTGACGTTGTGCATCCAGGAGTTGTTGGAGCGCAGGTGCCTGCGTCCCACCAGGACAAGGCCGTCGGGCTCTTCTCCGGCGAGCTTTTCATCGAGTCGGTCGAGTTCGCGAAGGATGCTCTCCGGGGCCAATTCGATCTGGGCGGAAGGCGTCGCGAGTATCTCGGGAACCCGGGCCTCCAGGGCACCGAGGTCGATACCGTGGGGGTGGGCTTCGAGCTGGGGCAAGCTCAGGCCGCCGGGCTTCTCACCGAACGCGTCACCGTAGGGACCCATTCGCAGCATGACATCGAGCAGGGCCTCGGGGCCGGGGCGCTCCCCGACCTGGGCGATGATTTCGTCCGCGTCGCGCCCATGCAGCGGAGATTCGGGATCGCCGACATGTCCCTCCACCAAGCCGCGGAGCATCGGGGCATCGAGCTCCGATGCGTCGGCCTGGGCACCCTGGCCGCCAAAGATCAGCGCGAGTCGGGCGAGAATCTCGCTTTCCGAGGGCCCTTCGGCCTCGAAGACCGGCGGCGAATAGTTGGCCACGTTCCGTACCGAGAGGCCCACGAAGGAACAGTCGAAATGGCCTCGCTCGAGCAGCGACGGCGGCGGGAGAATCACGTCGGCGTGGCGGGATGTTTCATTGCAGTAGATGTCGACGCTCACCATGAAGTCGAGGTTCTCAAGGGCTGCTTCCAGGCGCCCAGAGTCGGGAGTCGACAGCGCCGGATTGCCTCCGATGGTGACGAAGGCCCGAACTTGATCGTCGCCAGGCGTTTCCATTTCATCGGCCAGGGTGGCGACGGGGAGTTCTCCCAGCACCTCGGGCAGCCCGCGCACCCGGCTCTGCCAGCGCCCGGTCTTGAAGCCCCGGCCGCCGGGGCCCTTGCTTGGCCTGGAGTGGGCGGCCAGGGGAAACATGGCGCCGCCTGGCCGATCGAGTTTGCCCGCCAGGATATTCAATACGTCCGTGGCCCAGGAGGCGAGGGTGCCGAAACCCACCGTATGGATACCGATGCGCCCGTAGACAACCCCCCGCTCGGTGGCGGCGAGTTCTCGGGCCAGTCGGCGAATCGTCTCTCCGTCGACGCCGCAGGCCGGGGCAACCCGTTCCGGGGAGAAGGATTTCGCCGCAACGCGGACAGAGTCGAGACCTTGCACGTGATCCTTCACGCTTCCCAGGTCCACGAGTTCCTCATCGAAGAGCGCGTGGATCATGCCCATGAGGAGCATGGCGTCGGTGCCCGGGCGCACGAAGAGATGTTCGTCGGCGGCCCGGGCGGTTCGGGTCTTGCGCGGGTCGACGACCACCACGCGGCCTCCCCGGGCCCGGATCGCCTTGAGGCGCCCCGGAAAATCCGGCGCGGTGCAGAGGCTGCCGTTGGATTCAAGGGGGTTGGCGCCCAGCATGAGGAGAAAATCCGTTCGGTCGATATCGGGTACCGGGATCGTGCCCGGCGAGCCGAAGAGCAGGCCCGAAGAAACGTGCTTGGGCATCTGGTCCACCGTGCTGGCGGAAAAGATGTTGCGGGTTCGAAGGCTCTTGAGAACGGGCCGAACGTAGAAGCTGCCGGCCAGGTGATGCGCGTTCGGGTTGCCCAGGTAGACCGCGACCGAGTTCCGACCGTGTTCTTCCAGGAGGGGAAGCATTCGCTGCTCGATCTCGGCGAAGGCCTCGTCCCAATCGGCCTCGACGTGCTGACCGTTTCGCCGGATCAGGGGGCGCCTGAGCCGGTCCGGATCCTCGTGGATCGCCGCGATGGCAGTGCCCTTGGGGCAGATATAGCCGTGGCTGAAGACGTCCTCGCTGTCGCCGCGCGCCCGGACGACCCGGTCACCCTCCACCTGGAGTTCGAGCCCGCAGGTGGCTTCGCAGAGCGAGCAGGTACGGAAAACGGTCCGATGGGTATTGCTGTTCATGGTGGGCCTCCCGGGGGCATGGTAGCCCCGGAAGAAGCGGTTGCCTCGGGCATTTGAGGTGCTTGCCGGGCCGGCTTTGGGTCGAGGTTCCGGGAATCGCTGGTTTCGTTTCGTGGGTGAGTCTGCGATGGTGAGGGGGAAGGGCCGGGACAGCGGACCATGCGCCCCGGATGCCCAGGCGGAAGCGAAAGAGGAGGCGAAGATGCGGGATTTCGAGGGCAAGGTTGCTGTGGTGACGGGCGCGGCGAGTGGAATTGGTCGGGGTCTGGTACGCCAATGCGCCGCGGAGGGGATGCGTCTCGTGGTTGCGGATGTCGACGAAGAGGGGTTGGCAGAGATCAGCTCCGAAATCGAAGCCGGCGGAGGCGAGATCTGCGTAGTACCCACGGATGTGCGCCAGGCCGAGAGCGTGGACGCCCTCGCCAAGGCGACCCTCGACCGCTTCGGTGCGGTTCACCTTGTTTGCAACAACGCGGGCGTTCTGCTGAGCGGATGCGCTTGGGAACGAACCGACGACGATTGGCGCTGGGTGCTCGAGGTCAACGTCTTTGGCGTGGTGAACGGCGTGCGATCCTTCATTCCGGTGCTTCTCGATCAGGGCGAACCCGCCCACATGGTCAATACGGCCTCGGTGGGCGGGCTGATGGCTGGCCCCTTCCTCTCGCCCTATATCGTCTCGAAGCACGCAGTGGTGGCGCTCACCGAATCCGTCTATCACGAACTCGCCACCGTGAGCAGCGAAGTCGGCATTTCCGTGCTCTGCCCCGGTCCCATCGCAACGGGGATCAACCGGTCCGAGCGTATCCGCCCCGGCGATCGCGCCGAAACCCGGGCCCTGGGAAGCGACGCGGAGAAGGAATACGACAGCCTGCTCTCCAGTGGGATCGATGGGGGCATGCCGCCGGACGAGGTGGGCAAAATCGTCTTCGAGGGTCTGCGTGCCGATCGGTTCTGGATCTATACCCATCCTGTCTACACCGAGGCCATTCAAGGCCGGATGGAGAGCATCTTGAATGGAACGAATCCTGCCGTGGCCATGGAACTTCGCGAGGAGTTGGCGCCTGAAAGCTGATCTGCGCGCTCAGATCTTGCGGTCGCGTCCCTCCCAATAACGATCACGCAGAAGGCGTTTGTAGAGTTTGCCCGTGGGATGCCGCGGCAACTCCTCCTCGAAATCAACCGACCGGGGCATCTTGTATCCGGCCAGGTGCTCCCGGCAATGCGCCTTGAGGGCCTCGGCCAATTCGTCCGAGGCCGAGTGGCCCGCCAGGAGTTCCACCGCCGCCTTGACCTCTTCGCCAAATTCCTCGTTGGGGATGCCGAAGACCGCAGCGTCCGCCACTGCGGGATGGGATACCAGGACCCCTTCGATTTCCGCCGGATAGATATTGACCCCGCCGGAGATGATCATGTCGATCTTGCGATCGCTCATGAAGAGGTAGCCGTCCTCGTCGAGATAGCCGATATCTCCCACGCTGAAGACGCCTGGCTCGAGGTGGGCTTCTTTCGTCTTCTCGGGATCCTTGTGGTACTCGAAATCCGTTCCCATCTGGTTCCTGAAATAGAGCTGTCCGGATTCGCCAGTCGCCGCCACGGAACCGTCTTCCTTGATGACACGCACCTCGAGGTTCGGCAGGGGTTTGCCCAGAGAGCCCGGCCGCTCGAGCCATTCATCGGATGAGATGGTGCTGATGATCGCGCTCTCGGTTGAGCCGTAGTACTCGGAAATCTTGGGGCCCCACCACTCGATCATCTTTCGCTTGATTTCTGGCGAGCAGGGGGCGGCGCCGTGCCAGACCGCCTGGAGGCTCGAACCATCGAAGCGCGCTCGTCTTTTCTCGTCCACCCGAAGCAGTCGCACAAATTGTGTGGGAACCAGGTGGATATTCGTAATGGCGTACTCATCGATGAGGTCCAGGGCTTCCTCGGCGTCGAAGCCGTGGCGCATGACGACTCCGTTGCCCGCGAGGAGCGGAAGAAAGGAGAAGGCCCATTGGGCGGAGTGGTAGACGGGGCCAATCAGAAGGGTGTGCCCGGCCTCGGACATTCCCAAATTGCCCACGATGGCCTGGCCCACCATCATCATCAGGGCCACCGGCTTGTCGTCTCCGCCGAAGGCGCCGGAGATCACGCCCTTGGGTCGTCCCGTGGTGCCCGATGTGTAGAACATGGGCCCCCCAAGGCCGGTGGCAGGCAGGTTATCCCCAGGGTTCTGGGCCAAAACCGCTTCGTAGGAAAGGAATCCTTCGGGCGCTTCATCCCGCATGGTCAGGGCGAGCTTCAACGCGGGGCAATCGGGTTGGGCAAGGGCCTCCGCGCCGAGCCCAGCGAATTGTCCGCCGGTAATGAGGGCCTTGGAGTCGGAGTTTTCCAATACGTAGCTGACTTCCTCGGCGACCCAATGCCAGTTCACAGGCACGTAGCGGAGGCCGAGATGCGTGGCTGCTGCCATGCATTCGTAGTACTCGCGCCGGTTCTCCGAGAGAATCGCGATGGCATCGTCGTTTTTCAGCCCCGCCGCCAGAAGCGCTGACATCAAGCGGTTCACGCGTTCGTTGAATTCGGTCCAGGAAGTCGTTCCGCGCTCGTCCGCCAGAGCGACGCCATCGCCCAAGCGCTCGGCAAGGGGTTCAAGGAGTTCGGCCATACGCATTACCTCGGGAGTAGAGAAGGGGCTCCTACTCTAGTTCGGCTGCCGGAAGAAGGGGAGTCCGAACCCCTCGGGGCGAGCAGGCGTGAATTCTTCGAGTACTCCTGCAATGGCTCGACTATGCTGCGCGATCAACCACTGGCTTTCGAATCGGAGAAGCGGCTGTGAGCGCCCGCGAAGAACGAGGCAGCGACCCGCAGCTTCCCCAGGAAACGCCGCTCGCCCGAAGCGTGGCCGTGACCTATGGCCTTCCCTCGGTGGGCTTCGGGTTCACCGGCCTGATTTTCATCATCTTCCTGATGAAGTTCAGCACGGATGTTCTTTTCATCGCCCCCGCCGTGATGGGTACCCTGATCGCACTTTCGCGCCTCTGGGATGCGATCTCGGATCCGATGGCGGGCTACTTATCCGATCGAACGCGCTCCCGCTTTGGCCGGCGCCGGTCGTGGATGCTCTGGGCGAGCGTGCCCGTGGGTTTCGGTATCTGGATGCTTTGGTCCCCGCCCCTTGCGCTCTCGAATGTCGAGCTCATTTTCTGGATGGCCGCAGCGCTTTTCCTCTATGAAACTGCCAGTACCGCGTTCTTCATCCCCTATGGCGCCCTGGGCGCGGAACTGAGCCGCAACTATCACGAGCGAACCCGGCTCTTTGGCTACCGCCACGTCATTTCTGCCTTCGGGCTTCTTCTCGGAGTCGCCGCCTACCGATTCATCGATCAAGCCGAGAACACCCGGGAAGCGGCCAGCCAGGTCGGCCTTTTGGGCGCCTTCGTGGTCGCCACTCTCTGTCTATATACCGGCGCGCGTCTGCCCGAGCGCGCTGAGTACCAGGGCCGAGGCTCCACCGCGCTCTTCGGCTCCTTCGCGGATGTATTGAAGAACCGGCACGCGCGCCGACTTCTCGCTGTTTATTTCATCGACAGCTTTGGGGTCGCGAGCATTGGGATGCTGGTTCCCTACATCACCCAATACGTATTGCACCGCCCGGAGCTCGCATCTTCGATCATCCTTCTCTATTTCTTGCCCCAATTCCTCTTTACCCCGCTCTGGTTGCGTCTTTCCAGGCGCTACGGGAAGAAGCGGCTCTGGCTCTATTCCATGTGGGCAACTGCCCTGGGTTTCGCTGCCCTCTTCTTCGTTGATTCGGGCGACGGCCTGCTGGTCTGGATCGTTCCCCCGATCCTCGGATTGGCCGGCGGCTGCGCGCCCATCGTCGCCCCGTCGATCAACGCCGATATCGTCGACTACGACGAATACCTGACGGGGGAGCGCAAGGAAGGCGCTTACCTCGCGGTCTGGAACTTCGTTCGCAAGTCCGCTGGGGCCGTCACCGCTTTGATCACGGGATGGGTTCTCCAACAATTCGATTTCAGGCCCAACCAGGAACAGACCGAAGCCACCCAATTGGCTCTCCGCGCGCTCTTCTCGCTCACCCCCGCGATTTGCTACGCGATCGGAGCGATCATCTTCATGGGCTTCGATTTCAACGAGGCCGAGCATGCAGAGGTTCGAGAATCGCTGGATCGGCGGCTATCCAATTCGAATTGAAGCCGGTGGTCTCGCGCTGTTGCTCGATCGGCGATTTCTACGAAATTCTCCGCCGATCTCGGCCGCATATTCCATGATCGCGGCTTTCGGCCTCCATTCGGGCTAGGGTGCTCTCCTTCCCGGCGCTGAGCCGCAGCGAGTCTCCCTTGGTCAAATCCCACGTCGAAGAAAGCCTGGGCGCCAACCCCGGCGACGCCGCCCTGAACCCCGCTGATTCCGTCGCGATGGGTGTTCCTTCTTCGCGAACCCGGGAACGCCTCGGGCTGGGTGCGGGCGCTTTTCGTGCGCTCGCTCACCGGCCCTTCCGGCTGCTCTTCATTTCTTTTCTCGTCAACCAGACCGGTTTCTGGGTTTCGCATATTTCCCTGCAAGGGTTGATGGTCGAACTCTCCCAGAACGATACCCGCCAGAACGGTCTGCTCTTCTTCGTGCTCTTTTTGCCCGCGTTTCTGCTGGCCCCGATTGCGGGCGTCGCTGCCGATCGTTTCGATCGCAAGAAAATCGTCCTCACCTGCTATGCGTCGGTCACGGTATGCTGCGGCGTTCTGACCGTGGCGACCGCGACGGATTGGCTGACCCCCGGCCGGCTACTCGCCATCGCGTTTGCTTTGGGCCTTTCCTTTGCATTCTCAGGTCCCGCCAGCCACGCCATTGCGGCCAACGCGGTTTCGGGCGCGGATCTGCCGAGCGCGGTTTCACTCCAATCCGCTGCCAACAACCTGACCCGGGTGGTGGGGCCCTTGTTGGCGGCGCCCCTGGTGGCGACCTCGCGTTTCGAATGGTCATTTGCGCTCTACCTGCTGGCCGCTGCCATCGCCGCCCTGCTCACGGCCGCAACACGGATCAACCGCTACCGCGCCGAGGAAGAAGCGGGGGGCATTTTGGCGCGCATGGCGAACGGATTTGCCCATGCGCGCGCGCGTAAACCCGCAGTGCCGGCTCTATTGACCGTCGCGCTGCTGTCCTTCTTCGGTGTGTCCCATACCGTGTTGATCCCTGCCTTTGCTTCAGACGTGCTGGGCTCGGCGGATTATTTCGCCTGGCTGGCCGCCGCGACGGGGCTGGGCGCGATGGTCGGCGCCCTGCGTGCGGGACGTGTCGGGCGCGAGCCCTCCATGTGGCGTGCGGGGCGAAGTGCCTTCGCGTACGGGGGGTGCCTGATCGCTTTCTCGCTGACCACCGATATCGCCGCCGCGTTGCTGACCCAACTCTTCGTGGGCTATTTCTATTTCTCCGTCATGACGAGCCTGCAGACGCTGATTCAGCAGATCGTCGATGAATCGAAAAGAGGCCGAGTCATGAGTCTCTTCCAGGTGGCCTGGGCGGGTCTGGTTCCCTTCGGGAGCCTCGCCATGGGATTTCTCGCGGGTTCCCTCGGCCCGCCGGTGACGATTCTCCTGGGTGCAGGCGTGTGTACGGTCTTCGGGTTCTCCATCGCCGTGATCTTTCGCGAAGGCTCTCCCTGGGGACCCCGGCGCCGAGTGAAGGCCTAGAGGGCTTTGAAGAACACCTTGAGCATGGCGAATGCCCCGGCGCCGCCGACCAGGCCCATTTGCATCTTATTCGGCGTGTAGCCAAAACCCACGCCGGCATCGGGATCCGCCATGCCGATGGATCCGCCCGCGCCCGGATGCCCGAAGGCCCGGGGGTTTGGGGAAAGCGGCATGATGGGCGAACGCAGCATGAAGCCGAGGCCGAAGCGCATGGGCATGCCCCCGAGAACAGCATCCGGCCCATCGGCCTGGACTTCGATGGCGCGATCGATGCTCTTGCCATCCAAGATGCGCACGCCGTCGACCTCTCCGCCGCAGGCCAGGGCGCCGTAGATCCGTGCCAGGCTTCGGGCGGTGCCGTGGCCGTTGGCCGCGGGGATCTCGGCCCGGCGCCACTCCGCGCTATTGACCGCATCGGGGGGAATCCGCGGGTTGTTGAAGGCGCCCCCCGTCATGGTGGTGGGGTCTGCCATATCGCGCATGAAGGCTTTGAGGGGTTCGGGGATTTCGCTTCCGCTCGCCTTGGGGTCGCCCCCGATCAATCGGCCATGGAGCGTCGACGTACGCGCGTGATCCTTGTCGGGAAGACCAATCTGGAAATCCGCATCCAGGGGCTGCGCGACGTTTTCGCGAAAGAACTGCCCAACGCTCTGTCCTGAAACCCTTCGGATCACCTCGCCCACCAGGTGGCCGAAGGTGAGGGCGTGGTAGCCGTGTCGCGTGCCCGGTTCCCACCAGGGCTCCTGCTCGGCCAGGGCTGCGGTGAGGGCTTCCCAATCGTAGAGCACCGATGTTTCGAGTGGTTTTCGGATCGCAGGCAAACCCGCCTGGTGGCAAAGAAGTTGACGCACCGGAATCGACGCCTTGCCCGCCGCGGCAAATTCGGGCCAGTACTCGGCAACGGGAGCATCCACATCCAATTGCCCGCGTTCGACCAATTGATGCGCGCAGATCGCCGTCATGCCCTTGGTGGTGGAGTAGAGATTGACCAGGGTGTCACGCTCCCAGGGCTGGGTGTGCTCGAGATCGAGAAAACCGCCCCAGAGGTCGACCACGGGCTCGCCGTGGAGCGTAAAGGCGACTCCGGCGCCGAGATCGTTTCCGCCCTCGAGGTTTTCAGCGAAGACCTCGCGCACCGCTTCGAAGCGCGGATCGCAATGGCCGTGGATGGAGGGCGTCTCGGACATCTTTGGTCATCTCCTGGCGAAGGGAAAAGACAAGCATACACGTCGGGGAGCGGCCTGCCGCTCGGCCCAGAGGGGTTCAGGGGGCCAAGAATCCTTCGGCTCCACCGAGTGGGTCACCCCGACCGGGGCGTGCGATGGCGAGGCTCGTCGACCCGGGAAAGAACCAGCGCGATTGCGGCGATCTGGAATGCGATGGCCACACCGAAGAGAATATCGAGGCTGAAGAACACGGCGATCAGGCCTCCCAGGAGCGGGCCCACCGCGCCCACGGCCTCCTGCGCCGAATTCGCGACGGCGATGCGAACCGGCAGGTCCGCCCGGCTGCCGAATTCGAGCACCATGTTCTGAGCTGCCATTTGGAAGCCCCCCATGCCCGCACCGATGCCCACGAAGGCCAGGGTGAAACCCGTCAGGGAATCCGAGGCGACCATTGCGCCCACCGACGCAATCCAGAGAACGAGGGTAAAAACGAATACGGCGCGGTAGCCCGTGCGATCGGCCATCACCCCCCAGCCCAGGTTGCTCACCGAGTTCGCCGCCACGAAGGCGGTGCTGAGGAGGCCGATATTCGTTCCCGAGAGCCCGATGGTGTCGCGCGCGAACACGATATAGAAGGGCGTTGCCATGCGGCCCATGGTGGCGAGGGCACGGCAGAGAAAATAATACGTATAGGCGCGGTCCTCGCGAAAGAGCGCCGGCAACTCGCGGAACCGGTCCATCAGCTGGCTGGGAGGCCGAACATCCGGGGGTTGGGGCTCGCGAACGAACATCAACATGGCGAGCCCGAACGAGGTCAGCACGAATGCGAGCAGAAAAGTGGCCGCGTAGCCGTCGCCCAGCAGGTTGTTCTCCACCAGGAGCTCGCCGCCCAGGTAGGCCACCACCGCCGCGGTAATGCCCGCCAGAGCATTGCGCAGGCCCATCAGCCGGCCGCGCCGCTCCACGGGGATCACCTTGGACATCAGGTAGTTGAAGATCACCCCCTGCATGCCGGTGAAGAAGCCGAAGAAGAAGAGAAAGAAGCAGATCGCCTGGACCGCACGCTCGGGCGATAGGAGCAAGCCCGCCAGGGCGAGGCCGAGCACCTGGATTCGCATGAGGCCGCCCATCAGGAAGCCCACGGGCAGGACTCTTCGCCGATGCTCGATGAGGTTGGCGGCGATCATGGGCGAAAGAAACATGCCCAGGTATTGGATCGAGCGCGCCAGGCCCACAACGAATTCCGACCCCGAAAGCAGGAGCACGTAGGCGGGCAGGAAGGTGGGCGCGTTGACCAGGCGAAAGCCGGTCTGGCCCAGCAAGCC
This sequence comes from Myxococcales bacterium, assembly GCA_014240165.1. Classification (GTDB taxonomy): domain Bacteria; phylum Myxococcota_A; class UBA9160; order UBA9160; family UBA4427; genus JAZXM01. The sequence goes on along the minus strand of JAAZXM010000040.1, from coordinate 6,487 downwards.
GTGGAATACGTGGGCCACGTAGTTGCGCTTCAGATTCCGCTCGATGAAGGCCTGGTAGTCGCGTTCGGAATCCGCGACAGCTGCGGCAGCGGAATCTGGACCGGAACTCAAGGTGGGGCCTCCTCTCGGCCCACCATCGCAGGCCTCCGCTGCTTTGCCAAGAACTCCCCCACGGCAGGGCAAAAGGGGGGCTCCGGGCTCCGGCTTGTGGCTCGGTCTGCCGAGGAGTACAATCAGGGATTCCGAGCGTGATCCGCCGCTCAGGGCCCCCGAAGCTGCGTAGGGGGGGCTCTCCCGGCTCCGCGTGCGCTCACGAGGGTCAGGGTGGAACATTCGCCCGACTTATCGACGTTATCGACGTTATAGAAGGATCGAAGGATCAAAAGGATCATCATGGCCACCGATTCTCCAGCAAAAGATGCCGACCTGATTTCCATCCCCGCGGATTGGGCCGTGACGCCCGAAGACGAGGGGGGGGCGGAGGTTGAGCCCATCATCCACCTCACCGACTCGGCCCGAGTCGAGGTGTGCCGCCTGATCGAGCAGGAAGCCCAGCCGGGTCTGCGCCTTGGGATCAAGGGTGGCGGCTGCTCGGGCTTGAGTTATCGCCTGGAGTTCACCGAGGAACGCGAGGGAGACACGGTCATCGATTTCGGCGACTTCAGGGTCTTCCTCGACCGGAAGTCGACGGTCTACCTGCGCGATATCACCCTGGACCACCAGGGAGGGCTCGACGGCCGGGGCTTCGTTTTCCACAACCCCCAGGCGAGCAATACCTGCGGGTGTGGGGAGAGTTTCTCCCTCTAGCGCCATGACGCCCGACCTCGAGATCCTTGAACTTGCCCGGGCGGTTAGAGGCTCCGGTTTTTTCGCGCGTGTTGGGCCCGGCGGAGAGGGCATGGCCAACCCCGGAAGTCTCCGGGTGCTCGGCCCGGATGCCCTTTCCTTCCTCCATTCCCAGGTGACCAACGAAGTGGAAGGGTTGGCGCCTGGACAGGGCAACTACTCGGCCCGGGTCACGCCCCAGGGAAAATTGCTGGAGGTTTTCAGTGTCCATCGCCTGCCCGAAGCATTGGGCGAGGGCTTGCGGTTGATACTCGAGCGCGACCGCGTGGCATCGCTTATCGGCGAGTTCGACTCGGTGCTTTTTGCCGACCAGGTGGAACTTCGCGCCGAGAGTGATGACTATCTCTGGTTGGCCCTCCAGGGCCCCGGCGCCGCCGATCTCCTCGACCAGATCTGGCCGCAGCCCGAGGGCGCCTGGTCAGGCAGTTCCCCCTTCGATATCCGAGCGCTTGAGGCCGAGGGCACGCCAGCGGGAGCCTGGCTGGTCAACCGATCGTTGACCGGGGACAGCGGCTTTCTGATTGGTTTGCCGGTGGACGACCCGCTTGCCCCGGCGTTGCAAGAAAGGATCGCGGGGCTCGCCCAGGCGGCGGATTTCCATCATCTCGAAGAACCGGCGCTCTCCCCTGTCTTGGAGGTGCTGCGCATCGAAGCCGGGCACTTGCGCATGGAACCCGATACGCGCGGCCGCAAGCGGGTCCTGCCCGAGACGGGCCTCGAGCAATACGCGGTGAGCTACACCAAGGGCTGCTACCTGGGCCAAGAAGTCATCGCCCGAATTCGTACCTACGGAACGCTTCCCTTCGGTCTGCGCGGTCTCGTCTTTGCTCCCGCGGATGAAGAGATGGATGCGGGCGTGCATGGAGCGACGCTGGCAGGGCTTCCCCCGGAAGGAGAAGCGCTGCTCTTGGAAGATGGCAGCCGGGTGGGCCAGGTCGCTTCGCGAACCCTGTCCCCGGTGGCGGGTAGCGCTATTGCTTTCGCTTATCTCGACAAGGCGCACCGCACGCCGGGGAGCGAGTTGAACCTTCAGATCGGGAGTGAAAGCGTTTCTGCCCGGGTCGTGCTGCTCCCCTTCTATAGCGCCCCGGATCGCGCCGAGCGCGTGGCTTGGCTCTATGACCGCGCCGTGCGCGAATTCGCTGGGGGCCAGGAGAACCGCGCCCTGGGTCTGCTCGAGGAGGCGCTTCGCCTGGACCCCTCCTTCTCGGACGGTTACGAGACTTTGGGCGTCATGCTGGGACGCTCGGAGCGGTTCCATGAGGCCATCGATATTTTCAAGCGGCTCGAGGAAATCGCTCCGGATGAGCCGATGGTGAACACGAACCTCTCCCTCTATTTCATGAAGGTGGGTGATCGCGAGAGCGCGGAAGCCGAGGCCGCTCGGGCGATGCAAAAAGAGATGGGAAAGGCCAGTGGCCGGGCCGCCGACCCCGAAGCCCTGGAGCGGGTCATGGCCGAGCAGCAACGGACCGATGCCCTGCGTAAGAAGGAAATGTTCGAGCAGGTGCTCGAGATCGACTCCGAGGATCCCATTGCCCTCTTTGGAATGGGTAACGCCCTCGCCGCCCTCGACGAGTGGGAGCCGGCGGCGCGGGCCTATGAGAGAGCCAGTGCGGTCGAACCCGAGAACTCGGCGGTCTACCTGGCGCACGGCAAGGTGCTCGAGAAGCTCAGCCGAGCCCAGGAAGCCGAGGGGGTCTATCGGGTGGGGATGGAGGTGGCCTCGCGCAAGGGCGATTTGATGCCACTCAAGGAAATGGAGCATCGGGTGCTACTCTTGGAGGCTCAATCGGGAGCCCGTTCGGAAGGGTCCAGCCCGAATTGAGTTTCGCCCCGGGTCTTCTGACACCGGATTGCCGAGAAAATTCACGAACCGTATTTTTCCTGAATACGATGAATACAAAGGAACACCGCTATGGGTTTGATCGAACGCGTAAAAGGCCTGATGGAGCCGAGCCAGTCTGGCGCAGAAGCGGGTGCAGTGGACGAGCCGCGCGCCGAAAGCGCAGGGACTACCGCTGAAGCCACGTGGCTGGACGTGCGTATCGAACGCCCGGCCTCCGAGGCGGTGACCTGCCCGATCCGCTTTGATCGTGCTGTTTCGCCGGGGGGAACCTCGCTCTTCGAGACCCCCCAGGAGGCCGAGGCCTGGCCCGCCGTGCGGGCGCTGCTGGGAATTCCAGGCGTGCACTCGGTGATCGGGAAGGGCGATGCCCTGGTGGTCGCGCGTCACGGAGGGACCGAGTGGCCCGAGATACTCGCGGCGGTGGAGCCCGCGCTGCGCGCAGCCTTTGATGGAAAGGGAAAGGTGGATGTCAAACAGCCCCTTCCCGAAGCTTCGCCTTCCTCAGCGCCCGGCGCCCCCACTGGCTCGGAGGACTCCGAAGCCGAGGCGGCTCTTCGTAGCCGGGTGGCGGAAATCATCGAGGAAAAGATCAATCCCGCGGTGGCCTCGCATGGCGGTTATATCGATTTGCTGGATGTTAAGGGCAGCCGGGTGTTCATCCACATGGGCGGGGGCTGCCAGGGATGCTCCATGTCGGCCGCGACATTGAAGCACGGCGTGGAGACCACGCTGCGCACCGAGATTCCCGAGATCAGCGAGATCCTCGACACGACGGACCACGCCGCGGGGGCCAACCCGTATTTCCAGGCCTGAGCCCCGTTTCCACCCATCTGCTCGCCCGGACGCCTCGCCCGGTTGTGATCCGCTGGTCAGAGCCTCTGCGACCGGGTCCTTAGGGCGAAGGGGCGAGGATGGCGAGCACCAGGAGACGCTCCTCGCCGGTGTTCTTGATTCCGTGGGGAACGCCTTCGGGGGCGATCAACATCACGCCCGCTTCCATCGCGAGGTTGCGATCCTCCAGGACGAAGATTCCTGAACCCTCGATCACGTGATAGACCTTGTCCATGCCTTCGTGGGCATGGAGTTTGTGTTCCTGGCCCGGTTCGAAGGCATTGAGCCCGACCATGATGCGTTCGGACGAGAAGAGCGTGCTCTTGCCCATCTTCTCCGGGGAGTAGACGGCATGGTTTTCGGGGCGGATCGCGTCGGGATGATTCATGGGGGGAGACTATCACGGCCCAGGGTACGGGTCAGGACGGCGGAGCCAGGCGCTCGATGTGCCGCTGCACGTCATCCCACCCATATACCCGAATGGCGCCGTGGGCCTCGGCCTGGGAGACCTGGTTCCAGGGCCGGTCGTAGAGCAGAACCTGGGCGTCGGTGTGGAGAGCGAGGTCGAGGGCGGCCGCGTCTGCATCCTCGATCGCCGCGTGGAAGCCTCGCAGACGAAGCTCATCCCTCGAAGTCGCGCTCTTTCCCGAATAGCGTCCGTATTTATCGACGAATTCCAGGCCATCGAAGGGGATGGAGCGGGCTTCCAACCACTCGAGGGTCGCGGCCCGGCTGGTCGGTGGCCTGCCGGTGACGATATGGATTTGGGCGCCCGCTTCGTGCCACTTCATGAGGGTGTCGTGGGCGCCGGGAACGATATCCAGGTTTCGCAGGAAGTCGGGCTCGTGCGCTGCATCCATGAAGGCGGGAAATTCGTTTTCGTCCAGGCCCAGGGAGATCGAGAGGTCGAAGACGCTCATCTCTTCAAAGCGCACGTTTTTCCCGAAGCGCCTCCGGGCCATTTCGGCCAGAGCCCGAGTGGTCTCGGCCACGACATCGTCGAGGTCGAGATAAAAACGAAGATTCACCATGGCGGAAAGCATGTTCGAAAGCCTGGCGCCGACAAGCGTTCACCTGCCCAAGATGGAACGCGATCCTCCCGCGAGCGCGGGCAGGCGATGGAGAAGGTCGACGAGTCTTTGCCGCTAGAGAAGGCTCTTCAACAACGCCTGCGTCCGTTCGACGCTGCCGGGGCCGGCGGGGAAGATGCTCGCCGCAAAATCCGTAACCCCGGCATCGCGGAATCGATCGATGCCATTGCGGATCACGCTTTCATCGCCCAGTAGCGCGATCTCCGAAGGCTGAGCAACGCCCTCCCGATCGAGCATGGCCTTGTAGGAGGGCAGCGTCGGATAAATCGCGAAGGCCTTGTTGCAGGCCTCGCTTGCCGCGTCCACGTCCTCGGTCAGGGCAACGGGAATCGAGGCGAGCACTCGGGGCTGGGGTCGACCCGCAGCAGCAGCGGCTGCGCCGATAGTGGGCACGATGTGGTCGCCCAGGGTCGCGAGACCGGTCATCCAGGTGGAGGTTCCGTGGGCGAGTTGCCCGGCCACCTCGAGCATCCGCGGCCCGAGTGCGGCGATCAGCACCGGCACGGGCACGCCACCAGGCACCTGGAGCCCGGCATTGACCCGGTAGAGGTCTCCCTGAAAAGCCGCGGGTTTGCCTTCCAATAGGGGCATCAACACTTCGAGGTATTCCCGCATTTGCTTGGCGGGCTGGGCATAGGAGAGCCCGAACATGTCCTCGATCACGATCTTGTGGGAGAGCCCGATACCCAGGGTGAAGCGCCCGCCACAGGCTTCCTGGGTCGTGAGCGCCTGCTGGGCGAGTGCGGCGGGATGACGCGGCGGCGTGGGGACCACGCCCGTGGCCATCTCCAAGTTGCGGGTCTGCCCGCCCGCCAGGGCGATCGCCGTGATGGCGTCGACGCCAAAGATATTCGGCATGGAGATGAAGGGGAAACCCGCTTCATCGATTCTTTTCAGTTCGGCCACAACGCTTTCGAGTCCGCCGTTTGAGCCTTCTCCGGCTACGCTGATCAGTCCGATCTTCATTTCTCTTCTCCTTCTCTCATTTTCAATCGCGAACGGGACTCGGCATGGAGTCGGGGCGCGAAACGCGCTTCGCCTTCGCAGAGGATCGCTGGCGCCGTGCTCTTGGGCTGAAGGCGGACTCTAGCCCACGATTCGCTTGCGGGTCGGGTATGGTTTCTTCTGTCCCAACGGCGGAAGGTGACAGGCCCATGTTCTCAGCGCTCAGAATCCGTGATTTCCGGATTCTCTGGTTTGGAACCCTGCTTTCCTTCGTGGCTTTTTTCATGGCAATGATCGTACAGGGCGTGGTGGCCTTCGAGATCGCCGGGGACAACAGCGCGGTAGGCGGAGTGGTTTTTGCCCAGGGTCTGGGTATGGCGATCTTCGGCCCGGTGGGCGGCGCCTATTCCGATCGCTGGCCCAAGCGAACGGTGGTGGCGTGGGGACAGATCACTGCGGCGCTGGTCTTCCTCGCGATTGCGGTGCTGATCCACACTGGCGCCATCACGATCTTCCTGCTCGCCCTGGGTGCATTTCTGCTCGGGGCGACCCTGGCCTTTCTCGGCCCGGCCCGCCAGGGCCTGGTGGTCGACCTCGTCCCCACGGAAAAGCGCGGAAACGCCATGGCGATCAACGTCACAGCCAATACCGGTTCACGCGTATTCGGCCCCCTGGTGGCTGGCGTGTTGCTCTCCTGGGAGTCATCTGGCGCCATGGGGGCGTATCTCGTGATGGCACTCTTCTACGCCATCTCCGCTGCCTCGCTTATTTTTCTCCCGCCCTCCCAAGTGCACGCGGCAGCCAAGGACAGGCATGTCTTCGCCGATATCGCTGACGGTCTCGCCTATGTCTGGGGCCATCGGCGACTGCGGATCCTGGTTCTCTTCTTTGCGCTGGTGATCTTCGCCGGGTTTCCCCATGTGAC
>JAAZXM010000003.1 GCA_014240165.1 Myxococcales bacterium | reverse complement strand
CGCACGTCCAGGGGTTCGACTTCGACGAGCAAGGCTTCGTCCGGGCCGACCGCGTTCATGAGAAAAATCAATCCGAATATTCCGACAAGAGCGCGTACGACCATGTCCCCCCCCTTTTTTTTGTTGACTCTCTTGGAGTGTGCTCGGCCATGAGCATATGACCGGTCCGCGCGCGATGCCATCCAAGAAACTCCAAGCTAGCGTTCCGGGATGAGCGGAGAGGCGCGAGACCACCGGCCCGCAGATCAGGCGTGCTCGGGGCCAAGCGCGCGACCAGAGGAGCACAAATGGGCGAAGCGATCGAAATCAAGGGACATTGTGACCCTCAATTCCAAGGGGTCCGGGACCTATTCGAGCAGGCCTTCCGTCAAGGCGACGAGCTCGGCGCCTCGGTCTGCATCACCCTCGAGGGTGAAACCGTGGTCGATCTCTTCGGGGGGTACGCCGATGAAGCGCGCACGCAGCCCTGGCAGCGCGACAGCCTCGTAAACGTCTTCTCCACGACCAAGGGAATGACTGCGCTCTGCGCTCTCCGATTGGTGGAGGAGGGGCGGCTCGACCTGGACGCGCCAGTCGCGAAATACTGGCCGGAATTTGCGGCGGGAGGAAAGACCGACCTGCCTGTCCGCTACCTCCTCTCCCACCGCGCGGGGATGGCCGCCGTCAAGGCGCCGCTTCCGCCCGGCTCGCTCTATGAATGGGAAACCATGACGAATGCCCTGGCCGCCCAAGAACCCTGGTGGACCCCCGGCGAGGCGCACGGCTATCACGCCGTGACCTTCGGGTTCCTGGTGGGCGAGGTCGTCCGGCGCATCACGGGCCGCAGCCTGGGAACCTATTTCCGGGAGCAACTCGCCGCCCCCCTCGGCCTCGACTTCCATATCGGCCTGCCCGAAAGCGAGGAGAAGCGGGTCTCTGCCCTGGTGCAGGGGCCTGTGCATACCGAGGGCGGCCCGGATCTCTTCGAGCGGATCATGGCGGATCCCGAGAGCCTCCTCGCCAAGGCGTTCATCAACCCGCCTCTCCTCCCCACCGATGCCAATAGCCGGGAATGGCGCGCCGCCGAGATTCCCGCCGCCAACGGACACGGAACCGCTGCGGCCCTCGCCCGGGTCTACGCCGCGCTTTCCCTGGGCGGCGATCTCGACGGGGTCCACGTGCTCTCGCCCGAAATCATCGAACAGGCGCGCACCGAACAATCCCTCGGCAAGGACCTCATCCTTCCCCTGGTCTCGCGCTTCGGTCTCGGTTTCGGCATGCCCCCGGCCGAGGAACCCGTGGGACCGAATTTCCGGGTCTTCGGCCATGCCGGGGCCGGAGGCTCCTACGGTCAGGCGGATCCCGAAAACCGCATGAGTTTCGGCTATACGATGAACCTCATGCACTCGGGGGTCTGGATCGTCGACCCCCGACCCCGTGCGCTTCTCGCAGCGGTCTATGCAGCGCTCGAAACGTGAGCACTCGTTCTTGAATTGGGTCTCAGACCGCTGAGTCGATCCACTCCAACCATCGGCCGTGGGGGCTGCAGCGCGCGAGCACGTGCACCTCGCGTTCGCCCCCGCTGTAATGGGTCCATCGCAATTCGGCCAAGGGCGGACTGTAGGCTTCAATGCTCAGGAAGTGGATCTCCCTCTGGCGCGAAGCGGCCTGCATGGCCTTGAAGGTGGCGATAACGCTTTCACGTGGAAATTGATAAAGCGTATGGCTGCCGTAAACGCAAAGGGTTGTGTCGGCGGGCGCCTCGGCGAGAAGTCGGGGCAGATTGACGGAAGCGTCTCCACGCTCGATCGATGGCGGGCTTTCCCGGGCGACCCCCATGGCTTCGGTCAACCGCTCCTGGCGACCGGAATGATCGGGCCACACGAGCGCGCGTAGCCACAGTTCCTCCTCGGGATCTCCGAGATCGATGGGGTGAAGATCGATCCCCCGTCGCCCCGCCACGGGAATCTCCCCAGGCAGGGCCGGGACGTCCAAATCTCCTCGAACCTCGCACTCCACGACAACACGCGATGAAGCATCGCCCCAGCGAGGGCCCTCTCCCTGGGCGTCACTATGGGCGTCACTGTAGACATAGAAGAAGCGATCCCAAAGCAGGTTGAGCCCCGCGCTGCAGCCGATCTCGATCAGCCAGAGCAGGCGCTTCCCGCCTGCCTCGAATACGCGGCCAAAGCCTGGAAGCAAGCCGCTGCAGCGCTGAATGACATTGGTTTGGGTCATTCGCGTTCGAATCAACTGCTCGATACGCGGGCGGTGCTGGCGGCAGAAGTCCGTGAATGCCGGCCCGATGGATGCAAGGGGATTCGCTTCTCCTTGGGCGAGTTCGGGGTACCACTGGCGAAGGGGATGCGCCTCGCCTCCAAGCAGCAGCCGATGCACCGCCGCAAAGAGCAAGTTCGGAGGCGGCTGGTTGGGCGGGGTCTCGGCCGCCATGTCGAGCAGATCGGTTTCACTGCACACGACTCGGCAGAGTTCCCGGTAAATCCCGCTCTGGAGATGGAGACACTCGACTTCGCCAAAATGCGCGAAGTACGCCGACAGACCCTCCCGGCTGCGCGACTGGATATCGGGAGGGCTCGCCATGTCAAACAAATAGCATGGGCGTGCGGGATTCAGCCGCCCGGGGGTGCGTGGCCATTGACCCGAGACGCGCCTTGCTTCGCCTGCCGGCCATGACTCCGTCTCTGATGCCAAACAAAGATTGCGAGCAGACCGAAAGGAAAAGCGATTGCTCCCGCGTGCTCGCGCCACGGCTGGGCCGAGGGCAGCACATCGAAGACGACTTCCAATGCCGCCTTCTGGCTCGGACCCGACCCGGACATCACCCGGATCGTGGCCAGCCCAAGGCCCGCATTGGCGAGGGGAATTCGAGCGGAATAGAAACCCGGGTGCTTCCCCGCTTCGGCCGGAAAGACGAGCGCGCCCGGCGCGGCACCCTCATCCGCAGAGCGAACCTCGATCACGACTCCCAGGTCGCTGCGCACGGCCCCGGTCCCCGGATCGCGGACAAGAACACTGAAGAAGCCATGGCCCACGCGAAGCGGCGCAGGATAGGCGATGAGATCGATTCGGTACCCGCCCGCGAGCCCCGATCCAAGAGGAATCCCCATATCGGCCCGGACCCCGGGACCTGCGCCCAAGGCGAGGAGCAGGACGAGGAGCGTTGCCCAACCTCGGAGCCTCACGGCGGGCCCGGAGCCCGAGCGAGGTTGTCGCCCGACACGGCTCCGCGCTGACGAAACTCTTCGCCTCATGCGCCCATTCCCCGCATCTCCATGGGGGACAAAAAAGTCAGGAGCCCCAGGCTCCAGAGCGCCAATGCGAGGAGCGACCAGGGTAGGATCAGCCCCAGCGCACGCCCGGGCGCAGGTGCGATCTCCTGGCCGATGCGCCAGAGCACGGCGAGGCTCACGACCAACCCAACACCGAGGGAAAGGAGTTGGGCATCGATCAGCCAATCCGTGCCCAGGGGCGCCGCGGCCACGAACTCAAGGGGCCCGCTCGTCAAGGCCGCCCACGCACGCTGGCTCGCCGGCACGACGCTGAAGAGCCCCGTGATCAGGTGAAAACTCAAGTGGGCGAGCCACATGGCCAAGCCCAGGGGCACAAGGGCCGGAACCAAGCGACACGCCAGCGCGCCGAGCGGGACGGAGGTGCGCGCCAATAGGCGCCCCGCTGCCGAACAGAACGCGAGAGCGAGCACCGGCACAAGAACCAAGGTCCCCACAAGAACCGCGGAATCGAAACCAGGACCCGGGGAAATGCCCAATGCCTTCGCGAGATCCGCCTGAGCCTGGACGAAGGGACGCGACATCCCCATGGCGTTGACGAATGCGCCCCAGACAAAGAGCACGGTCAGTCCGGCCATGTCGGGGCCCAAGGGCCGAACGCCGGCGCGGCCCTGGCCCAATGCGCGCCCGGGCGTGACCCGCACCACACCGGCATTATCGTGGGGGCAAGCCCGAACGCAGTCGAGGCAGAACGTGCAGTCCTGGTTGCCGGTCTTGGCCGGCAGGTAGAGATCCGTCGGGCACCCCGGCGCCCCAGCGTTGCCCCGAAGGCAATCGTGGCTGGTGCAGTCCGCACAGACCGCCGGCGACAGGGGCTGCACCTCGCTCGGGGACAGGGCCGAGTGAACGAATTGGAATTGACCCACCGGACACACGTAACGACAGAAGGTGCCCCGCCGGAAGAGCCCCTCCACGAGGAAGCAGAGCACGAAGAAGCCCGCGATCCAAATCGCCGTCGCCCGGGGCCGGTCCCATAAATCCAGGATCTCGTAGCTCCACAAATAAAAGAGAAAGAGCGCCGCCGAGAGCCATTTATTCTGAAGCCAGTCGGGCCACCGGAAGGGCCGGCCCAGGAGACGGGCCGCAAGATTGCGCGAAAGGGTCAGGGGGCAGACCGCGCAAAAGAGGTTGCCCAGGGCGAGCAGGGCAAAGAGCGAGAGCGCGCGCCAATACGTCCATGGGAGGACCCCCGCGAGATTCTCTGAACTCGGAGCCTGGGCGCCCAAAAATCCGTCGACCACCACGAGACCCGCGGCCAGGGCCAGGGTCCATTGCAGTGCGCGGCGCAGGCCCAGGGCCTGCAACCCGCCCGGGCCGCCGGGCGCCCGTGGCCGCACGGCCTTTCCCGCCGCCCGGATTCGGGCCCCGCGGAGCCCGGCGGGCGAAAGGGCCGCGAGGGTCAGCCCAGCCGCCGCCGCGATCATGCTCAGGCTCCCGCCCACCCACATGAAGGCACCCGCCGTGTTCTGGTCGGCCATCACCGACATCGCCCAGGGATTCGGGATCTCGGCGTAGAACGCGTAGAAGGGCGAGGCTGAGAAAGCGAACGCCGCGGAAAAGAGCGTGTTGAAGAGCCCGGCCGCGACCACCAGGAGCAGCCGAATGCCAAAGGCCCTGGGCGCCCGTACGGGCCAGGGTTGGAGGATGCAGAACCAGAGCAAGAGGGAAGAGGCCAGGAAACTCAGGTGCTCGGTGTCGTGGGCCGCTCTGGACTGCAGCGCGAGTTCGTAGGCGGGAGGCCAATGCCAGCCCAGGGTGACAAGGATCCAGAGACCAAGCGCAATGCCCGGGTGGGTGACGATTCGCAAGCCACGCTTGAGCGTCGGCGACGAGAGCAGCGGCCCCGCGCCTCGAGACAGCCAGTCGAGGGGCAGGCCCCGGAGCAGGGGCACGGTGGGGGCGCCCGCCCAGATCAGCGGAGGCACCACCATCATGAGCAGCCAATGCTGCACCATGTGGGCCGTCAGGAGCAGATCCGCGGCTGCGTCCAGGGGCGAGGCCAAGGCGACGAAAAGCAGACCCAGCCCAAGGAGAAAAGCCACGCGTCGCCAGGGCGGAAAATGCCCGGGGCTTTGCCCGCGTACCCGCTCGAAGCCGCGCAGGTAGAGCCAGGCCGAAACAACCAGCGGAAAGAGAAGCCCCGGGCCCAGGGACCAGCTTGCACCCCAGAGCGCCGATGCGTTCATCGAGACCCCGGCGACTCCCGGGCACTGCGGGCCCAGGAGGCCGAGTCCCGGGCCGGGGCCTGGCCCTCGGCATGAAGGGTCGTGAGGAAAGCCACCAGCGCACTCACCTCATGGGGCGAGAGATGGTTCCCGTAGGCCGGCATATTGCCGCCCCCCTGGAGCACCTGTCGGATCAACTGATCTTCGGTCAAGCGAGTGGCAACGCCCGCGAGGTCGGGCCCTCGCTTCCCCCCTGCCCCGTCCAGGGCGTGGCAATTTCTGCATTGCTTGGCTTGCAGAACCGTTGCCCCCATATGTTCGAGGGGCGAGCGGTCTTCGACGAAGCGCGGCTGCACCGGGACTCCGCTCCACGCATCCATCTCGGGCGACCACGGAGAGACAACGCCCTCCCAGGCCAGGGTAAAGAGTCCGGTCAGCACCAGGATCACGAGAATCACCGCCCCCGGTCTACGGCTGGGATGGCGCTCGCCACCCCGGGAAATGAAGGGCACGGCGAAAAGCAGCACGACCGCCAGGGGCATCACGTAGACAATGACGAAGCTCTCGAGATCGGGCGGCATCAGCGCAAAAGCGGCAAAGAGCGAGAGAAAATAGAAATCCGGGCGCGGCACGGTGTGAATCAGCGAGGGGTCGGCGGGGCCGTTGGGGATCTTCGGCCCGATCAACGCGGCGCAGAGCACGATGGCCATCAGCACCAGGGCCGAGAACACCAGGTCCTTGCCTCCACCCTCGGGCATCAAGCGGATCCCGGTGCGCTCCACCACCTGCTCGTACTCGTCGGCGTAGGTGTCGGGGTCGACGACCTTCCCGGGCTCTGGGTACTCGCTGATGCCCAGCACCAGTACCAAGCGAATGTGGATCACCAGCAGGCCGATCAGCGTGGCCGGGATCACGAAAACGTGGAGGGTGAAGAAACGCGACAGGGTTTCGGCGCCCACGATGGGGCCGCCCTGGAGCAGATGCGTGGCGGCTTCCCCAACGAGGGGGAGTCGGCCGAGGATCGATACGATGATCTCCACACCCCAGTAGGCATCCTGGTCGAAGCGCATGGTCTGGCCGGTGAACGCCATCCCGATGGTCGCCAGGAAGAGCGCACTCCCCACCATCCAGGTCAGTTCGCGCGGGTATTTGTAGGCCCCGAAGAGAAAGATCTGAACCAGGTGAATGGTCACCAGCGCCACCATGAAATTCGAGCCCCAAAAGTGCAGCCCGCGCAGGTACCAGCCCAGGGGCTGCTCATAGTCCAGGTACTCGAGGCTCGCATAGGCCTGGTCGGGGGACGGCACGTAGACCAGGGCAAGGCAGACGCCCGTCACCAATTGAATGATCAAGCAGAGCAGGGTCGCGCTACCAAATACGTACCACCAACTCGAAGAGGAGAAGGGAATCCGATGCCCGAGGCTCTGGTCGTATAGACGGCCCAGGGCCAGGCGATCATCGAACCACTTTCCGATTGCCCGAAGTCGATTCATGGATTCATCTTCCTAAACGGGCTCCGAGAGGTTCGGGGTCTGCCCCCCCCTGACCTCGAGACGATCGCGGCGCACACGAAAGGCGTATTCGAACAAGCCCCGGGGCGGCGGACCCGAGGCCCGGGAACCGTCCTCGTAATAAACGCCCCCATGACAAGGGCACATAAAGAGCCCCGACTGGGGAAACCAGCGAACCGGACAACCGAGGTGAGCGCAATTGATGGCAAAGACCTGAAAATCTCCATCGGGCTTGCGCCGGACCCAACACGGAATATCCGCCGTCGCCCCATCCCAGGGCGTGGTAAAGGGGTTCCTGTAGGAGGCCAGGCGAGTTTCCCCGGGCGGAAATTGGGCGATTTCGCCCAGGGCAATCCAGGCCTGTTGCGCCTTGGGCTTGAAGAGAGCCGACGCGATATAGCCCACGATGGGAATGCCCACGAAGCCGGCGGCGATCACGTTGAGGCCCAGGCCGAGTTTGAAAAGAAAATCCCGGCGGGTCACCGGCGGCACGGCCGGCGGAAGCGGAGGATGTTCGTGGGGCTCCATGGTTTTCTCCTGCCTCTTCTCAGTTCACTTGATGGATACGCCGGACGCGGCGTCGCCGGCCGAGCTTCGATGCGATCCCAGCCAGGCCACGACATCGCTGACCTCCGCCGCCGTCATGGGCCTTTCCCCTGCGCCTTGCCAACCCGGCATGCCGAGGTCCTCGCGACCCACGATGACCGTGGTTCGCAGGGCCTGATCGCTCACCAGGCCAAGGAATGCGGGCTCGAGGAGCGAACCGCCCGAGGCGCCCCCGGTGCCCTCTGCGCCGTGGCAGCGCGCGCAATACGTCGCGTAGGCCTGCTCGCCCCTCGCCAATTGGGCGGTTGAAGCCTGGCCCCGCACACCCGCTTTGGCCGTGAGCGGGGGGGCACCGCGCAAGCGTGAAGCGGATTCAGAGCCGTTCAGACCCGCCTTCAAGCCTTCGGCGAGAATATTGAGCTGCTTCTCGGTCAGGGTGCCTCCGCCCGTCTGGGCGAAGACGGGCATGGGGGTTCCGGCAACCCCTTCCGCAATGACCCGCCGAACCTCCACGGGATCCGCCAGCGCTGCGTAGAGCGGGTCGCCCAGGTTGGTGGCTGGCCCGTTTCGGCCGTCTGCCCCGTGGCAACCCGAGCAATGGGTTGCATAGAGAAGAGCAAAATCCTCGACCTCCGAGGGCCGCTGATATCGATCCGCAGGATCCGGGCGGCCCGGAAGCGAGTCGCAGCCCAACGCGGCGACTAGAACGAAAGCGAGGAGAAGCGGCTTTTCTTTCACAAGCCCTCCTCCTCATCACCCACTTCGAAGCCCGCCCGGGTTGCGAGCGGAAAGGACTGCAGCGTTCGAACGGGTTCGCTCCTGGAGATCACTTCCCCGGCAGTCAGGCCGAAAACAATCTGGAGGAGAATGAAAATGAGCCAATTGATCGACTGGACCGCGCTGGGCTCCAATAACTCAATGCAAACGAAGCCGGCCCCTGTCCAAGCCAGGGGCGCCACCACGCCACCCCAGATCCGGGGATGTCCGGGAAGCATGGGGAGAACCGATGCATAGACGAGCCCGATTCCCAAAGAGAGCAGGACATGGATGATCCCGGCGGACAACACGACGACTCCATGAAAACTCGTCATATCGCTGGGCGGCGCGGCCCCGAAAAGCGGGAGCACCAGGGCGGCGAAAGCGTTGAAGGCATGCCATGGGCTCCCCTGGACGATCAGTCCATGGACCCCGGCCACCACCGCCATGGCGAGCCCCCCCGCGACCCCGGCGCGCAGGCCCGCCCCATAGGGGTGGTACTCGAGGGGCAGGCGCGCCCGATGCCGATCCTCTCCGCCGGCCCTAGGTGTCGCGTGGCCAGCCGCGGGCACCACTTCAGGCGCTCGCTCGGCCTCGGCCTGGGCCGGGACGAAGGTTTCTCGTTCTCGGGGCAGAACCTCACCCCACCAGCGAATCCCGCCCCAGACCGCGAGCATGGCCCCCGCAAGAGCGAACAATTCGCTCGTCACCAGGCTCACGCCCAGGAGCGCGAAACCCAGGGCGAAATAGAGGGGAGCAGTCGTGCTTGCGGGAAGTTCAATTCCTTCCCCCTCTCGGGCGCGAGTCCCCTCCTGGATTCCGTTCTCTTCACGCATCCCGTTAGACCCCCACCACGTAAACCGTCGTGAGGACCACGATCCAAACCGCATCCACGAAATGCCAATACCAGGTCACCATCTCCACCCGCTCGGTGTGTTCCGCGCTCACCCTCCCCGCGAGCGTCAGAGCCAGGACCAGCGAGAGCATGAGCAAACCGAGAATCACGTGGGCGGCATGAAAGCCCACAAGCGAATAGAAGGTGGTGCCGAAAAGATTCGTGCCCAGGGTCAGACCGTGTCCATAGATGAGCCCGGACCACTCGACGGCCGTGGCCGCGATGAACGCCGAGCCGAGGCCCACTGTGATCGCCAACATGAGACTCGCCCGAACCGCCTGGGAACGGGCCAGGGCTGAAACCGCCAGACCCGCGCTGAGGCTGCTCGAGAGCAGGCACGCCGTGGCGAGCCAGGGGAATTCGAGAACATCCCCGGGTTGGGGACCCGTGGCGCTCTTCCCGATATAAAAGAGATACGCCACCACGAAAACGCAGAAGAACGTGCTTTCGCCGAAGATCAGGCAGGCCATTCCCACCCTGCCCCGGTTCCAGGGCGACTCCTCAAGCAGCAATGCAGGCGCCTGGCTCATGGCCGCATCCTATTCGTGCTCCCAATCCGGGTCGTCCGGGTGCTTGAGGTCCCAGAGCGGACGGCGGCTCCGCACCTCGGGCAGGCTCAGAAAGTTGTAGGCCGGTGGCGGCGAGGACGTCGACCACTCGAGGGTCCAGGCATTCCACGGGTCGGGGCCGGCCTGGGCGGGTCGCCGAAAAGCCACGATCACCGCCACGAAGAAGCAAGCAACTCCCAGGCCTTGGAGAATCGCCCCGGTCGAAGAGATCGCGTTCCAGACTTCCCATCCCCGCTCGGCCGGATAGGTGTAGATCCGGCGAGGCATCCCGAGAACGCCCTGGACATGCATGGTGGTGAAGGTCAGGTGGAAGCCGATGAAGAAGAGCCAGAAATGCCAGCGACCGATCTTCTCGCTGAGCATGCGCCCGGTCATCTTGGGAAACCAATAATAACAGGCGGCGAAGACCGTAAAGACCAGCCCGCCGATCAGAACGTAATGAAAGTGGGCCACGACGAAATACGAATCGCTGAGTTGCCAATTCAGTGGGGCCCCGGAGAGCAAAATCCCCGTCAGCCCGGCGATCAGGAACTGACCCAGGAACGCAATACAGAAAACCATGGGCATGCGCAGCTGAATTCGACCGCCGTACATCGTCGCGATCCAGTTGAAGAGCTTGATGCCCGTGGGTACGCCCACCAACATGGTGATGACCGCGAACCAGATATTGAGGCCCTGCCCCATGCCCACGGTAAACATGTGATGGGCCCAGACACCCACCGCCACCAGCCCGATGGCCAATGTGGCCGCCACCATGAAGGAATACCCAAAGATGACCTTGCGAGAAAAGACCGGAATGATCTCCGACGCATAGGCGAAGCCCGGGATCATCAGGATATAGACCTCGGGATGACCAAAGAACCAGAAGAAGTGTTGCCAGAGAACCGCGTCTCCGCCCGCCTGGGTATCGAAGAAATGAGCGCCCAGGAAGCGATCAAAGAGCAGCATGACTTGCGCGCCCGTGAGGACCGGCAGAGCCAAGAGCATCAGGAAAGAAACCACCAGCATCATCCAAACGAAAAGCGGGAGCCGGTTCATGGTCATGCCCGGGCAGCGCATGGTCAGGGTCGTGGTGAGCATGTTGATCGCCCCGGATATGCTGCCGAAGCCGCTGATCAGGATGCCGAGAATCCAGTAGTCCGTGGCGTTCCCGCGCGAAAATGCCTTGCCCGCGAGCGGCGAGTACGCGAACCACCCCACATCGGGTGCCGTACCCGCACCGTAGAGCCCCATGCTCGCGAAATAGCTCATATAGAGCACGAGGCCCCCGAATAGGAACATCCAAAAACCCCAGGCGTTGAGCCGGGGAAAAGCCATATCCCGGGCACCGATCATGAGCGGGATCAGGTAGTTCCCGAAACCCGTCACGATGGGCATCCCCACCAGGAAGACCATGGTGGTGCCGTGCATGGTGAAGAGCCGGTTGAATTCCTGGGGTTCGAGCAGAGTGTTGGCGGCCTGGGCCAATTGGGCGCGCATCATAATCGCCTCGATGCCGCCGATAACGAAGAAGAGCAGGCCCGCCGCGATATAGAGAATGCCCAGCTTTTTATGATCGACCGTGGTGACCCATGCGTGCAGGACAGAGCCCGAGCGCTCCGGGCTCGAGATCTCGCGGGCTCCGTCTGTTCTGAGGCTGGCTGACATTGCCTCCTGCTCCCTATTCGAGGCTCGCCAGGTAATCGGCCACCTGGGCCACCTGCGCCGAGTCGAGTTTCATTGCCGGCATACGGGCCCCGGGCTTGAAATGGTCCGGGTTCCCGATCCAATCGATGAGATTCGCACGATCATTGCTGGCTGCGCCCGCGGCCAGGGTGGTTCGGCTCATCAGGTGGGTGAGATCTGGGCCGAAACGACCGATTTCGGAAACACCCCGCACCGTGTGGCAGTTCACGCAGGCCGTATTGGCGAAAATCGCCCTGCCGGCTTCGGTACCGGGCAGCGTCCGGGCTTCTTTTTGCTGATCACGCGCCCAGCGTTCGAATTCCGCCTCTTCATGAATAAAAACCCGGAGCAGCATATTGGCGTGCTGGGTTCCGCAATACTCCGCGCACTGCCCCACCACCATGCCCACCTGATGCGGCTCGATCCACATCGTGTTTCGGCGATTGGGAATCAGGTCGGTCTTTCCCGAGAGTTGGGGAAGCCAGAAGCTATGGATGACATCCTGGGATTCCAATTCCAGGAAGGCCACGCGACCCACCGGAAGGTGCAATTCGTTGGCGGTAGTGAAGCCGTACTCCGGGTATTCGAGTTCCCACCACCATTGGTGACCCGTGACCCGAATCGCCAGGCTGCCGGCGGGGGCTTCGCTTTTTTGAAGGGCAACAATGCGCCCCGCCGTAATGAGGCCGAGGACGATCACCACCAGGACCGGCGCGACCGTCCAGGCCAATTCGAGTTGGTCACTCCCATAAACCTGGGGCGGTTCGCGTTCGCCATCGCCGGCCCGGGCGCGAAAACGGATCACCGTGACCACGAGGGCGCCCATCACGAGCACAAAAATCACGGCGCAGACCAGGACCAGGAGAAGCCCGTAATCCAATACCGCCTGGGCGGGCTGCGCCACGGGGTCGAGTATCGAAGGCACGGGCCCCTGGGCATGCACAGAAGCAGGCCCAATCCAGCTTCCCAGCAGCAGGGCAATGACTGCCCTGCCCCGCCCGTGCCCCTCATTCCCAGGGTGCGAAGTCACCCCTTCGCGCATAGTTCCCGCCCGTTGCATCGTCCGAAAGGCCTTGAGCGGCCCATGACTAGAATACGTTCGCCCGAAACTCGTCGCGCCAGGATTTCCAGACCTCGTGATCCCCCTTCAATCCCAGCAGCGCCTCCTTCACCTTGGAGATGCCAAAACCATAGGCCTCCTGCGCCGATATGTGAGGGGGCATACTCAGTTCACCCGCGCTCACGATGGCGTCGATGATGAACGGCTTCTCTGAAGCCAGGGCCTGGTCGATGGCAGGAAGGATTTCATCGGCATGCTCCACCCGCACACCATCGCCGCCGCAAGCCTTGGCAAACGCGGCGAAATCCGGGTTCACCAGGCCCGTGGCGTCGGGAAAAGTGGGCAGGCCCGCGACTTCCATTTCCATCTTCACGAAGCCAAACTCGCTGTTGTTGAAGACGATCACCTTGATGGGCCAATCGAAGCGTACCGCGGTCACGAAATCATTCATCGACATGGCGAAGCCGCCGTCGCCAGCCAGGGTCCAGACCTGCCGGGACGGGTCCAAGGCGGCGGCTCCCAGCGCCACGGGGAGTCCAGCGCCGAGGGATCCGTGGTTGAAGGAACCCAGCATTCTGCGGCCGCCGCGCATCCGCATCTGCCGGGCCAGCCAGATCGTGCACTCGCCCACATCCAGCGCGAACAGCGCATCGGCATGGGCGCGATCGCTGATGGCCCGGGCGAAGAGTTGGGGATGCAAGGGCTCGTCGGTGCGATCCAGGGAGGATTGCTTGTCCATTCGCGCCAGCCATTTCTGGGTCATCTTCAGAAGATGCTCGCGAAAACGCGTGGGCGGTTTTTCGGCGACGAGGGGCGTGAGTTCAGCGAGGGTTTCACGCACGCCCCCCACCAATCCGAGAGTCACCGGGGCCCGCAGCCCGATGCGATCTGCCCGGTGATCCACCTGGATGATCTCGATGCCGTCGGGAAGAAACTCGTCGTAGGGGAAATCTGTCCCCAACATCACGAGCACGTCGCAATCCCGAACCGCGTGATAGCCACCGGGGTTCCCCAACAGGCCCGTCATCCCCACAACGCCTGAATCGTCGTAGTCGAAAACATCCTTGGCGCGCAAGGTGTGGGCAATGGGCGCGCCGATCCGAGTCGCCAGGGCCACCACGTCGTCCTTGCAATCCCGGCAGCCGATGCCGCAGAAAAGCGTCACGCGTTTACCCTGGGAGATGAGTTCGCTGGCCCGCTCGATGGCGCTCCGCTCGGGGATCAGGTCGGATTGGAAGCGCACCAGCGGCCGTTTGAAATGTTGGCTCGGAACCGGAGCACCGATCACGTCCGAGGGGATCTCGATGCGCACAACCATGCGCTCGGTGAGTGCTTTCTGCACAGCGATCTCGGCCATGCGCGGCATCTGGGCAGGGGAGTCGATGATGGCCTGGTAGCCACAGATGTCGTCGAACATCTTGGCCAGATCGATTTCCTTGTGAAAATCGCTTCCCCGCTGGGCCCGCGGTACCTGGCCCGTGATCGCAACAACTGCGCCCCCTTCTTTCTTGGCGTTGTAAAGACCATTGATCAGGTGGAGCGCCCCCGGCCCCGTCGTTCCCGCACACACCCCGATGCCTCCGTTGAGTTCGGACTGGGCGTAGGCCGCGTAACCCGCGTGCTCCTCGTGGCGAACGCCGATCCAGCGAAAGCGATCATCGGTGCGAATGCACTCGAGGAGGGGATTCAGCGCATCGCCTGTGACGCCAAAAATATCTCGGGCGCCGGCCGAGGCCAGAACATCAAGCAGGCTTTTCGAAACATTGTCCGCCATCGTCGACCAATCCTCTCATCGTTTCATCCCCGCGAGATCTAGGATAACGTCGGGCGACGATCCGCAAATCTCCCTATAGAAAGGTAGATTACCATCGCGCGATAGTCCGCAAGGCTTCCAATAGAAAGGTCGACTGATGGACCTTCTCCACCGCATCCGGGGCTGGGTGATGCCCGGCTTGTTCCTGCTCTCGGCGATCTTCGGCCTGCTGGGGTTGCTCTGGTGGCCGCCCTTCTACTTCGGCCTGGGTGCCACCGGCTTGCTGCTTGCGGTGGGGGCCTACGACCTGCTGCAACACAAGCACAGCATCCTGCGCAATTTTCCCGTCCTGGGGCATCTGCGCTTCATGCTCGAGAGCGCTGGGCCCGAAATCCACCAATACTTCGTGGAGAGCAACACCAGTGGTCGCCCTTTTGATCGCGATGCCCGGGATCTGATCTATCGGCGCTCGAAGGGCATCGAAGCCGTCAAGCCCTTCGGCACCGAACTCGATGTGTACGGCTATGGCTATGGCTTCATCAGCCATTCCGCACGTCCATGCAGCGCGATCGAGGAGCCGGGGCGAAACCTCCGGGTGGAGGTGGGGGGCTCGCAGTGCGCACAGCCCTACTCGGCCTCCCTACTTAACATCTCGGCCATGAGCTTCGGAGCCCTCAGCGCCCACGCCGTACGTGCGTTGAACATGGGCGCGCTCAAGGGTGGCTTTGCCCACAATACTGGAGAGGGGGGACTGAGCGTTCACCATCGCGAGCCCGGGGGCGACCTCATTTGGCAAGTGGGAACCGGCTATTTCGGTTGCCGCAGCGATCAGGGTGGATTTTCCGCCGATCTCTTCCAGCAGGAGTCCAAGCTGCCCCAGGTCAAGATGATCGAATTGAAGCTCTCCCAGGGCGCGAAGCCCGGCCACGGGGGCATCCTGCCCGGAGCCAAGGTCTCCGCCGAGATCGCCGCCGCGCGCAAGGTGCCCATGGGAGAAGACTGCTTTTCACCGCCCGGCCACACCGCCTTCTCGACGCCCACCGGCCTGCTCGATTTCGTCCAGCAATTGCGAGACCTCTCCGGGGGCAAGCCGGTGGGATTCAAGCTCTGCGTGGGCGACCCCCGGGAGTTCTACGCGATCTGCAAGGCCATGCTCGAGACGGGGATCACCCCGGATTTCATCACCGTCGATGGCGGTGAAGGGGGCACCGGGGCCGCGCCTCCTGAGTTCTCCGATCACCTCGGATACCCGCTCCGGGAGGGCCTGCTCCTGGTCCACAATGCCCTGGTGGGAACCAACCTTCGTGATCGCATCAAGATCGCCGCCAGCGGAAAACGCTTCGCGAGTTACCAGATGGCCTCGGCCCTCGCCCTCGGCGCCGATTGGTGCAACGTGGCCCGGGGCTTCATGTTCTCCTTGGGCTGCATCCAATCCCAACTCTGTGGCACCAACCTTTGCCCGGTGGGTGTCGCCACCCAGAACAAGCGCTTGCAAAGAGCCCTCGTGCCCGAAGACAAAGCCGAACGCGCCTATCTCTTCCACAAGGGAACTCTCGAGGGATTGGCCGAAACCACCGCCGCTTGCGGCCTCGAACATCCGGATCAATTCGAGCCGTTCCATCTTTACGAGCGCACCACACCCCACAAGATTCAGCGCTTCGATCAGCTCTACGATTTTCTCGAACCCGGCGAGCTCCTGGGCAACGACACTCCCGAATCCGTCAGCCCTTTCTGGCAAAACGCCCGGCCGGATCGCTTCGACCGGTAACGCCATCGACCGGTAAAGCCATCGACCGGTAACGCCATAGCCCGGCAGGACCGGAAACCAAGCCGAAGCGTCGCCTCGACCCGTTGCGGGGATAGCGAAGCCTGGGGCAGCATGCGCTCTGACGAGCCGGCAACGGGACCGAATCCCTGACCGGGTCGGAGGATAGAAGAAAACTTTGCGCGCCCAGGCCACATTGCGACTGAACATGACCGGCCTCTCCGAGGACCCAGCGAACGAGGCCGAGCGCTACCGCGCGGCCATCGAGATGGCGGTCTACGCCGAGGAGCGCGGGTTTCAAACCGTCAACCTCGAAGAGCACCACTGCGCCGAGAACGGCTGGCTACCGGCGCCCCTCACCCTGGCGGCCATGATCATCGCGCGTACGAAGCGCGTGCGCGTCAACATCGGTGCCCTGCTCGTCACACTCTACGACCCCATACGCCTGGCCGAGGACATCGCCATTCTCGATCTCGTCAGCGGGGGGCGTTTCAGCTTCGTCGCTGGCCTGGGCTATCGACCCGTGGAATACCATGCCACCGGCCGATCCTGGCCCGATCGAGGTCAGCTGATGGACGAATGCCTCGAGACGCTCTTGCAAGCCTGGTCGGGGAAGCCTTTCGAGTACCGCGGCGAAAAGATCCGTGTAACGCCCTCCCCCGTCTCCCGGCCCCATCCCTTCTTCATGGTGGGCGGCATGAGCCCGGTGGCCGCCCGGCGCGCGGCACGTCTCGGTCTGCCCTTCCACCCCCCGACGGAGCGGCCCGACCTGGAAGCGATCTATCGCGACGAACTCGCCCGCCAGGGCAAGCAGGGCTTGTACGTGAGTCCCGGCAAGGGCAATACCATGCTGGTCGTAGACGAAGATCCCCAAGCCGCCTGGCAGGAACTCGCTCCCTATTTTCTTCGGGAGCTCCAGGAGTACAGCAGTTGGAAACAGGAAGGCGTCCCGCGCCCGGGGGAAGACGCGGTGCACAGCGTCGAGGACCTGAGAGAACAGGCGCGCTTCACAATCCTTGACGCCGCCGATTTTCGCCTGCGCTTCCAGGGATCTGCCTCAGGGAGCGCGGTTGTGCACCCGCTGGCGGGGGGAATCCCCATAGCTCGCGGTTGGCAGATCCTCGAGCGCTTCGCGGATGCCTTGACCTGAGAGACCCCCGCTCGGCTCACACGACGCCGGAGGTCCCTGATCCACCGTTTGGGATTGGGGCAGACCCCTTCTCGCCGGGCCATGCGAGAGCAAGAGATGTCTCGATTGCGGGGGTAATTAGGAAGGGTAGAAACCCTGCAATCCCTATAACTTACGGTGTTATATAGCACTTTAAAGAGGTCTTATACCTAGTTCTTTACACTTGTTTTTGTTGATCTCTCCGCCGAAACCTTTTAAAAAAGTGATGAGGGCTCGCCGTATTGGATGCGCCTGCCCTCACTCTGGGAAGGAGCAGGCACGATGCAGTCTTCGCTATGCGGGTCTATCAGCCCGCGGAGAGTCTCAAGGAACCGTTTTCGAAGCCAAAGCTTGGCGGCCGCGGCGGGTAGCTTCGCAGCCACCGGGTAATCCCCATCAGAATCCGCTGCTGGAATTCACTACGACTTAGGCGCAAACGCGGGTCCGGGGGACTCGATCTTCCTTCTTCAGCCGAATCAAGCGGATTATGCGAGCGCCCGGCTCGATCTCTTCCTTAACTCGGGTGGCATGGGGATGATCAGCTTCGGCGTGGGCCCCAGCGGCAGTTCCTCACCGGGCAGCATCCAATTGGTGGGTCAGGAGGGTCTCGACTCCATGGGGATGCCCGCCATGGGAATGAACGCCTGGCATGCACTCCAAGACATGAACGTCGGCGACACGGTGGATGGGACCCTGAGCGCATCGTACAGCGGGCAGCCCCATGGGTACCTGATGCGGGAAAACGTGCATGGTCAAGGCTGGGGAAACGGCAGCCCGCCCACCACGAATTATGCGGGCTTCCAATTTGAAATCGAGGGCACTCCGGTTTTCGGCTGGCTGAAGCTTACGGTGGAGTCGAACACTTTCACCCTTGACGAATGGGGATACGACAACACCGGGGCCGCGATCGAAGTCGGCGCCATACCCGAACCCAGTACGGCGTTGCTCCTGGGGCTGGGCCTTGCGGGTTTGGCCGCAGCCGGTGCCAAGGCCCGTAATCGCAGAACGGAGAGACGGAATGGAGACCAGCCCTGAAAGAGATCGCGCTGTAGATCTTGGGCTGGAATCAACCCGCGCTCGCTACGATCGTACGCCGTACCGCGATGAAGTCTTCGCCGACCTTGAAGTAGGCCGGCTACTGGGATTGGCTCGCCTGCTCGGACTCGGGCCCGAAAGCCAGGAGCGGCTCCGCGTTCTCGATCTGGGTTGTGCGAGCGCCCGTCATATCCGAGACCAAGCGGCTCGCTATCCCCAAATCCAGTTCACCGGATTGGACTTTTCGGCCTCAGAACTCGCGATTGCACGACGGGAAGTCGAGGACGCCGGGCTCGGCAATGTAGAACTCATCGAGGCCGACTTCCTCGAAGCCGAGGTAGAGCCAGGGGCCTACGATCTCGTCCTTTGCCACGGCACTTTCTCCTGGGTACCCGACGAAGTCAAGAATCGCATCTTCGAGCTCTGCTCTGGCGCGCTCAAGCCGACAGGGCTGGCGGCCATTGTCTACCTCACCTACCCCGGGTGGAAGCAGAAGGAAGCGCTCCGCGAACTCTTGAATATGCGCGTGGCCCAGATCAAGGAACCCGAGCAGCAAGTCCGTGAATCCGCCCTCCTTCTCCGCCTCCTCAAAGCGAGCTACTCGAGCCGCCCGGACGACCCCCACGCAACAAGCCTCCTCGCACTGACCGAGGCCATGCAGGCCAGTGCCCGCAATGTGTTCATCCACGACGAACTCGGCCGAGATCACGACCCGTGTTATTTCCTTCAATTCGCCGAATGGGCCGACGAATGCGGGCTTCAATACATCTCCGAAACCGATCTGGGCAGCATGACGGCTGTGGCTCTGCCCGAAGAAGCGGGCCCAGTTCTCGGAGAACTCTCCCCCAGTTTCCTCGAAACCCAGCAGATTATTGATTTCGTGGTGAACCGCTCGGGAAGATCCTCTCTGCTCGCCCCCAAGGACACACTCCACCTTCGCCAACTCTCCGAACAAGCCCTTGCGGTACTCGAGTTCCGATTGCCCCTGGCCCCGGGGACGGAAATCCAATCCGAAGCGGATGATCTCCTTCGCTTCAATTCGATTCACGGCTACTCCGTCGAAGTTCGCGGCGAGCCCCAGGGCAGGCTCATTCGACATCTGGCCGAGTGCGCCCGGCCTCTCTCAAGGGCCGCCATAGACACCTTCATGCAGAGCGTGGGAGCATCCGACCTTCATCTCGACACTCTCCTCCTGGGACTGCTCCGGGGCAGCGTCATCGACCCCTATTTCCCGCTCGCCATCGCTGAGGACTGAAGCCTGTTTGACCGAGGCTCTCGGCGCACGCCGCGCCGGCTGTTCGCAGGACTTGTTGTCAGTACTTGAAGCGCTTGCGCACCCCGGCACGGCGACCTGCGATCTGCTCCTGCCGGCCCCTTGCATCGATCCGAGGGATTTCCGGCGGGAGAGAGCGCTCGAGTTCAGTGCGGTTGATCTGGCTGCATTCGGGCCGGGGGTTATCCGCGGCGCCCATCCAGCGAAAAGTGATATAGCCCTCCTCGTGGCCGCTGGGATCGAGCCAATTGGTCACCCCGGGATCATCGTGACAGATCACCACCGTGAGCATGCCGTCGGGTTCGAGGGCGGCCTGGTGGATATTCGTGCTGGATAGCCTCCAGCGGTAATCCATGGTTTCCCACCAATAACTTCCAAATTCGCAATTCCAATAATAGCAGTCTGGAGGCCGGACCCGAACCACAAGGGCCTCATCCCGGGAAACCTTCCAATAACTGATCAGCGGCGTGCCGCCGGGGGTGGCGTCGATTTTCGCCGACTCCATCTCGGCAAAGGCGATGAACTCATTGGGGCGAGCCTGCCAGGCATCGAGTTTGTCCGCCCAATAGCGTGTCGATACCTGCAGCCAGCGTGCGGCGCTCATGAGGCCTTCATCGAGGGCATCCAAAGAGAGCGGCGAAGGCGGCTTGCCGTCGCGGGTCACGCACTCGATGGCGGCCTCCATTGGGCTCTCGTTTTGCCAATCGGCGAAAAATTGCCGAAAAGTCACGCGATAGGTCTCGGGCGTCGTGCGGATCCAATTTCCGGGTCGCTCCTCGGGGCCCAGCCATAACTCGAAATTTCCTTCGGCATCCAGATCGAGATCCGAACCGAAGAGTGTTCCGATGACGCCGCCTCCCCAGGGCGTTTCCCCCGTCTCGAGGACCGTGACTGCGAAATAGGCCGCGCTGCCCCGATGGCCGGCAATGCGGTAGGTGTCCCGCCCGTTGATGGGCGCCCCGACGTAGAGCGCGTCGGTGTTGTCGCCCCCTTGCTTGCGCAGGGGGTCAAAATAATGGAGCAACTCGGGGTGAAGAGGATCCCGGTTCTCCAACTCGAATTGAAGCGCAAGGGAGACATTGCGCGCCAGCAGGCGCAGGCCCGCCACCCGGGTCACTTCGCTGTCCGGGGTGGTTTCACGCAGCACCAGGTCGCCCGCGTCCTGGAGTTCTTGGCAGAACGAATGCCAGATCGCTGTCAGTCTCTGATCCCGTTCGTGATTGCTTCCCACTTGGGTCTCCCCCCTCCATGGCCCAGGAGCAGAGGATTGCGAATGCCGCCGGAGCCAGCCAGCGAAGTTGGCGGGCGGATCTCGGCCCGGGATGCCCCGGCCCATGGCAATCGGGTTCGGCTTTGCGGACACTCCAGCCGACCCCTGCAGATCGGCGGGGCGGAACCCGAGGCCCTCGCATGAACCTGTCACTCGAAGGAAAAGTCGCCATCGTCACCGGAGGGAGCGGAGGCATCGGCCGCGGTCTGGTGAACTGCCTTGCCCAGGAGGGCTGCCAGGTGGTCATTGCCACCCGGGACGCCTCGGTGGGGGCTGAGGTAGCCGAAGAAGCCAGCCAGGCAGCGGGGGAAGCCTCGCTCCAGGTCACGGATGTCACCGACCGGGCAGCTGTGGAGACCCTGGTGTCGGAGACCACTTCCCGGCTCGGTGGGGTGGACATCCTGGTCAACAATGCGGGGGGTACCCCCGGGCCTTCTACCTTCCACGAAGCCGGACTGGACGCCATCGAGGCCGAGATCGACCTGAACGTCTGGGGCGTAATTCACTGCACACGGGCGGTTCTCCCGGGCATGGTCGAGCGCGGCTGCGGGTCCATCATCCAGATCACCTCGAATTCCGGGCTACAGGCCGAGGCAGCGAATAGGGTGGCCAGCTATGGCGGCGCAAAGGGGTATGTGACTGCGCTATCCCGCGCTCTCGCCTTCGAGTACGGGCCCTCGGGCGTCCGCATCAACTGCATCGCGCCTGGCTGGATCGTCCCCTGGGACCCATCCCATACCGGCGAGGGCAGCTTCTGGAACCGCTACGGCTACGAACTCTTTGGCACCCCGGACGAGATGGAAGCCGCCGCGAAGACCGGGAGCCTTTTCAACGTGGAGAGCCAGAGGATCCGCCGGATCGGCCGTCCCGAGGACATCGGCCATCTGGCCTGCTTCCTGGCGTCGGATCTATCGAGTTATATCACCGGGCAGACCATCAGCGTCGGCGGGGGAGCCTACATGCCATGACACATGCCCCACCCCCGAAAAAAGATCTCGCCGCTCCCTTCGATCGCCCCGATTGGCTACTTCGCCTCAACTCCGTCGGCCGGGACCTCGCGCCGCCGGGGGGCCGACTGGTTCCGCTCGGCGTTGACTCCCTGCTCGAATCCGCCACCCAGGCGACCGGCCTGGACGATTTTGGGGCGGCCGATTTCCGCGAGCCCCTCGAGGTCCTCGCGGACTCGCTCTCCCACGATGCGGATGCCAGCTTGATGGGAGATCTCCTCGCCCGGGCCGATCTCTCGAACCTGCTGGAAAACCGCCTGCGCATCGTGGCGCGGCGAAAAGAGAACCCGGCGGTCGTCAGCGAGACCATCGAGGCGCCGATCTTCATCGTCGGCCTGCCCCGCTCGGGCACTTCAATTCTCCATGAACTTCTGGCCCGAGACGCCCGGCTGCGCGCTCCCCTGAGCTGGGAGGCCCACAGTCCGTGTCCGCCTGCCGGGGACGAGGGGGACGCCGCCTGCATCGAGCGCGCCGAAAACGTATTTACTTTCTGGAATCAGCTCGTGCCCGCCTACGCGACCATGCACGAAATGGGCGCGCGCATCCCCTGCGAGTGCATCTGGCTCACCGCCCACTCGTTTCGTAGCGAGGAATTCCTGGGCCGGAACAGGGTGCCGCGCTACGGCGCCTGGCTGGCGTCAGCGGACCTCACACCCGCCTACACGATCCACCACGAAATTCTGCAATTGCTCCAGCAGCGCATGCCCACCGAACGCTGGCTCCTCAAGGCGCCCTCGCACATGATGGCGCTTCCCGCCCTCTTCGCCCGTTACCCGGATGCACGCATCATTCAGACCCATCGCGATCCGGTGCAGATCATGGGCTCCAGCGTAAACCTGCTCCGCGCGCTGTGCTGGATGCGCTCGGAAAGCGTTGACCCGGAACTGATCAAGGCCAGCTTCGCTGGAGAAGGCCTCGCGGCCCGGCTCTTCGCAGCCCTGGACTACCGCGATGGGCCCGGTGCGCCAGCCCAAGCCTTCAGTGACGTTCTCTTTTCTGATCTCATGGAGAATCCCCTCTCCACGGTGGCGCGACTCTACTCGGATCTGGGCCTGCCGCTGACCCGGGAAGTGGAAGCCGATATGGGCGATTACCTCGCCGCGAAACCGCAACACAAATTTGGAAAGCATGATTACCGCTTCCAGGATCTGGGGCTCGACCTGGCCGAGGAGCGCGCGCGCTTCGCCGACTACCAAGCGCGCTTCGGCGTGGTCTCGGAGATCGAATGAGCGCGGAAAATGACCGAACCGGTCACCAGACGACCGGCGCTCTCTTGGCAGGCGGAGCCGTGGTGGTGACCGGAGCCGGGTCGGGGATCGGCCGGGCCTGCGCCCTGGCCTGCGCCGCGGAAGGCGCGTCGGTGGTGGTCGGCGATATCGACGAGGCGCTGGCCCTCGCAACCTCGGAATCGATCGCGCAAAGCGGAGGACAGGCGCGGCACTACACCGGGGATGTCGCTGAAGCATCGACCCACGAGGCGCTCGCCCAGGTATGCGTCCGCGACTTCGGCAAGGTCACGGGCTGGATCAACAACGCCGCGTTCTCCGGAGGCGCACTCCTGGGGGAGACCACGGACGAAGACTGGCAAAGAATCCAAGCGGTCACCCTCGGCGGCGTTTTTCAGGGCTGCCGAAGCGCCATCACGCGAATGATCGAGAGCGGCGGCGGCGCGATCGTCAACATCTCTTCCAGTGCCGGCCTGGCGGCGGAGCCCGGGCTCGGCGCCTACGGGGCCGCCAAAGCGGGCGTCTTCTCCTTGACCCGCAACGCTGCGGTGGAATACGCGGAGCACGGTATCCGGGTCAACGCGATTTCTCCCGGCCCCATCGACACGCCGGCCCTCGGCGCATGGCTCGAAGCCTTCCCGGGCGGGCGTTCCGCTTTCGAGGCCCAGATTCCCCAAGGCCGCCTGGGACGGCCCGAGGAAATCGCCCAATCCGCCGTCTTCCTGCTTTCGGACCGAGCGAGTTTCATCAATGGCGCCGCACTGGTGGCCGACGGCGGAGTCCATGCTCGCCTGGCCTCGCCGCGCTCCTTGCCCAGCTAAGCGTCTGCCCGGCCAGCGGGCCGAGCGCCTGTGCTTCACTCAAAGGTCGCGTCCGTCTCAACCCGGAGGTGCGAATTCGCTGGCCTCTTCGCCTGCGATACGGCTGTGATACATCACTCGGGGCTCGCGCATATCCCACGGCCGCCCCCGGTGGAGGAGGCATCGGTTATCCCACACCACAGCGTCCCCGGCCGCCCAGTCGTGGTGGTAGGTGCGCGGCGGCTGACAGGCGGTCTCCATCAAATTGGCCAGGAGTTCTTCCGACTCGGCCTGATCAAGCCCAGGGATACCATAGGCATGGCGACCAACGGCCAGCGTCGATCTTCCGGTCTCGGGGTGAACCTTGACCAGGGGCCTGAGCGGAGGCGAGTGACCCTCGAAACCGTAGCCGCTGTACTCGTCCCCCCCACTCGCATTCGGCTTCGTGGGGGTTTCAGTTGCCTCGGGCCCATGACCCAATTTGGCCTGGCTATGCACCAGGGAATGGAAAGCCGAGAGCCCTCGGATGCGCTCGCGCAACCCTTCGTCCAAGGCATCGTACGCTGCGCACATATCCGCCCAGCCCGTTTCTCCGCCCTCGGACGGAACCTGATGCGCCGTAAAGACCGCCCCCTTGGCTTGAATCGGCATATACGTACTGTCCGCGTGCCAACCCATATTGCCCTTGAGGATATGGACCACGCCATCGTCCCCGTCCTCGGGGCGCAGGCTCCCATCGCTGCGAACATTGCTGAGCGGTGCCAGGTCGAATTCCAGGTCGCCGAAACGGCGGGCGAACGCCACCTGCTCTGCATGATTCAGGTGCTGCCCCGGAAAGATCAGCAAGGCGTGCTCGAGCCAGAGGCCGTAGATCTCTCGAAACGTCTCGTCGTCGAGTTCGGGCAAGGCCAAACCGCGCACCACGGCCCCGAACGTCGCGTCGAGCGTTTCGACCTTCATGCCCCGGGTTTCCGACATGCGTCCTCCGCGCTGGGCTTCGTTAGGCTCTAGCCGCCCATCTTAGCCCTTGCGAAAGCGGGCGCGAACCCGTTTGGCCCACGCGATCACCGGATAGATCGCTTGGGCTCGAGACTGGCGCCGAAACCCGGTCTCCGGGAACATGCCTCGGCACCCTAAAGGACCCCAGATGCCCGAAGCGCTCGACATCGCCCCACTGGAAGAAGCCGCTGAGGCCGCCATCGATCAGGGACTTATCGCGTGCCAGGTTGCGGTGGCAAGGGCAGGCGAGATCGTCTGGACCCGAACCTTCGGAAAGGCTGACGAAACGACACGCTTCTGGGTGGCCTCGGCGACCAAACCCATCGTCGCATCGGCCATCTGGCTCCTGATCGATGAGGAAAAACTCGATATCGCCCGCCCTGTCGCGGATTACATCCCCGAATTCGCCGCGCACGGAAAACAGGAGGTCACGGTCGAACAGGTACTTCTCATGACCTGCGGTTTCCCCGAGGCCCCCATGGCGCCGGAAGACGGGGCCGACCCCAAAAGGCGATCCCGACAACTCGCCGAGTGGCGCCTCGAGTACCGGCCTGGAACCCGATACGTCTATCACGGAAGGTCGGCCCATTGGGTCCTGGCCGAACTCATCGAACGCCTGGCGGCTCAACCTTTTTGTGATTTCGTCGAGGAACGCGTGACCCGGCCCCTGGGCCTGCCCCGGGTACTCGGCATTCCTCGCGCGGAACAGACCCAGATCGCGCAACTTTCGCCCGAGGCCGGGCATGAAGTGCGCGCCCTCTTCGACTACGCGGCGAAAATCGAGATCGGGGAACCCGGCGGAGGCGCGGTGATGACCGCCTCTGACCTGGCGCTCTTCTACCAGGCGCTGCTCCACAATCCGGGCAAGCTTTGGAAGCCCGATACCCTCGCCGACGGAACGGGAAACGTGCGCTCCAAACTGCCCGACCCCCTGATGAATCTACCCGCCAATCGTACCCTCGGTGTTGTGGTCGGTGCGGGCTTCGGCGCTACCTGGGCGGCCTCCCCCACCGCGTTCGGTTGGCCCGGCGTAGGCGGCCAGATCGGGTTCGCAGAGCCCGCCACGGGCATTTCCTTCGCCTTCTTTCAGGTCGGCGATCTCGATGCCGTAGCGCCCTTCGTGCGAGGCGTCTCGATGACAAACCTCGCCCTGGCCCTGGGCACCTGAGCCCCGCGGCGATTCCGTAACTAACGCGGAATCAGGCGGTAGACCCAGACCTCGCCGAGATCCGCCGGGTCGCGATGAAAATACCCCTGGCGGGTCCAGACTTTTCCAAAGCGGGCGATTTCAGCGGGATCCGTCACGCGATCGGCCCTAAGTGGGTAGAGAACGTCGTCCATGCGGATCACAACACGGGGATCGTCAGCGATATTCAGCACCCATTGGGTCTCTGTATCGCCCGCGTTCGCGTAGAGTTGTCCGTCCAATACCGTGTAGGCAATATTGACCGAATAGGGTTCCTCGGGTCGGGTCTCCAACTCGGCGAAGCCATACTCGCCTGCTGCGGCCCAATCCGCAGGCGGGGGCTGGACCGAGCCCGCAAGCTTGCCACCGGGCAGCAGACCCATGGGACCACCGCAGGCCGACACAAGGCCCGCAATGAGCAGCGAGAGCAAGCGAGTCTTCATGGGTTCGTGAGCCCGAGTGCGCCGCGGGCTGCCTCCTTGGTTATTGCACCGAGTAATCGCGGGCGTCCATGCACGCGCTGAAAGCCCGCTTGAAGGTGCTCATGCGCTCATCCATCGCCGCCTTGGCCTGCTGGGCAGACTGCTCTTCCGCCGCTGCGTGGGCTTTCTTCTGCGCGCGACGCCCACGCATGGCGCCCCCAACGGCCCCCGCGGCGGCACCATCACCGGCCTCGTCGAAGATCGCACCGATGGCCGCGCCTCGAGCGGCTCCGCCGGCGGCACCCTTGACTGCCCCGCCCCTTTTTCTGGCGACCGGTTCGGCTGCCGGCGGGGGTGCGGTGGGATCAATCCCAGTTTTCGCCTGGGCGGAGTCGTAACAACTCTGGGAATCGCTCGCCTGGGTTGCTGCATCCTGCTTCGCTTTCGGGTACACGAAAACGCCCAGAATGGATTCAGCGTTCTTCGAGTTCCCGGACGCTTGTTGACCGATCGCCGGAGCACTCACGAGAGCAGCCGCCAAGAAAACCGCGACGCCTGCGCGTCCAACCCAAATCGTGCTTCTCTCCATTGCTTCTCCTCCTCGCACCGCGGAGCCGGGCTCCGATGATCAGGCGATGATGACTTTTAATTCGGAACTGAGTTACTGAACGTCAAGGCCCCATCCTCGAGCGCTTCCTGACGAACCATTTTTTTATCGGCCTTGTAATCCTGGGTATTCAGCCAGGGTG
Organism: Myxococcales bacterium; assembly: GCA_014240165.1. GTDB lineage: Bacteria > Myxococcota_A > UBA9160 > UBA9160 > UBA4427 > JAZXM01. The sequence continues at coordinate 127,575 of JAAZXM010000003.1, read as the reverse complement.
CCTTGTCCCCCTGCTTGGGAAAAAGGTGCATCGCCCGTGCCATATAGCCCGAGGAAAAATCGGTGATCCAGGGCCGCGTTGTCATCCCATCGTCGCTGTCCCGCAGGCGCGGTGTGCATTGGCGGACTCCCAATTCGTCCATCCGGTTGATCAAGCGGCAGCAATACTCCGCGGTCAGGTCCGCACGGAGGGTCCAGGATGCATTGATATAGCCGAAGGTCTGCACCATGTTGGGCACGTCTGAATAGAGCATGCCCTTGTAGGCGAGGGTCTCCGTAAAATCCACCGCTTCCCCGTCCACGCTGAAATCGACGCCGGACAGGAGCTTCATCTCGAGCCCCGTAGCCACGATGATGATGTCGGCATCGAGATGATCGCCGGACTGTAAGCGAATCCCCTTCTTGGTCACGCAGTCGATGCGGTCCGTGACCACCGTCGTCTTGCCCGCCTTGATGGACTCAAACAGATCCGCGTCGGGGATCAGACAGAGGCGTTGGTCCCACGGGTTGTAGCTCGGCGTAAAATGCTTCTCGACATCGTAATCGGGACCGAGGTGCTTACGCACCTCTTCCAAAAGGAGATCCTTCACCTTTTCAGGGTTGGTTCGGGTCCTCTTGTACATCCAACTCTGGAATTGGACGTTCTTGAACCGGGTGATCGCGTAAGCAAGCGTATCCGGGAGGAATCGCCGCAGTCCATTCGCCAGGGCATCCTTCGCGGGCCGCGACACGACATAAGTGGGCGATCGCTGAAGCATGGTGACGTTCGCGGCGTCCTCGGCCATCGCGGGAACCACGGTCATCGCGGTCGCCCCACTGCCGATCACGATCACCCGCTTACCCTTGTAGTCGAGATCCTCCGGCCAGAATTGCGGGTGGAACATGGGCCCCTCGAAAGCCTCTTCGCCCTCGAACTCCGGGCGATAGGCCTTCTCGTAATCAAAATAGCCGCCGCACATCAGCAGCATATTGCAGGTGATGGACTCCACCTTTCCGGGTTCGTCGCAGCAGGCGACCTTCAGGGTCCACCTGGCCTCCTCGGTGGACCAGGAAGCTTCTTCAATCCGACGCTGAAAACGAATATGCCGGCGAATATCGTTCTCGTCGGCGGTCTCATTGACGTATTCGAGAATAGAGGGACCGTCCGCGATGGCCTTTTCGGCGCGCCACGGCTTGAAGTTATAACCCAAGGTGTGCATATCGCTGTCTGAGCGAATACCGGGGTAGCGATAGAGATCCCAGGTTCCCCCGATTGCCGCACGGGTTTCCAAGATCCCGTAGGTCTTGCCCGGACAATGGGTTTGCAAATGAACCGCGGCGCCGATTCCCGAAAGCCCGGCACCGACGATCACCACATCGAGGTCATTTTCCTGATTCTCACGCATCTGGCGATATTAGCATGCCGACTGCCAATATGAAGCACGCTCTTCGGCCAGGGACGCCCGTGAGCATGCAGCGGGGTCGCAAATCAAGGGTTCAGTCGAGGGTGACGAAGATCGACCTGCGCGGCCGACCGCCGACCGCGCGGCTACGGTGACCGCGGCCCGTCGTATCCTCGGCGAGCAGCACCTCTCCCGGACCCAATACGCGCTTGGTCCCATCGCCGGTTTCCAATTCCACCGCCGCGTCGAGATTGATCACGTATTGCCTGCGTGGCGCGTTGTGGAATTCGAAATCGTAATCACCCTCCGTCTCACGAAACACGATTCCCGAGGCGGGCTCCAGGGCCGAGATCCGGCCAATCATCCCGAGATCCTTCAAGTCGATTTCAATCTCTTCGAAATGGGATTCGTTGTCTGCCCCGGTGTAAATCCGAGTCACCTTCATTTCTGCAATCCTTCCCATGAATGCGGCCGGACAGTTCGGCCAGAAGCCCAGACGCGAAGCCCAACGGAAATCAGTAGAGCGATGCTGATCGTTCCGGCCAGGGGATCGTCCAGCGCTTGGGGGAAATAGGCGCCAGCGAACACCACCCAGGCGCTCCAGATCCCCAACAGATGGAGCCGCCGCCAATTCGCACCCAATCGTCGCTGCGAGGCATTGGTCGAAGTCGCAGCCAAGAACAGGAGCATCAAACTGACGAATCCGCCGCCCGCCAGGGTGAGAATCGAAGGCGGTTCGCTCACCCAGAGCGCATAGAGAGCGACCAGGAGGGCCAGGTGATAGCCGTGGGAGACCGCTGTGGAAACGCCCAGGTAGCGCCGATTGACGCGAAGCAAAAGCGTCCAAGGATGGGGAAAGAGGCGCTGCAGCGCCGAGGAACAAAACACAACGGCCAAAAGCAGCGCCGTGGTGCGGGCCGTGGCCCGAATGCCTACACGAATTCCTTCCTCGCCACCCCCTCCCGCCCAGAGGCAGATGACGCACATGGACCCGAGAAGTCCCAGGGCCAGCCACGCGATCCGCGGCCCCCCTATCCGGCGGGCTCTACTTGCACTCTGGGAAGCGACCTCACTCGACCTCATTCTGAGAGCCACTCTAGCCGAGCCGAGCGGGGAGGAAATCAACCCTCGGCGTTCCGGCCCTCCTGCTGCCGCAAGGCATCCGTGTCATCAATATCCACAATCACGCCATCGTGATCGATATCGACCCGGGCAATTTCGTCTGCGTATTGAGTCAGCAAGCTGCGCGCCCCCACATCCCCGCGCAAACGGCAGATCGCATCGAAGAAACGTCTGGGCCAAAGAACGGGATTACCCTGCCGATCTCCATGAACCGGGACACAAATCGGACGCGACCCATCCGAGGCGAACCGGTCCACCAGACTTCGAAGCTGGCCCGCCCGTACCCAGGGCATGTCGCCGAGACAAATCAATGCCGCGTCGGTGTCTTGATCAAGGGAAACGAGACCCGAGCGCAAGGAACTGCTCAACCCCTCGGCAAAATCCTCGTTGTGCACGATTTCAAGCGGATAATCCCGTAAAAGCCCGCTGACGCGATCCGCTTCGTGGCCGGTCACCACCCGAACGGCCGTCAGGCCCGAGGCCAACGCAGACTCCACGACATGGATCAGCATCGGCTTGCCCTCAACGGGCAGCAGCAATTTGTTGGAAGAACCCATCCGACGCGAAGAGCCCGCTGCCAGAATCACCGCCGTCACGCGGGGATCCGTCATGACGAACCGCTTCGCAGAGCCCCGATAACCTCGGCCAGGATCGAGACCGCGATCTCCGCCGGGGTCACGGAACCGATGGAGAGCCCCACTGGCCCGCGAATCCGCTCCCGATCGGCCTCGGCGAAGCCGCGACTGGCCAATCTTTCCAAACGGGCGCGGTGGGTCTTCTTCGAGCCCAGGGAACCGATATAGAATGCCGGCGAGGCCAGAGCCGCGTCGAGGGCCGGGTCGTCCAATTTCGGGTCGTGGGTGAGCGTCACCACCGCGGTTCGCCGATCGAGCTCGAGCTCCTCCAGGGCCTGGCCTGGCCAATCGGTGGAGATCTCGATTCCCACGAAGCGGTCGGAGCGCGCAAAGGCCTGCCGCGGGTCGACCACCACCACGTGGAAGCCAGCGAGCCGCGCCATCTCCGCCAGGCTTTGGGCGATATGTACGGCGCCCACAATCACCATCCGCGGATCGGGGATGAAGCTTCGAATGAAGTAGGTCCCTTCGTCCTGTTCGAATGGAAGCGACTGACCCTTGGCCAGAGCGCGGAGCGCCTCGACCACGACTTCTCGGGGAACACCCTCTGCCGCGCGATCACCCGGATGAAGCAATGCGGCGAAGCCATCTTCCAAGCGGGTCACCAGAGCAACGGAACGCTTGGCCCGGCGGTCCGCGAGCAGCCGATCCAGCGTTCCCGCCTTCAAGACAACTTTTCCAGGTAGATCTCGACCTCGCCGCCGCAGGCCAGGCCGACTTCCCAGGCCATTTCGTTCGTCACCCCGAAGTGCAGGATGCGGCTCTCGCCCGTCTCGATCACCCCGGCGGCCTCGCTCACGACAGCGCCTTCGATGCAGCCGCCGGAAACCGACCCCCTGAACTCGCCCTTCGCATTGATGACGAGTTGACTTCCCGGGGGTCGAGGAGAGGAGCCCCAGGTCTTCGTGACCGTAGCAATCGCCACCCCCTCGCCTTCTTTATGCCAGTCGGCAGCCTGCTCCAGCACATCACCCGCTTCTGGGGTCGTTTGCTTGTCCACTCGTCCTTCTTCCCCATCTCAGTGACGCAACGCCCCCAGGCGGCGGTTCAGGCCGCGCCGGTACCGGGTCTGGTCGGGAATCCCGCTCAGGCGCCCGTGAAAGCCTGCAATCCCGTTTGCGCCCGGCCCAGGATCAAGGCGTGGATATCATGCGTTCCCTCGTAGGTGTTTACGGTCTCGAGGTTCATCAGGTGGCGCATCACATGATATTCCTCGCTGATTCCGTTGCCTCCGTGCATATCCCGCGCCTGTCGCACCATGGCCAACGCCTTGCCACACGAGTTGCGTTTGATCAGGGAGATATTCTCCGGCGCGCAGGTTCCCTCGTCGAGCATCCGCCCCACGCGAAGACAGGACTGAAAGCCCAGAGCGATCTCTGTCTGCATGTCGGCCAATTTCAGCTGAATCAATTGATTCGCGGCCAGGGGCCGGCCGAATTGCTTGCGCGCCAGGGTGTACTCCCGGGCCGCCTGCCAACAAAATTCGGCGGCACCCAGTGCACCCCAGGAAATGCCATAACGGGCCTTGTTGAGGCAGCCGAAGGGGCCACCGAGGCCGCTGATCTTCGGAAAGAGGTTCTCCTCGGGCACGAAGGCATTGTCGAGCATGATGGAACCCGTAATCGAAGCCCTGAGCGAGAGCTTGCCTTCGATCTTGGGCGTCGTGAAACCCGGGCCCGCGTTCTCACGCTCCACCACGAATCCGCGAATCTCCCCGTCGAGTTTCGCCCAGACCACCGCCAGATCACTGATCGGGGAGTTCGTGATCCACATCTTCGAGCCCGTCAGGTGGTAGCCGCCCTCCACCGGAACGGCCCGAGTCGACATCGAGCCCGGATCCGAACCGTGATCGGACTCCGTCAGGCCGAAACACCCCACCAACTCGCCTGTCGCGAGGCCAGGCAAGAACTTCTGACGTTGCTCCTCTGTGCCATAGGCATGGATCGGGTGCATCACCAGGGAAGACTGAACGCTCATGGCCGAGCGGTAGCCCGAATCGATGCTTTCAATCTCCCGGGCAGCCAACCCGTAAGCCACATGCGAAACGCCGGCGCCGCCGTATTCGACAGGAATCGTCGCTCCCAGCAGGCCCACTTCGCCAAATTCACGCATGAGATTGGGATCGAAGCTCTCCTCCCGAAAATCTTCCACGACCCTGGGCAGAAGTCGATCCCGGGCGAAGCTGCGGGCGGTTTCCGCCACCATGCGCTCTTCGTCGGTCAACTGAGCTTCGAGTTGGAAGGGATCATCCCATAGGAAACTTGCTTTCGGCATGACGGGCCTTTCTTCTTGGTATTGAGCTTTGGCATTGATCTTTGGCGTTGATCTTTGGCGTTGATCTTTGGCATTGATCTTTGGTATTGAGCTACGCGCTATCCCGCAGGCTTGGGCGGATAGCACGGAGGCCTCATATACGTTGACGATCCGCGGAGCAGGAAAGATTCCCCTGGCCAACCGATCCAATCGATATCAAACGCAAACATGGACGATACAACGGAACCCGCCGGGCGGGTAGGACGCGGCCTGTCCCCGCAGACGCTCCAGGCAGCTGAATCGAGACTCAGCCCCCTGTTTCCGGCAGCAACCAAATGGGGGAGGACCAGGCCCGCTCCTGGATCGTGGTAGCGACGCCAGGACGAGGCGCGTTGCCCGTCCGCAGGGCATCCCAAGTCGACCAACGGCAGGTCGGATTCTCGAGAACGCGCACGTAATAAAAAGCCCTCTGCTCGGGATCGAAATCCGGATCTTGCCAAAGCGCCTTCAACTCCTCGCTCCCGGCACCGCGTGAATAGGAACAATTCGAGAGATCGACCCGCGCCCCATTATCAGGGCATCGATGGGTCGCGTCGGGTACGGCACCGTCCGAGCACGCCACGTCGTATACGCGCTCGAAGGTTTCCTCTCCCTTCGCCCATCCCTTGACGATTTGAAGCCTCTGGAGCGGCGCGCTGCGCGGATCGCCCACCGCCCAAGCTGTAAAATGCGGCGCTTGCTGGCCTTGGGCCACAAGATCGCTTCCCATGCTGACCCCTCCGGCATAAGCGCGCACCACAGCATCGGGAGCATCCAGAAAGTCAGCCTCGAGGTCATAGCCCGCGAAGAATCTCACGCGAATCCGAGGCCCCGATGTGGCAAAAGTTTCCTTCCGGCGAAACGCGGCGTAAATCGACTCGCGGGTATTCTCCTCTGCCCACACCGCTGCCAATCCGGATGCGCCAAAGGTAATCACCGGAGTCCGGGTATAGGCTTCGCCCTCGACTTCCTCTACCTGCTCGGGCGCGAGCATGCCGAAGGGGATGGCCTGCCAGGACGGCAGCGGAACCGAACCGCGGAGTTCGGGAGTTGCATCCAGAACACCGATTTTCGAGAAGAAATTCGCTTCGTCGTCGGAGATGGCGCCCGTATGGGTATCACTCGCGGCTACAAAACCGAATCGATACGGACTGACAGCGCCCGCCTCTTCGAATGCCAGACCGCGCCGGAGGGCCTGCCTCACATAGCTGCCGTCGGGTTTGCTCGGGAGCATGCCGCCCACCCGGTAGGGTGTGATCTCGAACTCGGCCCATTCGTCGTTGTCCGAAAGCGAGGGGTGGGTTTCTGAGGTCCCTTTGACCTGGGTGATCTCCACCAGGGGCTCGTTACGCATTCGCTGCCGGGCGTACTCATCATCCATCGGGTTGCCCGCCCAATCCACCAACTTGAACATCTGGCCGTTCGAGCCGTTAGAGTTGTGCGGAATCGCCAAACTTTCGATTCCCTGGGCGCGCAGTTCGTCCATCCAATCCCATAGACCTTCCGGGTTCTGGGAATGGAAACGCGAGAAGGGTTCGGCGGGCAAAAGGTCTGCCCCCTCGAAAATCACGTTGCGGTGCAGGTTCCCGCGATCATCGGTGGAGGAGGTGTACTCGTAAGCCACGAAGGTCGTGAAATGACCCGGACTATTGAATTGCTCAGCGGCCTCGATGATGTCGTTCCAGGCGCTCCGGGTGACGGCCGCAGTGATCCCGGGGTCAACTGTTCCGTCCATGATTCCAGCAAGCAGTGCGGGGACAAAAGTGCCGAAGGATTGAAGCCGAGGAACCACGCTCAACAAGCCCTTATTGTCATCCGCGTTCAAGTCATGCAGGGGCGCAGCGAAGTCGAATTTTGAAATCTCCGACCGGGTATCCGCGGCCTCGCGAGCGACGCCCAGGAAAAGCGCGTGATCCGTGACGGCGTAAAAGTCGAGTGGCTCACGCAGGGTGAGGTCGAAACCACCGGGGTGTTCAATGGTTTCGCCCAATGCGTAGCGATAGGCATCACGCGGCCCCACCGTCGTCCCGAAAACGAATGCATCGAATGAATACGTCGTATGAACATGCAGGTCACCGAAATAGGCGTTCCGCTCGGGGTTCGGCTCAGAGCGTCTCCGATCAAGAATATCCGGGTTGACCTCCAGCAGGCGCACGGGCACGCTGCCCTGGCTAGACGAACCCAAGGGAGAGTCATCCTCGGCCGACTCCGGCGGCACACACGAAATCAGGCTCGCGAGAAGCCCGATGAGCATCCACTTGACATGTCGCCAGGTCATTATTCCGTCGCCCCCTTGATTGGCTCTAAGAGTCCACGCTCAGCTCTGACGCGGTCGGAAGCGAGGGAGTGCCAACTCCTCGCTCATATCTTCCCAAACCAATTCAACCGCCATTCCCACTTCAACTTCGTCGCATTCAACTTCGACCAGGTTCGAGATCATCCTGATACCGCCCGAATCATCCAGGGCGATCACCGCGATCACGAAAGGCAGCGCCTGATCCGCCGCGATGGGTCGATGTACGATCGTAAAGGTGTAGACCGAGCCTCCACCAGAGACTTCTTTCCAATCGAATTCTGGCGACCGACATTCCGCACAGACGGGTGAAGGCGGCAGCCTCGTCGCCTGGCAGTCAGCACAGCGTTGAACCACCAGCCGATGCTCGGCAGCCGCTTGCCACCAGGGCAACGTTGTCGTGTCCGCCAGGGGCGGCGGCATGCCATCCGGGAAGTAGCGCTCGCTCATGTCTTCCCCAATAGAACCGCGCTCGACGGAACGCACGCCGCGCTCGTCACCAGGCAAACCTCCGCACCCTCCACCGGGCTGGTGGATTCTCCCCGTAGAGAGCGAACCCCTTCCACCACGTGGTTCAGCCCGTGGATATAGGCTTCCGAGAGGCTCCCGCCGTGGGTATTGGTGGGCAGGCTCCCGCCCTCCCACGCCAAGGCTCCGCTCTCAATGAAGGGCCCGCCCTCCCCGCGTTCACAGAAGCCATAGTCTTCGAGTTGCATGAGTACGCAGCCAGTGAAATGGTCATAGAGCTGGGCCACGTCCACATCGGCCGGCCCCAGCCCGGATTTCGCCCAGAGCCGGCCCGCCATTTCTTCGCAGCCGCCCGTGGCGTAGAGCTCGTCCGCGATATTCGCATTGGTAAAGGGGCCAAAGCCGTAGCCCTTCGGCGCACCCTGCTCGCTGGCCAGGATCTCAACCGCCGGCTTGGCAAGATCGCGTGCTCTTTCCGGTGTGGTCACCACAACCGCGCAGGCGCCATCACTCTCGAGGCAACAATCAAAGAGTCGGTGCGGATCGGCGATCATCGGCGAGGCCTGGTGGTCTTCCAGGCTGAGCGGTCGCCCTCCCATCACGGCTCGGGGATTCCGACTGGCGTGCTCTCGAAAGGTCACCGCCAGCATCCCGAGTTGTTCGCTGGTGGTTCCATAAAGATGCATATGGCGTCGTGTCGGCAACGCATACGCCGCCGCCGCCATCAACAGGCCGTAGGGCATGGCAAACCCCATGGAAGCCAAAAGAAGGGAGTTGGCTTGCTGAAGACTCGGCGGCGCGGGCTCTGCCGGAGCCTCCGTACTGACACCCGCGCTCCCAAAACGATAGAACTGGCCCTGGCAGAGCGAGCGGTAGACCACCACCACCTCGGCCTGCCCTGTCTCTACCGCCATCGCGGCGTTGGAAACCGCGGCGCAACCTCCACCCCCACCGGGCATCCAGACCATATTGCCAAAGCGGAGAGCGGGGAGCCCAAGTTCCGCCGCGAGAAAAATGGCCTCATTCCTGTCTTCCGCAAAGGAGGCCAGGCCGTCGACATCGTCCATGGAAAGGCCCGCATCCTCGACCGCTCGCTGAATCGCCTGGCAGGCCAGCGCGTGTTCGGTGATATCGCCGATCTTGCCCCAGCGGGTATAAGTGGACTCCCCCACCCCGACGATTTGGGCTCGAGATGCGCTCATCCGCCACCGCCCTTGAGCGTCCACTGGGATTCTGAGCCTTGGAATTTTCGGAACAGCGCACGCATGGCCTGGGTGCCTTTCCAACGCGAGGGCAATCGGTGAGAGCGAGTCATCAATCCTGGGGAAGGGAAATCAGCACCGTCCCGGTGGCATGATCGCCGAGATCGTTGGCGGCGCGCACTGAAACCTGAATGAGTCGCTCGTCGCCTTCGTCATCCGCGCTCAACACCTCGCCGCTGAAGCGCAGAGGTTGACCCGGAATCGCCGGGCCGCCCAAACGAATCGCAATCTTGCGAACCATCGCCTCGGGTCCGGCCCAGTCGGTGACGAACCGGCTGACATATCCGTTCGTCGTCAGGATATTCATGAACATATCCGGTGCGCCCTGCCCCCGGGCATACTCGCTGTCATGATGCGCGGGCATGAAATCCCGAGACGCAATCGCACCAGCGACAATCACCGTTGACGTCACCGGCAGCGCGAAGGGCGGCAACACATCGCCCACAGCGACCTCGCTCGCGCGAATCGGCGTGACTTCGGAATCGCTCATGAGTCACCCCCGATCGTATTGGGATCGAATTTGAAGATCCGAAAGAGTTGACTTCCGACGATCTCGTCGTCGCCATCGGTGTAGGTGGTGATCCAGGTCACGAAATAACCAAGCCCAAGCGATGTCCGCTTTCGGGGAGAGATGGATTCCAATGCGTTGCTCGTCCGCAGACGATCCCCCGGCCTCAGGTAGCGGTGGAATTCCAATTCGGAATTGGTGGCCAGGGTCCCCACATAGCCCGCCGCATCCAGAGCACTCACCACATTTTCGGATTTCATCGCTGTGGGCGCGCCGCCCCGCTCCGCGATGCCCTCGATAATGGGACTGGGCATGGTCCAGGTCTGGAGCATCGCTGGGGGCGCGACAACTTCGCCAAAGCGGCTCTCGGACGCCCGACTCTCATCGAGATAGACCGGATTGCGATCATCCAGCGCATCCACCCAATGGCGGATCATCGGGAGATTCACCGCCTCGGGCGCCACCGCGGGCGGGCCCATGGGCTTCCCAATGAACTTCTCGAGTTCTTCTCGAACGGGGTCGACCGAATCGTCGGACAAATCAAATCTCGCAATCAGGAGTCAGTGGACCGCGCAGTGTACGAAATCGGGGCCCGCCCGGCACTCCTCGTCTCGGCTCCGAATTTAAGCGATGCTTCGGGTCTGGCCAAAGCCACAGCGCAACCAAGCAGGAGAATCAGTCCGTGGAAGGGATCGCCCTAAAGGGAATTCGGGTACTCGATTTTTCGGATCAGATTGCGGGCCCCTATTGTTCCAAGCTCCTCGCGGATGCCGGCGCCGACGTCATCAAGGTCGAAACCCAGGCCGGCGATTCCCTGCGCGGGTGGTCCACTCATGAGAGCCCGCCCGGACCCGAGGGCTCGCCCCTCTTTGCTTTTCTGAACGCGGGAAAAAGATCGCTGGTCGCCAGCCCCTCGGATGCCCGGGTCGAGGCCCTACTGCCCCAGACCGACCTCATCATCCAGGCCCACGGCCTGGCCACCGACCAGAGCGCCCAGCTCGACGTGGCCGCACTCCTCCAGGCGCACCCCCACCTGGTCATTCTTTCCATCACCCCCTACGGCCTCCACGGACCTTGGGCCGGAAGAGCCGCGACCGAGTTCACGCTCCAAGCCGAAGCCGGCTCCGTCGCTTTGCGGGGCTTGATGGGCAGCGAACCCTTCCAAGCAGGGGGACGCATCAGCGAGTGGGCGGCGGGCGCCTACGGTGCGGTCGCGGCCCTGCCCGCGATCTTCCAGGCCCGGGATACGGGCCATGGACGATCCATCGATCTCTCGATCCTTGAAACGGCCAACCTGATTTTTACGAATTTCTCCGAGACCATGAATCGCCTGATGAATGGCGGGGCAGACGATCCTGCCGAAGCCTTTCTCGGCCAGTCCGTGGAGACCCCGTCCATCGAACCCACCGCCGACGGTTATGTCGGGTTTTGCACCAACTCGCGTCAGCAATTCGCCGATTTCCTCACCCTGATCGAGCGCCCGGACCTTCGCGATGACGAAGTCCTGGCTCAATTTGCCGGACGCCTCATGCGCTTCGAAGAATGGAATGGGATCATTGGGGAATGGCTCAGCCGCAAGCCCTCCGCGGAGATCATCGAACGCGCATCGCTGTTGCGGATACCCGTGGCGCCCATTTGCAACGGCGAAACCGTCCTCGAACACGCGCATCTGGTTGAACGCCGTGCCTTCGTCCCGCATCCGGGCGGGCGTTTCCTCCAGCCGAGGCGCCCCTACCGGATCAATGACACCGACCCGCCTCTGCCCAGCTCCTCACCCAGGCTCGGCGAACATGACCAAGCTGCCGACTTCGGCCCCGTCCACTCCCGGGAAAGCGCGAGTCAAATAGAAGAAGCCAGCTCTCCGGCCCTTCCCCTGGAAGGTATCCGCATCCTTGACCTCACGGCGTGGTGGGCCGGCCCCTCGGCTTCCCATGTCCTTGCGAGCTTCGGCGCCGAAGTGATTCATGTCGAGGCGGCGGGGCGACCCGACGGCATGCGCATGGTGGGTGGCATGTTTGCGGCCCACTACGACGAGTGGTGGGAAGCCAGCGCCCACTTCCTGCAAGCCAATACCAATAAATTGGGCATCACGCTGGATCTCAACAAGCCCCAGGGAATCGAACTCCTCGAGAGCCTCATCGCGAAAAGCGATGCCCTGGTAGAGAACTTCACACCTCGGGTCCTGGATAATTTTGGGTTGGGTTGGGCGCGCGTCAAAGAACTCAACCCGAACATTTTGATGATGCGAATGCCCGCCTTCGGGCTCTCCGGCCCCTGGCGCGACAACACCGGCTTCGCCCAAACCATGGAACAACTCTCGGGGCTCGCGTGGCTGACCGGACATTCCGACGACCAGCCACGAATTCCCCGCGGCCCCTGCGATCCGATTGCGGGTATGCATGCTGCTTTTGCCTTTCTCGTCGCCTGGTCTGGACGCCGCGAGGGCGCAGCCGGCGCCTGCCACGTGGAGAGCACCATGGTGGAGAGCGCCCTGAATGTGGCGGCGGAGCAGGCTCTCGAGTGGAGCGCGAATGGCAACCTCATGCAGCGCGACGGCAATCGCTCCCCCCTCGCGGCGCCCCAGGGTCTATACCCCTGTGCGGGAAGTGAACCCGGCGCAGAGATCTGGCTGGCACTCTCGATTGCAACGGATGACCATTGGATCGCTCTCCGGCGCGCTCTTGCCGAGCCCGCCTGGGCGATGGACGCGGCGCTGGACTCCCTCGCCGGCCGCCGCCAAGCCCAGGATCTGATCGATACGAAGCTCAAGGACTGGACCGCCACACGGGACCGCAGCGAGATCATCGAGCAGCTTCGCGCCCTGGATATCCCCGCGTCGGAAGTGGCCAACCCATGCCGCCTGCTCGAGGGCAACCCTCAACTGCAGGCGCGAGCCTATTTTGAAAGACCCGATCATCCCACCGTGGGACCGATGCCCGTGCCCTCCCTGCCCTTCCGCTATTCCGGGATCGATCGCTGGTTCCGCTCGCCGGCCCCCACCCTGGGCCAACACAACCCTCGCATCCTCGGCGATTTGATGGGGCTTTCAGCCGAAGCGCTCGCCGAGTTGGAGGCGGAGGGCGTGATCGGAACGCGGCCCGAAGGGCTCTGAATCCGCTGGGCGAAGAAGGCTACTCCGCCGAACCGGACCAGGGTCGATCCGGATCCGCCACTCCATAGAGTTCTGCGGAGTTCGAGAAGAGAACCTTCTTGGCAACGTCCTCCGGAAGATCGCCGAAGGCCGCGTCGATTTTCTCGCGAACCTCTGCTCCGTAGAGGCAGACCGGATGCGGATAGTCGGTTTCGAAAAGGACGCGATCCACCCCCACTTCGTCCAAGACCGTATGGGGCCCGAATTCCTCGAAAAAGGTGCAAGCCCAGACTTGCTCCCGCAGGTAATCCCCCGGGCGCTTCTTGAATTCGGGCTTCTCCTCGTCCACCCGGGCATAGGTGAAGCCGTGATTGAGGGCTTCCTTGACAAAGGGCAGCCAGCCGATGCCACTCTCCACGGAAACCATCTTGAGTTTCGGGTTTCGCGGAAGAATCCCCGACATGGCGACATCCATCAATTGGATTGCATTGGCGATCAAGACCGACATGGATCCGGAAACCGTCGTGGGCCCAATCCCGTGCGCCTCGAAACGGCCGGGGTTCATCAACTGGTCTTGAAAATCCCCACTTCCGATATGCAAGCTGATGGGCAGGTCAACGTCCTGGGCTGCGCTCCAAATCGGATTCCAATGGGGGTCACCGATGAAAGGCATATCGTAATCCTGCGGAGCCGCAGTAAACAGAATCGACTTATGCCCGATCTCCCGGCAACGCTGAATCTCAGCCACCGAGGCCTCGACATCCCAGAACGGGGTCGCCATGACGGGGATAAAGCGGTGGGGAGCAGGCGAAATCCAATCAATCAGCCAGTCGTTATAGGCCTGCACACAGGCCAGCATGAGTTCGGGATCGTCCAAAGAGAGAAAGGCCTCACTCCCGAAGCCGCCGACATTGGGGTAGAGCGCCATGGCCCAGGCACCGATTTCGTCCATGTACTCGAGGCGCGCGTTGGCGTCATAGGCCGCGGGCGCGCATTCATCCAGGTTCTTGGGCATCGAGGGAAAGGGATCTGGCCAACCCGCCATGGCGGTAGCGCCCACTGGGATTTGCCGTTCGTGCCGACCGAATCGCCACATATCCAGGCCTTCGTCGGTGCGGATCATGCGCGGCGCCAATTCCTGGTGTTTCTCGGCAAGGCGCGAAGTCCACACATCCCCCGGCTCGGTCACATGCGTATCCGCGTCAATGAACCAATCTGCGTACTTCATTGCTTATCCCTTCTCTCTCTCCCCGCCTCTCGAATCGGATTACGGGTAAAATTGGCTGGCCCAGTCTCGGAAGGGGCCAATGGGGCCATCACCATCGCAGAGAATCGGCCGCTCTGCGAAGACCTTATTCTCCCAAATCGGAATATCCTGCTCCATCTGGCGAATCGCCTCGTGGATAAAGGCCTTTCCCGCGCCCTCGTCCGGGCTCAGCCCCCGAGCCCGGCAGACCGAAAACGAGAAGCAAGCGTCCACAGTGGCCTCATCCACCGGCGTATTCGTACCCGCCACCAACAATTCGAATGCACCCGTGGAGCGCACGAGGCCCAGCCCAAGGCCGTACCAGCTGACCTCCAATCGAGAGGTCGCCATCTCGCCATCGGCCCTCGGCACGCGGCTCTCGCTGACGGAGCGGCAGCAATGCTCCAAGAATTCAATCCGAGGAGCGGGCGCATCGGCAAAACCGTGAACAGCGGAAAAATGGGCGGGGTCCGCAGTATTCTCGGCGATCTCCTGATTGCGCGTGCGAATCGTCCAGCGATGATGCACCGGCGCGCTCCAATCGGCATTCGATAACTCCGGAACATCGGGCGGCGCCCAAGTCGGCTCATCACCTGTGGGGTGATACCAAGCCCAGACGATGCCGTCCTTCTCTATCGTGGGGTAGCGCCTGAGACGCGCCCGTGACGGAATCCGCTTCGCGTAGGGCACCTCGATACACGCGCCCGCTTTGTCGAAGCCCCAACCGTGGAACGGACAACGGAGCATCTCGCCCTCGACCCTTCCGCCTCTCCCGAGGTGAGCGCCCAGGTGAGGACAATGCGCTCCAAAGAGTTGAACCTCGCCCGAATCGCTGACGAAGAGCACCTGTTCCTCACCGAAATACTCCAGACTCTTGACCTCACCCTTCGAGATTTCTCCCGTAAATGCGACACGAAACCAGCCGCATGGAATCGGGAAGGGATATTCGCGGTGCTTGGGGAGCATCAGGCCACCTCTTGAGGAGCTTGGCTTGCCGAAAACCGGTCGCAGAGGGAGCGGGAAAACCGGGTCAGGAGGAAAGCCCCAGCCACGCCTTGCCGATCCTCGCAGTCTAGAAGAATCCCCTCTCGCCTCCAATGCAGCGGCTCAGAAGTCCGCTTCCTCATAACGCTCCTCGCCATCAAAGGAATACGCACGGAGAGGCTCGCAGAGTTGCAGCCGATATTCGGAGTAGAAGCGCTCGCGCCCTGCACGCTGGGCTTTGAGATGCTCGGGATGGTCTCGCCACGCCTCGAGTGCCTCCAGGGATTCGAATTCGATCAACGAAACGCGCTCACCATCTTCTGCTCGAAACGACTTGAAATCAACGAATCCGGGCATGGAGCGAGCCAGTTCCAGCATGCGCTCGGCGACAGGACGGTAGTCCGAGCCCGCATCCTCCCTCAACCTGGACCGAAAGATTGCGGTCATCATCCCTTGCCCTCCCCTCGTGTTGGGCATCCCCTGCCCATGCCATGGAGCATCCGTAACCGATACCCGGTGCTTTGATCCTCAGTCCTACAATGACTACAATACTGGGCGGACTCCAATACCGGGCGGACTCCACCCACCAGTCTACAGCAGGGACAACAACGGGGACGGCTCATGGATCGAATGGATCACGACAAGCAAGTGGCCATCTTGCGCGAATTGCTGCGCCAACTCGATTCCAAGGAAAACGTCGACGCGGGCGTCATGTACAAGAACCCGACGTCCGTGTATTGCAACCCCGAAATCGCGTCGCAGGAGTGGGAGGTTCTCTTCAAGAACCACCCTCAACTGATTGGTCTCAGCGCGGATCTCCCGGAAATCGGGAGCTTCATCACGACAGACGATTTCGGGGTGCCCGTACTCGCCACCCGGGATGGAGACGGACGTTTTCGGGCTTTCCTCAATGCCTGCCGCCACCGAGGCGCCCGGGTCGCCGCCGAGCCCAGGGGGAGCAGTCGGCGCTTCATCTGCCCCTTTCATAATTGGACCTATGGTGGCGACGGTAAACTCCTGGGAATTCCCCAGCCCGAACATTTTGGCGCCGTTGATTTGGCTTGCCGGGGCCTGCTCGAATTGCCCGCCGAGGAAAAATACGGACTCCTCTTCGTGCATCCCCAACTGGACGGCCAACTCGATGTCGACGAAGTCCTGGGTGAGTTGGCGCCCGAAATCGCCCAATGGCAATTTGGGGAAGACATGGTCTACCAGGGCGAATCCCTGATGGAAAAGCGCCTGAACTGGAAACTCGCCAACGACACTTTCGGCGAGACCTACCATTTTGCAAAACTACACAAGAACACTCTCGGCCAGGTTTTCTATGGGGACGTTCTCCACTACGAACCTTTCGACCGCAATCATCGCTTTGTGATCGCCACCCGCGGCATCGATCGCATGCGCGAATTGCCCGAAGAGAAATGGAATATGCTCCGGGGCACCAGCCCCCTCTACTTCATCTTCCCCAATATCCAGCTGGCATTCGGCGAGACCTCCATCAGCTTGATCAAGATCTACCCCCACCCCAATGGCCCTGGGCGCTCGATCACCCGGGTGGGCCATTACGCCACCCGCCAGGCATTGGATGTAGCCCACGCCCTGGGCGAAGATCATGAACGACTCAACCCCGACGATCTCTACAACTCGGGCTACTCCGAAACGCCCTACGATGCGCCCCAGGCCTTCAGCCTCGCCGCCCAATTCGAGATCTTCGACAGCACCATCGAGCAGGAAGACTATTTGATGGGCGAGTACCAGCAGCGGGCGGCGGAAAACGGAACCCTCGATCATGTCGTCTTCGGACGGAACGAACCCGCATTGCATCACTACCACCGGAACTTCCGCGAAGCGCTCGGCATGCCGCCGTTGGAAATCTACAAGGGCGACTAGCCGAAAACACCCGTCCTTCTCGGACTGGGCCAATCTGACAGGAGCGACATGGACCTCGAAAAACTTTTCTCCATCCAGGGCAAGGTGGCCGTTGTCACCGGTGGATCTCGCGGCATCGGCGAAATGATCGCGGCCGGCTTCCTGGCCAACGGGGCACGGGTCTACATCAGTTCGCGAAAGGCCGACGCCTGCGAGGCGACTGCGAAACGGCTTTCCGAAAGCTACGGCGGCGAATGCATCGCCCTGCCGGCGAACCTGGCGGGGGTCGAAGGCGTGGAGAGCCTTGCCGAAGAATTGAAGTCCCGCGAGGAACGCGTGGATATCCTGGTCAACAATGCGGGAGTCTCCTGGGGTGCGGGATTGGACGAATTCCCCGAGAGCGGCTGGGATAAAGTCATGGATACAAACGTGAAAGGTGTTTTCTTCCTCACCCAGCGCCTGCTGCCCCTTCTCGAAGCGAGCGCCACTGCCGAAGATCCGGCCAGAGTCATCAACATCGGTTCCATTGACGGCATCAAGACGCCCGTCTTCGACAATTTCTCCTACGGGCCGTCCAAGGCGGCGGTCCACGCCCTGACACGCCAACTGGCGGCGCATCTCGTCAAGCGGAACATCATCGTCAACGCCATCGCGCCGGGCCCCTTCCCCACCTGGATGCTTTCCACCGGCGTGGGGGGCGGCGGAGACGTGGAGGCGACGGATTGGGACGCCGTGGGCCGGGTCAATCCTCGCGGCCGAGTCGGTACGCCCGAAGATATCGCGGGCCTGGCCATTTTCTTGAGTTCCCGGGCGGGCGCGTTCACCGTCGGCGAGGTCATCAGCTGCGACGGCGGTACCGTGGTGAGTTGAGCACCGCTCAGCCCCCTAGGTGTCGCCCTCACGGCCGTGATCAATCGAGCCCAAGGCCCGCATGATCGCCACCAGGCCCCGGTCTCGCTCGCGAACCAGGTCGTCCACGCTGCGGCCCGCAGCCTCCTGTTCACACCCCTCGACGACGGCGTCGCGTAGATCCGGCGTCAACTCGGGCGCGACCAGGCGGCTCCAGGGTGATTTCAAGGAGGGGCCAAAATGGTCGAGCATATGGGCCATTCCCCCTTCGCCCCCGGCCAGGTGAAACGTCAGCATCGGACCCATCAGCGCCCAGCGAAGACCTGGCCCCGCTGTGATGGAGAGATCGATTTCTTCCACCGTCGCTTCGCCCTCGGCCACCATGTGGAGGGCCTCGCGCCACATCGCCTCCTGGAGCCGATCTGCCACGAAACCATCCACCTCGCGCTCCAGGCGCAGCACGGTCTTCCCCGCCGCCCCGTAGAGATTGGCCGCCCTATCCAACGCCTCGGGTGCCGTTCCCGGGCCCGCCACCACCTCTACAAGGGGCAGGAGATAGACAGGATTGAAGGGGTGGCCCACCACAACGCGTTCCGGCGCCCGGGTGCAATGAGCGGTCAAATCGCTCACCCGATACCCGGAGGTCGATGAAGCCACGATGACAACGGGGTCGGCAGCGCGGTCGAGATCGGCGAGCAGGTCGCGCTTGAGTTCCAGGCGTTCGGGCGCGCTCTCCTGAACGAGTTCAGCGCCCTCCAAGGCCTCCAACATATCTTCGCAGAAGCGGATGCGCGCCGACGAGGCACCCGGCGCCAGCCCCAGGGCCTCCATGGCGGGCCAAGCCAACGCGAGTGTGCGCTCGAGTCGTTCGCGCGCATCGGGGTCCGGATCCCAGGCCCGCACCTCGACCCCCCGACCCGCGAAATAGCACGCCCAGCCACACCCGATCACCCCCATCCCGATACAGGCAACAGGTCCGGAGAACGATCCAGGAGACAGGGCGGGGGGTTCCACTATTGGGTCGTGCCCGACGCCACCGGGCTCTCGATGGAAAAAGTGAACGAAGCGTGCGCCAGTGCACTCGCTTCCGCTGCGGGGTCGGCAGTTTCTTTCATCGGATCCTCCGAGATGAAAGGCGGATGATAACGCCCGAAAGTACAGCAAGCGCCCTCGCTGAAAATGCGGGCTAGGGTCATGCGGTGTCGACTTGGGCCCATGCCACCCTGGGATTGCTCCGATCCGGCGCCCGCATTGGGGCGGGCCTCGGACTGCTGGCTTGGCTCGCCCTGGCGCCTGGCTGCGACCTCCGAGAGAAAGCATCAACGCCCCGCCCATCAACGCCCCGCCCAGGAGACACCGCCCTCCCCAGCGTCCCGGCATCCCGGGAAGACGAAATCCTTGCCCGAGTTGACGATCGCCCCATCTCGGCCCGCGATGTCGACAAGAGCCTGCAAATCGAACTCCATGACATCGCCCTTGCGCGTTATAGGCTGAGAGCACAGCGCCTCCAACACCTCGTTCGCCAAGACCTCGCGAAACATCCGGCTACGGAACTCGGCGACAACACCGATCGGGTCCAGATCCTGCTCGAGCCCCCACTACCGCCCCGGATGCAAATCCCCCTGGCGGGCGCGCGCCTGAGAGGGCCAAAGTCAGCCGCCATCACCCTGGTGGAGTTCATCGATTTCCAGTCGACCCATAGCCGCGCGCTCCAGCCCGTTCTCCAGCGCATCGTGGAAGCCTTCCCCCAACGCATCCGGCTCGCGGCACGGGACTTCACCCTGCCCTATCACCGCCATGCACAGCAAGCCGCCGAAGCCGCGCGCTGCGCCGACGATCAGGGCGCCTATTGGGCCTACCACGATATCCTCCTGCTGGAGCAGCCAAGCCAGGCGCGAGCCGATCTACAACGCTATGCCAGTCACCTGAGCCTCGACCTCGACCTCTTCTCCCGCTGTCTGGATGAGGAGCAGCACGCCGCAGATGTACGCGCGGATCAGGCACTGGCGGTGAACCTTGGCATCGTCCGTTCGCCCACGCTTTTCGTGAACGGCCTCTACATCGCACCGCCTATCACGTACGAGAACTTGCTCGACGTCGTCGAACGTGAGGCGAGTGGCCCCGCACTTTCCCGGACGCCCTCCGCCCAAGAAAAAGCCCAGCCCCCGTTCGACAACGCGGGGAGCGCGGACCTGGACGGCAACCTCCCGCCCTTTCCCGCGGTCGAAGTCAACCGCTTGCCCCCACCCGAGATTGTCCTGGATCTGAATCGGGCACTGATCGATCAAGCCCTGGCCGAACGGCCATTCCTTGAGCAGCGATTGGATACGAGCTCCGGCGTTTTTTCCGGACGCCGGCTCCTTGAGGTCCGAGAAGTCGAGGACGGCGACCTCTACGATCGCTTCGGCCTCGAGGCGGGGGACGTCCTGATGCTGGTGGATGATCAGTGGATCACCGACCAGGGAAACCCGCTCTGGCAAAGGCTGGAAGAACGCGACGACATCACCCTGCTGGTGATGCGAAAAGGACGTCCTCACCGTTACCGCTACAGGATTCGTTGAACTCGGGGCGGCCCAGAACTATTTCCGCGGGTTGCTCTCCCAGGCGCCGGTGGCGACGAGCCCCTGCCCCTGGAGGTTCGGGTGAAAACAGTCGCCTCCGTTCAACTCGCTGGCGCCAAAGGGCGTCGTCCCGATCGAGGGGGTCTCCTCGTTGACATAATCCGCCACCACTTCGATGCCCAGGGGGTTTCGTCCGTTGGCATTGGTCGAATACTCCAGCGCCAGGTCGCGCAACGAAGCGTTGTACTCGGGGATTCTCGCGGAGATGGCGGCGAGACGCGTAGTCAGACTTTCACCGTTCAGGGACGAGCCCTGGGTGGCGATCTCGCAAACACTGAAACTCGCCCAGAAGCTGTCGCAGTTGATCGAGCCGCTGGTCTGCTGAAGAGCGATCCCCGCCGGCCGAAGGTCCTGCACCCGGGGAACCCCCAGCATATAGATGGTTGCGCCCGGGCCGAGTGAGCTCGAATGATTGAAGCCCACCAACTTATCCAGCCCCGCCCGAACCGACGACTCCCATTCGGCCACGGTATAGAGCGGGTTACCACAATTGGCGGGATCGCTGCAGCCCCGGTTGCAGATATCGTTGCCCCCGAGTTCAGCCACCACGAGATCCGGGAGCGGCACAAGAGAGAGGATATCATCCGCCTGGCTCGAAAAATTGCTCGCGGTGCCGCGCATCTCGGCACCGCTCACCGAGACCCGGGTCGAATTGATGCCCGAGCCCGGGCCGTATTGATCGAGAAAGCTTCCCCCCAGAGAGCCGCCATCGAACCAGGAATGCTGGGGCTGATCTCCGCCGGCGGGACAGAGCAAACAAAACAGCCCCAATAAACCCGCGTTGCAGGTGCAATCCGCCGCGAATGCCTGGGTGATGCTATCCCCCGCGGCTGCCATCCGTCCCGGAAGAGGAGGCGCCCCCAAAGCCGCTTGGCAAACCTGGGCGACTCCGGGCGCGATCCCCACAAGTCCTTCGCGCAGGGAGAACTCATCGTTGGGCTCGCAGTCCAGGCGCCCCCCCACCACGCTGCATTGATCGGGGTTGCTCGCCTCGGGGACCAGACCCGCCAGATCGCGCTGATAGATCGCTGCATCGAGCAGGTCGACGAACCCGTCTGCGTTCAGGTCTCCGCATTGGCAAACATCGCCAATTCCATCCGCCGGAGGACCGTGCAGCCCCCCCGCATCCTCCTGGCCCGGATTCGCAACGTAGATGCAATTATCACTGGCGTCGGGAATGCCATCGAGATCGGCATCTTGCGCCGCGGCCGAAGACGCCAGCATGAGCAAAGCCCCAAGCCCAGCCAAGGTGCCACGAGGCAACCTTCGCTTCCTGCGAGCCATCGCCAGGAGCGCTGCCCCGCCCGCCCACCAGAGCAAACCCGCACCGGGCTCGGGAACCGCAACGACCCCCGGAACCATGGGTGCCAGGGCAAAGGTCGCATCCACGGCGCCGCCCGCGTTCAGGTCCACGCTCCAAACCGGCCCCGAAACCGCGAGTACGACTTCGCCAATCCGAAGTGGACCGAGTTCTCCCGCAACCGCATCGCCTCCAGTCGCGTTCAGATTCGTGCTGCCCAGGGCCCAGACCACATCCCTCGCCGGATCGGGCAAAAAGGACTGCACGCTCACATCGCCGGAGGTCAACAACTCGAACTCCCAGGCGCAGATTTCGTCGCCATCGCCGTCAACGCACGGCGTTCCGACT
This sequence comes from Myxococcales bacterium, assembly GCA_014240165.1. Lineage (GTDB taxonomy): Bacteria > Myxococcota_A > UBA9160 > UBA9160 > UBA4427 > JAZXM01. Next base: position 105,306 of record JAAZXM010000003.1, on the reverse strand, counting down.
CCTGACGCGCCCGGGCCGGCGTCGACATAGAGATAGAGTTGGGCACTCGGCGAACCCGCAACGATCGGCGTCTGCGCCGGAGCCACGCCGTCATCCAGCGGACTATGAAAAACCGATGGCGGCGCTCCAGCGGCCTGCTTCACACAGAGCAGAACCACCGCCGCGAACGCCGCGCTTCGCCAGGGACTCATCGCGAGACTCATCGACGCAGCATACCCCGCGAATGCCAGACTTTTGAATCGAAATTTCTGCTGGAGAGATATTTTTTTCGGTCAGCCATGGAAAAGAAATAGAAATGACCTGAACCATCCTCCGGGATACGGGAAAAGAAAAGTTTGGCGGAATGGGGAAATTTGAATGCAGTAGAATTGCATGCTGGAGGTAAACGATGACTTTCGACCGCTGGTGTGACTGGTTGCTCTACTCGAGCATCTTCTTCACTGTATTTGGGGTCACAGTCGCGGTGGCTCCCGGCTTCCCGTTCCTGGCGCCGTGGACGGCCGCCGTAGACGCTCACTTCTTCCCCCACGGACCCGATTCCGGCGGCTCTGCGCTGAGGGCATTTATGATGGCCCCGCTGGGCGCAACCATCGCCGGCTTTTACCTGCTCCAGAGCCTGGTCGTAGCCCACGCTTTCAGGGCCCGGGAAAAATGGGCCTGGCGAGCGATCCTGGGGTCGACGCTGATCTGGTTCGTGGTGGACTCTGCGATGTCCGCCTACCACGGGGCCTACTTCAACATCTACCTGATCAACATCTTCCTTTTGCTCATTTTCGGCATCCCGCTCTACGCCACACGCGGCATGGAGCAGCCAGGCGGGAAGTAAGCCTCCCTCGGGCGTCCTGCCTGCTCAGTCAACCCTCGCGCCCGATACCACTCTGCCGCCATCCGCCAACTCGGCGAAGGTACGGTCCCCCGCAACCTGAACCAGAGCCCGATCGAGTTCGACAAAGATATGGTCCAAGGCGGCTTCTCCGGTGTCCGCGTCCTGGGCCCCGCCGCTTGCCGATGGCGGCTTTCGGGCACCCCGAATCGCCAGGATCACGTCGGCCACGCTGGTGTCGGCAAGCGGATGCGCGGGCAAGTAGCCCGGCTCCCGCTCGCCTCGCCCGGCTGCGACCAAGATGCCCATCGCCTCCAACTCGTCCAGGATTTCACGCAACGCCCGAACCGGAACGTCGAGATCCTGGGAGAGATCCTCCGCTGTCGGCGGGGCGGAATGTCCCTTGAACGCCCGCGCCACCACGAGCATCAGGCGAACCCCCAGAGATTCCCGCTCGGCGGGGGCCAGGACCGGCCGTCGAAGATCCTCTCGATAGTGAGCGATATGCTGATGCGCGAACGCGACTTCCGCTCCGAAGAGAACCACCGCCCAGCAGACGTAGATCCAGGTCAGCACCAGCGGGATCGCAACAAGGCCTCCGAAGAGCACGCTATAGCGCGCCGCGCCAACACTCAGATCCACGTAAACGAGCCGCGTGGCCGAGAAGAGCAGCATCGCGACAAAAGCCCCGATCGCGGCCGAAGTCCAATTCACGCGGGTGTTCGGAAAGAACCAATAGAGAAAAACGAAGGCGATCCAGACCAGCACCTGGGGAAGCTGCACGAAATCGAGCGCATGGAGTTGCCCCAGGAAGGGGATCGCCTCGAGGGAAGCGGCCAGGGAATCGCTCCCCAGGCTGGCCCAGAGCGAAACAGTAACGCCAGCGAGGATCGGCCCCACCACCAGCACGGCCAGGTAATCCGCGAAACGCCGTGGCCAACTCCGGTTCTGCCGCACTCCCCAGATATCGCCCAAGGTGCTCTCCAGATGCCTCAGGGCGAGAACCGCCGAAAGCACCAGGGTCGCTCCGCCCAGGGTCCCCAGGCTCCCGATATGCACCTCCTGGATCCTCGAAACGAGCCATCGATTGGCCTCGGGACTGACCGCCGCCAGCTGACCCACCGCGGCGTCGATCAGGGATTCCTGTCCGCCCACGAGGCCAATCAAGGCAACGACCACCACCAGCAGGGGAATGGTGGAAAGTGCCGTGACAAATGTGAGCGCGCTCGCACGCAGAAGCAGCCGGTCGCTCACGAAACCCTGCCCGACCATCACCGAGAATTGCAGCAATCGAACCAAAGAAGCCGTCAGGCTCCGAGGTCCCAGGTCGAATTGCCAGAGATCGTGGAAGAAAAAGGTACGACCCCGATCCCACAGGCTTCCGATATCTGAGCGCATAGTTTCCCGGCTCATCTGCCGATCTCCGTCTTGATTCCCCGCGGCTGAGTGTATAGCGCGCGCTCGAGAGCAACGAGCCGAAAAGGGATTCCTGCGCAGATCCCCAATTCGCGAGCGACATGCCCGGAGATCGGGGCGCCCGCAGCGATGTCCAGGAAAATTCCCATCACCCCCCGGCCCCCTCGCCCTCAGCTACAATGCGCCGACTTCTCAACCAGATCAGGAGCCTCGCTGATGGCGCGCAAGAAAGATTCTTATTCGGATCACGACGAACTCGTCCCCACCTATTCGGCCCGGGAACTCTCAAAGGGTGTACCCACGAACCACATTTCGGACGATGGGATGGCTCCGCGACTGGCCTATCAGGTAATCCATGACGAACTCCAACTCGACGGCTTCTCGTTGCTCAACCTCGCCACCTTCGTGACCACCTGGATGGAGCCCGAGGCCAAGCAACTGATCAGCGAAACCCTCGACAAGAACATGATCGACAAGGATGAGTATCCGCAGACCGCAGAGATCGAGAAACGCTGCGTCAACATCCTCGCCAACCTCTGGCACGCGCCGGTGCGCGACGAAGCCATCGGAACTTCCACCATCGGGTCCAGCGAGGCCTGCATGCTGGGCGGCATGGCGATGAAATGGCGCTGGCGCGATCGGCAACGCGCGGCAGGAAAGTCCATCGAACGACCGAACCTCGTCATGGGTGCCAACACCCAGGTCTGCTGGCATAAATTCTGCCGCTACTGGGACGTAGAAGCTCGGGAAGTCACCTCGGAGGGCGATCGCTTCACGCTCTCCGCCGACGAAGCGGTCAAGTTGATCGACGAGAACACCATCGGTGTGGTGGCCATCATGGGCAGTACTTTCGATGGCACCTACGAACCCGTGGAGGAACTCTCGAAAGCCCTGGACCAGGTCGAGAAGGAGCAGGGCTGGGATATTCCCATCCACGTGGACGGCGCCAGCGGCGCCTTCGTGGCCCCTTTCATCCAGCCCGATCTCAATTGGGATTTTCGCGTACCCAGGGTCAAATCCATCAACACCTCGGGGCATAAATACGGACTCGTCTATCCGGGAGTCGGCTGGATCGTCTTTCGGGACAAGAGTGATCTCCCCGAAGACCTGATCTTCCACGTTCGCTATCTGGGCGGCGACATGATCGACTTCTCGATCAACTTTTCCCGGCCGGGCAGCCAGGTAATTGCTCAATACTACAATTTCCTTCGGCTCGGAATGAACGGGTACGCGCGCATTCAGCAATCGTGCCAGGACGTCGCGCTCTACCTCTCGAGCGAAATCGAGAAATTGGGCCCCTTCAAATTGATCACCCGGGGCGACGACATCCCGGTCTTCTGCTGGAAGATGGACGAGGAATACGAGAAAACCTCCCACTTCAGCCTCTACGACCTGGCCGACAAATTGCGGCAGAGAGGCTGGCTGGTTCCCGCCTACCCCATGCCGAAGAACCGCGACGATCTCGTGGTTCAGCGGGTGGTGGTCAAAGAAGACTTCAGCCGGCACCTGGCCGAACGCCTGCTCGAGGACATCCAGCGAGCCGTGGAGTATTTCGAATCACAGCCGGGCATTGCCAAGAAGGAGGAAGGGGCTCATTTCCGCCATTGATTCGGCATCGAGACTTTTGACCCTCTAGAAGTCCACCTCCAACTGACCGCCATCGCTCAGTTGGCACTGGCCCGTGCCTCCGGCCGGCATTCCCGCTTCGGTATTCGTGAGGCGAAATTTGCAGCGCGCGCTGCCTCCCCGATTCCCGTTGAGGGCCGCCACCACCCGGCCATTATAATGATCGACCCAGGTACTCATCCCCCAGGCGGGTTCGAACCACGGATCCATCCCCCCGATACCGTACTCATCGAAACTCCCCGCCTGCCAGACATCGTACAGGGGCTGCATCGCCACATGGCGAACGCTGTCCTCGACCAGAACATAGGTGCCCACGTAGCGCTGGCCGCCAGGGCCCAGTGTAAAGGTGACGTCGCCCGTTGTATGCGAATTCGATGCCCAGGCAATCATGATCTTCTGGGCGGGCGCGGATGCTTTCGCCGGCGGGGTCCACTGGGCCACCATGATCCCAGTCTGGGGCTTGGAGGCACAGGCCAGGACACCCAACACGATGGGCGCAAGGAAGAAGAGGATGAGAGTGCGAACTCGAAGCATGAACTGAAACTCCCTGAAGAATGAAAGAAATACTCGCGCGGAGCATAGTCAATCCCACGGGCCTGCTCCCCGGCCAAGCGGCTGCCAATTCGGTTGAAAGGCCCTAGCCTTCGACCTTCGTAGTAAAGAACCGTGACTTCCCGGCATAGGAGAGTCCTCAGTGGGCGAAAAACTCTGGCAAAAGTCCGCGAGCGAACTCGCCGGGCTGATCAAATCGAAGCAAACCTCGAGCCGAGAAGTGGTCGAAGCCCACCTCGCCCGAATCGATGAGGTCAATCCCCGGCTGAATGCCATCACGGTGACCCTCGCCGACTCAGCCCGGGCAGCGGCGGACGCCGCCGACCGGACGGAGCCTACCGGCCCTCTGCACGGCGTCCCCTTCACGATCAAGGAAAACATCGATTGCACAGGGTCGGCCACCACCCAGGGCCTTCCCGCCCTGGCCGAGGCCATGCCCGGCCTGGATGCACCCGTGGTCGCGCGCATGAAGAGCGCGGGCGCCATCCCCCTCGCACGCACCAACCTGCCCGAAATGGGCCTGCGCATCACAACGGACAACCCGCTTCGCGGCCGGACATTGAACCCATGGAATGCCGATCGCACGCCTGGCGGCTCCAGCGGCGGCGAGGGCTCGGCCCTGGCTTCGGGCATGACGCCCATTGGGCTGGGAAACGATATCGGAGGCTCGCTGCGCAATCCGGCCTTCTGCTGCGGCATCACTGCCCTCAAACCTTCCCGGGGAAGAATCCCAAGGGCCAGTTCCATGCTGCCCGAGGACCCGGGATTGTCAGAGCAGCTCATGGCCGTCGAGGGGCCCATGGCGAGGGAAGTGAAGGACCTGCGGCTGGCCTACGAAATTCTGAGCGGGCGTGATCCACGCGATCCCGATTCCGTCGACGTCGCCCTCTACGGCCCAAAAGCCGCGAAGAAGGCAACCCTCGTGACCGACCTGCCTGGCATCGAATTACCCCAGGCGACGCGAGAAGCGGTTCGCAAAGCCGCGAGCGTGCTCGCGGACGCGGGCTGGGAGATCTCGGAAAGCCAACCGCCGGAACTCGAGCGGGTACACGAAATCTGGGCGTACCATCTCTCGATGGACTTTCAGCCGCAACTCGCCGATCTGTCCTTGATCATGAGTCCGGCGGCGATCCGGCTGATCGAATTGATCTGCGAGCAGTTCCCACCGGCAGCGGTCCGCCTCGCGGATATCCATGCCGAACGCAACCGACTCTCCCGTCTGTGGACGAAGTTCTTCGATGAGTCTCCGCTGATCGTCGGACCGACGTGGACCGACACCCAATTCACCCACGACGCCGATCTCGATGGCCGGGCCGGGATGGAGATCACCACAAATCGCCTGCGCTTCATCAGCCCGGCCAATGTGCTTGGGCTGCCCTCGGTGGCAGTTCCCACCGGCGTGCACGAGGGGCTTCCGACGGGTGTTCAGGTCTACGCCGAGCGATGGCGCGAAGATCTGGCATTGGACGGTGCGGAGGCCATCGAAACTGGCCTCGGGCAGATCTGCCCCATCGACCCGGCGTTCTAGTTCCGATCAACGTTACCCCGGGCGTCAGGCCTTCCCGCCGCCAAGACGGTCCAACCCGGCAACGCCGGTATCCGAAGCCGTGCGTTGTACTCGGGGAAGTACCTTTCGCTGTAATCGGACCTCCCCCGAAACGCGACGAATTGCATCCCCGGTGGAAGGTGCGCCTCCAAGTACGCGGGCCCCACCCTTTCCCCGGTGAGGTCCTGACTGATCAGGCCGCTGCTCGTGTGATACGCCTTGCCCTCGGCCATCAGGGCCATGAGGGGATGAAAGGGAAAGTAGACTCCTCGGGGGTCGGTGTTCACGAAAGCCCAGGCCGTCCTTTCGGGATTCTCACCGTACCCGTCATAGAGCGCGCGAGTCCCGGATAACGTGGGCAGGGTCATGAGCGCGAGAATGCCCCCGGCCGCGAGCAATGCCGCACGGGCGACTCCGCCCGATCGATCGCCCGGGCCTGTTTCCCACTGGCCGATCGCCTCGAGTACGAAAAGAAGCAGCGCGACCGCTGCGAAATACGCGGTATAGGCCAGGGTGTTGACGTCCCCTCCAACTTTCACGAAGCCCAGCACGGATGTGGGCACAAAGAAGAGCGCGACAAAGAGCAGAAGAAACCATGGGTTCGCCCGCAAAAAGTCGGGCGACCCGCCCTGCTCCTGTTTTCTCCGAATAGGGCGACCCCACAGCCATAAACCCGCCAGCAGGCCCATGATCGGCAAACACACCCAGCCGAGCTCCGCCAGCGAAGCGCCCAGCCCTTCGAAGGCGCTCCCGGCCTTCCAGGGGTGGCTCATGGGAACCGTGACTGCGGTAAACCACATGGCTTCGAAATCAACCCAGAGCGCCACAAACCCCAATACCGCCACACCCGCCACCGCGAGCGCAACGAGATAGCGAAGCGCCGCACCCCGACCCTCCCGGAGCCAGACATAGAGCGGCAGCGCGAAAGCCAGGGGAAGAGCCACCTGTTTCGAGCCCACCGCGAGGACCACAGCGAAGGCCGAAACCAGGCATCTACCGGCACCCACGCGCACGCCGCTTCCGTAGAGCGCCGCGCAGGCGATAGCCCCGAATCCCAGGGCGGGTGCATCGGCGTGGATCCAAAACGCCGGGCCCAGGAGCGCACGCTCATAAAAGGTGAACAAGCAGAAGACGAGGAAGCAGGCCCATACCCAGCGCGAACGCCCCTTGCACCCAAGAAAGAGCAAAAGCAGGACGGGCCCAAAAAAGGCTAAGGCGGTCATGAGGGTACCCAGCATTACGGCGCCCTCGGGCGAGGGTGCCAACACCGCCGGCAAATAGAAGAAGGGCGCAATGGGGGAATAGATATGCCCGAGAAGCGGGCCCTCCCCCGGGCCGAAATAGAAGCCGGACCCACTCAGGAGCGCCGCGGATGGCGCAAGACGCGTATCGTTCCAGGCCCGAAACGGAGCCAGCAGAAACTCCCGGGCGACCAGGCCACCGGCGAGGGTGATGAAGGCCGGGATCAAGATCAGGCTCAAGCGATCCAGGGCTGAACTGCCTTCGCCCTGGCCTCTTTGGCTTTCATCCATGGTCGAAGTGTAGAGCACGGGACTGGGACTGCGCGTTCCCCGGGACACCAAAGATCCCTATTGGACCCGGCTACTCCTTCCCGTTGGTTTTGGATGGGTCCGATTCCTCGGCCTCGAGATACCCCAAGGCCCGCAACGATTCCAAGATTTCGGGGGCCGGCTCGGAGGGCAACTCGGGGCTGGGATTGGGCACACGACCGGCCTCGGGAAGCAGCGCGAGCAATTCCTCGAGGAGTGACCTGTTCTCTTCGGCGATATTCCGCGTCTCCCCCGGATCCTTGGAGAGGTCGAAGAGTTCGGCATCGTACTCGCTGTATTGAATGGCTTTGTGGGGATACCGAATGACGGATCGCATGCTGCCGAATACCGGCTGGTCGGGCCCACAGTCCGAACGCAGGCCTCGCCCGGCCGCCAGGAGCCGCCGACCCATCCCCGTGCTGGCCTCAAGGGAGACGTAATCCGCGTATTCCGAGACAACCGCTCGCTCACGCCCTTCCTCCGGCCGGGTAGGCAGGGTTCGTCCCTCCTGGCCCGGAAGCGGGGACGCGCCCGCCCATTCCAGAATGGACGGGGCCAGGTCCGAGGTGCCTACCCACGCATCGATTCGGGCGGGATCGATGCCGGCCAGCCCGTGCACCACCAGGGGAACGGCAAGGAGCTCGTTGCGTACGCTGAATTGGTGACTCATGAGCTGATGCTCTCCGAAATGTTCCCCGTGGTCCGAAGTAACGATGGAGATCAGCTCAGGCGCCTGCTCCAAAAGCAATCCGTGAATCCGCCTGAGCTTTTCGTCGGCGAGGGTCAAGTCACATTGATGAAGCGTCCGCATCACTTCGAGCTCCGCCGGATCGGCGGGCACACAGAGTTCTGGATGGGTTCCGGGATTGAGGGCACGCGCCTCGTCCAAGGCAAGGCGATCCGGAAGCCGACACGCCTCATGACCCTGGTAGGGTGCGTGCGGATCCACCACGTTGACGAATACGAAAAAGGGAGCGCCCGCCGGTCGATTCTCCAGCCACTCCGCAACGGCTTCTTCTGCGGTCAGCCCCTTTTGCCGAATGAAGAAATTCTGATCAAAGCCCTGGAGCAAGTTGAAGGTCGGAGTCAGCCAGGGATTCTCAGCCACGGCCAGAGTTTCGTAACCCGCCTCGGCAAGCCGCTCGGTAACCGTGACCAGGGCATCCTCTGCCCGGGTCGAGACCCACCCCACCCCGTGCTGGCTCGGGAGCAGACCCGTGAGCATGGAGGCATGGGCGGGAAGGGTCCAGGGGGCTTGAGAGATCGATCGCGAATAAACGAGCCCCTCCTCCCCGAGGCGCCGCCAATACGGGGTCGTCTCGAGTCGCGACTCTCCGAGCGCCGGATCGTCCGCCCGGGTGGTGTCGATGACGAAGAGAAGGATCGAGGGCGGCGGGGCCTCGGCTCCGCAAGAGAACGTCAGCATAAGAAGGAGCCCTGCAGCGAACTTGCGAAGCATGGTTCGCTAGGGCGCCACGCTCTGCGCCGATCCGCCACCGAATTGCTGGACCCAGCGTTCAGCCTGATCGACCTGCTGCTGGGCCGACTTCTTCTCATCGTAGAGCAGGAGCCTTGCCTGTCCCTTCGGATAGTCGCGCTCCATCATATTTCCCACCGCGGTGTTGGCGGTTTGCAGGCGAGTCTGGGCCCGCCGCAGCATCGCGCGGGCTTCGGTGAGACTCGTGGGACTGGCAGGCTCGAGGTCGGGCGCGGCGCCCGGATTCGGAGCGTTGCCGTAGAGGCCGGATCCGCTGGGCGCATCCGAGAGCGACTCGGTCCCGACCGTCAGGGAATCGGGCGAGACCCCTGTGCCGGGAATGGCACTCGGCTTCTCGGTATCCACGGGTACGGGCAAAGACCGCGTACCCACGGTCATCTCATTCGGGTTCTCGGTTCCCACCGTCATGGAATCGGGATTCTCGGTCTCCACCGTCATGGAATCGAGACCACTCGATGACTCGGTGTCGGATTCACCAAAGCCTCCCTGGCCCTGGGCAGGCAGGGGCGGCAAGAAAAACAAAGCCAGACCCAGGGGTACAGCCCACGCCAAAGAACCTTTTCTCGCCAGACGAAAATATCCACCCGGCCACCCATCGCTCTTCGTTTGCCCTCGCACTCTTCCCTCCAAATCCGCCGCCAGCAATCCCCGCGCCGCGGGCGCGCAAAGATAGGCGAATCCTCTTCGCCGGGCCCTCACCCTGCCGCCGGCCACCGGGAGCGTCCGCGGGGAGTGATCGTCCGCCCACGCTTCAGCACCCGAAGGATGATCCGCATCCGCTGCGCTCGGCCCCGACCGCGGGACGAGCGGAGAGCGCGCAGCTAGACTGGCCGAACACACTCGAGGCGACTCGCCGGGCCGTCCCAGAGCCGCATGACGACAAGGGCCGCCCAGCCGGGCTCAGGAGATCAAAGCATTGCGCCGAATCGTGGGCGGATTGATTGCCGCGCTTTCCATCGCCGCCCTGGCCGTCGGCCTCTGGTTCGCTTCTGTGGACACCGTTCGCCTGAAGGCCGCCCTGGCCGAAGAACTCTCCGAAGCCAGCGGCTACCCCATCGCGATGAAGGGCGCTCTCCAACTGAAATTCTATCCCCAACCCGGGATGCAGATAGAGGAAATCCGAATCGAGAGCCCGCTAAAGGGAACGGGCCACCCCCTGGCCAAGGCGGGCCGGATCGAGATCGGAATCGATCTCCTGGGATCGATCCGGAATCGCGAATTGATGATAGGAAGCCTGCAACTTCACGACGTGGAGGCCTGGCTGTCGCGGGATGCCCAGGGCCGGGCCAATTGGAGCCCGACCGTGACTGAGACCGCGCCCCAAGAAACCACGCCCAAGGGCTACCCCATCGATCCCACGCCCCAAGATTTCGGGCTCGTCAATTTCGAGCTTCATTTTCGTGACGACGTTTCGAAACGCGCGTTCACCCTCTCCTCGGTGAACGCCGATGCCCGGCGCGCAAAAAAACAGGCCCCGGTCCAGCTGAACGTTCGCGGAATTGCGGAAGGCGAAACCTTTCATCTCTCGGGAACCTTTTCGCAAAAAGCCGAAGGCGCACCCGACGCCACGTGGCCCATTGACCTGTCACTCTCGGTCGGAAAGGCCGAAGCGCGGATCGGGGTGCAGGGGCATCTCGGAAAGCTCCCCGAACTCTCCGATGTCGATATCAAACTCACCGCGTCCAGCACGAAGCCCGCACCCCTGGTGGCACGATTGGCCGGCAAGCAAGCGGGGGCCTGGGCCGGGGTGGTGGGCCCTGTTGCCTTCAAGGGCCGGCTTCAATCCGACGGAAAACGCGGGTTCGACCTGCAGGGCGGAAGCCTGGAGTTGGGCAGCGCCGAGCACCTTCGGCTCGCGCTCTCGGGTTCGGTTCGCGATCTCGCGGGGGACGCGGGGCTCGAAATGAAAATCGAGTTGGAAAGCCCCGACCTCAGCGAATCCCTGGGTCCCCTGAACCTCGATATCGACCTCGCCAAGTTGGGACATGCCCGGCTCCAGGCTCAGCTTCGCGGCAATGCCTCGGCCCCCCGAGCAGAGGAGATCGAGATCCAAATCAGCCCCCAGGAGGGCCTGGAGGCCAAACTCCAGGGCAATTTGACGTACCCGGGCAAGGCATTGCAGGGTGAATTGGATCTGACGGTTCACGCGAAGAACATCGAAGTGCTCACCGAATTGGCGGAAAACATATTTCAGGACCAGGCCGCTGAATCTGAAACGATGCTCGCTGAAATCAAAAAACGGCCCATGCCCAGGCACCTCCTCGGCCTCCGCCCCCTCGTGATCTCCGCCCGCATTGAATCCGCGGGTGAGGTCTGGGCGCTGCAGCAATTCGACGCCAAGGCGGGCCCCGTCGAAAATGACTGGATCGAACTTTCGGGGCGGGCAAAGAGCGTCTGGCCCGATCGCCACGGCTTTGAGGTCAAACTCCGCGGAGAATTGGATCAGCCCGGTCACGTCCCGGGACTCGCCCATCGACCGGTGGGCCAGATCGATACCCTGAAACTCGCCGGCGTATTCAAACAGAGCGCTGGGACCGCGGGCCTGATCGAGAACATCGACATTCACGTGCGAGCACTCGGCGGCGTGGAACTCGGCCTGAAGGGCAGCCTGGTCATACCCGGCGAATCAAGCGATGAATCGGGCCAACTCGAGATCAACCTTCAGGCCCCGACTCTGACGGCGATTGGCGAAACCTGGGGGGGTTCGCTTCCGCCCTGGGGCCCCGTGAAGGCGAAAGCGCATATCGAGGGCTCCCTCCAGACCCTTAAGCTTCGGGACTTGAACTCGCAGATCGGGAAAGCCCGTCTCGAAGGCAGCGGCATACTCGCCCGCAGCCAGGCCATCCCTTCATTCGCATTGAACCTTCGGCTCGACGAATTGGACCTTCGGCAAAAGCCGCAAAGGCCCCAACAAGAAGCGCCGGCTCAAACCCAGAAGGCGCCGCCCGCCGCCTCGGATTCCACCTCAGCCCTGGATGCGGCCCTCAAACCGGAAAATCTTCGCTGGCTCTCGGACACCGCAGGACGCCTGAGCCTGCGCGTCGACCGGGTCCTGCTCGATCGCGACTGGACGGCGACGGACGGCAAGGTCGATCTTGACTGGGCCAAGGGCGTGCTGAACGGCCCGAGCCTGAGTCTCGCCTGGCCGGGGGGTGCCCTTGCCGCCCGGGGCGAGTTCGACACCAGCCATCCGGAGCCCGTCGTGTCCCTGGGCCTGCGAGGTACGGGACTCCACCTGGGCTCCCTGGTAGCGCGAGTCGGCCAACCCAACATGGCGAGTGGGCGTTTCGGAGCCACCATCGATCTCTCAACCCGCGGCGGGAACGCGAAAGACCTCGCGGCGCACCTCTCGGGCGGGCTGCTCATGGACGTGGGTCACGGCACCCTGGCCGATCGCTACGCGGATGCCATCGAACTCTCCCTAAAATCACAGCCCCGCACTGGAAGCATCCCCATGACGTGTTTCATCGCGGCTCTGAACGTCGACGAGGGCATCTTTCGAACCGACGCACTCCTTTGGGACGCCCCAGAGACCCAAGTACGCGGTGCGGGAATGCTGAATCTGCCCACGCGCAAAATCGACCTGCTCTTGCGGCCCCACCTCAAGGAAACCATCGCAACGGGGATCACCGCTGCAGTGCGCGTGAAGGGGCCCCTGAACTCGCCAAGTATTCGCCCAGAGCCTTTTCAAACCGCCTCGGATCTCGCACGAGGGCTGATCGGCCGGGCCCTACACGTAGTGAACAAGATCTCCCCGCAAATCTCGGACGCGGTCATCCAACTCGGCACCACAACGGACAAGATGCTGAGTTCCACCGGTGTCGATGCGCCTGCGGTTTTGAGCCTGCTCCAGGATCCCGTGGACTGCAAAATCGTTGAGGCGGGTCCGAAGGTCCAGGCCCTCCGAGCCTTCACACCTGGGCCGCCAGGCAAAACGCGACCCCCCTCCCCTGCGCCGAAGTCGAAGCAGCACCCGGGCGCGGCCGGGCCGAGTTAAGCTGATCGGCATGACGAAATGGTATTCGGCGGGTCTCCACTTCGGCTGCACTCAGTGCGGAAAATGCTGTACCGGCAAACCCGGCACGGTGAAGATCACCGAAGGCGACATCCATCGACTGGCCGAGCGCGGCGGGTTCAGCGAAAAGCGCTTTCGTGCTGACTACACTCGGGCGCTTCCCGGCGGGATCATCGCCCTGCGCGAAAGGGAAAACGGCGCCTGCGTCTTCTACGACCCGAGCCAGGGCTGCACGGTCTACGATTTGCGGCCTCGCCAATGCCGAACCTATCCCTTCTGGCAGACGAACCTCGAATCCGGGGGAAAGTGGCAGGCCGCCGCGCAAGGCTGCCCAGGCATCGGGCAGGGGAATCTGCACAGCGCCGAGGAGATCGAGGCGAAGCGTCGAGAGGACGGAACCGCTTCCGCCGCACGCCGGGGTTGAGCCGGGTCCCGTCTGCGATCCCCTCTCGCCCCGGCCTGAAACCCGTTGGACAGCGAGGGTCAATCCCCGGTGCTCGGGGCGGATTCGAGCGCCACGGCAGCCCGCTTGAGTTCATGCTCCAGCGCTTCTTTCGAGAATTCGCCGTGGGCCAACTCAATCCCCTCGAATTCCAGCACCGGGAGCCGAGCGCCGTAACGATCCATCAGGGCCGCGTCCAGATCCACATCGAGGGGAATCAATTCGAGGTGGTATTTCTCCGCCAATTGCTCCGCCAGGGCGAAGCCAGTCGCTGAACGAGGAGCGCCGCTTTCGAGATAGATGGCCAAGCGGCCGGTGACGGCGAGTTTCGAATCGCGAAGGACACGCTCGAGGAGCAGGGTATAGATGGGCATGCCGCCCAGGCCATGGGCAACCAGGGTGGCGGGGACACATGTGAGAATAATCGGAAGCAGTTGTTGGTAGCTGCCCGTCAGTTCCATGGCGAGCGCGATTCCCGTAATCGGTGCGCGCACAGTGGCGGAAAAGAGCGCCCCCATGGCGGCCACAGTAAAGACCTGGGGATGATCGACCAGCGCGGGGAAGAGTCCCTGGGAGACCTGGCCGAACCAGAGCCCGAAGAGAGTGCCCAGGGCGAGCATGGGCGCAAAGATCCCCCCCGGCGCGCCGGTCCCATAACTCGCGATCGTCAAGGCGAAGCGACCCAGGAAGAGCAGAAGGAGGAACGCGGTCGGGATGACTCCCGAGAGCGCACGTTCCACGAGGGCCTCACCTCCCCCGGCAGCGGCCGGGATCTCCATCGCAAGCCATCCCACGAACCCACCCAACAACCCCGCAAAGACCAGCCGTTGCCATTCGCTTGACCGACCTGCCCGGTCGACCATTCTGACCAGCGCGAGATTGAACCCGTACCCGATCGCACCGATCAGAGCTCCGAAAACGGGAAAGACCCAAAGCGATGCCATTGGAGGTGCGGGGAACGTCTCCATGGGGAGCACGAAGGCACCGCCGAGCAGGATTCGGACAACCACGTCGGCCGCGGCACAGGCCACGAGCACTGCCTGCACCGAGATCGCGCTGTAATGAAATTGTGGACGCATCTCCTCGATGACGAAGAGCATGCCGGCCAGGGGCGCGTTGAACGCTGCGGTCAGCCCCGCACCCGCGCCCGCTGCAAGCAGCACATGGGCGTGCTCGGAATTCAGACGAAAGCGGTCCGAAAGCATGCGCCCAAGAGCGGCACCCATCTGGATGGTGGGCCCCTCCCGTCCCAGCAGTAGACCCGAACCCATGGCCAGGGCACCGGCGCCGAATTTAACCGGCAGCACGCGCCGCCAGCGCACCGGCCGGAGACCATCGAGCGCACCCTCCACTTCCTGGACACCACTGCCCGCCGCTTCGGGCGCGTAGCGGCGAACGATCCACACTGCAGCCGTCGCCAGCCCGGCGGAGATGAGAGCGGCCTGCCAGGCCTCGGGGGCCCCCACGCTGAGATCGCACGAATCAAAGGCGGTGCGAAGTTCGGCCAGTTTTCCGACCAATGCCCGAAAGGCCCCTCCCACCCCGCCCGCCAGGATGCCTACGACCAGTGCCCAGAGCAAAAGGGGACCGTCGCGGCGCTGGGCCTCGATGAAGCGCGCCAGCAATCGAGTTCGAGTTTTGGGGTCGGATATTTCGCTCAAGCGGGCCGCGGGGGTCTGTGGGTAGATTGAATCGTACACAACCCCCCCCGCCCATGACGAGATCCGGGCATAGGCCCGGCCAGAACCCGCTCGCCCATACCTGGGTCGCGATGTACCCTCGATCCCCCTGACAAAGAGGAGGATGACGGTTGGCCGGAGCGCTCGAGGGGATCAAGGTGGTGGATGCATCGGCAGTGGTCTCCGGACCGCTGGCGACGATGATGCTGGCGGACCAGGGGGCGGATGTCGTCAAACTCGAACCCATCACGGCGGGAGACACCCTGCGCCTCAATACCATCGCCCGGGGCGGGCTCACCTCCTTCTACGCCAATTGCAATCGCAACAAGCGAGCCATCGCCCTCGACCTGACCCGGGAAGATGGCCTGGCTGCCGCCCATCGGCTGATCCGCGAAGCGGATGTCTTCGTGCAGAATTGGAGGCCCGGCGCAGCGGATCGCCTGGGCCTCGGTGATTCGGACCTGCGTGCGCTCAACCCTGATCTCATCTACTGCTCGATCTCGGGCTACGGCCCCGATGGCCCCTATAGCCAGCGGCGGGTCTACGACCCGATCATCCAGGGCCTTTCGGGCCACAGTGCAGTCCAGGTGAATCCCGAAGTGCCGATCCCCGACCTGGTCAGAAATATCGTGGCCGACAAGTCGAGTGCCTACACCGCCGCCCAGGCCATCACCGCGGCGCTCTTCGCCCGGGAACGAGGCGCCGGCGGCCAGCACATCGATGTCCCCATGCTGGACTCTTCCCTCGCCTTCTTCTGGCCCGATGGCATGCTGTCCCATACTTTCGGGGGCGACGACGCTCCCGCTGGCCTCGCTCTCTATGAGATCTACAGACTCTCTCAGACCCAGGACGGACACCTGGTCTACTTCGCTGCCACGGATCAAGAGATGCACGGCCTCTTTCGCGCGCTGGGGCACCCGGAGTGGATCGAGGATCCCCGTTTCTGCGACACCCAGGTCCGGGGCAATATCGAAAACCTCACCGCGCTCGGCGAGAAGATTGCCGCTGCCATGCTCGAGGAAACCACGGAAAACCTGATTGCCCGCATGCTGGCGGAGGACGTCCCGGTGGGCCCGGTTCTCAATCTCGAGCAAGTCTTCCAGAACGATCAGATCACCCACAACGAAGCCATCCTCGACTTCGAACACCCCACTGCGGGCACCTATCACCAGGCCCGGCCCGCGGCACGTTTCGACAAGACAGCCCAGGACCCGAGACGCAGAATGCCCCCCCTGCACGGAGAGCACACGACCGAAGTCCTGCTCGAACTCGGCTATTCCCAAGATGAGATCACACGCCTGGAAGGTGCGGGCACCATCATGAATGGTGCTTGAAGCGCACGTGGAGCGAATTCATTGAAGCTTTTCGCGCCGCTGATCCTTCTGGGAATCGTGGGTCTGGCCTGCGACGCTCAAAACACGCCCAGTCAAGAAGGCACCGACAACCCCTGGTCCTCCCTCCGCGGCCTGGGCGAGGCCCTCTCGCATGCCGCCGACTTTGCCGAAACCTCCTCGGCCGCCGGGAGCCGCCGCAAGGATGCGGATGGCGGGCGATACGTCAGCGAAATCCTGCTTCAACAACTTCAACGCAACGTATTCGCCGACCCGGACTACCCGGCCTTTCGCCCCTCCTACCCCGAATCGGGTCATGTCGGGATGGTGAACCCCGACAACCTCTACGAAAGCGCAATCATTCGGCCCGGGGTGGACTACATCCTGCGGGGCACCCGCGGCTCGACAGCCGACCTCGTCCTGCAGGTCTACGAAGCGAACCCGGGGGTTGAGGGCAAACTTCGAAGCGTGTCCACGCTCTCCGCTGATGGGCTCATCACCGATCCGGGTGGACACTTCGAGGTGGCCGTGGGCCCGACGCCCCGGGAAACCAATTGGTTGGCCACCGACGCCACCTCGGCGCTTCTGCTGGTGCGCTGGTCCCATTCGGATTGGGCGCAAGAGCGCGCCGGGCGGATCGAGATCGTCCCCGCAGCCGGGCTGGGGAGGCCGCAGGCCGATTACGACAGCGGTCAGGTATCCGAGAGAATCCGCAAAACCGCGTCAGCGGTGCCCGATGCCGCGGAGTTCTGGGTGGACTTCGCCGCCCGGATTCGGCTTTTCTCCCTCGACAACCAGGTGATGAAGCCCCGGGAAACCGGCGGACAGGGCCTGGCGGGCCAGGTTTCCGCAGCGGGGCGATTCTCGTTGGAGGATGACGAGGCCCTCATCATCCGGGTGCCGCGAACCGACGCGCGCTACCAGGGGGTGCAACTCGCCAACGACTGGTTCGACGCGCTCGAGTGGGCCAATCGTCAGACGAGTCTCTCGGCTGGGCAGGCCCGCCTGGGCTCGGATGGCCTCTATACCTACGTGATCTCGAAAGCCGACCCCGGGGTGCCGAATTGGCTGGACACCACGGGCCTGTCCGAGGGATTCTTCTTCCTCCGCTTCCAGGGCCTCGAGACGCCCATCAGCGATGAAGACGCGCCCACGGCGGAACTGGTGGCCCTGAGCCAGCTTCGGGCGCAGTTGGCCTCGGATACCCCGCACTTCAGCCCCGAGGATCGCCGGAACCAATTGGCCGATCGGCAGCTCCAGGTCCAGCGCCGCTTCGGCCGCTAGGCCGAAGCTTTGGGCCCCTGCGCTCGCTCCCAGGCGAGATGGAAGAGCCCAGAAACACGATGCCCCGCCCCAGCAGCGTGCGCCGGAGCGGGGCAACGCACTTTCAGGCAGTCGCGCCGCTCGGCCTTCTCTGGAACAGATAGAGAATGATGCCGATGGAGATCAGCCCCACCAGGCCGTCATTGCCAAGCTTGCCCACCAACGTGGTGATATTCCCGACCACGTCGCCCCCGATAAACGGGATCGCCGATCCGAACAGGATCTGCAGGACAACCGCCAAAGCGACGAGAAGCAGACCGAGTTCGGTCACCTCGCGCAGCCACACTCGTACGTTATTCATCATGATTCCCCCCCCCCTTAGGAATTGGGTCTCATCAGCAAGATCAGACCCAGGAATAGAATAGTGTTTTAATATTGAATCGAAACGATTTCCTCGAAGCGCAGGAGCAAAAGTGACGCTCAGTCCCCCATTTTGTATCGCTTGCCACACACTCGTCGTTGCCATTCAGCCTCACTGAGAGGCAATGATCAGGCGCGGCGGAATTGACCATCCCCACCCAACCGAGGCACTTCACCCACAGCGAATGCACCGGTCGAAGTCGATCCGCAGGGGATGACCTCGATCCTCAGGCGAACCGCGCCCGAAAGAGAGCCTCTCGGTGGGCGGGGTCGGCCACCTCGATCAATGCCCGGGCCCTCGCCTCGTCGGTCTGATCCTTCAACCAGGCCACGCCGTGCTCGGTAATCACCACGTCCACGTCGTAGCGGGTGGCGGTCACGACGGAACCCGGTGCATGGCTGGCGACGATTCGGCTCTCCCCGCGCGAAGTGGAGCTCCCCAACACGATGATGCGGAGCCCATTCTTCGCCATCCCGGCGCCCCGAAAGAAATCGAGTTGCCCCCCGACCCCGGCCACCTGGGACCAGCCCAGGGTTTCGGCGTTGACCTGGCTTCTGAGATCCACCGCCAGGGCGCTGTTGATGCAGCGGAGTTGGCTGTGACGGGCAATCACCCGGGGATCGAGCACATCGCTCGAGGCACGAATCTCGGCGCGCTCGGGATCCTCCACCAATTTGCGCACTTCGGCATCGACGGATGCAATGGTGCAAACCACCAGGCCCGGATCTTCGGCTTTCTGAAGTCCATCGGCTTGCCCAGCATCGATGAGCCGAGCCAGACCCCGACCGAGAACCTCGGTGTGAACGCCGTACCCGCTTCCCGTCAGTCGCTCGATTGCGGCATCCGGCACCGAACCGATACCCACCTGAATCGTCGAACCGTCGGGCACCAGCGGATCGAGGTGCGCCGCGATGGCCTCTGCATTGCGCGAGGGCGGCCCCACTTCCTCAGTGGCCGCATTTCCCTCGGCGAGGCATGCGGCGGTGATCTGGCTCACCGGAACTTCCCGGCCGCTCCGCGTATGCGGCATGGTGGGGTCGATTTCAGCCAGGATCGGAATTCCGCGCTGGCGTGCCTGCTCGAAGAGATGCGGCGAAAAGGCCGACGCCCAGCCGTAGGAGCAAAGGCCTTGGGCGTCGGGCGCCGAAAGACGGAGCAGCACGCAATCCGCCTCAAATGCCCCGAAGAGTCTTTCGGCATCCGAAAAAAGCCCGGGCAGATATTCGCACACGCCGCTTTCCGCCAAGGCCGTGGACACCGGCGACGCGAAGGCGGTCACGATGGGAAAGCGACCCGTCTGGCCCAGCGCCAGGGTTCCCATGGCGGCCACCGCCACCACCGCCCGTCCGCTGGTCTGTGTTTGGGACAGAGCGGTCAACAGGGTCGTCGGCTCGACCAGGCTGGTCGTCAGGACAGCGCCATCGGGAATTTGCGCAACCACCTCGGCCGCCGATCCCCACGCCGCTCCGAACTCCGAGGCGAGGCCGGCTTCACTCATCGGATCGGAACCCGCGCGGTGCCGCGGATGGCATCGCCACTCGGGGTGGTGCAGCGCACCCGGTGATCGCGATAGCCGCCGTCTTCGGCAATCACCTCGGCGACGGCTTCGATTCGTTCATCCGCGAAGACGGGCAACCGAATCTTGGCTTCGAGGATCGTTCCCGGGATGGCTTCGAAGCCGTAGGCGTCGTGAAGAAGATCGAAGAGATAGGCCATGAATTGAGTGCCCGTCGCGATGGCAGCGGGCAGCCCCACCTCCCGCGCGATGGCGTGATCCGTGTGCATATTCTGCTCGCCCGGGGGCTCGTAGAGCACCATCTTCTCGAAGGTCATCTCTCGAACCAGCGGGCCGAGTCGACGGATGGCGGGCGGCGGCGCGAGTTTCTCGGCGGGGGGCGAGGAATCGCCAGCCGCCTCGTCATACAAGATGACTCCGGTGGTCTCCCCCCTCGCGAGCGCTCGCCCGCTGGAGTCGCAGGTCTGGGTGGAACTCACGACGTAGCGGCGGCCCTTACGCACGAATTTTTCTGCGACGACTCCGGTCACCGTCAAGGTGTCGCCCATGCGGGGAATTTCAAGGATCTCAGTCTTCTGACCCGCATGGACCGAGGCCGAGATATCCCAGAACTGGTCCGCGAGGTTTACGCCATCGGCAGCAAGAATCGAGACCGGCGCGTAGCCATCGTCCGCATAGGCGGTCTGGTCCGTGGCCTCGCGATGCCGTGCGACGCATTCGGGCGTCAATTCGTAACTGTATTCACCGAGCGGGTCGCCCTCCTTCAACGCATCGAAGGGGACCTTCTCTCGGTCCTTGGGGTCCTGCATTCGGGCGAGCCTAGAGCAAAGGCATTGGGCCAGCCAGATTCCAGGCGCAGGCGTCCCAACGCGCCCCCGGGCAGTCAAAGAGTCCCGGGAGCGGAGAGAACGCGCAGACCGAGGTCGGGGCTAGAAGATCTCGAAGAGCCCCGCGGCCCCCTGGCCTCCACCGATACACATCGTGACCACGCCCCACTTCGCCTTGCGGCGCCGTCCTTCCAGCAGGAGGTGACCCACGCAGCGTGCGCCCGTCATCCCAAAGGGATGTCCGATGGAAATCGATCCGCCATTGACGTTGTACTTCTCGGGATCGATTCCGAGGGTGTCCCGGCAATAGAGGCATTGGCTCGCGAAGGCTTCGTTCAGTTCCCACAGGTCGATGTCGTCCACCGTGAGCCCCGCGCGATCGAGCAGGCGGGGAACGGCGATCACCGGGCCGATGCCCATTTCGTCGGGCTTGCAGCCACCCGCCGTAAAGCCGCGAAATGCACCGAGAGGCTCGGCGCCTCGGCGCTTGGCCTCTTCGGCCTCCATCATCACCAACGCCGCCGCACCATCCGAAAGCTGAGACGCATTGCCCGCCGTGATGTACTGCTCTTCTCCCCGGATAGGCTTCAGGCTCGAGAGACCCTCGAGAGTCGTGCTGGGGCGATTGCACTCGTCTCCGGTCACCGTGTAATCCACCTCGGAGGTTTCGCCGCTTTCCTTGTCCTTCACGATCATCGTGGTGTCCATGGGGACGATTTCGTCATCGAAGAGGCCCGCTTCCTGGGCCGCCGCCGTGCGCTTCTGGCTTTCCAATGAATATTCGTCCTGGTACTCGCGGCTGACCTTGTAGCGATCCGCGACGATGTCCGCGGTCTCGATCATGGGCATCCAGAGACCGGGGTACGCCTCCATCAACTCTTTGTCCACCTGATGGGAGAAATTGCCTCCGGCGAGACTCAGGCTGATGGATTCGACGCCCGCCCCCACCACGACGTCCTCGCCGTCGACGATGATGCGTCCGGCCGCCGTGGCCACCGCGTTGAGCCCCGAGGAGCAGTGTCGGCTGACCGTCACGCCGGTTGTCGTGATGGGGCAACCCGCCTTGAGGGCCGCGACTCGGCCAATATTGTTGCCCGTTGTTCCCTGGGGCGTTCCGCAACCGAGAATCACTTCGGACACCTCGGCGGGGTCGACTCCGGCACGCTCGATGGAATGCTTGATGGCGTGGCCCGCCATGGCGGCCCCACCCGTATTGTTGAATCCGCCACGGTGGGACTTGGCCAGCCCCGTTCGTGCGGTTGAGACGATGACTGCTTCGCGCATCTGCGCTTCCTCCTGGCTAGTGAGCGCGGACCTCAAATCCGCGAAATGAAGAACGAAATTAGGTTATTGGCACTATGCCTGTCAATAACGCGACAACCTCCAGGCCGCCCACGATCAATCCATCCCGGAAAGTTCCCCGTAGAGATCAGCCGAGGCCGCCGTCCTGATCCTTCCCATTCATCCCCGCGTTGAGTCGCGCTTCGCTGACCATCTTTCGAACAATGGGGCCGAGCCGTGTGGGGTCCTCCTCCGGCGCCACCTTGGGGCCTCGATGCCAGCCTTCGGCCACCGCCAACACACCGCCGGACGCTTCGAAAACCAGCCCGCTCACATCCGCCGATTCGCGACTGGCCAGCCACGTCACGATCGGAGCAATCCAGCGGGGGCTCTGGGCCTCCCGCATCTCGTCCGTGATTTCCCCGGGCTGTAGATCTTCGGTCATCCGGGTCAGGGCCCCGGGCGCGATGCAGTTCACCGTCACCCCATAACGGGCGAGTTCCCTCGACGCGATCACGCTGAAGGCCGCGATTCCCGCCTTGGCCGCTCCGTAATTCGATTGGCCCGGGTTTCCGTAGATCCCTGAGACCGAGGTCGTATTGATAATCCGCGCGTCCACTGCCTGGCCCGCCTTGCTCTGCTCGCGCCAGTAGGCCGCCGCGTGGTGAGCCGGCGCAAAGGTTCCCTTGAGGTGCACGTCGATGACGGCATCCCACTCGCTCTCCTTCATGTTGACCAGCATACGGTCCCGCAGGATTCCCGCGTTGTTGACCAGCACATCCAGTCGACCGTAGGTATCGACGGCCTGCTGAATCATCTCCCGGGCGCCCTCGAAGTCACTGACGCTGGCCCCGTTGGCCACCGCCTCTCCGCCTCGCTCGCGGATCTCAGCGACGACCTCGTCTGCCGGCCCGGAGTCGGCAGCCCCCTCGCCGTCCCGCGCACCGCCCAGGTCATTCACCACGACCTTGGCACCGTGTTCCGCAAGCATCAGGGCGTATTCCCGACCAATCCCGCGACCCGCTCCCGTGACGACCACCACACGATCCTCGCAAAACGAACTCATCTGTCCCGCCTCCTTCGCTCTTTGTATTTTCAAGTCCGGATCCGATACTCGCGCGCCCCGAACTTCGGCGCCAGCGCTCTCGGGAGCCGGTATTCGGCCGAACATCGTGGCGCCGCTTCCCTCTTCCGCCGCACCCTGCAGAGCCATCATTCGGCCCCGCGAGCCTCGATCGGCCGATCAAGCCAAGCAAAACTCGATACCGGGCCCAGGCAGGTCGCGAAGGGCTATTCTCGCCGGCCATGACAACGACGCGCAAACTCCTGGTCACGAATGCTTTGCCCTACGTGAATGGCCACCTCCACATCGGCCACCTCATTGGGTATATCCAGGGGGATATCTGGGTCCGGTTCCAGCGGATGCGTGGAAATCGGGTCGGCTATTTCTGCGGTGACGACACCCATGGCACCGCCACCATGATCCGGGCCCAGGATGAGGGCCGGGGGACCGATGCCTTGATGGAAGAAATGAGTACGTCCCATCAGCGCGACTTCGCCGACTTCGGCGTTCAATTCGACCACTACGGCAGCACCCACACCGAATCGAACCGAGCACTCGTCGCCGAAATCTGGGCCGCTTTGCGAAAAGCCGGGCGCGTGAAGGAAAAAGAAGTCACTCAATTCTTCGATACAGAGCAAGGCATCTTTCTCGCCGACCGCTTCGTGACCGGCACCTGCCCTCGATGCAAAGCCGAGGAGCAATACGGCGACAACTGCGAGGTCTGCGGCGGGATCTACGATTCCCACGAAGTACTGAATCCCCGAAGTACGCTGAGCGGCTCCACCCCTGAAATGCGCTCGGCCCCCCATTATTTTGTCACGCTGGAAGAATTTCACGCCTTCCTCGAGGACTGGGTCCACTCCCCGGGGCGGCTACAACCCGAGATCGCAAAACAACTCGAGGGCTCCTTTCTCTCCGAGCCTCTGCGAGATTGGGACGTCAGCCGCCCGGCGCCCTATTTCGGCTTTGAAATCCCCGACGCCCCGGGGCATTTCTTCTACGTCTGGGTGGATGCGCCCGTGGGCTATATCGCGGCGACTGCGGATTGGTGCGCCGAGAACGAAGAAGTCCTCGATGACTGGTGGAGAAATCCTGACTGCGAGATCCACCACTTCATCGGCAAGGACATAGTCTACTTTCACGCCCTTTTCTGGCCCGCCATGTTGAAGACCGCGGGATTCGAGCTTCCCAACCGGATCAACGTCAACGGTTTCCTCACCGTCAACGGCGAAAAAATGTCCAAGCGTCGGGGGACATTCATCCTGGCCAGGACCTATCTCGATCACCTCTCCCCGGACTATCTCCGCTACTACTACGCGAGCAAGATCAGCACCCGGATGAGCGACATCGATCTCAACTTCGAGGAATTCACCGCCAAGGTCAACTCCGAACTCGTGGGCAAATTGGTCAACCTGGCGAGCCGAACGGCGCGCTTCATGAAGGGACAGAAACTCTGCGACCCCTACCCCGACGACGGCGGGCTTTTCGAAAGGGGAGCGGCGGCGGGCGCCGAGATCATCGAGGCCTATGAGGCGTGCGACACCAACAAAGTGGCTCGGATCGTAATGGGACTGGCGGATCGAGCGAACGAATTCGTTGAGCAGGGCGCGCCGTGGGCGCTCAAGAAGCAGGAAGGGAAGGAAGAAGAAATCAGGGCTGTCTGCAGCGTCGCCCTCAATCTCTTCAATCAGCTCACCACCTACCTCGAGCCGATCCTGCCCGAACTCGCCCCCAAATCACGTGCCCTCCTTTCCCGGAGCGGTGCCATAGGCTTCGAGGACACCCAGCAGCCTCTCTGCGGCCTCGCGGTGGGCAAATTCGAGCACCTCATGCGACGCATCGATCCCGAGCGCATCGAAGCCATCATCGCTGCAAGCACCGAAGAGAATTAAAGACGCCTTCGGCGATCCTCTTCGGAACTTCGGCCCGCGAGCGATGAAGCCGCCTGGGGCTCAACCCTGGAAGAAGGCAGCAAAGCGACGCAAGCCTTCAACGCCTTCACGGCGCAAGGCCGTATTCGCGTGCGGCGGCGTCGAGAGTCGTCGGGATGGCCTCCAACGAGGGCGCCATGGCGAGTAGAACGACCCGGTCCACACCGAGTTCTTCGAAATGCGGAAGGTCTTTGCCGCTACTGGGCTGCAGGTAGGGGGAAAGCGAAATATCCAGGTCCGCGCGGCTCCGGCCACGCGCCGCCAGGAGAGCGTCGAGCCTGGCAAGACATTCAGCGGCGCTTTCCGGCGTGTGATTGAAGCCAAACCAGCCGTCGCCCTGGTGGGCCACCCGGCGCAACGCTGCATCGGACTCGCCCCCGAAGAGAATGGGCGGATGGGGCGTCTGGACCGGCTTCGGGTAGAGCCTGGCCCCGCTCAGTTGATGAAACTCCCCTTCGTGATTGGAAACAGGATCGCACCAGAGACGCTTCAGAACCTCGACGTATTCCGCGCAACGCGCCCCCCGCCGTTCGAAGGGCACTCCGAGATTGTCGAATTCCTCCTTGAGCCAGCCCACGCCCAGACCCAGAAGGGTCCTTCCGCCGGAAAGCCAATCCAGGGTGGCCACCTCCTTGGCGGTATAAACCGGATTGCGCTGGGGCAGGATGCAAATCCCCGTGGCGAGCTTGATCTCCCGGGTCACGGCTGCCGCCCAGCCCAGCGCGAGAAAGGGATCGAGCATCCCGCTCTCGCTCGACAGACCGATCAGCTTGCCATCCTCTGAGTAGGGGTAGGCCGAAGCGTAATCCTCGAAGAGCAGCGCGTGCTCGCCTACCCAGAGCGAATCGAAGCCGCGTTCTTCAGCGCCACTCGCAAAGGCCGCGATGTACTCGGGCGTCGCAATCGGATTGATGGTGGCCAGGAAGAGCCCGATCTTCATACGAAATCCTTTCTCAGAATGACCGTCGGTTGCCGATTGCCGTTCTTCATGCGCAAGAAAAACGGACCTGAAGGCGATGGGGACCACGCATGACGGCGCCTTCCATCACGGGCGTTTCCACCAACTCGATCTCATCGAAGCGTTCGAGGAGCACCCCGAGCGCCACGCGCATTTCCGACCGGGCCAGGTGAGAGCCCAGGCAAAAGTGATTGCCGAGACCGAAAGCCAGATGCCCTGCGGTCTTGCGACCGGGGTCGAAGCGATCTGGATCGGGGAAGACCTCGGGATCCCGATTCGCAGGACCGATCCCCAGCAGGACCACGGTGTCCGGACCCAGACGTTCTCCCCGAAACTCTCCTCCCCCGGTGGTCATCCTGGGCAGCAAGGCCGTCGGGGGTTCCCAGCGCAGGGTCTCTTCCACGGCCGCGGCCTGAGCTTCAGCGTCGCCCCGAAATGAATCCAGGCCACCGGGGCCTCCCAGCAGGCCAACCATCAACGAACCCAAGGCGAGATAGGTGGTGTCTGCGCCGGCAGGAAAGAGGACACGAACGAAGGAGAAGATCTCGTCGTCTGATAGACGATGCCCTTCCACCTCCTCGCAGGAGAGGGCGGACAATAAATCATCGCCGGGCGCGGCCCGGCGCTCGGCCAGCAGCCCCGCCAGGTATTGAGTGAATTCCTTGGATGCCGCCAATGCGCCCTGGGGATCCCAGGGATAGTGGATCAGCGCCATGGCCCAGCGAGCCAGGCGCTCATCGTCCTCGGGTGGAATGCCCAGAATCCTGCAGATGGCCACCAGGGGCAGTCGTTGATTGAACTCGCGCACGAGGTCCACCTCACCCCGATGGGCGAACCCGTCCACCAGGGCGTGGCAAAGCGGTTGCACCATCTCCTCGACAACCCCCGGCATCAAGCGCAACTTGAAATGGGGCGAGACCAGGGCCCGGTTGAGGCGATGCTCATCACCCTCCATGCCCATCATATTGCGCCCCATGACGGGAAAAGTGTTGGCGGTCTGGATCGCCCGGGCCGAAAAGAGCGTTTCGTCCCGAAAGGCTTCTGCCACATCGGCGTGACGAGTCAGCAGCCAGGCGGGCTGACCGTGAAAGTGGATCGGCGCAACGGGACGCTGATCGCGCAACTCAGCCATCATGGAGTGGAAAGCGGGGAGCGGATTGCCCTGCCCGGGCAGAAGGGCGAAATCGGTCTCGGGAAAACAAATACGGGATTGGGCCGAACCGGGCATGCGACGCCTCGAGGCAGCTGAGAATGGAGAAGACCTAGCATAGGCAACCCGGGACGGGCGGCCCGGTGGCGGATCTCTTCGGATCACCCCGGCACGAGAAGCGAGCTAAGGTCGCGCCCCTATGCCTCGCGTATTCCATGGCTGGTGGATCGTGGCCGTCGCCTTCGCGGCCCAAGCCGTCACCATCGGGCTGACGATCATCCCCTTCGGACTTTTCACTTCGCCACTCGTCGACGAGTTCGGCCTCTCCATCGCCGAGGTGCAGTTCGGCGTCAGCGCTTTCCTTCTGGTCATGGCGGGCGCCAGCGCCGCCGTGGGCCCACTGCTCGATCGCCACTCCATTCGCAGCCTGATGACCCTGGGCTCGGTCATCCTTTCCGTCTCGTTTCTGGGAATGTCCGTGGCCAAGGAACCGTGGCAGCTATGGATTCTCTTTGGCCTCGGCTCAGCCTTTGGCGTTGCCCTCGCCGGGCCGCTGGCCGCCACGACCGTCATCGCGAAGTGGTTCGATGAAAAGCGCGGTCTCGCCGTAGGGGTGGCCGCCATGGGGCCCCATGCCGGAGGGTTCCTCTTTACGCCGCTTGCAGGCGCGTGGATCGCAGACTTCGGCTGGCGCGAAACGCTCCAGATCTTCGCTGGAATCGCGATCTTCATCGCCCCCTTGGCCTGGATCGCCGTGCGAAATTCCCCCGACGAGGTTGGCCAAAGCGTCGACGGACTTGCTTCTGCCCCTGAGAATCTCGAAGCCAATAGCGATGAAGGCGGCTGGACCGTCAGCGAGATTCTTCATAACCGAAATTTCTGGGCACTGGCCCTGGTCATCGGCATCGTCTTCGGCATAGGGGGCGGCTGGGGCGCGAATGCCCCGCGATTCGGCGAGGATCTCGGCTACAGCGTCCAGCACATCTCAATCCTGATCGGCATCGCCGCGGGACTCGGGGTCCCGGGCACCCTCCTCTTCGGATACCTTGCGGACCGTTTCGACAACGGTTGGCTGATCCGGATCGTGATCAGCATGCAAATCATCTCTTTCATGACACTGGCCAGCCAGCCCGGGGAAGCGCTTTTCACCGGGGCGATTCTTTTCTTCGGTTTCGCCGGAGGCGGACTGCTCCCCACCTATGCGTCGTTCATCGGGCGCCTCTTCGGCCCGTCATCTTTCGGGAGCGTAATGGGGCTGGCAGGCCTGGTGGGGCTGCCTTTCGTGACTTTGGCGCCCATCGTGGCTGGGGCCGTACGCGATAGCAGCGGAAGCTATGCAGGGGCGCTGATCGTCTTCGCGATCAGCCTCGCGCTCGGGGTCGCTGGGCTCTCACTGGTCCGCGCCCAACCCGCTCAGGGCCGATAAGTGAAGCCGGTCGGGCCCGGCCTCGAGGCGCGGCGCGCGAGTTGCGCCCATTCGCAGAGCCGGGACCGAGTGTCCAGGGGGTCGATGATTTCCTCGATCTCGAAATGTTCCGCGGAACGAAAGGGCGAGCGTAGCCGGTTCAGTCGTTCGCGAATCTCCGCGAGTTCGGCCTCGGCATCCTCTGCCTCGGCCAACTCCTTGCGATAGGCCACCTCGATGCCCCCCTCGATGGGCAATGAACCCCAATCACCCGAGGGCCACGCGTAGCGAAAATGATGGCTGCCCGGCTTTTTGCTCGCAGCCCCGGCGACTCCGAACGCCTTACGGATCACCACCGAGCAAAACGGGCTCGGCGATTGGCCCAGCGCAGCCAAGGCCTCGGAACCGAAACGAATCGTCGCTTCTTCTTCGGATTTTTTCCCAATCAAGAAGCCAGGGCAGTCCTCGAAATGAACCAGGGGCAGGTGAAACGTCGAAGCGAGGTCCACCAGGCGCCGAAGCTTCCTTGCGGCATCTGCCGTCCACGCCCCGCCGTAGACGTAGGGGTCTTCGGCGAAGATCGCCACGGGGACGCCTCCGAAGCGAGCAAGCCCGGTAATCATCGAACTGCCCCAACGCCGGCCGATCTCAAAAAAAGAAGAGGCGTCGGTGACCGCTTCGATAATGCGGCGCATCTTGTAGACCCGTCGCGGCTCGCGAGGAACGATCTCGCTCAGCACCGCCTCGCGGCGTTCCGGGTCATCATCGCACTCCAAAAGGGGTGGCAACTCGTCGACGTTGCTGGGTAGATAGGAGAGAAAGCGCCGAGTCCGCTCGAAAGCCTCGGCTTCGCTGGCCACCTCGTCATCAATGGCCCCGTTGCGGGTATGAATGTTCGCGTGGCCGAGTTCTTCCTTGGACACATCCCCCAGGCTGGCTTGATCCACCAGGGCCGGACCCGCGATCATCATCTGGGCGCTGTCGCGCACGATCAGCGAGTAGTGGCTGGTCGCCACCCGGGCCGCACCGATGCCGGCGACGGATCCCAGTGCAAGAGAAACCGAAGGCGCCACGGCGAGATGCTGAACAATGACCTCCCAGCCGAAAAGACCGGGAAGATAGGTTCGGCCGGCCTGCTCGATGGTCTTGACCGAGCCGCCTCCCCCCATGCCATCCACCAGTCGGACATGGGGCAGCCGCATCTCCTGGGCGAGACCTTCGGCGTGGGCCCGCTTGGTGGGGAAGGCCAATTCCGCCGACCCTCCACGCACCGTAAAATCATCTCCCGAAACGATGACCGGCCGCCCCTCCAGGCGCGCGGTTCCGAAAAGGAAACTGGCCGGCGTAAAGGCTTTCATCGCGCCGGCCTCGTCGTACTCGGCGACCCCCGCCAACTTGCCGACTTCGCGAAAAGAGCCGGGATCGGTGATCTCCACCAGGCGCTCGCGAATCGTCAACTTCCCGGCCCGGTGCTGGCGCTCGACCTTATCCTCTCCCCCCATGGCCTCGACCAGGGCTTCCCGCCGTCGCAATTCTTCGAGTTCGGGATCCCAGGTCATCTTGGCGCCCTTTCCGTTCACTCCCAGGCTCGGCGATCGCGGGATGGATCCGCACGATATCGCCCTCCCCTCGCTTTGGAAACGGCCCGCCCAAGCGAGCCTCTCGCTCCCTGCGCTTTCCGGGTCAGTCTGAGCGATCCCTCAACCCAGGGTCTCCAGCGCCTTGGCGAGGGCATCGACGCGCTCCGCCCGGTAGGGCGTCCGGAGGGTAAAGATCACCATGCCCACGCCGGCTTCGAAGAGCGCGGCGGCCTGCCCCACAGCTTCGAGGGGATCCTGGTCGGCAGCGTACGCGATTTGCACAGAGCAAAGAATCTCCGATGGATCCCGCCCCACCGCGTCGCAATGCCCCAGCAGGATCTCATGCTTTCTCTTGAATTTATTCGGGGATGCGAAAGGCAGATTCCAATGCTGGGCGAAGCGCGCGGCAATACGCAGGGTTCTCTTCTCTCCCCCTCCACCGATCACGATGGGGGGCGCCGGTTGTTGCGGCCCCTTGGGTTCGCAACGCGCGTTGGTGAGATTGAAATATTTCCCTTTGAAGTTCGTCGACTCATTGCCCAGCAAGCGCGTGATGACCTCGACCGATTCCTCGAAACGATCCATTCGCTGTCCCATGGGCAGCAGATCGATCCCGTAGGCCTCGCTCTCCTCTTGATTCCAACCCGCACCCAAACCCAATTCGAGTCGGCCCCCGGAAACGATATCCAGTGAAGCCGCCATATTGGCCAGAACCGCAGGGTGCCGATACGGAGTTCCGTTCACCATGCAGCCGATGCGGATTCGGGATGTCATTTGCGCCAGCGCCGAGAGGGTGACCCAGGATTCGAGACAGGGACCCTCCGTATCCCCCACAAGGGGGTAGAAATGATCGAAATTCCAAGCCGATTCGAAGAGTTCGATGGCGTCCGCCGCACGCCAGACATCGAGCATTTCGTTCCAGGTGGTGTGTTGAGGCGCCGTCTTGATTCCGAAACGCATACGAACCTCCTTCGATTCCCCAATGGGCACGTGGTCGCCCGAGGATAGTTGACACGGGCTCATTCCGGAGGGCTCGAACTCTACATACTCAAAAAAGCATACGGGGCGGCGGGCCCAATCCGGCATATGATCATGGCATGCGTGATTCCGGAGTCGCCATGGCCCCGCCGGACAATCTCCGCCGCCGATTTTCCATCGCGTGGCCCGCTTTAGAAATAAGGAGACGCGATGTACCGCTCTTTCCCTGACTCCACCGAGCCCGTCCCCCCGAGCCAGACGCTCCGACCTTCTGCCCTCGTTCCTGAGGGCCATGCCAGCGACCCGTTCGCCTGCCCTTGCTGCGCGAACGTCTTCAAAGAAACCCTGCGCCTTGCCGAGGTCGACCTGGCCCGCCATGCAAAGGAACTCCGCCGGGATCCCCTTGGGCTTGCCCCTTCGCTCCTCATCTCGAACGCGCGCATCATGACCATGAATCCCGACGCGCCCCACGCGGATTCACTCCTTATTCAAGATGGGAAAATTGCCTGGATCGGAGAGGCAGCGCAAAAACCGAAACTCGCGGAAGATGTCGAAGCAATCGATTTCGAGGGTCAGTTCGTGATGCCCGGTTTTGTCGAGCCCCACATGCATCTGCCTCCACTCGCCCTCTTGGACTCTTTTGAGAATGTCGGCCCCTTCCGCTTCGAAACCATCACCGAAGCCATCGACCACTTGAAGGCCGTGGCGGACGCGACCCCCGATGGCCAGTGGGTGGTGGGCCGGCAATTCGACCCCTCCCTCCAAGAGGGACCCGATGCCCTCACCCGGGCCATGCTGGACGAGGCCAGCACCGAGCATCCGGTCTTTGTCTACAACGCATCGCTCCACCTGGCGTATTGCAATTCGAAGGCCTTGGAAATCGCAGGCATCACCGCGCAAACCGAAGTCCCGGCGGGCTCGGAAATCGTGAAGGACGCCGACGGCGAGCCCAACGGAGTTCTCAAAGCGGGCCCCGCCATGGCGCTGGTCGCGCGCCACAACCCCCACCTTCACAATCAGAACATGGCCGAAGCCTGCCTGGAGGTTTTCCATCGAGCCAATCGTGTGGGGATCACGACCCTCTGCGACCAGGGCACCGGGCTCTTCCAAGGTGCCCGAGAACTCGAACTCTATGGTGCGCTCAGGGAGAGCAACCGGATGACTGCGCGGTTTCGCTACTCGCTCGGAAACGCCATTGCGAAGCAATGGGATCGAACCGAGATCGCCTGGGGACACGGAGACGAATGGGTCCGCGTGACGGGCTGGAAGATCGTCAGCGACGGATCGAACCAGGGTCGAACCGGGCTTCAACGCGACCCCTTCTTGAACTCCAAGGAGAAGGGAATCGCCTATATCGAGACCGAAGAGCTTGAACAAGCGGTCGAGCAACGCCTGCGCGAGGGCTGGGCGATCTGCGTCCACGCCAACGGGGACGCAGCCATCGATCGTGTCCTCGACGCCTACGAAAGGGCCGATCGCCTGGGCCTCGACCCGGGCGGGCGCCGCTCCCGGATCGAGCATTGCAGCATTCTTCATGACGAACACATCGAGCGCATGAAGGCCCTCAGGATCTCGCCCAGCTTCCTGATTGGACACGTCTACTATTGGGGCAACGCCTTCGTCGAAGACCTCTTCGGACCCGAGAAAGCCGCCAAGCTGGACCGCACGGGCGCCTGCGAGGAAGCGGGAATTCGCTGGACCCTTCACTCGGACGATCCCGTCACCGAGATGGGGCCGCTCCGATGCATCGAGAACGCCGTTACGCGAACCCGCTGGCGATCCGATGCGCTCCTTTCGCCGGAGGAGTGCGTCCCCGTGGAGGCCGCCCTTCGTGCCGCCACCCTAGACTCGGCCTGGCAATGCCACTCGGACCATGAGGTGGGCAGCCTCGAGAAGGGAAAATACGCGGATTTCGTGATCCTGGATGCCGACCCCCGAAGCGTCGAGCCGACGTCCATCAACGAAATTCAAGTGCTCGGGACCTGGGTCAATGGCGAATGTGTCTACGACTCGAATTCCGAATCCCCTGGGAGAAAGCCATGAACAGGAAGCCAATATCATTGGACTTGAAAACGTCGCCGGTCTCGAGGATTTGCCAGCGAAAGGCGCTTGGACCGTCGCCCATGAAAACGCGACCCCCTTTCGAACACAATGCCCGACCTCAGATCATTCGGGATCCCGAAACGGCTTTCATTAAGGAATGAGGATTGCCCGCATGCACGCCCGTTTTTCCCAACTTCTGCTCATTTCGTCTTTTGTGCTTTCTCTCTTTCTCGTGGCGAGCCCCGCGTGGACCGACGAAAGCCTCGAACAGGGATGGGCCAAGTTCATGGAAGGCTTGGCAACGGCCCAGGAGAGCTTGACCGATCCGGCCGCCTTTCCGCCTCCGCCCAGCGATCGAAATCTCGCTGAGGGCTATCGCTACCTCCTCGCTCATCTCGGCCGGATTCTCGAAACCGAACTTCGTCAGGACCCCCGCTACCCGGAATTCTTCCGCTCGGTGGACATGCTTCGAAAGTGGACGGGAGAGAATCCCGACGCGATGTATTTGAAGGCCCCCTTGGACGGCGAGGGCCTCTACCGGATCAGGGGCCAAATCGCGGACACCCGTGAATGGAAGACCTCGGAACGCGGCCTCCCGGGGCCGAAGGCCCCTCGGATCGTGACCTTCCAGACGATTACCTCCATCCCCGGGTCCACGGGGGATCTGGCGGAAATGGCCTCATGCCGCAATCAAACCTTGGATTTCGTCAACAGCTTTGACTTGATCCTCGACTCCGAAAATCGCTTCGAGATCCTTCTCGGACCGGAACGACCCAAGAGGCATAAGGGCAATTTCCTGCTCACTCGAGCCAGCCTGCCCTGCCCCGCCACGGGTGAGGTCGCCACCCGCGAAGCCCGCTGGTTATCCATCCGCGAAATCTTCTCGGATTGGGAGCAGGAAGTCCCACTCGAGATGGAGATCGTTCGCCTCGATGCCCTGGGTGAGAATCGCCCACCCATCACAGCGAAAGTCATTAGCCAAAAGCTCGAAGAAATCGGCCGGGAATTGCCCAATCAAATCCGCTTTTGGCAACTCGTTCAGGAAATGGCCCTCGAGGTGAGGCGTGATGTCAACGGCGACGGGAAGCGGGCTCTCCCCATCAACGGAATCAACCCGCCGGCTCCCCCCTTCACGGCGGGCGGAGTTGCCGGGGCGCGCCAACTCTACGCAGCCGGACTCTTTCATATCGCCCAGGACGAGGCTCTTGTGATCAAGGTCACGGCGCCGCTGGAGCCCCACTATATTGGCTTCCAGTTGAACAACTTCTGGTTCGAGGGCCCCGACCAACAGAATTACACTTCAAGTTTGAGCGGGCACCAACTTCCCATCGCCAGCGATGGTTCGCGCTACTACATCATTGCCCACCAGGACCCGGGGGTGCAGGGCTGGGTCGATACCACCGGGCTCAAAAAGGGCATCCACGCCATGCGATTTCTCTTCCGCGAGAATCCGCCTACCGATCAGGCCCCCACCGCCGAAGCCACGCTGATCAAGCTCGAAGCTCTGGGCGACATCTTGCCCGCCGGCACCCCGAAGGTCGGCGCCGAAGAAAGACAGGAAGAAATCGCGATCCGACAATCCCATATCAAGCAGCGCTGGCGAGACTATTAGGCGCAGGCCGCTCTCGCCTGGGCCTGGCTAACGCTTCTCGGAGAACATGGCGGGAAAACTCTTGGGGGCCTCAGCCTGTACCACACGGCCTGGGAACCCCTTGAAGTTCGGAATACCCTGTTCGTAATCCAGGTATTCTGCTTCGTCCGAACAGAGCACGGCGTCACTCGAGAGAAAGGCGCCCGCCAGGGGCTCCTTGCCCCGAAGTTCGGGATACCACCAGCCATGGGGTACCCGGACATGCCCCTCCTTCATGGATTCCTGAACGGAAACCTGGGCCGTCACGTGGCCGAACTCGGTTTCGAGACGCGCCCAATCGCCATCGGACAGGCCTTCCCGGGTGGCGTCTTCGGGATGGAGAAAGAGCTGGGGCAGAGGGGATTTTCGGCGCAGGACGCGGATATTCCGCTGACCCGTCTGGAAGAATGCGTCCTCGCGAACGCCCGTGAAGATCCGATACGGGTAATCCGCACTGGTCGCGGCTCCATCCCGGTGATAGGGCAATGGATCGAAGCCGAGTTCCTCCAAAACGCTGGAATAGAGTTCTACCTTTCCTGAGGGCGTCGCGAATCCGATCTTCTCGTATTTCCGGTACTCCGCAGGCGGTGCTTCCATTCCCGCCCCCGCCGCGAAGTCCGAGAATTTCCGTCCCGAGCGTGACAAGCGGTGATCGAGGACTTCATCCAAGCTCTTCCAAGGAAAATGCTCCCCCAGCCCCATCCGCTGGGCGAGATCCGACCAGAATTGGAACGTGCTCGATGCCTCGGGCGGTGGGTCCACCGCCTTTTCCGAGAGTGTGAGGCGAGTGCTCCAACTCCAGGAGTCCGCCACATGGTTGCGCTCGCTGAAAACGTCTCCCGGAAGCACGTAATCCGCCAGCATGGCCGTCGGTGTCATGAATATTTCATGCGACACGATGAGATCTTGATTCAGCAACGCCCGGTGAATCTGATTCTGATTGGGGTAGCTGAGCAGCGCGTTGTTCCCCAAGGCAAAGAACGCCTTGATGGGATAGGGATCGGCATTCTCCATCGCGCGGAAAACCAGCGAGGGGTTCGCCATCTGGCAGCCCATCACGATATCTGCGTAGGGGTAGCCCCAGGTCTTCTCAGTGGCATCGCGGAGAATCTCCGCCACGCGATAGGTGTAGGCAGGATGTTGGTCATACCCGAGTTGTTTCGCTTTCTGTTCAGTCGAAAGCACTTCGTGCAGGCCAAGCTCGGATTCCGGGATATACCCCGGATTGAAACCGCCCAAGCCCTCACCCCCGGGTGTGTCCAGGTTTCCCGTCACGGCCCGAAGAATCGAGTGCAGCCGAATCGCCGAGGTCGAAGAAATCTGCTGATCCGTAATCGGAGTCCAGGGAATCACTGCAGAATCGGCGCTTGCGTACATCCGAGCGGCTTCGGCGATCAACTCCCGGTCGACACCGGTGATCGCCTCGACTCGCTCGAGGGGGTATTCGTCCACCCGCGCCCGGAGTTCCTCGAAGCCCACGCACCAATCCCGAACGAAGTCTTCGTCGTAGAGGCCTTCATCAAAGATGACCTTCAGCCACCCAAGGCACATGGCTGCGTCCGTTCCCGACCGAAGGCGAAGATGCAGATCGGCGACTTCGGCCTGGCTTGAAACTCTCGGGTCGAGGACAATCACCTTCGCCCCCTGGGAGCGGGCGAAATTGATCGCGTTGTAGATCGGCGTCCACGAATGCGGGCGCGGATTATGACCGAAGAGAACGACGCATTTCGTATTGGCTATTTCGGGCATGGGGAACCAGCCGTAGGTCAAGCGATTCACCGCCGCGGTATTTCCCGCGCAGAGCGAAACCCCGCTGATCCAATTCGGGCTACCCAGCAGATTCATGAAACGGCGGTCCATGCTGTGCGTTGTTTGGGTATTCCAACCCGATGTGGATACCGCGAATGCTTCAGGACCATGCGCCTCGATCACGGCGGATAGGCGCTCGGCAATCTCATCCATGGCCTGGTCGTAGGAGATCTCCTCCCAGCGATCCTCGCCACGCTCGCCGACCCGCTTCAGCGGAACGCGCAGGCGGTCCTCGTGGTTATGAATATCTGGCGCCGCGACGCCCTTATAACAGATATTCCGGGCCAGGAGCGGGTTCTCGTGGGGAAGGATTCGCGCCAGCCGGCCATCTTTGACTTCGGCACGCAACTGGCAGCCGATATCACAGATCGTGCAGACCACATGCTTGCTTTGCGATGAGTCTTCGGTTTGCATCGACTCGCTCATGACTTCTCCCTCGGGAAAACCTCTTTTTCAACCCGATCACTATAGAAGAGCCCGCGGGCGGAGAGAAGCGAAACCCCCGCTCTTTGCCCTCTGGAAGGCTTCATGTCCCTTTCGGTGGTACGAGCGACTCCCCACCCGGAAAGCTATACGTAACTCTGGGTTGCGAGATCATCCGTGGGGAAACGAGCCATACCCGCCGACGCGTGTTCCCCGGCCCCCCTATTGAGGAGAGACCTTTGCCGGACGCCAGCCTGACTTCTGAACAACTCGAGTTTCAGCAATACGCGAGGCAATGGACCGCCCAGAACCCCGCGCCCGCCCCCAGCGTCCGGCTGCCCTTGACGCCGCTCGAGGTCAAAACCGCTCCGCAGATCGACTACTTGAGGGATTGGCAGCGACGCTGCTACGAAGCCGGCCTTGTCGGCACGGACGTTCCCACCGATTACGGGGGGCATGGCCACAATGCCTGCCAGTCAATCGCGAACCGTGCGCTCGCCGATGCGGGCGCTCCCTTCATGGTCAACGTCGTCGGTCTCACCATGATGGTGCCCACCGTTCTGGAACATGGCACCGAAGAACAGAAGCGGAAATTCATTCCCGGCGCCCTCTCGGCGGAGGAGATCTGGTGCCAGGGTTTCAGCGAACCCGGCGCTGGGTCCGACATGGCCAACCAGCAGACCTTCGCATCCCGCAGCGGCGACGAGTGGGTCGTCAATGGCCACAAGGTCTGGACCTCTTTCGGGCACTTCGCCAAATGGATGATTCTCCTGGCCCGAACGAGCCGCGACCACAAATACGATGGCCTGACCTATTTCCTCTGTCCCATCGAGGGCCACCCGGGCGTGAGCGTCAAGCCCCTGGTCAAGATGACGGGAGAAACCGGTTTCAACGAAGTTTTCTTCGACGACGCCGTGATTCCCGACGCATTGCGCCTCGATGATGTGGGCAAGGGCTGGACCGTGGCCATGACAACGCTCACCTTCGAGCGCGGTGCTGGCGAGGGTGCCGGAGGCGGAAACTCGGCGTCGAATCCCCTCGACAAACTGATTCAACTCGCTCGAGGGAGCCAGCGAAACGGCCAGAATGCAGCCGATGACCCGGTCACCCGCGATGCAATCGTTCAACTGGCCATTACTCACGAGGGCATTAGAAGTTCATCGCGGCGAGCGCGCGTTCCGGCCCTGAACGACCACCCCATGCGAATCCCCCTGCAACAGAAGGTCAGCTCGAGCGAATTCCAGCAACGGCTCGCGCGACTCGGCGTGGATATCGCAGGTGCGCGTTCAACTCTCTACAAGAACGACAGTGCGGCGCCCGACAAGGGCCATTGGCCAATGTCCTACATGAACACCTACGGGATGACCATCGCGGCGGGATCCAACGAGATCCAGCGCAATATCCTGGGCGAGCGAGTTCTCGGGCTTCCGAAATCAAAATGACTCCCGACACGATCCCAGCCCCCTGCCCTTCGCCGGGCGCACGACCGAGAGGGAAAAGAGTATGAGCGATGCACCCCCGAAAGATTTTGGCTTCGGCGAAGACGAGGCGATGCTGCGAGATCTCGCTCGCAGTTTTCTCGGCGAGCGGTTCCCCATCGAGACTTTGCGCGATCTCGTCTGCAAGGACTCGGATGCCGTCTACGAAAGGGGTGAACGCCAGGCATGGGATGAAGCCCTCTGGAAGGAAATTGTCGAATTGGGCTGGACAGGGCTCGCCATCCCAGAGGCGGCGGGGGGTGTCGGCTTCAAGCAAGCCGGCATTGTCGGCCTCGTTGAGGAAATCGGGCGTCACGCCCTTCCCTCCCCTCTCGTTGCGACTCTGAATGCCAGCTACGTACTGCGAGAGGCCGAGGGACCGGGAACGGAACTTTGGATGAACCGGATCGCCGCAGGCGCGACTGCCTCCCTGGCGATCACCGACTCCAGGGGGAGTTGGGAACCCGCCGATGGCGAAATCACCGCTCGCCGCGATGGGGATGATCTCGTATTGGACGGCAGCGCATTTTTCGTCCAGGACGCCTTCAAGTCGGATTTCTTCCTCACTGCGGCGCAAATCGGCGACGAGCGGGTGCTCTGCGCCGTGCCGGCGGAATCCAAAGGCCTTGATCTCAGCCAGGATCATATCCATGACCTCACCCGCGACCAGGCGACTCTCCACCTCCAAGAGGTGCGTATCCCGCCCGAGAACGTTATCGGACCTGCCGCCGAGGCCGCCCTCCTCCGGGCATGGCCGTCTATCCTCGTCACCGTTGCCGCGGACCTCTGCGGTTGTGCGGAATGGCAACTGCAAGCCACCGTCGAATATGCAAAGGATCGCAAACAATTCGACCGCCCCATCGGCTTTTTCCAAGCGGTCAAGCACCCCTTGGTCAATGCCATGATGGATATCGACCGGGCTCGCTCGCTGATCTACCGCGCGGCGAGTTTCATCGACGTCGGGGACCCAAGCTCCCTTGATGCGGCCCGTATGGCGAAGAGTGCTGCCTCAGACGCAGGCGCATTCATATCGGACCGCTCCGTGCAACTGCACGGCGGCATCGGCTTTACATGGGAATCCGACGTGCACATTTTCTTCAAGCGAAGCATGCACAACCAATCTCTTTACGGAGACGGCGTCCACCAACGGAGCAAGATCGCGGAAACCATGATCGGGCCCCTCGGCAAATGATCTTTTCCCGGCAACCGATGAAACGTCGACAATGCACAGCTTCTCTGCAGAACTCGCACGCCAGACATCAGCGAGCCGTACCTTCCAGAGGCTTTTCCTTGAGAGTTCCGCTGGCTACAGCAATCGCCCTTTGCCTGAGCTGGGTTATCGCGGGCCCGGGCGTCGCCTCCTCGCTCTCTCCGGTGGGGGAATGGATGAGTATCGACGATGACGGCAAGACTCCGGTCTCGATCATCCGAATCTACGAATCCGGGGACACGCTCGCCGCCCGCGTCGTTCAAATCATCAAGGAGGGGGCGGATCCTGCAGCGCTATGCACCGCCTGCCAGGGTGAACTCAAGGACAAGCCCATCGCAGGCATGCGCATCCTCTGGGGAATGCAAGCGGACGGCCCCGAATGGAGCGGCGGGCAGATCCTGGACCCCGATAGCGGCAAAAGCTACAGCTGTATCCTGAAGCTGGAAGGCGACAAATTGATCGTCCGCGGATATATCGGGCTCAAGGCCTTCGGCCGGAGTCAGACCTGGCAGCGCGCCCCCAACTAGGACCGACGGCCGTCGCCCGAAATCAGGCCGCAATCATGGGCCAGCCGTAAACCGCCTCCTCGATGACCATAGAGCCTGAACCATAGGGCCGCTTATCTACATGGCCGCGACCCGAACCGACACTGTCTGCTTCATCCCCGAGTCGAAGGTCAGCACAAGGTCTACCCGCTGCCCCGCCTCG
Source organism: Myxococcales bacterium (assembly GCA_014240165.1). GTDB lineage: Bacteria > Myxococcota_A > UBA9160 > UBA9160 > UBA4427 > JAZXM01. Next base: position 65,154 of record JAAZXM010000003.1, on the reverse strand, counting down.
AGCGGTTCCCGCGGCCCCGACATCATCAGATGCTTTCCGCCCGGAGCGAGTTCTGCCTGAGCCTTGGCGGGGATCACGAGGCGATCGATCTCCCGCATTTCCATCAGGCCGTCGATCTGCGCCATCTCATGCACCTCGACGTAGTCGAATGCCTTGCTTTCAACCTTGACGAGGCGGACATCCTTGGAGCCCGCGTTGACCAACGTCATGTACCCGGCGTTCATCCGAGCCGCCCCGTCGGCCTCGCGAACCCAGGCATTCATCACAGCAACCACATCTCCAGCTGGCCGATTTCGACGCCTCGAGAGGAACTGCTCCCGGATCGCAGCTTTCTCCAATCGAGTCGTCTCGGTTCCCAAATAATCCAACAGGGCTTCGGCTTCCTCGCGATTCAGTCGCATATTCGGCATGGCGACTCGGCCATATTCCTCGTAGAGCTGAGTCGCGATGGGATCCCCCGCTTCGAGCATTCGATCGGGAGCCTGGAGCCAGCTGAGGAGCCAGCCCTTATCCCGGCGATCGTTCACCCCCAGTAGATCCGGCCCAAGGGCATTGCTGCCGTCGCTGCCATTTACGCTATGGCAGGTCGCGCAGCGCGTCCTGAAGAGCTGCTCCCCCGTGGAAATATTCCGGAGCTTCGGAGCAGAAGCATAACTTTCCTCTGGCTGAGGAGCCTTCCAACCCGTCAGCCAATTCCCCAATTGGTCGGCCAGCACATAGGGATTCTCCATGGGGGAGCGGCGCATCCAGCGACCTGTCCCCTGATTCCCGATGATCATGTTCACGTTGTGGTTCTTGGAACCATCCTGGATCTCGTCGATATAGAGGCCGAGTTTCCGCCGCAGGAGAACGATGTCTTCCTTATCGCCGCTCAGGAACGTCCAACTTGCACCGAACCGTTCTTTGTATTCCTTCATCACGGCCGGGGTATCGGTTTCCGGATCGATTGTAATGGAATAAAAGAAGACGTCCTGCCCCATTCGCTCACCTAGAATCTTCTCAACCTTCAGAAGTTGAGCTGTCTCGAGAGGACACGTATCGGGGCAGGTCGTATAGATGAAGTTGATGGCGACTACTTTCCCCTCGATCAGATCATCGAAGAAACGCACCTCTTCCCCTTCTTCGGTCACCAGGGGAATATTGGGGAAATACTCGCCGCCCCATTTCGAGGCCTCGGTGGAGATCGCACCCAGGATGAGACTGAGCACGATTCCACATGCGGCCAGACTTTTCGAAAACAACGAAGCTCGGATTTTCATTTCACCAGTCATGGGTCATTCCTCTTTGAGTGCCGAGATGGCATGCGGGCGTTGCCGACCCAGCCGCCCCTACGGAAGGGGCGGCTGGTCGACCTGGCGAGCCTCATGGATGGCAGCGTCGATGGTCATCGTCGTGGGACAGTTGACGATATGCCGCGCGTTGCCCTCCGAGTTCTGGTGATCGAAATCGAAATTGTCACTCCCAAATTGCGGAGGCGGCGGGAATTCGACGATCTCGAGCCTGCCTTCGGCACGCAGTTCCTTCAGCCGCTCGAATCCCTTCACGACTTCCGTTGCCGGCTCAAGCCAGCGAGCGAAGCCGATATGCCACATGGGGCTGTAGTCATCTTCAGGCATGAAATAGGCCGGCACACCCACCTGACCCCCGAGCGGACCACCGCCCTGCAGCCCGTATCCCAGAGGATTGGCGGGAGTCTTGCCCGGATAGAGCGAGACGGGAGGTATGAACTGAACCAGCGGCGCACCTGCCGACCCCAGATGCTCATGCTTGGGCACAAAGGGAATGCCCATCGCTTTCGCAGGCCCATGATTCGGGACCCATTCGTCGAGCCCAGCGTCGTAATTGCTCGCAAACGTGTCCAGCACGATGTAATAAGGCAAATAATCGGCTTCTCCCGCCCATGATTTATGCAATTTGAAAGTCACGTAGGGATTCAGAACCGCCGTCTCCAATTCCAGAACCTGGCCCGAAGCATTCAGTTCGCCCCAACCCGCACCCACATAGGCGCAGGTCTTGGGATCACTCCAAGGGGTTTCGGGGAAACTGACACAGCTCTGGTCTACGCGGAGTTGTTCCCAGGGTTCGCCGCCCCACTTGACCATGATCGCATTCACGATGACTTCTTTTCCGTCGATCACCATGCGGCGAAGCGGCGAGTAGTCATTGCACGGATCAGTGCTCCCGGGATCGCAGCCATTCAAAATATCAGGAATGCCAACCGGGTTGGTATCTCCCGCATGCACCGGATTGGGCAGATCTCCATAGAAGGTCCAATGCCCCGTGATGGGATCGATACTCGCAGTCGAGGTGGCCGCATCCGGAGTACCGACAAGCGCACCTCCCCAGGCCAGGCCCATTTCATCAGCCAGGGCTTCGTCACTGATATCGTGCAAGAAAAACCACACGTCGGTCAGCACGCCGTCATCGTCATTCGTCCCCAGCGTCAGCGGGAAGGTGATTGTTCCACGCTCATTGGGTTGCTCATCCAACGCATCGCCCAACGGCATATCGCGGATATCGTCGAGTTGCCCCATTGTCGCGCCCTCGACCCAGAGCGAAACCGGATCCATTTCGGGCCCGTACTCGCCGACTGCATCACCCGTGCGGAAAGTGGGAAGAGCGTGGGTATCCACATAGCTCACGCCATCCCATGACGGGAAGGGAACCGGCATCAACTCCACCTGGCCGGGGTGCTCGATATCCCAGCGCAAGAGCATCGCGTGATCTTCGTGCTGGGTATTATGACAATGCTCCATATATGTCCCGGCAAATTCTCGGAAACGAAAAGCGATTTCCACCATGACGCCGCTGTCTTCCTGCGGCCCCAGCCGGTAGACGTCCTTTCGCGCCCATTTCTCCCATTCCGGCGGCGGCTTTCCGTTTCGCCTGAGGATGATTCCCTCTTCGAAGTGGATATGGATCGGGTGACTCCAGGTCCCACTGTTGACGAGCCGCCACACTTCCAGGCCGCCCGAATTCTTTTCGGGCGCAGCAGCGAGTCTTCGAGGGTCGGCCGTATACCCCTTGCCGCCATCTGTCTCGATGACCCAAGGAGTCTCGTCGGTTTGTTCTTTTTCGAACTCAAAAGTTCGATGCAACGCGCCGGCCAGCTCCTCCTCCGTCGGCCGATTCAGGGGAATCATTTTTTCCCCACCAGCGACGTAGAGCGCAGGATCCATACTCTGATCCACCTCGGCGTATTCCTGGACTTGGAATTCGAGGAAGCGGCCAACCACTGGGTCACCATCGACCCACTCGTCCGCAACGCCATCGAAGTCGATGTCCTGAGCTTCGGCTGCGTAGGCGCCACTGGCGATATCCGCCAGGGGAATGGGCACATCCGTCACTTGCCCATTCTTATGTTGCAGCATATTCACCAGGTAGAGCTTGGAACCGGGCTCGAATTCGCTGAAGTCGATCACGATGTCGTAGCGTTCGGCGATTCCCAGTGTCGGCAGTTCGCCATTTTCGAAATACACCGTGTGCTCCATGATATTTCCATCGTTCGCGACCATGTAGAAGGGCACGGGTGCGCCAACTTCATTGACCAAGGCCACCTTGAAGTAGCGAGAAACCGAAGCATTCAGAAGCCGGAATCGATAACGCCGGGCCCGAACCTCGAAATAGGGCTTATAGAGCCAATTCACCGTCATGGCGTCGCCGATGAACCCCTTCTGGTTGAAGGGATTGAATGCCAGTTGCCCGGACGCATCCCACGCCTTTTCGGCCAACAGAAGATTCACATCGTAATCGCGGTTGCCCCAATCCAAGGCTGTTCCGCTCGGCAGCCGCAAATTCACGCCATCATTGATTCCCTCGTTGCCGCGATCAAGCGCGCTGTAGTAGTTCATCATCGCTGCGTTGCCCTTGTATACATTTTGCGCCGTATAGTCGAGCATGTGATCGTGGTACCAATGCGTGCTCATGGTTTCGCGCCAATCGCCAGGAATCCTCTTGATACCGCCTTTGCCATCCGGCCGACCCGCCCGCCAATCCTTTGCTTTTTTGTTGATCGAATCGTGACCAGCCAGGGCGATGGGCCAGCGATAGTCGTAGAACTGACCGGGAAAGAAGAAAGCATTGGTATAGCCATCACTCTCCGCCGGGTTGTGGCCATTATGCTCATGGGTAGTCAGCGTGTGAATTCCAAAGCCCGCGTTCTCGGCGACATCGATGGGGAGTGCGTTGTATTGCCGCATCAACACAGGCTGGCCGTATCGCACCTTGAGCAATTTGGGCGGGAACGTTCCGTCAAAAGTCCAAACAGTGCTCGACTGCTGCTCCGGCATGGCGGGATGAAATCGAACCGGAATGCCCGCAGTGGTCCCGTCGAAACCCTCTTCGCCCAACGTATTGTAGTAGAGGCCATCAGCAGCGAACTCGCCATTGGCATAGCCATGATCCTGAAAGGGATCGCGCAGCCCGCCGTTGACCCGAGCTCCCGCGGTCGCGGTCTGGTAATAGACCTTGGGCTTGAACTCTTTCCAGCGCTGATGCGCCCAGCCCTGTCCCGGCGGTCGACCTTCAGCCGGGGGACTATCCAAGGATCGCCCGAGCCAGGCCTCGATCTGGGCCTGCCAGGGATTCGAGTCCTGCTCATTCGCGAATTCACTGGGCAAGGGCCAGATCGATTGGCGCAGGAATGAATCGAGCGCGCCGCCATCGGGAATCGCCTGTGCGTTCGCCGGTGCGGGCAAGGGGGCCCAATTCTTCGGCTGTTTGTTCTTCTTCAGCTTTTTCTTCAATCGAAGTTTTTTCACTCCAAATTCTTCAAAGCGAAGCATCTGCTGACTGAAGGGCGCAGCGCCAAATAGTGGACTCGGAGCCATGCCCGTCGGAACGTCAAATTTCCGGTCCTCGATGAGCTCAGCTTCCGATACTGAATTTTTTTCCGTCAAAGCGTCTTTGCCGAGTACGCCGGCCCCTTCAAAGGCCCCTTCATTGGCATGGGGCAGGCCGTCGGGCACATCCGCAATCGACGGGCCCGTATAGGCGGAGGGATCGCCAGCGGGGGGAAAAGGTGATCGTGATTTCTTCTTATCCCCATCGGCTTGCGCAGCGAATGGACCGATGACCAAGGACATCGCGAGGGCTCCAACCAAGGCGACGATATTTCTCGAGGAATTCATTCCGATTGAGGAGGCTAAGCGAGCAACAGTAGTAGTCATGGTATGCGTACTCCCGATTCAAAATTCCGTGAACAAATGCAACTAGGAGAAGGCAGCGAGCAACCAACGTTTGAATCTCCCGAACATGATTAAGAAGTCCGGGAAACTTCCTGGCTTGGACCAACAATTTTGATTGGGAGCGCTTGATTGAATGAACCATCAGCACGCGAAGGGTTTCCTGCAGATAAACCTCAGGTCTTTCCCGTAGCCAAGAGTGCAATTCCGACTGAATTCATCGCGTCCCTCACGCAACTCAGAACACACGTTCCGATGAAATATTGCTGGCCTCCCAGCCCCCACGAAGCATCACTTGAGCAATCGAGATCTTGAGTCGTAGGGGATCCGCACTGATGCTCTACCGACTGGAGCGCTTCGCGGAATCGGAAGCTTCAACTTGGCTTTCGACGGCGGCATGGGGCCGACCCTAAAGTTCTGCGGGTCGACCGGGTCTCTAAGCGCCGTAGCTCGCGTAAGGGAACCGATTGCTCCGGAGAAGTCGGGATCTGGCTAGACTCGCGCGTCAAGTCCGAATAAAGGCAGCCGTCTCCATGGGTTCATCGGTTTTTCATTGGCTCTTACCGCGCGCGACTTCTCGGAAAGCGAATAACCGCAAACCGCTCGACCCTGCGGCTTCATGGCGCTGGATTCCGGCCCTGCGAATCACGATTTCCTGCGTCGTGCTCGCGCTGGCCGCCTGCGAGCAAGCGGGGGACCAGTCCGCCACACAGGAACCACCCACTCCTCCGCCTGCCGCTGTCAGCGCCGTCGGTCATCCGAATTTCATGAGCCCGCACGCGTCACCGATCGCCGTTGCAGGAGAAGAAGTCTTCGTCGTCAATACTCCGGCGGATACGGTCGATGTCATCGGAGTGGCTAGCCGAAGAGTCGAGGCCCGGATCGAGGTCGGCATAGACCCTGTAAGTCTCGCAGTGAGGCCGGATGGTCTGGAGGTTTGGGCTTCCAACCACGTCTCAGACTCGGTGAGCGTGATCGACAACGACCCGGAAAGCCCTACCTACCGCCAGGTCGTCGCCACCATCCAGGATCTCGACCCGGCCACCAAATCAACCCGCTTCGACGAGCCCATGGGCATCGCCTTCGCCAGCGATGAAAAAGCCTATATCGCCCTCTCCTCGGAAAACCAGATCGCGGTTGTCGATACCGCAACCCGCCAAGTGACCCACAATTTGGAGATTCCCGCGCAGGATCCACGCGCAATCAAGGTTCGGGACGGCCGACTCTACGTAATCCCGTTCGAATCCAATAACCAGACCCAGCTTTCCGGCTGCTGCATGGATGCGAGCGACCCGACCTGCGTCGGAGCTTCGCTGGCCGGAACCATGGGGGACGGCCTGTGCACTTTCGACGCCAGGGCCCACTCGATCACCAGCAACAACGTCCTCTCGAGGGGCGCAGTCGTGGATATCATCAAGCACCCACTGGTTCCCGATCGGGACCTCTTTGTTTTCGACACGGCGACAGACGAATTATTGGATGTCGTCGATACTATGGGAACCCTGCTCTACGGCCTGGCTGTCGACTCCACTGGGCAGGTCTACGTCACCCAAACCGATGCGAGAAATGACGCCAACGGACTTGCCGGATCAGAGGCCGACGGCTTGGGCGAAATGGATAATCGGGCCTTCCTCAACGGGATTACCCAAGTCGATTGCAGCGCCGCATGCGGCCTGCCGGAAATCATCGACCTCGAGCCGCTGCCCCCGGCGGAGCCCGACCCCGAGTTGGCACTCGCAACCCCGTTCGCGATCCAAATCAGCGGTGATGACTCGCTGCTACTCGTCAGCGCAGCGGGTTCGAATAGTGTCTTCACGCTGGGAGCGGAGAGCGGTCAGGTCCTCGGGCGCACACAAGTCGGCGCGGTACCGCGCGGGATCGCACTCGAATCGGATCCCCAAGGCATAGCCACCCGAGCCTGGGTCTTGAGCGTCGGAGACAACAGTGTCGCCCTGGTGGATTTATCCGATCCTCTCCTACCCGAGGTCCTGGAGACAATTCCCCTGGAAGACCCCACTGATCCCGTAGTCAAAGCGGGACGAATTGCCTTCAATGATGCCCGTGCCTCGACCACCGGCACGTTCTCTTGCGAGAGTTGCCACCCGGATGGAGGCACGGACCAACTGCTCTGGGTCCTGGATACGCCGATCTGCGACCTTCCGGGCTGCAACCAGATCCCGCCGCGCGTCACCATGCCGATCCGCGGCCTTCGAGATACCACCCCCTACCACTGGGACGGGATTCCGGGTGACCCCTATGGAGGAAGGAATACCTCGAACATCTTCGGAATCGAAGCACCGAACTGCGAACTCGATGATCCCGATAGTTGCACGCGCTTCTTGGTAGACGGCTCTCTCGCATCAACGATGTGCATGGTGGCCAATTGCCCGGGCAACGATGAAGGCAAGGCAGGTGCCTTGAGCGCTGCCGAACGCGATGCAATGGCCACATTCCTGCTGAGCGTGCCCTACCCCCCATCGCAAAGGCGCCCCTACAACAACGTGTTGTCCGATGTTGCGCAGGCTGGTTTCAGGCTCTTTCATATCGATGGCGACCTGCAGGGAAACCCCCAGCCCAACGTCTGCGGCGATTGCCATCGAATGCCCTTCCTTGTCAGTACGAATACGTTCGGGACCGGGATGGACGCACCCACTTGGCGAGGCGCCTACGATCGCTGGCTCATCCTTCCCCAAGGACGCCTCAACATCATCGACTTCAGCTTCTACCGGGCTATCTCAGCGGTGGGTAGTCCCGAGCAGGCGGTGTGGCGGCTCTCATGGGGCTTCCGACCTCGCTTCGACCCGGTCTGGAATATGGTCACCGAAGGAAGCACCGGGTTCTCGGGTTCCTTCGCTCGCAGCGTCAGCCTGAATGAGCAGTCCATCGCCCTGGCCCAAACCTCCGACCTCCTCGATGCCTTGGAATTATCAGCCAGTGAGGAAGCCATCGTTTTGCAGGGCACGGGTGTATTCATCGATAGCGCGGGTTCACGCCACGTGGCCCTTGAATTCGATCCTACGGTCGGCGCGGGAGCCTACATAGAAGGAGGCGAGAATCCGCAATCACATACCCGCGCCGAGTTGCTCTCCCTTGCGGAAAGCGGGGGGTTTGTCGGCACCCTGACTGGGCGACTGGGCGTGAATACCGATGTCAACCATCCACAACCCGCCCTCTGGACCCGCTCCACGATCCAGGAACAGTCCGGCCGACAACAATTCCCGCGCCTTTTGTCGGGCGCGTCGGTCATGACTGTCAATGGAAGACATATCCAGGCGGGGGCCCATCTGATCGTCGACGGCCGCAGGGTGCAGGGGAACGTGACCTGCGTGAGCGGCGATCTCCCGACTTGCAACGACGCGAGAATCCGAATCGAATTGGAGACGCCCCCCGAAGCCCTGGGCATCCACTTTCTCCAAGTTCAGAATCCCGGCGGCCTCTTCAGCAACGACTTCATCTTCCACCGCCTCTAGGCAGCCTATCGCCCCATTGGATCAGAGCAGAAGAGGGGTTGCCTTTAGGCCCAGCAAGGTGGCAACTCCGAAGCACAGCAAGGAAAGCCTTAACCCGGAAGCAACTCGGGCCAGCGCTCTTTGTAGGGGGACTCGCGAATATCGCCCACCTTTTTCGCCGGGTTGCCCATGACCACCGCCCAGGGCTCCACATCCCGGGTTACCACGCTGCCCGCGGCCACCACCGATCGCGCCCCGATACACACGCCCGGCAGCAGAACGCTGCCCGCGCCCAGAACCGCGTAATCGTCTACCCGAACCGGCTCCAGCGTCCAGGTCTTCTGCCTGGATTTGAGCACGGACGGCTCATTATCGTTGGTGAAGATCACGCCCGGCCCGATCAGTACGTGGTTGCCCACCACGCAATCCTCGGCCACCAGGATATACGACTGGAGCCGGCAATCGTCGCCCACCGAGGCACCCGTGCGAACCTCGCAATAGCTTCCGATCTGGGTGTTCCGGCCAATCGTACAGCCATACACATTGCAATAATTCCAGATCTTCGAGCCGTCGCCGACAACGCTGTCGACCACATTCGCATTCTCTGAGATGAAGGGCGCTGGATCCATGGCACGCGCAGGATATCGGAAAACCCCTGCCCCCGAAGCCCCCGAGAAGCGTCAACTATGCCCCGGGCAAGCGCTTTTCCATGAAACGCTCGGGCGAGGACAAGGAAGTGAAGCCAAAATTCGCGTAAAGGCCGTGGGCATCTGCCGTGGCGAGGATCCAGCGCTTGAGACCCTGGAGTTCTTCATGCTCCACCATGCACTGCACCAAGCGTTTTCCGAACCCATGCCCGCGCTGCGCTTCGATCACGAAGACATCGGCGATGTAGGCGAAGGTCGAAAAATCACTCACCACCCGGCCAAAGCCGATTTGCTTTTTCCCCCCGTAGAGCCCAAAGCATAAGGAGTGCTCGAGGGTTCGCCTGACCTTCTCGAGAGAGCGCCCCTTCGACCAATAGGCGTCGACCAGAAAGGCGTGAATCGCCAAATCGTCCAAGCGCGCCTTGTCGGTGCTGATCTCGAAGTCGCCCTCGTTCCAGAGAAGCATTTTCTTCCCCCCCCAAAATGGAATTCCACCCGGCACTCGACCCTGAATCCACGATCAACCGGGATAACACTTAACGCGTAAACTTAGGGCGAAAAACGGCGATGCAGAACCGCAAAACTGACGACACCCATCCGCCGGCTCCGCTCGGGTTCAAGTCTCTTTTTTTCGCGCGGCCAGGGTCGCCGCCTCCGGGCGCCTCTTATAAAAGGGGTCGATGGGGTAACAACCCGAAACGAGGCCATTGCGCGGGGCCGTGGTGCAATCACTGAAAGTCCGGCAGAACGCCTTGGCCTGGAGTTTTCGCCCGGCCAATACATCCGCGGGCAGTTCGGGGTAGCTGAGGGCCATGCGGCCCACCCCGACGAAATCCGCGTAGCCCCGGCGAACCACCGCCTGGGCCACAGGGGCGAACCATTCCTGCAAATACGAGTACCCCGAGCCCACGAAAGTGAGCCCGGGATGCTGTGAGCGAAGTTCCCGGGTCACCCGAATCTGCCGGGCCACGCCCACCAGCGGATCCTCGGGCGGCCGATAGCCATCCGAAGGCGGAAAAAGAGCCGGGCGCTGGATGTGGGGGTTGTAATAGGGCGAGCCCGCCGTGGTGCAGACCAGTTCGATGCCCAGGGACTCGAGCGCCCGAAGAAACTCATGAACTTCGGCCAGATCGGTGGACAGACCGCTCGCGTCGGCCCCGAAATAGCGGGTTCCGGGCGATCGGGCCTCGGGTGAGCCCACTCCCCCTTCCCCGGGCCGGAAGGGAAGAAAATCGAAAGCCGATAGCCGAACCCCGACCCCCAGCTTCGGCACCCTGGCCCGGATTCCGGCGACCACAGAGCGGAGAAAACGCATCCGGCCCTCGAGGCTGCCCCCGTAGCGACCGGGGCGATTCACGGCGCTCAAAAGTTCATGGCCCAGATACCCGTGGCAATGCTTGATATCGACGAAGCGAAACCCCGCCTGCCCTGCCCTCACCCCAGCGGCCACGAAATCTTCCACCAACGCATCGAGCTCGTCATCGCAAAGGATCGCCTCATCGGAAATAACACCCACCCGGGCATCGAGAACCGGATGCCTGTAGGCGATTCGCGGCGACGGCTGGCCCTGGGGGTTGGCGAAACGACCCGAGTGGGTCAACTGGAGCCCCACGACGAGATCATCCGTGCGCCCGAAGCGCTCTGCATGGCTCTCCACCAGCTCGGTGCGCAATGACGCCAATGCCTCGGTGCTCTCATCGCACGAGACCAACTGCTTTGGGTTGGCCCTTCCGTCCGGGCGCACCGCCACCGCCTCGCCGCCCCAGATCAGTTTTGCCCCGCTCTGACCGAAGCGTTTCCAACGCCGGCGGACAAGGTCGGTGGGGAGGCCGGCCGGCGTTCCGTCCCAGCCTTCCATGGGCAGAATCGCGAAACGGTTCCCGATGCTTCCGCTTCCGGTTTCCAGGGGCTGGGCCAAAGGGGAAGCGGGGCCCACCTGCATCTCGGTATCGAAAGGCAGATCGATCTCGAGTTCGCCGAGCCGTGCAGTCAAAGCCTCCGCGGTTTTCAAGCGGCTGAGCTTTGTCCAGACCGTCATTCCAGCGCCTCGATGCGGCGTACGATTTCCTTGAGCACGGCCCGATCGCTTTCGGGACGCGTTGGGGCTTGGGGGTGAGGAGCGGAACTCGCGATCCACCCGCGGAGGTGGAGAAAGAGGGCTGCGTCGTGCTTGTAGGCCGGCACCGGAGCGCGGAAAGCGAACGCGCCGAGCGCCTGGAGCAGATCGTTCAGCGCGTAGAAACCCGCATCTCCCGCTTCCCAGAGCGCATCCCGGCGGGCGAAGAGATCGGGCGCAAAAGTCGAGAGGCCCAAGAGGTAATCGCTGCCCCACATCACCATGTCGATGGCCAAATCGTTTCCCGTCAAAACCATGAAATCGGGCCGGCGCTCGTCCCGGCGAGCCAGTCGCTGCCATTCCAGTTCGCGCGAGAGCGACGAATGCTTGGCCCCAATGCAGGCGGGGATCTCCAAGAGGCCGCTCCAACCATCCAACGAAAGGATTCGGCCGCTGGGAGCGAACATGGTGCCGAGTTCGAAGCCCAGAAATTGGTCGATATCGGTGGCCAGTCCCCGGTGCGCCTCCAACCACTCGGCTTCGCTGAGCGCCGCCAAACCATGGCAGGGGAAAACCACGGGAACTCCGCCCCGCTTCTGGATCTTCTCCATTTCGCTCCGCATGCGCTCAGCAGCGAAGCGATCCCCCGGCTGATCGGCGATCTGGGCGCCCGCGACGAAGTTTCGACCGGCGATTTCCTGCGCCGTATCCAAAACCCGGATGCGCGTTTCCGGAGCGAGCAGATCAACGTAGCCTGTGTCCATATTCACCGCGGGAGTCAAACCCGCATCCACTGTCCGGCGCAGATGCCTCTCGAAACCCAGCCAATCCACGCCGCCGTCCTCGCCGTGGGGCAGAAGCATCGCCGACATGCCCCGGATCCGTCGCCCGGGCCGGAGACGCGGGATGGGCTGCCCGGGCTCACTCATCGCTGCTCACCCTCCATCGCGTCCGCCTCCCCTTTGGGCAACGGGCGCAGGTAGCCCAGCACCACTTGGCGCATGTGCTCACGCCGTGCGCGCAGCGCGGCAGGGGCCATCAGGTCCCGCGAGAAAACCGCGGACAAGGTGTGCACATTGGAGAGATAGAAATAACCCAGCGCTGCGATGGAGATATAGAGTTCGAGCGGATCGACGCCATCGCGAAAGACCCCCGCCGCAACCCCGCGCCCGAGCAGGGCCTCGATGCGAACCACCAGCGGCAAATGCATCTCGCGAAGGTGCTCGGACTCGCGAAGGTGCCGCGCCCCATGGCGGTTCTCGCTGCTCACCAGGGCCAGAAATTCCGGATGCGCGAGAAAATGATCCAGCGTGAAGTCAACGAGTCGAGTGATCGCGCGCTCAGGGGACATGGATTCCAGGTCGAGACCGGACTCCGCCAGGCGGATATCGGCGTAGACCGATTCCAGCGCCGCGGCGAAGAGCCCTTCCTTGCCGGGGTAATAGTGATAAAGAAGCGCCTTGTTGACCCCCGCCCGGGCAGCAATCTCGTCCACCCGAGCCCCCGCCAATCCGAACTCGGCGAAAACCTCGACCGCCGCCTTGAGGATCTCCGCCCGGCTATGCTCGGCGTCGCGGCGAACGCGCCGCGCAGTCTTGGGTTGGGGCTGGGCCAAGGGATCCTCCCGCCGTGGATCCGTGATCCAGGCTGGCATATAATTAAACAACCAGTTAGTTAGAAGTCAAGCCGGGCCAGGAGAGCCACCTGAGGCCAGGGAGGAATGCCGTGGAGGGCCGAGTCATCGCCGTCCAATGCGGGTCGACCCCATGCCGTACCCGCCTGCCCTTCCGCTTCGGGATCACCACGCTGCGCCGCGCCGACCTGGTGGTGGCCCGGGTGGAGGTGGAATTCGAGGACGGGCAGCGGATCCCGGGCTACGCCTCGGACCTCCTGGTCCCGAAATGGTTCGACAAGAACCCGGCGACGTCGGCTGATCAAGACCAGGACGAACTCGTTGCCTCCATCGGGCGCGCCGCTTCGGCCTACCGCGCGGCGGGACACGGAAGCCTCTTTCAACTCTGGCACCGGGCCCACCAGCGCGCGGTGGTGGAGCACCCGGGCGTCGAGTTGGTCAACGGGTTCGGCGTGGCGCTCCTCGAGCGCGCGCTCATGGACGCCGCTTGCCGCAGCGCCGAGGTCAGCTTCTTCGATGCGCTCAGGGGCAATCTCTTCGGGTTCGAACCCGGGCAACTCCACCCCGAATTGGCGGGCTTCGAATTGGCGGATTGCCTGGGCGACCCCCTGGAGCGGGTCACCCTTCGCCATACGGTCGGCCTCGCAGACCCACTTCGCCGAAGCACCGTGACAGAGGCACTCGACCCCAAAGACGGCCTTCCCGTATCCCTGGACGAGGATATTCGGGCCTATGGGCTGAACTGCTTCAAACTCAAAATCTCGGGTGAGACCGAGGCCGACCGCGCCCGACTCTGCGAAATCGCCCGGGTCGTGCAGGAGGCCGAAGTCCCTGCGCCGCGATTCACCCTGGACGGCAACGAGCAGATCGAGGACCTCGCTCAACTCGTGGGCCTGATGAATGATCTCGAAGCGGATCCGGACGGACGCACCCTCCTCGAAGGCCTCCTCTACATCGAGCAGCCCCTGCCCCGGCATTCGAGCCTGGATCCCGACAAGGTGCGCGAACTTCCGGCTCTCTCTGCTTGGGCCCCAATCCTCATCGACGAGGCCGACGCGAACACCCAAGCCTTTCCCCGCGCACTGGACCTCGGTTACCAGGGCGTCTCGGTCAAGAACTGCAAGGGGGTATTTCGAGCGCTCCTCAACCGCGCCCTCTGCGAAGCCAGGGGCGGCGGCGCCTTTCAGGCATCCGAGGATCTGACGAATCTTCCCGTGCTCGCCCTCCAGCAGGACCTGGCCCTGCTCTCGGCACTCGGCCTCGAACACACCGAACGCAACGGCCACCACTATTTCGCCGGCCTCGCCCATCTTCCCGAAGCCGAGGCCCGCGCCGCGCTTCGGCACCATCCAGACCTCTACCAGGAGGAGAGCGGGGAAATCCGGCTGCGGATCGAGGCGGGAACCTTGGCCCTGGGATCCCTGAAGAGCCCGGGCTTCGGCTACGGATCGCCCGTAGCTTTGGAAGTACGCGACCCCCTCGCGCTGGTCGAGCCCGGCGCCCAGGAGCGGCCTGGCTCATGAAACCCGGCGAAAAAATAGGCGATGCCGAATTGGACGCGCTTCAAGTCGGCCTGCGAATGGCACACCCGCCCAACCCCGAAGCCCTGCGCGAAGAATGCGAGGAACTCGAGTTACTCGAAAGCGCCGGCTATTGGCCGCGCACCCGGCGCTACCTCGGCCTCTTGGGCCCGGGTTATCTCCAGAGCGCCATGACCCTGGGTGGAGGCACCGCCTCGGCGGCGCTCTTCGCCGGTGCAGTCTTCGGCTACTCGCTGCTCTGGGTCGCCCCTCTCGGCATGGTCCTGGGTCTGGTCATGCTTTCCGCCATCGCGCACCAAACCCTCTCCACCGGTCAGCGGCCCTGGCCCGCCATGCGGCAGCACGCGGGCCCCTTCTTCGCCTGGAGTTGGGCATTGGGGGCCCTGGCCGCGTCCCTGGTTTGGCAATTTCCGCAATACGCCCTCGCCTCGGCGGTACTCGTCGACATGGCGGACGTGGCCGGTTGGTCGCTTTCCCCCCTGGCCACCGGATCCTTCGTCCTGGCCCTGGCCCTTTTGCTTTCCAATCTCTATGGCCGCTCGCCTCTTCTTCTGCGGCTCTATGAGCGCGTCTTGAAATATATGGTCTGGGGCATCGTGCTCTGCTTCGGCGCCGTTGTGCTGGAAACGGGAGTCTCGAATTGGGGCGATCTTCTGCGCGGCTTTTTCAGCTTCGAGATCCCTGCGGACCGCAACGGAGTCGTGGCCATGACCCTGGTACTCAGCGGGATCTCCGCCGCGGTGGGGATCAATATGGTTTTTCTCTATCCCTACAGCCTGCTGGCCCGGGGTTGGGGGCGCGAGCATCGACGCATGGCGCGTTTCGATCTCGGCCTGGGCATGCTGCTCCCCTACGTGCTCGCCACCAGCCTGATCGTGATCGCCACCGCCAACACCCTGCATCTGGATCCGGCCTACGATGGGACGCGCCTTTCCCCGGTGGAGGCGGCGCGCTCCCTGGCGGCGGTGGTGGGCGTCGCCCCGGGTCGAATGATCTTCGGCCTGGGGATTCTGGGCATGGCGCTCAGTTCCATCACGCTTCAAATGCTCACCTGCGGCTTCGTCTGCGCCGAAATCTTCGGCTGGAAATTCGGCGGCACGCGCTACCGGCTGGCCACCCTGCTTCCCATCCCCGGGGTCTTGGGCTGCGTTTATTGGAGCGAGATCGCCATCTGGGTTGCGGTCCCCACCAACGTGATCTGCGGCCTCTTCCTACCCGGCGCCTACGCGGGCTTCATCCTCCTACAGCGAAGCCGCGCCTACCTCGGAGCAGACATGCCCCAAGGCACCCGCGGACGAATCTGGATCGGGGCCATGGGGGCCATCACGCTCTTCCTGCTCATCTTCCTGGGAACCTATGTCGCCCGAAACGGAGGCCATTGGTGGAGCATCCTGACCGCCTGATGGCGCCGCCGCAGCCCCGGAGCCGGCGATGACGCGGGCTTTCGCTGCTGCTTCGCGCCGAACCGAGCCTTTTGGGCGGGCAGCAACGACTCTATTGCTCGCGGCCTTTATGGGCTGCAGCGGCGAAGCCCATCTCGAACCGAGCAGCGCCGGTCCTGATTATCGACTCCAGGGGGAATACCGCGCCGCGGGCGCCCCTTTTGCGGCCCAGGTGATTGCCCTGGGCTCGGGGCGCTTTCGCGGGGTTTTGCTCCGGGGCGGACTTCCCGGGGAGGGCTTCGATGGCGGTCCCCGATTCGTGGCGGCGGGGCGAAGCGAGGGCGGAGGCATCGTATTCTCCGGCGACTGGCAAGGCGCCGCCCGGGAGGGTCATCTCGTTGGCCAAAGCGGAAGCGGAGAAGAATTCTCGCTTCAACGCGTCGTGCGCCGGAGCCCCACCGAGGGGGCGAAGCCGCCCGCGGAGGCCGAAATCCTCTTTGCCGATGCACCCACGCGCCACCTTGCCCAAGGTTCCGCCGATGAGCGGGGGCTGCTGGGGGTACCCGCTCGAACAGCTGAGCCCCACCGTGACCTCAGCCTTCACGTCGAATTCCGAACGCCCTATATGCCGGGCTCCGAAGACCAGGGGCGGGGCAATAGCGGCATCTACCTCCAGGAGCGGTACGAGGTTCAGGTGCTCGACTCCTTCGGCCTCGCCCCCCACCCACGCGGGGCCGGGGCAATCTACGAAGCCTTCAGCCCGCGGGTCAACATGAGCTACCCGCCCCTCCAGTGGCAGACCTACGACATCGAGTTCAGCGAAGCGCGCTTCGACCCTGACGGACGAAAGATCGCGCCCGCCCGCATCAGTGTGCGGCATAACGGAGTCGTCATCCACGATGATATCGCCCTCTCGGGACCCACCGGGCTGGGCAAGGACGAGACTCCCGAACCGAATCCCCTCCTTCTCCAGGATCACTGGGACCCGGTCTTCTTTCGCAACGTGTGGATGGTGCGCCGCCCCTGATGCGTTGGGTCCTGGCGCAACCCGGGCCCTATTCCTGATGGAATCGGGGCGGGCGTTTTTCCAGGAAAGCGCGCATACCCTCCTTGGAGTCCGCCGTATCCATGCACGCCACCACGGCACGACGCTCAGCAGCGATCCCCTCTTCGAGAGATTTCTCGCCCGAGCCCACGATGGCCTCGAGCACACCCGCCACGGCGCTACTCGGCATGGTGGCCAATTCCCGGGCCAGGTCATGGGCGCGCTGCTGCAATTCGTCGTTGGGCCACACCTCTTGAACGAGACCGATGCGCAACGCCTCGGGGCCGGAAATCTTCTTGGCACGGAGGATCATATCCAGCGACGCATCACGACCGACGCAGCGCACCAACCGGGCCGTGCCCCCCCAGGCGGGAACCGCGCCGAGATCCATCTCTGGAAGTCCGATCTTTGCCCCCTCCGCAGCCGCCAAGCGAAAGTGGCATCCCAGCGGAAGCTCGAGCCCGCCACCCAGGCAATAGCCGTAGAGCGTCGCGACCCAGGGCTTGTTCATGTTCTCGATCATCGAGATCACACGCAGCCGCTGGTCGAGCACGCCTTCGAAGCTGCCCTTCCTCTGCACCCCCTCCCCCATTTGCTTGAGGTTCATCCCTACCGAGAAGTGCTCGTCGCCCGCGCCCCGAATCACCACCGCGCCCACCGAATCGTCTTCGGCGAGACCCTCCACCGCCGACTCGAGTTCATCCATGAAATCGAGCGTCATTCGGTTATAGGGAGCATCGTTGTTGATGAGGGTCACAACCCGCCCGTCCCGCTCGATGATCAATGCATCGCTCATTGGCCAATTCTCCAGAAAAACCCACGGATAACGTCTTGTCTTCGGCGCGCTGCCTCGAGCTACGAGAGCGCCCACACCCGACTCTTTGGACGAGTATAGAACTCGAAGAGCGCCCCAGGAAGGCAACTCCCAGCGCCCCGCAACTGTTGCGAGCACCGGTGATCTCTTAGTATCCCCTGCATGACGCGCAAGATCAAAACGCTCGATACGGGGACCGACCAACTCCTGGCCACGCTCGAAGATGGCGTCGCCACGCTGACCTTCAACCGCCCCGAGGTTCGGAATGCCCTGGGCGATATCGTCAGCCCTGCCCTTCGGCGCATGATCGCCCAGACCGCCGAAGATCCCGAGGTCCGCTGCGTGGTCCTCACGGGCACGGGCACCAGCTTTTGCGCCGGCGGCGACGTCAAGGGCATGGGCAACCGCGACCCCGACCGGCCTCGACCCAAGGGGCCCGAGGAAGCCATCGCCGATTTGACGGAAAGGCAGAAGACCCTGACGGGTGCGCTCTATGCCATGCCCAAACCGACCCTGGCCTCAATGCCGGGCGCTGCAGCCGGGGCTGGCCTTTCCATCGCCCTTGCCTGCGATTTGCGAATCGCTGCCGAGAGCGCATTCATGACCACCGGCTTCGCGCGCATCGGCCTTTCCGGCGACTACGGGGCGAGTTTCTTCCTCACCCAAATGGTCGGCACCGCGCGCGCACGCGAACTTTTCTATACGGGCGCGCGCATTCCCGCACGCCAATGCGAAGAGTGGGGACTCGTCAATCGGGTCGTCCACGACGATCAACTTGGAGCCGAAACCCGAGCCCTGGCGAAGCAACTGGCCTCGGGCCCCTCCCTGGCTTTCGCGCAAATGAAAAAGAACCTGGACCACGCCCTCCGCGCAGATCTCCCCTCCTGCCTCGAACAGGAAGCTCGGGGACTCATCCGGACCGCCGGGACCCGGGATCACAAGGAAGCCGTGACTTCTTTCGTCGAAAAACGAGAGCCGCGCTTCGAAGGGCGCTAGCGCTCCGCCCGGCCCCCGTGGCTCAGGGCCTCGAGAGCCGGGCGGTTTCGTTGCCGCTAGGCGCCGGGCTGGCAAATCTCCCGAGCTGCTTCGGGAACCGGAATCAGATCCCCCGCTCGCTTCGAGCGAACCAGAACAGCCTTCAGAACAGTGGGCGGGATGCTGCTCAGGCCATCTCCCATGCATTTGAGCTTGTTCCGTCCGCGCTTCTCACAATCGAATCTGAATATCGTCAGGGTCGACAGTTCGGGCACGGGAAATCCGCCGTAGACAGCGTACGCCTCTGAGAGCAGCACCTTTGAGCCCTGGCGCGCACCCACCATGCAGAGCGTACCCCGGGACTGGCTTCCGCCCTGATCGTCCATGGAGTAGTAGGTGTTGTAGCCGGTGATCAAGCCGTTCTCATCCTCCTCGAGTTCCCATCGCATGAGGGTGATTTCCTTGACAGGGGCAGCCACACCGAGCTCAAAGCCATCGGGGTCCTGGTAGACAAAGGGAGCCGCGGGCCGAGTGACCCAAACTCCCGTCATTGTCTTCTTCTTTTCGTCCTCATCAGAGTCGGAGTCCGCGAACGCGGGCAACGCCAGCAACGAGAGGGACAGGGAAAGAACTAAGAGGTGCGGCACGGCGGCTCGAAGCGATCGGAATATCATTATCAAATCTCCTTGAGATCAGCTGATTCAGCAAGAGCAAAGTACGTAAAGGGTTATGCAGTTTTCAGGCGGAGAACAATCCAAGATCGAAGGCAACGTCGAGTCAAAACCAGCAACATTCGACAGCCGCGCGACCCAGTCATGTGGGAACCACCCTTAGCACCGCCTGGATTCGCCCACCAATCAGGGAGCCAGCTTGTTTCGCGGGCCCGGGGGCGGCCGGGGCCCGACTCCAGCACCGCTCGGCGCCCGACGAGCGAATTCGCGGACTTGCCGAATGCGTCCAGTGCGCTTAGCGTACCCAGCCATGGCGATCCTGCGGGGGTTTTTGCGGCAAGTCGCGAAGCGAAGCCAATTTCGGCGCGAGCCGAAGCGCCTGCCCACCCGCTCATTCCCAGGATCGAGTCGCCTTCGGCAGATGTTGGCCATCACCGCCTACATCGGCCTGGCCACCCCCAACGCTTGGAGCGCGAGCTACGACCTTGTCATCCAGGGCGGCCGAGTGCTCGATCCCGCTTCGGGTACAGAAAAATATCTCAATGTGGGAATTCAGGCGGGAAGAATCGCGGCTCTCTCGCCAGCCCCTTTATCGGGACGGGACATCATCGACGCCACGGACATGGTCGTCGGCCCTGGCTTTATCGACCTCCATGCGCATGGCGGCACCCTGCTCAGCGGCCGCCTCCAACTCTTTGATGGGGTCACGACCGCCATCGAAGCCGAAGTCGGACAACTGCCCGTGGCCGCGGCCTATGCGCGCGCAGCCCGTGAAGGACGAGCCACCCACTACGGATGGACTGCCAGTTGGGGACTCGCGCGCATGCAAATCCTCGGAGGCATCACGCCCGATGGCAGCCTGGCGGCCTACCTTCAAGGAGTCAGGAACAATGCTTGGACACGAGCGGCGAGCCCTACACAGGAAGCTGAAATTCTTGCACTCCTGAAGGCGGGACTCGAGCAAGGCGCCTTGGGGATCGGCTTGACTCACGGCTACGCGCCCGGCGTTCCCCACTCGGAAATCAGGGCGCTTTCGCGCCTGGCTGCTCGCCAGAACGTCCCCATCATGAGTCACCCCCGTTTCTGGGGCGGCGCAGATCCAGGTGGGGATGTTGCGGCGATCCAAGAGATTATCTCGAATGCCATTACCACAGGGGCTCATTGGTACGTTTGCCACATCTCTCTCGCAACGGTGCAAACCACCCTGCCCATGATCGCCGCAGCCCAGGCGAAAGGTGCGTGGATCGACGTGGAAGCACTCGTGGCAGAAACGGGCTCGACCGTCCTGGGAGCGGAATTCCTGGCGCCCGAAGAACTCCCCCACTTCAGTCGCGGCTTCGTCCCATCCGACATCCTCTACTACGGTCGGCCCATCGCCGACGATGCCGAACTCGCCGACCTGCGCGCCAAAGACCCCGCTGCGATGATCTTCCTTCTCCACCGGGATTCGGAGCAAAATCTCGAACACCGCGCCACCCAGCGCGAATCCTTCGACTTTCCTGGCATCGTCCTGGCCTCGGATGCCATGCCCTGGAGCGACCGTCAGGGTCGCCTGATTCCCGGGGATGCGTGGCCCCTGCCCGAAGAGGCCTGGGCCCATCCACGCGGTGTCGCGACCTATACGCGCTTCCTCGAACTCTGGGTGCGAGAGTGGAACGAGTTCAGCCTGATGGACGCTTTTCGAATGGGGGCATACAACCCTGCTCGTGCCCTCGAGAGCCAAGTCCCGGCCATGAAGAAAAAAGGCCGCATCCAATTGGGCGCCGATGCGGATCTTGTCGTCTTCGACTTGTCGGAGATTCGGGTGCGCGCAACCCTCCAGGCCCCGCGGCCGGTGAGCGAGGGGATGCGCCACGTCATCGTGAGCGGGGTTCCCGTCATTCGGAACGGGGAACTCGACCTCGATGCAAAACCCGGAAAGCCCGTGCGAAGGCCCTGGGATGGACCGACTGATCCCGTCAGCGAATCCACGAGCGCGCTCAGCTCAAGCGCCAAATAGCAGCCGAGACCGGCTCCCAAGCAGTCTGCGCCCCAACCAGAGAAGCACGATGGGGCCCACTACGCCGGAGGCCCAGACCGCCAAGAGCTTTCCCGCCTCGAACTGCCCTTTACCCATGCCCATCGCGGGAGCGACCAGGCTGAGAAAGAAGAGATGGAATAGGTATAGGGGGTAGCTCGCATCGCTGAGCCAACCCAGCGCTGGACGAACCGTGGCGGGAAGATCGCGTCCCGCCGAAACAACAAAAACCAGAGCGACGCTGACGAAAATCGTCAGCCAAGCCGTGGAACTGATAACCATGAGAGCCATCCCCGACGAAAAAGCCAGGGTTGTGATCAGGAGCAACCACGCCACCAACATCACCCCGATCCACTGCCCACGCTTTCGAGCCACCGCTGCCACGATCGCATCGTGATGCAGTCGAACCCACCAGCCGAGGACAAAATAGCCAGCCCAGAGAAAGGGATTGCGCAGGTGCCAGAAGAAACTCGCGGACGGGACGGTGCCCGTTTCCATCAACCACTGAGCAATCAGGAGCGGGATCAGGAGGATAGCCACGCTTCGGCTTCCCATTCTTGCCAACAGAGGCGAGCAAACGATGAAGAGCGCGAGTATCAACACGAAATAATACGCGCCGAAAGACGCAGCGAGCAGGAGATCGCTCCACACGGCACCTGTTTTGGGCGGACTCGAAGTCACCCAAAAAAAGGCCTGGGCCGCCAACGAGGCCACCGCGTAGGGAACGAATAGCCGCAAGAGCCTGCGGCCAACGACCGCGCCTGCAATGGGCTGACCCGTGGCGTAGAGATACCCGGACGCAGCAAAAAATCCGGGGACAGCGAAACGGGTAATAGAACCAAGCCAGAGTTCGGCGCCGGAAATTCCGGGGTCCCAACTGGGGCGCAGAGAGTGGATCAGAACCACGAGAAGAATGCCTACGCCCTTCAGCGCGTCGACCTCGGCGAAGCGCCCAGAACCGGCTCCCGTGTCCGCGGCGCTCACCCGGTGAATCCCATCATCTCCATGCGAGCGAGATAGTACCATGAGCAAGGTTCCATGCTCCCATTCAGCCAATGCATCGACAGGCCATCGATGCACTCGCGCGCGGCGCAGTCGAAATCTCGCAAGGCAGCCAACCTCGACTCAGAAACCAGAGAAGCGCCTGTCCCCGTACGTCAAGAAAAATAAGGTGCGCAGCCCGTTCGCTCGAGCAAGTCGCGCAGCTCTGAGTCGCCGGACATTGCCTCGAATTTCCCCCTCAACTCTCCCAAAGACCAGGCGTGGTATTTGAATGTTTTCTGGACGTAGGGCTGGCCGTCGAATTCGAGGGCCGTCTCCTTTTCGCCCGCCTCCAACGCCTTGGCGTTCGCCTCCGTCCAGGGCAGGAAACGGCCCGCCACCTGCTCCTCCAGGAGCGGGCATAGCGTCGGTGCCAATGCGTTGATCGACTCGAAGGGGCCTTCAAGGGAAGGAGAATCCATCCGCTCGATCCAGCGTATGACGGCTGGCGCGTTATGGCGCAAATGCCGACCACATGAAGGGTCCGAGTACGCCTGGTTCAGATTTCCCCAAATACCGAAATCGGCAAACGCCGGCCGACCGCCAAAAAGATAGAGTCGCTTCTCCAAATGCGCCTCAAGGAGCTCAACCGTCCGAACCCAGGAACGCTCGAGATGCGGCGCATTCGTGGAATTCGCCCCGGCAAATGCCATTCGCGGCACCATGCGCCGGATCATGAACGGAACAATCAAGGGCCGCAATATATTCATCGGGAAAGCAGGCATCATCAGGGCGGAAATTCGACGCGCTGCGGACCGGGCGTCCTCCTTCGGCCCCCAACGGTATTGGAACATGAGCTTGTTGCACCATTCGTCTCCGAACTCTTCGAGCAACGCGGAAACAAAGCGCGCAGCTGGCACCGGGGGGTGAATACTGGGCTCAGGGTACTCTGCTTCGAGTCGTTCGATGATCGGCGTGGAATCCTGCATCGAGTCGGTATCCGAAAAAAGGACAAGGGGGATCAATTGCACCCGGGCATGTTTTTGAAATAGCGCCTCGGTTCTTCTATTCCGGCCGATCCATTCGAAGGGAATTCGCTTGTAGCGAAGATAACTACGCACCTTGAGCGAGTAGGGTGACATTTCGATACCGATCAGCCTCAGAGGCGCAGCGCCTTTCTCGGGCCCGCCGCTCGCAATCTCCATCTCAACCTTCCTTTGTGTCAGCGCGCCCTCGCTCTCGGCCCGACAAGGCACACGCGCTTCAGTAGCCAGCTAGCCCTTCCCCATCAAGCCGGGCTCAATCCCTTCAGCCCAATCACACCGAGGGCAATCATTCCAATACAGGCCGCTTTGGCTGCGCCAAAAGGCTCGCCCTGAAACCAGAAGGCGACCAACGCAACGCCCACAGCGCCCAACCCCGTCCAAACGGAATACGCCAACGCGGTAGGCAGAACCTTCATGGCCTGAGCCAACACGACGAGGTTGGCGGTACTGAGAAGGAAGTTCACTGCAGTCGGGCCAGGGCGCGTATACCCATCTGTCCATTTCATCGTGGAAGCCCACGCGACCTCCAAGACCACCGCGATAAGCAAGAAACCCCAGCCCATTTCTCTTTCCCCTTTTTCCCGTTCGCCGACCCTGCCCCCTGCCAGACCAGACCCAATTCAAGCCTGAGTCGACCGCTGGGCCCACCTCATAAATCCCCAAGTTCTATCGGCAAAGTTCTATCGGCAAAGTTCTATCGGCAAAGTTCTATCGGCCAACTTCTATCGGCCACCTTCTCGCAGAATTTCCCGCCAGCGAAACGGAGCGCCCATCAGCGCGCGATAGGTTCGGGGAAAACTCGGCAACTCTTCTATCCCCGTCCGAACCGGCGGTTCGCGGCCCTCGGGCAGCCACCGGGTACCGAAGACGATATCCCAAACAATCAAGTTGCCCCCATAGTTGTGGTTGGCCTCCGCGGCGATGGGGGAGTGATGCCAGCGATGCAATTCCGCCATGCTGAATACCCAATTCAATGGACCGATTCGGCACGGAATATTGGCGTGCTGACACGAACCGTGTACCGCTGCAAATACGATGACCAGAGCGAGCAATTGCTCACCCGCGCCAAGCGCCACCAGGGGGATCAGCTTGCCCGGTCCCACCAGAAGAGTATCCAGCGGGTGGAAACGAAGAGCATTGAACCAATAAAGCCGAGTCGCGCTGTGATGAGGAGCGTGGATCCGCCAAAGCCAGGGCACTTCGTGCATCGCGCGGTGGCATGTGTACTCGAAGAGTTCCGCCAGCAGCAGGGCCGGAATCAGTTGCAGTGCAAGGGGCCATGAATTGGGCCAGAGCGACCCGCCGAAATTTACGGCGAGCCATCCCGCTAGGCCCGCGCCAAGACCCAGAAGCACGGGCTGCACGGCAAAAGTGAGGGCAGCATTGGTAATACCCAGCCCCAGATCCGCGCGACCATCGCCGTGGGATATGGACCATTCCGGGTGCAGAGGGAAAAATCGCTCGAGGGCGGCCAGGAATACGTACGCCCCAAGAATCGTCGTCGAAGTCGCGACCTCGACCGCAACTCCGGCCCGCATTTGCACTATAGCGGCTGCGATGCAGCCGACTATGGCCAGGGGAAACGTACCCCGCGCGATCAGGTTTTCGAAAAATCTTGCCACCCAGGCACTGTACCCTTTTTGTCCCTCGGATCATCAATCCATCGGGTGCCACGCGCCGCGAAGCCCCAGGCCCGAACATCTGGCCCCGAATTCGATACTCATTCTCATCCAACGCCGATTACATCGACCAGAACTTCGCGGCCGGAGGTGGTCGTCTGGCCCGTTTTACGACAACATCCACCCGAAGCAGGAACGTCCCGTAGCCCCCCGTGAAATCGAGGAGAAGAACGGTTGAGCCTGAACCCGCTTCCGGCCCCTCTTCGCTTTCGGCGGCAACCACGCGCGGTAGAGAACAGGCGCTCTTCGCATCCAAGGAAGCCTCAGGTGCTGAAGAACCTTGTCTGGATTGGGGCGCTGGTCCTCCTCTTCGGCTCACTCGCCTGCGGCAAGGCGCCCACCGGGCCCAATATCGTGATTCTTGTCCAGGACACCGTGAGGCCGGATCGCTTGTCGGTCTATGGAAGCCCCAACCCGACCTCCCCTTTCCTCGAGTCCTTCGCCGCCGAGGGCACGCGCTTCGATCGTGCCTACTCGTCTTCGAGTTGGACACTCCCTGCCCACGCATCGCTCTTTACCGGAGCAGGGCCCGAAGTCCACGGAGCTACCCAACTGCTTCCTTCGGTCAACAGCGCGCTTCCGCTCCTCGCGGAACAGCTCGATGACGCCGGCTATCAGACCGCCGCTTTCAGCGCGAATATGTGGGTAAGCGAGCTTTCCGGCCTTCATCGCGGCTTCGAACATTACGAGAACCTCAACAAGGGAATCTATCCGAAGCATATCCTGAGCCTCGCCTCGGACCGAGAAGGCGTCTCGCGACCACCCGAGACACATTACGTTGCTCGGCAAGTTCTGCGTTGGCTCGATGAGGACCGAGACGAGTCGCGCCCCTATTTTCTCTTCGTCAACCTCGTTGATCCCCATCTGCCCTACTTGCCCGATTGGGACTCGGCTCGCGATTTTCTGCCCTCGCGCCAGGCCCGCTTCGAAGCGATTCGGGACTACTACCCGGCTGCGAATACAATGCGTCTTCTTCTTCGCCACTACTTCAGAAAAGACCCTCTCTCGCCCGACGAATGGCAGACGCTCGCCTCGATGTACGACGGAACGCTCAAACTTACAGACGCGATTACGAACGCCATCGTCTCAGCCGTAGATGAACAGAGTGACCCCGACAATACCCTTGTCTTCATCCTCTCCGATCACGGAGAGAACCTGGGGGATCACGGTCATGTTGGTCACTTTTTCAACCTCTACGACAGCAACCTGCGCATTCCTCTCCTTGCACGCGGGCCCGGCTTTTCGCCCGGATCCGTCGAAAAGACGCTTGTACAAATCGGAGACATCTACACAACTGCGCTTGGAGCGGCGGGCATCACACCATCCGAGCACGCCTCCGGCGTGGATCTACGCCAGCCCTTGCCCGAGCATCGAGTGCTCGAGGCGTCCTTGGCATATCCGAAGATTTCGCTCGACGTATTCGAAAGGATTCGGTCAAGCAAGCAATTGGATAGATACGAAGTGGCCCTCAAGGCTGCCGTAGGCCCTCGCTACAAGTTGATCCAGAGCACGACAAGCGAAGGCGAACTGGTACGTGAGGAGATCTTTGACATCCTCAATGATCCCGACGAACAGCAACCCCTCGCCGTCGACGCGGTCGACCCATCGGTACTCGCTACCCTTCGCGCGGTCGTTGCGAAGAGAAGCGGCGTGCGCCAAGAGCATGCGAACACACTTGACGAGATCGATCCCGAAAGCCGCGAGGCATTAGGGGCGCTGGGCTACCTGAGTGTCGACGACCCCCCCGAGTGGGAGGACTAGTCGCTGACCATGAGAGAACCATCCGCCCAAGAGGGTCTCCTCGGCTCGATTTGCGTAGCACTCTGCGCGCTGACTGTATTGTGCGCTTTGTCGACCATCTACACGACGGATCAACTCCTGGTCGAAGGCCACGGCTTCGGCTTCAACGACCAGGCGGGCTACATCACCACCGCCCGCTGGCTGGCGGATACCGGGGAACTCCGCAGCCACCTCGTCTACCCCGCCTATGTGGAAGAGCCCAATTGGCGCCTCTACATGCCGGGTACCTACTACGCCCTGGCTACCGCCTATCAATTATTCGGCGACGGCCCCATGGTTTGGAGAGCCCCCGCCCTGCTCTCCTTCATCATTGCCGCTGTGGGCATTTTCCTGATTGGGCGTCGTTTCTTTGGCGCACCCTCGGGCGGATTGGCAGCGGCCATTTTCATTGCGCTCCCGATGAACGGCCTCTTTGCCTTCACGGCCATGCCCCAAATGCTTTTCATTGCGTGTTGCGTCTTGTCCTTTTGCGTATTTGCCCATCTCCCGGTGCGCTCCCGTGCACTCTGGATTCCTTTTCTACTGATCCCCCCTTTCCTGATCCGGGAAACAGGCGCGCTGCTCGTCATCCCCATGGCGCTGCTCTCGATCCAGGAGGGGCGCTTCCGACCTTGGGCAAATGCTGCCATCGCCGTCCTTGGCTCTCTCTGCACCTTATCCCTGGTGATGGCGATTCAAATCGCTTCGGGAAAGGGATCCCTGCCCCTGACCTGGCCTCTCGTGGGCCAGTTCAACTACGCCAACGCTTTTCCCCCACCGCTCGCTCCCTCGGCATGGGAGTGGACCTCCAAGATTTTCTGGAACGTAATTCGCAACTTCCAAATCATCGGGAACAGTGTGACGGAGCGCTGGCAGGCTGTGGAGCCCGTTCTATGGCTGATCGCCCTGACGGCAATCGGCCTTCTCAATGCCAAGCGCAAGCTGGCGATCGGAACTGCACTTCTGGTGATCACGGTTTTCGGGATGCTGTTCACACTCTACGACTGGAATTACTATCGCGGCGTGCGGTCGACTCTTTTTACTTTTCCCCTTGCCGCGATAGCCGCCTCCCCGGTACTGATTGGCTGGTTTGTTCACGCCCGGGAGCGGATTAGCGAAGGGCCCTTTCGCAAATTCAAAGTTCTCCTGCCCTGGACAATCGCTGCCCTGGTCGTGCTCTGGAGCGGCCGAATCTCCCTGGACATGGCCGATGCAACGTCGTCAGACTACGGCGCCCGGGCGATCGAACGGCTCGAAAGAATAGATATCGACCGGGATAAACTCCTGGTCTCTCCTTTCGAGATCTCCCTTGACTATGCGGTTGCCCACTATCCCGTACGCTGGTCATTCGTGCCCGCGAATTCGAGGACCCTGCGCCTCCTGGATTCCGAGCACGAGATCGGCACATTCATCGCCCACTACGAACAGATGAGCATTCGATTCTGGAACACCCTCACAGGGATGGGCTTCGCGCTCGAAGAACGCTTTTCCTTCGAGGCCCCGACTGGGAAGCGGGTCTACTGGGTCTTCCAACGCGAGACTCCGGAACCCTAGAGGCATCGGGCAAGGTTTCCTGCTCTCTCGCCGGACATGCCCCCTCAGCCCGCTCCGGATGAGCCAGCCCCGACGCCTGTGTGCGCGGAACCTGACGCTAGTGGTTCCACCAGGGCCTGTCCGAGAAGGACCGAATATCCACCTCGAAGCTCCAAGTCGATCGGTGCTGCTGAGCCAGGTGAAGATAGGTCTCGGCGACTTTCTCGGGCAAGATCAAGCCATCGTTTTCCATTCCGCGCGTTTCGCGCATTTTCTGAAACAACTCGGCACCCAGCATCTTCCCCAAGGTGTCCGGCGCATCCACCGCCCCGTCGATCAGAACGTGAGCCACATGAATTCCCTTGGAAGAGAACTCAGCGTTGAGAGACTGGCAGAGCATTCTCCTACCCCCCATGGCGGCGGCATGGGAATGCTGTCCGCCATTTCCCCTTACGGCAGCGGTTGCTGACGTCACGATGAGGGTGCCTTTACCCCTTGCCTCCATGAGCGGACAGACCGTCGAGGCAACACGAAACAAGCCGAAGGTCGCCATTCGCCAGCCCAATTCGAAGGCCTTGTAGCTCGTATCTTGCAGGGAACGATCGCCAATCTGCGCTCCCAGATTATAAATCACGACCTCGATGGGCCCGATCGTATTTTCGATCTCGGCGACTTGCGTCTCGATCACATCCGGTTCAATCGCGTTGAGCAAAAAGCCCGACGCGGAGCCGCCTTCACTCTCGATGCCTTTCACCGCGCTCTCCAGACCAGCCGCATCGCTCCGACGGCATAGAACAGCGTGGTAGCCCTCTTTCGCAAAGCGCGCGCCGGTAGTAGCGCCTATCCCTGCGCCCGCTCCCATCACCAAACAAACCGGCTTCATCGACTCATCTCCTTATCCGGGTCACCCGCTGCATCCGTCAACAAACGGTCGCTGGAACCGGCCCCTTATAGCCTACGTTCTGTGCGTGAATTATAAAAGTAGAGCTTAGTGGATGTCACCCCACGGCCAAGTCCGGGCAAGATCAGCCGATGACACGTCCGTCCCTCGCGTTATCCTCCAGCGGTGGATTTCGGACTTAGCCCTGAACTCGAACAGATCCGCCACGAGGCGCGCCGGCTCGCCGACGGTTTCGACGACGACTATTGGCGGGAGCACGACGAAAAGCACGAGTTCCCCTGGGCCTTCTACAACGCATTCGCCGAGCAGGGCTGGATCGGCGTGGTGGTGCCGGAGGAATACGGCGGAGCCGGCATGGGAATCATGCACGCCGCGGTTCTCCTGGGCACCGTGGGGCATAGCGCCGGCGTTCAGAATGCCGCGTCAGCCTTGCACCTCTCCATTTTCGGGATGGGACCGGTCATCCACCATGGCTCCGAGGAGCTGAAGCAGCGCTACCTGCCGCCCACGGCGAGCGGGGAATTGCACGTTTCATTTGGGGTCACCGAAGACGATGCCGGGACCGACACATCCCGCATCCGCACCCACGCCCGACGGGACGGCGAACGCTGGATCGTGAACGGCAAGAAGATCTGGAACTCGAAGGCCCAGCAGGCCAGCAAATGCCTCTTGCTCACACGCACGACGCCCAGGGAGGAATGCCAGAAGCCGCTCCAGGGCATGACCCTCTTCTTGATCGACCTCGACCCCGATTATGTCGAGATCCGCCCCATCGACAAATGCGGACGCAACGCAGTGAACTCCAACGAACTCTTCATCCACGACCTTCCCGTCGACGAATCGGACATCGTGGGCGAGGTGGGCAACGGCTTTCGCTGTCTGCTCGATGGGCTCAACCCCGAGCGAATCGTCTTGGCGGCGGAATCAGTGGGTATTGGCCGGCAGGCTCTGGACAAGGCCGTCCATTACGCGCGGGAGAGGGAAGTCTTTGGCCGACCCATCGGCATGAACCAGGCGATCGCGCACCCCCTGGCGGATGCCTACTCGGAGCTCGAAGCAGCCGAGCTTCTCTGGCAGAAGGCCGCCTGGGCCTTCGACGAAGGCCACGATGTGGGCGCGCTGGCCAACATGGCGAAGCTGCGTGCAAGCGAAGCCGCCTATCGCGCGTGTGACCGAGCGGTTCAAACCTTCGGTGGCATGGGGTACGCCAAGGAGTGCAATGTCGAGCGCTATTGGCGCGAATCACGCATGTCGAGAATCGCCCCCATCTCGAACGAGATGATCCTCAACTTCGTATCCGAGCACGTCCTGGGTCTGCCCCGGAGCTACTGAACCCCGGCGATTCGAAGCCCAGTCGCCTTCGCCCACGGGCAACGGATCGGCGCCTAGTCTGCGCGCTGGTTCTCGGCGGCATTGCGCTCGTACTCTGCCAGAAAGCGTCGCCCCGAGAACCAGGGCAGAAAGCGGGGGAAGATCCGATCGATCCGATCGAGGATCGCCCATTTCCGCGGAAGCACGATGATTTCCTGGTTGCGGGCCACGCGTCCAAGCGCCGCCCGGGCGAACTCATCAACCTCCATCGGCCCCACGCGCTCCAGCTCGTCCCCGCTCGGCGCGGCGCGGTCGGGCGTGGCGAAGCGCCCGAAGACGCCGCCATCGTTCAAGATCTCCGTCCGAATGACGCCCGGGCAGAAAGCGGAAACCCGTACGCCCCGCCCCGCAGCTTCGGTGCGCAGCGAGCGCGTAATGCCTACCACGGCATGCTTGGTGGCGGCATACGCCGACAACCCCGGCGTTCCCACGCGGCCCGCCATGGAGGCGGTGTTGACGATGTGCCCGAAGCCCTGGGCAAGAAGCACCGGGTAGACCGCCGCGAGACCGTTGACCACGCCGACCAGATTGACATCGATGATATAATGCCAGTCCTCCAGGCTGTGCTGCTCGAAGAGGCCTCCAATGCCAATGCCGGCGTTGTTGAAGAAGTAATCGATGCGCCCCTCGCGCTCGACCATTTCGTCCACGACGCCTTGGAAGGCTTCGGCCTCGCGAACATCGAGAACCACCGACCGGGCGCTCTCCCCCAACGATTCCGCAACCGTCTTGGCCAGATCGCCCTGGCGATCCGCCAGCACGACCCGGGCCCCTTGGGCCACCAATTGGCGGGCGAGTGCCGCACCGATTCCCGAGGCGCCGCCGGTGATCAGCGCCACTGCGCCCGAATAGGTTCTCAAACCGTCGCTTGCTCGATTCGCCATGCCGAGTTGCTGTCCTCCGAAAGCGAAAGCTAGGTCAGGGCATGTCCGAAGGAAAACCACGCCGGGGGGGGCCCCATTGCCCTCAGGCCCTTCGCCAGGAGGTGAAGACAGCGGATTCCGGAACTCGCCGAGCCCCGTGGGGACGAGTTCTTTCCACTGACGGCGAGCGCTCGATGCCCCGGGTGGCACAGAAGTCGGGACCCCGCGCCAATTTTTCCTTCCCTTTCCCCGTCGGTTCATGAAATAATCGTGTTTGTAGTACCGCTTGTCCTTGGGAAGGAAGCGCGATGCTTTTGAATCACCGGTTTCTCTATTGGGCGCTGAATTGCGCTTTCGCTTGGGCGCTCTTGAGTTTCAGCCACCCGGCAGCCGCCCTGCCGCTCAACGTCTCGGCCAATTTTTCAGGCGCAGAGTACGGCACAGCGGATATGTCGCTGGTCAACGGCGGCGGCAGTGGTGCGTTCTGGGTCACCGATCCCGGCATCAGCCCGCCCTTCGGCCTCAATGAGCGCCTCCGGGTCAGCAGCAACGCGGGCGGCCAACGCGGCAACGCCTGGTACAACCCCACCACGGTGGTGGCCGCCGGGGACTGGACCTTCGATTTCACCATGCAGATCACCTACCCCACCGGTTCCGGGGCGGATGGCATGGCGTTCCACATGCAGGAGGTCGGCGTGGGAGCCGACACGTTCATCCAGGGCCAGGGCCTGGGGACGGATTTTCTCTCCGTGACCTTCGACACCTACAACAACTTCGACTCCTGCAGCGTCGATTTCGGACTCGCTGTGTTCAACAATGGCTCCCAAGTCGGATCCTGTGTCGACTTGAGCAGCGTGGGATCGCCTGACCCCTATGCGTACTCAGTGGGACTCGCCCACAACGAGGCCACCGGCAACCTGAGCGTGACCGTGACCAATACCAACTCCGGTGCGACCACCGGCGCTCTCAATTACACCGTTGATCTTTCCGCGCTGGACACCGCCACATTCGGATGGTCTGCTCAGACCGGTGGCGACGGAGAGAACCACGACGTCGTCAATTTCGACGCGACCTTCGCAATACCCGAACCCAGCACCGCGCTTCTTCTCGGGCTTGGCTTGGCTGGTCTCGCGGTTAGGCGCCAGCGAATTCGCTGAACTCGTAGACCCCGCCCTGCGCCGGGCAGCCCCGCTCGAACAAAGGGCGGCATTTGGCCGAGCAGAGCCTCTCAGTGGCCGGGACGCATTCACCCAGCTGCCAGAACTTTCCGTATCACGGACCACCCCTCGACCGCTAATCTCTCCGGGGAATGGCCGCAGTTCCGTCGGCTTGAAACGGTTCGCCGGGGCGGCGATTCCAGAAAAAAGGAGGGGCAGTGTGCACGTCGCGAACCTATGCCGCCTCTTCCTCTTCGGACTCGGAGTGCTCTTTCTTTCGCCCTTCGCCCACGCCGATGGAATCGATGATTTCAACAACAGCTGGGCCGGGCAAGCCCTGAGTGCACAGAGGCTCTGGGATTTCGACCTGCCCCTGGCGGACAGCAATATCATCGGAACCCACAACAGCTTCAACTCCGGCGTCTACAGCGGCCCCATCTCCTACCTCGACCCGAACCAGGTTGACTCCATCTACAACCAATTGCGGATGGGCGCGCGTTCACTCGAGTTGGATGTTCATTGGACCCCTAAAATGGAGGGCGTCCTATCCTTCCCGAACCGGCTGCTCCTATGTCACGGAACTTCGATCCACCTGGGCTGCAGCACCAGCGACCGCTATTTCACCGAAGGACTCGATGAGATCCTGGCCTGGCTGAACAGCGCGGCGAGCCACGATCAGGTCCTGATCCTCCACATCGAAGACCACATGGACGGGCAGCACGGCGAGGCCTACGGCCATGTGGACAGCCGTTTCGGGCACCTGATCTACCGCAGCGGAGGCTGCGGCGACATCCCCTCGAGCCTGACCAAGGGAGACATTCTCGCGGCGGGCAAGAAGTTGGTGATCTGGAACCAGGGCGCCTGCAGCGGCGACGCCAACTGGAATGCCATGGTGTACACCGGCCTGGGCGCTATCAGCCGCGTCTGGGAGGACTCCACCACCGTGGGCGGCATCGGGGGCGCCGGAGCGGCGATCAGCGCAGCGGATGTCACGAATTACTTCGCGGGCGGGACCACCGTCGTCAACCTTGATCAACTGCACCAAAACGATCCCCGACTGCCGGCCGGAATCTGGAGTTGGGACGGCGGCGAGCCGAATGATTTCGGTGGCAACGAAGACTGCGCCGCTCAAATTGCGGGCGGGCGCTGGATCGATGACAACTGCGCGATGCTGAACCACTTCGCTTGCAAGCACCCGGCCACGGGCGGCTGGCAACTCAGCGCCGCCGCCGATTTCTGGGCGGGCGGGGTCGCGGCCTGCCATGCGCTTTCCACCGGACACCTCTTTTCGCGCCCCGCCAACAGTCAGGAAAACCAGGCCTTGAAACAGGCCAAGGAAGCCGCGGGCCAGAGCCGAGCCTGGTTGAACTTCCATGACCAGGTAACCGAGGGCACCTGGGTGCCCGGAAGCAGCACCGATGCCTTTTTCGTCGCCGGCAAGCTGACCCTCCTGGGCGGCGAATCGGTGCAAGGCATCTCTCGCGAACTCGCGATGGGGGCGGATTGCAACCTGGCGCTCTACAGCACCTTAGCGGGGCTCCTGGGCGGCATTCTCTGGGAGAGCGGAACCGCGGGCCAGGGCGTCAACTGTTGGACGGAATTTCAAAGCGACGGCAACCTCGTGCTCTACGGCGGCGGTGGCCAGGCACTCTGGAACTCGGGAACTTCCGGGACCCCGGATGCTGTCCTTCGGCTCCAGGAGGATGGCAACGCGGTGATCTACAACGGCGCCGGCCTGTCCCTCTGGCAAAGCAACACGAATTTTCCAGCCGAATACAACCTGATCGCCGGGCAGTTCAGCCTTTCGCCGCCCCAGATCCTGCATAGCCAGAACCGCAAACTGGCAATGCAGGCCGATTGCAACCTGGTGCTCTCCAGTTTCGAGAATGGGATCACGGGCGGCATGGTCTGGCACAGCGACACCCAACATGCGGGCACCGACTGCTACGCGGATTTCCAGGCCGACGGCAATTTCGTGGTCTACGACGGCGCGGGGTTCCCGCTCTGGGCCTCGGGTACCTCGGGAACCGCGGGCGGGATCCTGAGCCTTCAGGCGGATGGAAACCTTGTCGTCTATAACGGTGCCGGCCAACCCCTCTGGACAGCGAATTCCAATATTCCAGCCGAGTTCACCTGGAGCGCCGGCCAGTTCAGCCTCGGGACCGGCCAATGGGCCCAGACCCAGGGGCGCAGGCTCATCATGCAGAGTGATTGCAACCTGGTGCTGCTGAACGTCAGCAATGCCCTGGTGGGCCAACCCCTCTGGCATAGCGACACTTCGAATGCGGGAAGCCAATGCCAAATGGATTTCCAGGCCGACGGCAACCTCGTCGTCTACGACGAATTCGGCCAGGCGAAATGGGCATCTGGGACCTCCGGGACGGCAGGGGCAGAACTCCACCTTCAAGCCGACGGCAACCTGGTCCTCTACAACGGAGCCGGCCAAGCCCTTTGGACCAGTTCCACGCCGGGTACATTCGAAAACACGTGGTTCTGCGGCGACCTCGTTTGCGACTCCACGGAAACCTGCTCTACCTGTGCGGCCGATTGCGGAATCTGCGGAGGTGGAGGCGGCGGAACCCCTGTCCCCCTGC
The DNA here is from genome assembly GCA_014240165.1 of Myxococcales bacterium. Taxonomy (GTDB): domain Bacteria; phylum Myxococcota_A; class UBA9160; order UBA9160; family UBA4427; genus JAZXM01. Next base: position 29,837 of record JAAZXM010000003.1, on the reverse strand, counting down.
TCTCGGAGACGGGCCTCATCGTCTTGCTCCTGATCCTCGCAGCATCGGCCCTGGTGCTCCAATCGCCCTGGGGCCGCGCGCGTACGGATCGGACGCGTTCCAGGATTTCTTAGCCTCCGGACCGACGCCAGGCATCGGGTTTGCTTACGCCTCGAGTCCATTTTCCTTTGCGCGAGAGCCGCTTTTTCGAATACCCTGGGTGAAGCCATCCAGGCCGAGGAGATCATGCCGTGTCCAACCGAATCGTCCTCATCGGGGCGGGAAGCGCCCAATTCGGCTTCGATATGCTGGGCGACTTCTTCCAGAGCGCGCCCCTCGCGGGCGGGCATATCGTCCTGCACGATATCAACGCGGATGCCTTGGAGCGTGTACGGAAGGCGGGCCAGGAATACATCGATACCCACGGCTTGGCTACGACGCTCTCGGCCACGCTTTCCCGTCCCGAGGCCTTGGCGGGCGCGGACTTCTGCGTCATCGCCATTGAAGTGGGCGACCGCTTTGCGCTCTGGGAACAGGATCAGTCCGTCCCCCGAGAACTCGGCTTTCGCCAGGTCTTCGGCGAGAACGGCGGCCCGGGCGGCCTCTTTCATTCGCTTCGGGTGATTCCCCCGATCCTGGAGATCTGCGCGGATATCCAGCGGATTTGCCCCGAGGCCTGGATATTCAACTACAGCAATCCCATGAGCCGCATCTGCACCACCGTGCACCGCGCCTTCCCGGATCTTCGATTCGTCGGTCTCTGCCATGAGATCGCCTCCCTCTACCAGCACCTGCCCCAAATTCTGGAAACGCCGATCTCGAACCTCTCGTTCCGGGCGGGGGGTCTGAACCATTTCAGCGTTCTCAGCGAAGTTCACTACCTCGACTCGGGCCGGGATGCCTACCCGGATGTACTCGAGCGGGCGCCCGCCTATTTCGAGAAAGTCCCCGATTTTGCGAGCCTCCTGAAGAAGGTCATCGAAGCCCAGGAACAGGATTTTCGCGGGGACGCGACGCCGGGCGACGACGTCGTTCATCCCTGGTCGGAGCGCGGCGCTTTCCGGGTCTTGCTCGAAAAATTTCATTGCCTCCCGATCACCACCGACAGCCATATCGGGGAATACCTGCAATGGGGCCATGAAGTGGCCGACCACGATTCGGTGGGCGATTTCTACACCTACTACAAGAAATGGACGCTGCGAAGTGACCCCCAGATCAGCGCCACGCGCAGGGAGCGGATGGTCAAAATCGTCGAGGCCATCCTCACCGACGAGATCTACGAAGAAGCCGCCGTCAACCTTCCCAATCGCGGCCTCCTGGATTGCCTGCCGAGTTTCATGGTCGTCGAGGTCCCGGGACGCGTGGATGGAAGCGGCGTCCAAGGCATTCGCCTGGAAAGCATGCCCCGAGGCTTCGCGGGACTCCTGGCCAACCAGGTCGCCATCCACGATCTCTGCGCCCAGGCGATCATCGACGGCTCGAAGGACCTGGTGCTCCAGGCCCTACTCGTAGACCCCGTGGTGGACAAGGTGAGCGATGCCGAAACCCTGGTCGAAAGGATGATCGAACTTCAGCCCGATTTCCTGGGCTACCTCAGCTAAGAGACCACACGCGCGAACTCAAGTGACATCCTCTTCGGGGAGATAGGCCTTGAACGCGCGGAGAAACTCGGCCTTCGCATTCTCCTCGAGGACTTCTCCGTGGGCCACGATGATCCGCTCCATCGGCCAGCGGGCCACCTCCGAAACGAAGCGCGAAGCGGCGACCCGATCCCTGAGCAGAAGCATGCGCGAGTCGAAGGTCGGGCCGAAAGTTGATCCCACACCCACCATGCGCCAAAAGACGCGATCCAGTCGGCGCTCGATCTTCCGCAGGTTGAAGGCGACGTCCGTGAGAACGAGGGTTCGGCTGCGCAGGTGAAATAAAGCAACTTCACAGACCTGGCGAACCGGGCCCAATACGGCGAACTCGATCTCGCCGGGCCAGGGACCCTCTGTACCCGCCTCGAACTCCTCCAGGGGCGGAAGCCCGGCCACTCGATCCCTCAGCCCAGGCGGGCCAATCAGCCGTGCGCCCGGATGGCGAGCCATGCACTCGGGAGCAAAGAGGTGATGAAAGCTGTTGGGCACAACCACCGAGTCCACCGGCCCCAGGGCCTCGATGCCCGCGGCTTCGCTCATGGCCGGAGGCGCGATCAATACGAGCCCGCCGCTCTCGAGCCGAAAGACAGTGGCATTCGCCGGAAGACTCGGCCCGCCGGGCATGCTCAGTCGACGCTCCACCGTCCAGACACCCGGCGCGTGTTGGCGTATCGGCGGCGTATGATCGGCGACGACCCGAGGAGACGCGAGCCCCAACAAACGATCCAGCCACGAACGACGCGATGTCATTCGGCCTCCTTTCGCGGTCTCAATCTTCGACCCAATAATTTCAGGCCCGGGTCACGTTGAACGGGTTCCGGCTGATCAATCGCCAATCTTCCCCCCGCCTGGCCACCGTAAAAATTGCTTCGAATGTCTGCATCACCGAACCATCCGCATTCAAACGCGCTGCCTGGACAAGAAAGGCCACCTTGTCGTCATCCCGGATCAGTACTTCGAACGCATCCAAGCGACAGGTACTCCCGATCCACTCGGGGCGGCTTTCTTCGAAGATATCCGAAAAGTACTCCGGCACATCGTCTTCTTCTAGCAAGCAGCTAAAGGGGTTCTCTGCGGCGTCGATCTGGTGAATGGGCAGGTGGACCGTCTCCCTGTACTTCTTTCGCCGGGTAGACCCAATCGCCTCGACTGCGTCATGTACCGCCTCTTCGGGGGAACGAGCCAATCGCTTTTGCTCCTCTTGGCTGATTGGGAGAGGCCCTTAAGCGCCCAAGACGGCTGAGCCGATCCCAGGGGTATCCGCGATCTCGGCGCCCGCAGGGTCGACCGGTGAAAAATTACTGAAGTTGACCCGAGAAATCCTTCCAGGGGAAATCCCTTCCCCCCACAGGAAGAAGCCGAATTTGTCCCGGGTCGACCCCTCGCCTCTCTACTGCCTGCATCAATTCCTTGGGAGGAAGATCCAGAGGCTCATCGGTGAGATCGAAGGTGCCGTAATGCATGGGGTAAAAGAGTTGGGCATCGAGGTCGAGATACGCCTCGAGCGCCTCCTCGGGATCCATGTGCTGGTAGCGCATCATGAAGCGCGGGGCGTAGGCCCCGATCGGAAGCATCGCCACATCGATGGGACCGAAACGCCGCCCGTACTCGCGGAAGCCGTGGAAATAGCCCGTATCACCGGCGTGAAAATAACGTCGCTTGCCGTTGTCCATGAGAAAGGCGCACCAGAGCGTGGTATTCGGCGCCTGGCCGATGCGACTGGACCAATGCTGGGATGGCAGACACGTGATCGTCCAGGCGCCCTGCTGGGCCGACTCCCACCAATCGAGTTCCACCGCCTTTCGCCCCCGCTCCCGGATCCACTCCCCCAAGCCGAGGGGGACGAACCAGGTCATGGATGCCGGAAGCCGATCGACGGTTTCCGCGTCGAGGTGGTCGTAGTGATTGTGCGAAATCACCGCGAACGCATCGCCCGGGACAGATTCCAGGGGAATCCCCGGCGGATTCCAGCGCGCGGGCAGCAACGCCCGCTTGGAAAAATGCGGATCCGTGAGGAAGACATCCGCGCCATCCTGAACCGCAAAACTCGCGTGCCCGATCCACGTGATGCTCGGAGGTTGATCGGGTAGAGACAGGTAGCTGCCATCGTTCTCCACCACGGGCAGTTCGGGCTTACGCCACTTCTCGTAGGGACTCCAATCAAAGACCTTCCAGCGGATGAAGTCCCACGCCTTGCCCTCCATTTCGCCCCAAGGATTGAAGAACTCGCCGCCCCGTCGATGCACCAGGTAGAGCGAAGCCGCCTCGGGAGGCACCTCATTGGAGGGCGAAACCGACTTGCCACCGGCTGAAAACGCCACGGTGAGAAATAGGGAAACCAAGAGGAGCACTTGCATGTCGCTGTCGGATGAACTCCTGCTTCGACGTCCACGGACTCGATGGCGTCGCGAGCCTTTCGAGCCCTACGGGTAGCACAGGGCAAAATCGCTAGAGTTGGCCCGGGAGGTCAAGCCACCCATGACTGCACGCCGCAAGGGAAGCCGGCCCCGGACAACGCCCTCAAAGAGCAAAACCGGTGGGCACCCGAACCATCTGATTTCGGCTGGCGGGGGGCGACCCGGAGCGCTTCTTCGTCCCCCCTTATGTGGGCCCCAGCGGCTGGGTGGGAATGACCCTCGAAAAGCCCGACTGGGCGCTGACCACAGAAGTCCTCACCAACGCCTACCGGATGAATGCGTCGAAGAAGCAGCTCAAATTACTGGGTGATTTCGAATGATCCGGTAGGACGCGGGCGCGCTTGATCCCGGCTTACTCGATATACCCCATGGCGCGGAGCTTTTCGCGATCTTCTTCACTGAGTTCGTGATCGACTTCAGGGTAGGCGTCGAGGTCCGGTTCCGGGGGCCTTCTTCGCTCTTTTTCCGCGATCGCGGCAAAACGCCCAGCCCAGGTATCGGCGAGGTGAGGAGAGCCGAGGAGCAAATTTTCGGCTTCATCGGGATCCGCTTCGAGATCGTAGAGTTCATGCTTTCCGTCCGATGAGTGAATGAATTTATGCCGGCCATCATAAAGTGCCGCGCGAACTCGATCGAAACGTGCACCCCAGGGTGCCCGAATATCGATCCAGAGCGAATAACGCATCTGTCCCTCGATCTGATCTTCGGGCCAGCGATAGGGAAAGGGGTCTCCCGCGACTCGCTCCTCGAGCCCTGCGAGCTCGAGAATCATATGCGGAAGATGAACCAAGGAGATCAGCTCATCCTGCTGCCTCGCCTCGACCTGCTTGGGCGCCTTGACGATGAGCGGAACCCGCATCGCCCCCTCATACACATCCTTGGCATGGCCGAGCAAATCATGTTCACCCAGGTATTCCCCGTGATCCGAGACAACCATGATCAATGCGTCCTCGAAGAGATCCTGATCTCTCAAGAAAGCAAAGAATTGGCCCAGGCTATCGTCGAGGTTGGCGATGGAGAGGTCGTATTGGTCGATGGTTCGCTCCAGGATCGCGCGGGGAACCCCCGGCTTGCCGCCGTTGACCCTCGCCTCATGGAATTTGCGCTTCCGATGGGAAAAGGGCGGCGTATCCTCCAGAAAACCGGGCCGGGGTGTCGTGTTATAGGGCGTGTGGGCGTCCATGTAGTTGATGAAGAGAAAGAAGGGCCTTCCATCAGGGTCGGCGAGCACCTCTTCCAGCCATTCCTGGGTGCGGGCATTGACTTCATTCCCCCGCGCGGGCGCTTTCTTCCCCCTCCCCTTCAGGGTTTCGAAATGCTCGAAACCCTGATGCAAGCCGTAACGGGGCACGAGATACATCAGGTTCGAGGAAATCGAAGCGGTGCGGTAACCCGCCTCGCCGAGAACCTCGGCCAGGGTCAACGCGCCCGGAGGCAAAGGAAGTTCGAGATCCGGGTTGGCGTCAGGCTCGAGTCGGATCATTTCTGCCCCGTGCTCCGAGGGGTAAAGCCCAGTAAAGAGCGATGCGTGCGCCGAGAGCGTCCAAGGCGCCGTCGTATGGGCTCGGGAATAGAGCGTCGCCGACTGCGCAAACTCATCGAGGTTCGGAGAAGTCGGCCTCGAATAGCCGTAGAGGCTCAAATGATCGGCCCGAACCGTATCCAGGCTGATCAGGATGATATTCGGCGGGGCGCTGATGGCGCCGTCGTCAGCGCCACACGCCGAGAGGACGATCGCCCCCAGCAGAAGCGGCCACTTTCTGGGCAAGCGTCGTCGAACTCGACAAGACGCGATTCGCGAAACTCTCATCTGGGCGGCCAGAATAGCGACCCCAATCGGCCAAGCCGAATCAGCCTGGAGAATCAACAGCCATCCCGAGAACCCCGCCAAGGGCCGCGCGGGCAAGGGCCGGCGAACGCAGCGCATAAGCGCTCGCGCGGTTGACGAAGAGCGAGCAAGCGCACCCGAGGCCATGACACGAAATCAGGCTTCGAATTTCTCCCCCACCCCCGAGCGATGCGAAGAGGAGAACGGCTTTGGCCTGGCCTCGAGCGGGTGCGTCCACAAGCGCGCGCTATTCCGGGCCCAAACAAAGCGCCTCTGCCCGACTGGACTCGGGGTGGTTGGAGGCGTCGCCGCATCGAATGGGATGCCGATTTCCCCTGGACGCGGGTGGATTGCCGCCCGTTTACCGCTCTGAGCACCTAAATAGAACGTTATTTGTTTCTCTTGCTGGCAAAAGTCCCCGGCAGGACCGAAAAGACGCTCTATTTTCGAATTATTCCCCAGTTTTTTGTTTTCTACGGTCCATCGGTTGGGGTGTTATCGACTGTAGTGGCGGGCCATTCGGGAAGTTTGACTACGGGAGGCGCGTCTGGCCTACGCCCCCCGGCCAAGCAGAGGCAGATGTCGATGACGATGACCAAGAACTTAGAACTGCGGCCAGTAACCCCCGAACCGCGCTCCGAGAACAACCTCACCGCACTCAGCCGAAATTCACAGTTACGCAGATCCGTTTCTGCCGCTCCGTGTCCGGCTCGGAAGCAACGCGATAGCCAACTGGCCGACGAAGCTATCGCGCCCCTGTCGGGTCGCGAGACCAGCCTGAGCAGTGCGAATCCGGCTACTGTGCGCACGGCCTTCACTCTGCTAAAGACCGGCTACACCACCCTAAACGGCTTGGCTCATTCTCAGCACCTGATGGAAAAATTCGCTCGCAGCTCAGAGAATATGAGCGTCGCCCTGCCCTCCTCGAGCCAACTCGGCTGGCCCAGGGCGGACCTTACGTGGAGCGTGTTGGACTCATGGGAGAGTCCCAAGACGGCCGGAGAGTTTGCCAGGGGAGATGCCCTCTCGTACGTGAGGGGCCTGGCTTCCGAAGCACTCGATCACCGAGCAGTCAAGCACCCCTACCTTGAAGCGCTCGCCTCGGGCGATCTCCCCGATACCCGCTGGGCGCTGGCCGACTTCGCCCGACAATACCCGGGCTACGCCAAGCATTTCCCTCGCTACCTCACCACTGTGATCTCCCAGCTGACGAATCCCAGGCATCGAGACGAATTGCTCGAGAATCTCACCGAGGAATCCGGTATCTATGAAGAACACGAGTTGATCGAATTGAAGGAGTCAGGGATCAAGCCGGACTGGATCGTCGGCCGGCCCCATCCCCAACTCTTCGATCGATTTCGACGTGCCATGGGCGTCGCGGACCCCGATGGCGCAGGCGAGTCGGATCAGGTCATCTGTTGGAGAGAAATGTTTCTCTCGCTCCTCTCGAATGGTTCCCCCGCCGAGGCGGTAGGTGCGCTGGGGCTCGGAACAGAGCAGATCGTCAGTACAATCTATGTGCCTTTCAGCCAGGCGATCGCACGACTGAAAGATCTCAGCCCCAGAGACACCGTCTTCTTTCCGCTCCACACTGCGGTCGATGACCACCACCAGGAAACTCTCCAGAATGTCGCTGCCGAATTGGTCACCGACGCTTCCACCGCACGCGAATTGCGGCGAGGCATGCTCAAGGCCCTTAGCCTGCGCAGCGCCTTTTGGGATTGGATGTACAGCCGAGCGCTGAACCCCTCCCGTGCTGGCCAGATGCTCTCTTGAAGCTCAAGCTCTTGGAGAAAACCATGTCCGAACAGATCCCCGACCCCGTGCGCCAACTCGTAGCCCGTGCGCAGTCCCGCGAACCCCTGGGCGACGCAGTCCCCCCCGAGCGGTGGGTTTCCTCCACCGAAGGCCCTCGAAAAACAATCTACGGAAACAAGAACGATCGCCTCAAAATCGACTTCACCGTCGAGCGGGCCTCGTTCCCCGAGGCCCAGACCATGGATCCGCGCATCATGCGCATCGCCCCACTCTCCTACAACGAACGCCACAAGCACGCGCATGAATCGCTCTTCTTCGTAATCGAAGGTGAGGGTGAGTTGCTGGTGGGCGAGTCGTGGACCCCGCTTTCCCCGGGGAGCCTCGCCTTCGTACCCCGCTGGATCATGCACCAGACCCATAACACCCACCCCGAAATGGACCTGCGAATCCTCGCGATCACGGACTTCGGCTTTACCTCCGCAGTACTTGGGGATTACGACAAGCGCACGCGCATGGCATTGGGCGGCGCGGACGCCGGCTGAGCCCAAGCGACTCTCCGAATATTGGTCTCGCCGCGCTCCATCGCCGTACGGCGCGGAAGCGTTCAGCGATGCTCCCCTCGATGCACCACGAACCCAACGCCGATCACGAGCATCAAGCCCAGGAACAACTGGCCTGTCCAGGTCAAAGATACTCAGGCGCACAGGACCGCATTGTCGCGAGCGGGTCGGTCGTCAGGAGACGAAGCGGGAAGGCATCGAAGTAAGTCCCTGGCGGCGAGGCGGATTGAAGAATTTCCGGGGGGAGGCTCAACAGATCCGGCAAAGCTTCGTCGGGGGACTGACAAAGACCTCGCACTATTCCGCCTCCGGCTCTCCGCTGCTCAGAGCCCCCCCCCGATAATCATCGTAGGCCTCTACGGCCCTAAGAGAACAAAGGAATGCCGGCGCTTGATCAGCTTTGCACCCACTCCTTACTCAACAGCCGTTGAATAACTGCTCGACTTCTCCGCTGAAAACTGCTGATATGGCCGCTCAGCGCTACTCTTGCAGCAAATAGGCCTCAGCGGAGAGAACCTTGCCCAGTGTGATCATTGTCGGAGCGGGCCCAGCCGGGGCCACCCTCGCCTACCTCCTCGCCCATCGAGGCGTCGACGTCACGCTCCTCGAGAGGCAACTGAACTCTTCACGAGAGTTTCGAGGCGAAGTTTTGATGCCCAGCGGCGTCGAGGCCATCGAAGAGATGGGCCTGATGGACGCCATGGCCTCTGTGCCTCACCAGATCCAAGAGTCAATCACGCTCTACCTCAACGGGAGCCTTGTCTTTAGCCAGGAATTTGATGCCGAACTCTTTCAAGGCCATCCCCCCCAGGCGATTTCCCAGCCTCATTTTCTCGAGATGGTCATCGGCCAGGCCGAAAAGAGCTCCCATTTCAAACTCGAGCGAGGCGCCTCGGTCAAGGAACTTCTTTTGGACGGTACCCGGGTCGTCGGCGTGCGCGCTCGAACTCACGAAGGGGAACGTCACTATCACGCCGATCTCGTGGTGGGCGCTGATGGCCGAGCTTCCGCTGTTCGCAAGCACGGAGGCTTCGAGAGCCGTCACGTAAGCCCTCCCCTCGATGTCGTTTGGTGGAAGATTCCGTGCCCGAAGGACTGGCCTGGTCCTTCCGTATTCATGGGCAAAGGCCACTTCATGCTGGCCTACGAAAATGCCGACAAGCAACTCCAAATCGCTTGGCTCATCCTCAAGGGCAGCTACAGCAAGCTCAAGAACCGGACTTCCAACGAATGGTTGAAAGAAATCGCCGACCACATTTCACCCAAACTGGGCTCTTTCCTTCGGGAGGAAGAAGACGAACTCGAAAAGCCCTTCCTGCTGGATTCAGTATCGGACTGCGTCAAACAATGGAGCATTCCGGGGGCCCTCCTGATCGGAGATGCCGCACATACCATGTCACCCGTGGGCGGACAGGGAATCAACATCGCTTTGCGAGACACCATCGTGGCGACCAACCACCTGGTACCGGCCCTATTCTCTGAAGACCCCGCCGTCCTCGACCAAGCCCTCAAGGCCATCGAAAAAGAACGCATGCCCGAAGTGAGACATATCCAGCGGCTGCAGGGAATGCCGCCCAAGGTCGGATTCAGCTCAGCGTGGTGGTCGGAACCCTTGAGACGACTCGTAGCCAAAATTCTCGCGCGGCCGGGAGCTCGTTCTAAACTGGCCGGACGCGTAAAGGCGATGCCCTTTGGCGTGACGAAGGTTCGCCTTCGGGATTGATCCACCCCGGCGTGGGTCAGAGGGCCTCGTTCAGGCTTCCTGTATCACGAGTGGTGCCTGGGTAAAATAACCCCTGCGCTCCTCGGGCTTCTGGAAAGCCTGGCTCCGGCCTCCCCGCACGTTGTACCAGAGCCGAAGCATGAGCCGAGCCTTCGCGGGGTCGGGATCATCCTCAAAGGCGGCTCGCTTGTGCATAACCGTCAGATTATGCGTCAGGAGCATATCTCCGGGCTCCAGCTTGAACTCGATCTTCATCTCGTCGCGCTCTGCGATTTCCTCATACGCCTCGAGAGCCGCCCGCTCCTCGGGCGGCATGGAAATCCCGGCGGTCTCGTAAGAAAGTTCCATCAACTTCAAGTTGCTGAAACACACCAACTGCCCTCCGGAGAGCCTAAAGAGGGGAATCCGGGGAAGGGTTGCACTATCGAGCTTCCCTTCAGAAGCCGACTCTTTTCGCATGTAGAGCGGCAGGCCCCGATAGAGCGTTGGCAGGTGTTCCGGACACTCCCTCGCCATGGCGTTGTGAATCGCCACGCTGCTCACCAGCGAATTCGATCCGCCCACAGGCGCCTGGCGGACACAAAGAAGCGTCGCCACATCTCCCCCATCACAGTGAAATCTCAGCTCGTCTCGGCTCACGTAGCCGCGAACATCTGCGGTTCGCTGGCCCTCGAACTCGGCCTGGACAGACCCCATCATTTCGCCCTTGGCGTTCTGAGCGATCACATCGCCCAGGTTGACCGCCAACACCCACTTCATGCGACGAACCCGATCGAAATCGTCACTCGGCAGGTCAATGCCTCGTAGAAGAGCAAACCCTCTTCCCCTCTCGAGGTCATCCGTGATCCGGGCGAGCTTGGCTCCGATACTCTTCAGGGGAATATCTGCTGGCTTCAGGCCCACCCATTCCCGCATATCGGTAGGCATCTGCTCAGCCGCGTGTTGCAGTTCCGCTACTTCGGCAGCGCCCATACTTTCCGCCCAGCGATCGACTTCCGAATAGTCCTTCGCCGTCCAATCCGCGGGGCCGGGGACAGCCGCGTATTCTGACATCGGAAACCACCTCCCTCTTTTCTCTCACACTCGAAAATACCATCAGGGCAATTGAGTCTAAAATAACGCAAACGCCGGAAAGCATAAGGCCTCAGGACGGGGTGGCCGGCGAGAGAGGCCTGTGCAACGGTAGCGCCTCCTGCCTACCCGCTATCGAGACGACGACCTTTCATGCCTATCAAGATTCCTAGCGAACTGCCTGCCCGAAGAGAACTCGAGGAAGAAGGTATCGAACTCATCGGCCAGGAACGCGCGAGCCAGCAGAGCATCCGCCCGCTCAAGATCCTCTTCCTGAACCTGATGCCCCGTAAGCACCAGACCGAAATCCAATACGCCCGGCTCCTGGGGAATACGCCGCTCCAGATCGAACTCACCTTGATGACCACGGAGAGCTACGAGCCCCGCAACGCGCCCAGTGGACACATGAACCAGTTCTACCGGAAGTTGCCCGAGATCCGCGAAGAGTACTTCGACGGCATGATCATCTCGGGCGCACCCATCGAGCGCCTGGTCTTCGAGGATGTCGACTACTGGGAGGAACTCACCGAGATCATCGATTGGTCTTCGGGGCATGTCGCAGGCAGGCTCGGGATTTGTTGGGGCGCACAAGCCTTGATGTACCACCTTCACCAGGTGCCCAAATTCGAGCATCCCGAGAAACTCTTCGGCGTATTCGACCACATCCTGGAGACCGAACAACGGCCCACCGGCCTGCTGGCGGGGTTCACCCACCGCTTTCCCATGCCCGTTTCACGCTACACCGGAAACCATCCCGAAGACGTTGCGGCAGCGCCGGACCTGCAAATCCTCTCCCGATCGCCGGAGTCGGGCGTAGCCATGGTGGCCAGCCAAAGTGGCCGAGATCTCTTCGTTCTCAACCACCTCGAATACGATGCCGAGACCCTCGCAGAGGAATATGAGCGCGACCAATCAGCGGGGCTCGAGACAGCACTCCCCGCAAACTACTTCCCCGAAGATGACCCCAGCAAACTGCCCACCAACAGCTGGCGACCCTACGCCTTCCTCCTGGTGGCCAACTGGACATATCAACTCTACCGGGAAAACCCCTTCGACCTCGCAGACCTCTCCGGCATTAGTGCCTCTAAAGAACCCTGAGGTCCCCGCATCAAACCTTCGCGAGTGCCTGCTCGATATCCGCAATGATGTCGTCGACGTGCTCGATTCCGATTGAAAGCCGCACGTAACCGGGCGTCACACCCGAGGCCAGAAGATCCTCTTCGGAAAGCTGGCTATGGGTGGTGCTCGCCGGGTGAATCGCCAGGCTCCGGGCATCGCCGATATTGGCGACGTGATAGAGAAGTTCGAGGTTATTGATAAAAGCCTGGCCCGCCGCCTTGCCCCCCGCCAACTCCATCCCCACGAGTCCGCCATATCCGCCCGAGAGATACGCGTCCGCACGGCGCCGGGCCTCGCCTTTTTGCAAGCTCGGGTGAATGACCTTCTCGACCTTATCGTGCTGGGAGAGGTATTCCGCCACGACAGATGCGTTCTCGCAATGCTTTTGCATTCGCAGGCTGACGGTCTCGACCCCCTGAAGAAAGAGGAATGCGTTGAAGGGCGACATCGCTGCGCCCACGTCACGCAACAGGGTCACCCTCGCCTTGAGTGCGTATGCGATGGGGCCCAGGGGCTTGGCTGCTTCCAGCCAAACAGCTCCGTGATAGCCCGGATCCGGCCGGGTAAGCAGGGGAAAGCGCTCCCGGTTGGCCTCCCAGTCAAAGTTGCCGCCATCGATCAATACGCCGCCAATCGAGTTCCCGTGCCCTCCGAGGTATTTGGTCGTGGAGTACATCGTAATCGCAGCCCCATGATCAAAGGGCCGGCAAAGAATCGGAGCCGCAGTGTTGTCCATGATCAGCGGCACGCCGAGTTCACGACCGATTGCTGCCACCTCGGAAATCGGAAACATTTCGAGCTTCGGATTGGGAAGAGTTTCGCCGTAATAGGCGCGCGTCTTGTCATCCGTAGCCGCGCGAAAGTTCTCGGGGTCTGTCGGATCGACAAAACGGACCTCAATCCCCAGATCGCGCAATGTGACATCGAAGAGATTCCAGGTGCCGCCGTAAATATGCTGCGAGCACACAAAATTATCACCGGATGCCGCGATGTTGAGAATCGCGAACATCGACGCCGCCTGCCCCGAAGCGAGGGCCAGACCGGCCGCGCCGCCCTCCATCGCGGTCAGGCGCTGCTCCAGGACGTCGTTCGTCGGATTCATGATCCGGGTATAGATATTTCCAAGCTCGGAAAGCGCAAAGAGGCTGGCCGCGTGCTCAGCGTCGTTGAATTGATAGCTGGTGGTCTGGTAGATGGGGACGGCCACCGACCCGGTGGTGGGGTCGGCACGGTGCCCTGCATGCAGGGCTTGGGTCTCTGTTCGATGAGCCATTCTTTACTCCTTCATTGGTGCCGAGAATCGTCCCTATCGTGTCGGGTGCGACAGCAGGGATCTAGTTTAGACAGAGGGGTGTAGCACCGGGCCCGACGCACCCTCGTGGGCGTAGCCCAGGCGAAAGAGCAGCGACTCGCCCAGACGCGGGCCGATGAGCTGAAAAGATTTTGGCAGACCAGCGGCAGAGAGTCCGGCTGGCAAGGTGATCGTCGGATGCCCCGAATAGTCGAAAGGCGCCGTGAAGCGGATGAAGTCGGCGCGGTCTCCTTCATCTTGGGTTGGGGCGTCCATTTCCGAAACCTTGGGGGGCAGGCTGCGCATACAGGGAGCGATCACCACATCCACATCAGCGAGCAACGCATCGAGTTCCGTACGAAATACAGCCCTCACCTGCTCGAGTTCCTCGTATTTCTCAGGTGCCACGCCCATGCCCGCCTCGATCATGCTGGACAACACCGGTCCGTAGAGATCCTTCTGACGGGGATAGTACTCGGCGTGGGCCTTGGCACACTCGGGCCCACAGGTGAGTGCCCATTCACTCGACAATTGTGCGTACTCGGCGGGAAGCCTCACATCAACCACATCTGCGCCCAAGTCGCGAAACCGGGCGATCGCCTCGCCCACGGTAGCCACCACTTCTTCATCGACGCCGGTAGAAATATATTCCCAGTCCACACCGATCTTGGTGCCGGACAATCCACCAGCGGAAAGGGCCGCATAGTCGGGTACCGGTGCGTCGAGGCTGGTCGCATCCTCAGCATCTCGCCCCGCGATCACGCCCAGCATACACGCAGCGTCCTCAACCGTGCGCGTCATCGGCCCGATATGGTCCAGGCTCTCCGCCAGGGCGAACGCGCCATGACGGCTGACGCGGCCATAGGTGGGCTTGACCCCGACCAGACCGCAACTCGCCGACGGGAAGCGGATGCTCCCGCCCGTATCCGTCCCCAACGCGCCATACGCAAGGCCCGCCGCCACCGCGACACCCGAGCCCGACGAGGACACCCCTGACCAATACTCGGCGCCCCACGGATTTTTCGGAGGATCGACATCAGGATGATGGACAGCAAACGCGCCCTCGGTTAGCTGTGTCTTTCCGATGATGACTGCCCCAGCCTCGGCCAGTCGCGTAACGACCGTCGCCGTATAGCTGGGAACGAAGTTGGCCATCACCTTGGTACCCGACGCGGTGGGAATTCCCGCCGTAAAGAGGAGATCTTTCACCGCGATCGGTACACCGTGGAGCGGACCGAGCGGCTTTCCCGAAGAGCGGTCGCGATCGAGGCGTCGCGCCGAGGCCAAGGCAGAGTCCGCAAGGACACGCGCATAACTCTTCAAAGTCGGATCGAGGTTTTCGATCCGCCCAAGCAAATGCTCGGTCACCTCGACTGAGCTGAGCGCTCCACTTTTGAGCTGGTGGCATGTTTCCGCGAGCGTTTGGTAATGCAATTCCGTCACAACGACCTCGGTCGATATGATCTTGCAGCCGCCATCCACCGAGCGCTTCGCGGGGCCTCCTCGCGCCCCCGCTTCCCCGGCTTGAGCCCGCGGGTACCCACCGCTACGAGTTGAGGCTCCACCCGAATCGGGGGGCTCGGGATCACTGGGCAGGAAGACCGAGGCACCAAATACTCCTATGTGGCTCGACACCCTGGCTCGGGGTACGAGTGGGCGAGCAAGAGTACAGGGCACCCGATCCGAAGCAAGCGATGACCGGCCGGCCGGCCCCGATCTGGAAAAGGAGTTCCGACCCTCGCCCAGAGGCGCCCACGGCCGACGGATCACGAAAAATTGACCCTATAAACGGAGACTTAGAAATTCATCGGGCCAGGGAAGGTCGAAACCTGCCGGCACGCGGGAGTCGTGATCCCAGGCAAAGCGTTCTCCTTGCCGTCGCCCCGAAAGCCGACCCTGCCCAGGCAGGCAGCCGAGCCACGACCCCTTCAGATCTTTCGCAACTTCCAGACCTGCTCGCTGGGATAATCGTAGGCCCAATCCGCCGTCACAAAAAAGACTTGCTCGTGATTGCGGGCTTTCGTGCGCAGTTCCAAGAATTCAATCACCTCGAAACCCACTTTGGAGAAGAGCCGCATCCACTCGGAAATCGGGAGATTGAATTCTGTGCTGGGGCTTCCGTCGGGCTCGTTGTAGTCGATTCGGTGCATCCCGAAATAGGGATTCAGCAGACTGCGCGTCGCTGGCTCATCCAGATTCCAATCCACGGCCACCGTCGCCAGGGGATGATTGCCGAGGAAAACCAACTCGCCGCCGGGGCGAAGTAAACGCCAGGCCTCGGGGATCCAGCGGTAGGGATCCGCCCAAATTGCGGCGCCGTACTCGGAGATTGCAAAATCAAAGGACGCGTCCGGGTAGGGCACGGTCTCGGCATTGCCGTGCAGCAGTTCGAGTTCGACCGAGTGTTCATCCGCAAGACGCCGCGCCGTGGCGAGTTGACGCTCCGAGTTATCGATTCCGACGACCGAGGCGCCGCGCCGCTGCATCCAGCGCGACACGTACGCGGTACCACAACCCAGCTCGATGGCCCGCATGCCGCTCATATCTTCGGGCAGCAAGTGAAGTTCGGTCTCCGGAAGATGCCAGATGCCCCAATGGGGCTCTCCTCGCCAGCCCTCTTCACCGCTCGCAACCCAATTGCCCGCCTGGGCATCCCATTGGGCCCGATTGTTGAGGACGTAGTCCGGCACATCATCATCGGTCGGCTTGCTTGCCATGGTTTCGGATTAGCCGATCTCCGACGAACTCACAACAGCGGACCACAAATCGCTGACAAAGGGCCTCAGGCACAGGAATCAGGCGGCCAAGGGTGCGGTCTCGTAGGCTTCCAGCGTGGTAGCCTACGCCCCCTGGCCACTGAGCTGCCCGGAAGGAGACCCCTTGCCCCAGACCCACGACCACGAAATCGTTTCGATCTATCCCTTTAGTGAAGATGAAGTAGATCAACTCATGAACCATTCCGGTGAATGCGTTCTCATGTGGGCCACCAAGGACGGTTGGCCGGTGGGGGTCACCCACACATTCCTCTGGCATGACGAAAAGATTTGGCTGACTTTCGCGTCTCACCGCCACCGGGCCGAGGCGATACGCCGCGACTCTCGGGTTTCGGTCAATGTCAGCAGCGCGGGCTACTCTCCGGGAGCGCCCAGGGGGCTGCCCCGCGGCGCCATCACCTTCAAGGGGCGGGGCGAATTCTTCGACGACGACGAAACCAAGCAGTGGTTCTACCCTGCCCTCTCCAAGAAGTTGAGCCCGAGCGACGACGGAGCCGCAACCTTCTTCACAAATTTCCTCGACTCCCCCCTGCGCACGATATTGGCCATCACGCCCGAAAAGAAGATCATGTACAACAGCCGAAACGCAGACCGTCACGTGGCTGGCACGATCTCGAAAGACGAGTTGGGCGATCGCCTATCGGGTGATGCGACCCGGATGAACGCCGAGCGTGCCCGGAGAGGACTCGACCCCCGCTAGGAAGCCGAGGGGTTCGAACTCTCGCCCTGCTGGCCAGAGCCCCGCTGGGCTCAGGGCACCGGGTAGACCGTCTTTCCCCGGGCGATGGTTTCGACGATTCCGATCTCACTGATTTCATCCACGGGGACGGCCCCGGGGTCGCGCTCGAGGATGACCAGATCGGCCCGCTTTCCCGGAGTGATCGAACCCTTGCGATCATCCTCGAAATATTGGTAGGCCGCGCCGAGGGTCACGGCGTGTAGCGCGTCCTCGAAGCTGATTTTCTGATCGGCTCCGAGCACGACCCCATCGCGAGTCTTGCGGCCCACGGCGATCTCGAGCAGGCGCATGATATCCGGGGGGACGATGGGGGCGTCGTTGTGAATCGTGAAGGGAAGCTCTCGATTCAGCGCCGATCGAAGGGGACTGATCCGCATGGCGCGATCGTCCCCAAAACTCTTCCGATGCCAATCGCCCCAGAAGAAGGGATGCGCGGCGAAAAACGAGGGGACAATCCCCAGCCGCTTCATATCATCGAGCTGATCCTCTCGGGCCAATTGGGCATGAATCGTCACTGAGCGATGGTCTTTCGGCTCCCCCGCCAGCGCGGCTTCCACCCCTTCGATCATCAAGTCGATTGCAGCGTCTCCGTTTGCATGAGCGAGTACCGGGATTCCGGCATCAATCATTCGCGCGACCTGGGCTCGATAGAATTCGGGTTTCACCATGGGGTACGCCACGTAGTCTTCGGCCGCGCCCGGCGGCCCCTCGTCGTAGGGCCGGGTCAGCCAGGCGGTGCGACCCTGGGGCGAGCCATCCAGCACGAATTTCACGCCGGCGACACGGAAGCCACCCTGGTATTCCCGCGTATAACCCAACTCCTCCACCGAGGCGCTTTCCTCATCGCCTCGCACGACCGGAAATGCCGCTACATCCAAGGAGAGGGGCAGGTGCTGAACGAGTTCGCGGAGGCCGGTAACCAGAGCCGGATTCGATGCGCCGTCCTGGATGGTCGTGACGCCGTAACTCGCATGATATTCCAGCGTCCGGCGCAGGCTGTCCATGAAAGCCGCGGGGTCCGGCTCACCCTGGCTCTCGAAGACCGGCGTCAGGACCGCATGCGCTGCCACTTCTTCGAGCACTCCATTGGGAACCTGGGTTCCGGGACGTCGACGGATCACGCCCCCATAGGGGTCCTTGGTCGTCTCGTCCATCTCCACCATGGCGAGGGCGGCGGAATTGACCGTCGCAAGGTGACCCGATACATGCAGGAGCATGATGGGGTGTTCGCTAGAGGCGCGGTCGAGATCGTCCCGGTCGGGATGGCGTCCCTCGGAAAGCAGCGAGTCGTCATAGCCGTAGCCCATCACCACCGTGCCAGGAGGAATCGCGCCGTCGCGAATCCGCGCCTGGAGAGCGGTCACAATATCTTCGATGGATTCCATGGGACCCACCGGGGGAGAGGAAGCATTCAGCAGGTCCAGCATCATCATGACCATGCCCAGATGCCCATGCGCATCGATGAAACCGGGAACAAGCGCCCGATCGCCCAATTCCACCACCCGGGTGGATTCTCCGATCAGTGCCCCAACCTCGTCCGCCTCTCCCACCGCGACGATCTCATCGCCACGAACCGCTACAGCGTTCGCGCCCGCGGTCGAGTCGTCCACGGTGTAAATGTGCTCGCCGACAAAGACGGTATCGGCGGGCAGCAGCGGCTCCGCCGCCGGTTCGCAACCGGTCAAGGAAAAGCCCGCTGCAACAATCACCCACAGCAACAGATGCTCCAACGCGCGCAATTTCATTATTTGGCCTCTTGGGGATCCGGGGGAAACCCCAGGGTAGAAGGAAACGGGCGGTAGCATAGCGGGACCGTGGCGGGCTCCGGGTGGGTGAGCCCCTCGCCTTGCGCCTTTCCCCTCGGGGCCCAGCCCGGACTCCGGGCCCCGTTCCCGACTCCCGGTTCGGCGCTGCCCGAAAGACCGAAAATACGCCGACTCCCCCGACGCCCCCGACCACACGACGGGGATCCGTGCTTTTTTTCGGTGGCCCGGTCCTCCCATGGCCCTCGTTGTGGCGTTTGAAGCGGCGCCCCCGTAATGTGGTGCCCGCGATATCGGGGCTCGAGCGAAGCCCATAGAGCGTCCTGGAGGGGCCTGAGCCATGTACGACAAGATCGCCGGCGAACGGCTGCAACAGGATCTCGAGTCGCGGGTGCTCGCGCGCTGGAAGGAACATGGAATCTTCGAAAAGGCCGTCGCTCGGCGCAGCGAGTCGGAGGCGTTAACCTTCTACGAGGGCCCGCCCACCGCCAACGGCCGACCGGGAATCCACCATGTCCTGGCGCGAACCCTGAAGGATGTCGTCTGTCGCTACCGCGATCTCGCCGGATTCAAGGTGGAACGAAAAGCCGGCTGGGATACCCACGGCCTTCCGGTGGAGGTCGAGGTCGAAAAATCCCTGGGCATTCATGGCCGGGAAGCGATCCGTGATTTCGGCCTCGAGACCTTTACCCGCAAATGCATCGATTCGGTCTTCGCCTACACCGAGGATTGGGAGCGCCTGACGGATCGCATCGGCTATTGGCTTGATCTCGACGACCCCTACGTGACCTACCATGAGCCCTACGTCGAATCCGTCTGGTGGGCCCTCAAGCAACTCTTCGACAAGGGCCTCCTCTACCAGGGCCATAAGGTGGTCTGGTGGTGGCCCCAGGGCGGGACCGCCCTATCCCAGGCGGAGGTCGGCCTGGGATACCGAGAGGTCGAGGACCCCTCCGTCACCCTACGGTTCCGGCTGGAAGAGGATCACGGCTTTGGCAAACCCACCTCGATCCTGGCGTGGACCACGACTCCCTGGACCCTTCCCAGCAATTGCGCCCTCGCCGTGGGAGCCGACTTGGACTACGCCGCCTTCGATCTCGGCGAAGAGGTCCTGATCGTCGCCCAAGCCCTGGCGGATACGGTCTTCAAGGACCAGGAGCGAACCCCGATACGCGAAATGAAGGGCTCCGACCTCCTGGGCTGGCGCTACGCCCCCCTCTTCCAATTTGCCGAACCCGAGGGCGGCCCGGCCCATATCGTCATCGAGGCCGATTTCGTCTCCACCGAAAGCGGCACCGGAATCGTCCACCTGGCCCCGGGCTTCGGCGAGGACGATGCGCGTATTTGCCGCGAGCAGAGCATCGGCTTCCTGCAATTGGTCGAACCCAACGGCGAGATGAGCCCCGAATGCGGCCCCTTCGCGGGTGTGTATATCAAGGACGCGGATAAGGGGATCACCCGTGATCTCGACGAGCGCGGACTCCTCTTCGAGCGCGCACGCTACACCCATGAATATCCGTTCTGCTGGCGCGCCGCTGAAGACCCGCTGATCCAATACGCCCGCAAGTCGTGGTTCGTTCGAACCACCGACGTGAAGGACCGGATGATCGAGTTGAACTCGACGATCGGCTGGCATCCCGAGAGCATCCAGGAGGGACGCTTCGGCGACTTCCTGCGGAACAATGTCGATTGGGCGCTTTCGCGCGAGCGATTCTGGGGCACGCCCCTGCCGATCTGGCAAAACGACGAAACGGGCGCGATCGAATGCGTCGGATCCGTCGCCGATCTGCTCGAGCGCAATCCCGACGCGTTCGCGGCATTCGACAAGGCGAAGGAAGCCGACCCCACCCTCTCCGAGCACCTGCGGGTCCACAAACCCTGGATCGATGACATCACCTGGACCCGAGACGGTGAGCCGGGCGTCTACCGACGCGCCTCTGAGGTCATCGACTGCTGGTTCGACTCGGGCTCGATGCCCTTCGCCCAATGGCATTATCCGTTCGAGAACGAAGAACGCTTCAAGGCCGCCTTTCCCGCCGACTATATCTGCGAGGGGCTGGATCAGACCCGTGGCTGGTTCTACACCATGCTCGCCATCGGGACCCTGGTTTTCGACGAAGCGCCCTACAAGAACGTCATCGTCAACGGCCTCGTCAACGACAAGAACGGCAAGAAGATGTCGAAGTCCCTGGGCAATACCGTCGACCCCTGGGAGGCCATCGACGCCCATGGGGCCGACCCTCTCCGCTGGTATCTCCTCGCGGGCAGCCCTCCGTGGCTACCTAAAGCCTTCGATTCCCGCGCCGTGGGGGATCTCTCGCGGAGAATTTTCGGAACCCTCTGGCCCTCTTACAACTTCTTCGCGCTCTATGCCGATGTCGACAGCTGGGAGCCGGGCTCGGATGCCCCCTCCGCTGACGATCGCTCGGCCATGGACCGATGGCTCCTCTCGCGCACCCACTCCCTGGTCCGCGACTACCGCGCCGCCCTCGACGACTACCATCCCATGCGCGCCACGCGCCTTTTGGGGGATTTCATCGTCGACGAACTCTCGAATTGGTATATCCGCCGCAATCGCGCCCGTTTTTGGAAGAGCCAGGACAAGGCCGACAAGGCTGCGGCCTATCACACGCTCTACACCGCCCTGGATGTGATCGCTCACCTGCTTGCGCCCATTGCCCCCTTCAGCGCCGATGGCCTCTATCTGGCGCTCCGCCCGGACTCGAGCGAAGCCGAATCCGTTCATCTGAGCGATCTACCCGTTGCGGACGAGTCGATGATCGACGAAGAGCTCGAACGCCGCATGGCGGCCATTCTCCAGGTGGTCAAGCTCGGCCGAGCGGCCCGTGAGGGAGCGGGGCTCAAGATCCGCCAACCCCTCGCCCGCCTGATCGCCACGGGCCCGGACAAGGAGGCCCTTTCCGGCCTCACCGAGGCCGAACTCGGAGAGCAGGTCAAGGACGAGCTCAACGTGAAGCAACTCGTGATCGCCGACAAGAGCGGCGAATACTCCACGGTCATCGTCAAACCCAACCTGCCTGTCCTGGGCCCTCGTCATGGCAAGAATCTGGGCCAGATCAAAAAAGGCCTGCAATCCCTCGACGAGGCTGCATTGGCGGCGTTCGAGACCGATGGCCGGGTCCAGCTCGATGTGGCGGGCGAAAAACTTTCCCTCAGCGGCGAAGATCTGCTGGTCGAGTACCAGGGCAGAGAGGGCTTTGCGGTCTCGGCCGAGGGCGGATATCTCGCTGCCCTCGACAGCACCCTTACACCTGAGCTCGTCCAGGAGGGGCTGGCACGCGAGGTGATCAACCGGATCCAGAATCAGCGAAAGCAGGAAGGCCTCGAAGTCACCACGCGCATCCGGCTCTTCGTGGCCGGAGACCCGGAAGTAATGAACGCCGTGGAAACCCACCTCGACCGCATCTCCGCCGAGGTTCTCGCCACGGGAACGGAGATCGCGGCCGACCGGGACGCACTGCCCAATGGCGCCCGGGACTGGAAGGTGGGCGAATCCGAAGTCTTCGTCGCCCTGCAGCCAGTCGACTGATCAGTCTTTTTCTTTTCCAGTGCCGATGGCACTCTCGATCCGGGCCACGGACGCCTTGAGCGAGCGCAGTTCCGATTGAACTACGTCATCGGGCTGCTCGCTCTCCCGCAAGGATTGGACGAGCATTCCCCCAATTGACCCGCTCGCCGTGGCGAAAAGGCCGACGCCAACGAACATGAGAAGGGTTCCCAGCAGCCGGCCTGTATCGGTTACGGGGTAGTAATCGCCGTACCCGACCGTCGAACTGGTGACCACCGCCCACCATAGAACGTCGCCCGCATCTTGAATATTCGCGCCGGGCGCTGCGTGTTCGACGGACAATACCGCGACACACACCGCGACGAAGAGCGTCATCATGACCGTCAGGGCGCCGGTGAAGAGTGAAGCCGCCCGGTTCTTCCTGGCGACCTTGTAGAGAATTCGAATCGAGCGAAGCGCGCGAAAAATGCGAATGACTCGGACCACCCGAAGGAGGCGAAGCGCACCTACTGTGGGCAGCGAGGACAGCAGATCGAAAATTCCCCAGGTCGTGAGATAGCGGCGGCGATTCGGGGCGCGAATCGTATTTCGAATGAAGTCGACGAAGAAAACCGCACAAAAGAACAGGTCGAAGAGATCGAGGAGTTCGGCGATCTCCGAATCATCCGGAAGCCCCATGCGAACAGCCAGAACAGCGAGTGCGATGATCGCCACAACCGCGACGAAAAGATCGTACGCGGTAACCGGCCCCTCCGCCTCGTTTTCCAGACCTCGAACTTCGCTCATCCGCCGCCTCGTTCCGAAATCAAATCGAAGCGCAGACTATAGCCCGCGGTCCGCGCAGCCCATGCCCCGACCCGAGCGCACTGATCAAGCGGCCAGCCGACACCGCCGCCTCACCATCCACCGGGCCCGTAAATAGCGACGCGAACGAAGAGTCTGCCGACACCTCGGAGACCGATCGTTACTCCTGGCTCAAGACCCCTAAAAAGGCCGACTGCGCGCCCCTGCTCTACACATCACAGTTGGGCCAGAAAACCCGGGCGAATCGGCTCCGCATCCGCCTGGTCCGCGCATCGGCCGATCGCCTCGACCTCGGCCGCGTCGGTGCCCCAAAAGATCTTGGGAGCGCCCTGCCCCGCCGAGGAACCCTCGATCCGAGTGCCTCGCGCTTCGAGCACGGGCCGAAGCTTGTCGAAAACCTGGGGGATCCGGTAATGAGGAACGCGCGGAATCATGTGGTGGATGATGTGCCGATCGTGACCCCGGCCAATCAAACCGCTGAGCGGAAAGAGCGTCGCGCGGGTATTGGTATAGCGGCCGCGCCCGTTATGGGGATGGTGCGGAAGCCAGGCGAAGATAATGCCGATCAACACGAGCCCGATCATCGCGGGCAAAAACCAGAAAACAAGGACTTCGACGCCATAGCCCGCGTAAGTAGCAAGGCTGGCAATGATGAGCATAAGCGTGCAGAAACGACGTTGATGAGCGATGTCCGCGTCTGCGTTCGCGCCCAGGCTTTTCTCGAGCGTCCCCCGCAAAAGCCTCGCCAGCGGAGGAAACCAGGCTGCAAGGAAGGCGGCGAAGATCACCGGAATCGCCGCGGCCGAGAAAAATACGGTCTTCGAAAGTGATCCCGCGTAGGCGACATCCGGATCTTTCTCGGGGTCGTTGGTGTAGGCGTGATGCGCCATATGCTCCAACTCATGGCCCCTGAACGAAAACAAGAGCGGGATGGACATCAAATGCCCTACGCCGTCGTTGAGCCATTGCAACTCGGCTTTTCCCCCGTGGATCGTTTGGTGGGTCGCTTCGTGGAGGGGCATATACGCCGCATAGGCAAATATCCCGCCCATCGGCACGGCGATCCAATACGGAACCCAGCCCACGATCCCAAGCACGCCAAAAAGCGCCCAACCCGCCAGGCTCCAGACTGCTTCGAATACGATTCGCGGTTCGACCTTGTTCAGATAGGGCGCAGCAACCGCGCGCTCGGCTCGTATCTGCTGCCAGGCGGGGTCAGCGCGCCGCCGTTCCCGTGCCACCTGCGATGCGTCTGATATTGCAGTGCTTGAACTCACTCAGTCCTCCGCTGCGCATGGCTCGGGCTTGATTTGATCGGGATCCTGCTGGCCAAGATAGAAACCGAGAACCTCAACGCTTGCATCGCCGATCGCGTAGCCCACATGGCACCACTCGATCGCCTCAATGTAGGCCTCTCCGGGAGAGAATGAACGCTTTCCCCGGCTCCCGTAGTCGACCTCCAATTCTCCTGAAACGATATAGGCCAGGAGCGGGATTGCGTGCTTATGCAGCGCGGTCTTCTTCCCGGGCTCGATGGTGATATTGAATGCCTTGATGAGAGGCACGCCGGCGGGGAATTTGAAAGCTTGGCCAAGCACCGTTTTCGATGGCATCTCCAGCGGGATGGGCAGCGCTCGAATAGCCTTGTAGGGATCCGAGCCCGATTGGTGGTCGAGCGCCCAAGCCGGAGCCAGCCCGGCCAAAGCGACCCAGAGGACAACAAAGAAACCGATCGATCGGGAAGACTTCCGCATCGCCACGCCTGCTCCTCTCAACTGAGCGCCCGCCCGTGAAGACATGGCGCAAGCGCCAGGCTTCACGGAACCTCAAGCGTCTTGAGTGGGCTGCCGCAAGCAGGGTAGAAAATCCGCCGAACGAAATCTCGCGCTTCCAGCCAATTGGCCGGCACGGATCCGCTCGGCGGGTTCTACAGGCTAGGCGTGGACGGAACCACTGGACCGGCGTGAGCGTGAGCGGCCGCGTCCGGTATTCCGTGAGCGCCAGCCCCCAGCGTTTCCCTTGCGACCCGAGGCCGCGGCTTTCTGGGGAGCGGCCTGCAACTCCCGGGCATCCCCCTCGAACCCCGGAATCTGCCGGCGGGGAATCGGCTCACCCAGCTTGCGCTCGGTGGCGCGAAGCCAAGCCCGATCCTCACGGGTGGCAAAGGTCAGCGCGCAGCCCTCGGTCTCGGACCGTCCGGTTCGCCCGGTGCGGTGGGTGTAGGCCTCGGGCGTGTTCGGTACGTCGTAATTGATGACATGGGATACGCCCTGCACATCGATGCCCCGGGCCGCGATATCCGTCGCCACCAGGACATCGAATTTTCCGGTGCGAAAGCCCTTCATTGCCCGATCACGCTGCCCCTGGGACATATTGCCCTGAAGGCTCACCGCTCGGTGTCCGACCTTGTCGAGTTGACTGGCCAGGCGCCGGGCGCGGTGCTTGGTTCGGGTAAAGACAATCGCCGATTCGCAGGCTTCCTCGGCGAGAACCCTTTCGAGGAGTTCCCGCTTATGGTCTTCGCGTACCGGCACAAGCGCGTGGTCGATCGTCTCCGCTGGGCCCGACACTGAAAGCTGAGCCACGTGGGGCTCATGCAGGAGCGCATCGGCGAGCTTGCGTATTTCGCTGGGCATGGTCGCGGAGAAGAGCAGGTTCTGTCGTCGCGGGGGAAGCTGCTTGAGAATCCGCCGGAGATCGGGAAGAAAGCCCATATCGAACATATGGTCCGCTTCGTCGAGTACCAGGGTTTCCACTTCTCCCAACTTCAGGGCGCCCTGCCCGATCAGGTCAAGTACGCGACCTGGGCAGCCCACGACGATCTCGGGGCTTCCACGAAGCGCCCGGATCTGATGATGAGCCGAGACGCCGCCGAAAACCGTCACCGCTTTCACTTTCGTATGGCGAGCAAGAAGGCGAATCTCGGCGTCGATCTGAGTTGCCAGTTCCCGGGTCGGCGCAAGGATCAGAGCCCTTGGCCCGCGACCGCGCTTCCGGGCGAATAGGTCGAGCAAGGGCAAGGCGAAAGCCGCCGTCTTGCCCGTTCCGGTTTGGGCCAGGCCCAGGACATCGCGGCCCTCGAGGGCCGCCGGAATTGTTTCGGCCTGGATCGGCCGGGGATCGCGAAAGCCTGCGGCATCCAGGCCGCGGACGATCGAAGGATGGAAGCCAAACAGGTCAAAACCCGTCGGCTGGTCGGTCAGAGGTGCAGTCATCTTGATTCAGTAATTCCTTACTGCTCCGGCTAAATAATGATACAAGTCGGGCAGTTGTTATGTTCCTATCCACGCTCCGAACCCACCTTGCGAGGCACTTGCGAGGCAAGGCTTAAATAAGGAGGGGGCGTGAAAGGAGAATCTGCGGCGTGACCTCAGCAGGATTTGCAGTCGGTCGTTATGCCGCCGCTCGCAGGCCATAGACCCGCGATGGGCCTTTGAGTAGCGCGTTCTCTCCTGAGATGCCAATTCCTGTAATTCGCTCCCGATAGTCCGGGCACCCGCTGCCACCCAGCGAATCGTGGCCTCACGAGCGCTGCAGGATACCACTCCCACTGGTTTGTTCACCGAATCAGTCCCCTAGATCTGCTCAGCCGCTTGCCCGGCCCGGGCGCGAATCAGGCCGCGCTGAGCCGAAGAGCTGAGCGCAGTGACCATGCAGGCTTCGCGGCCTCCGTTCCCGCCGAATGCGGACATTGGCCCGCACGTGGCTATCATGGCTGCCCCGTCCCATGGGCTGAGTGCTGCCCAAGCGCATTCGCCCGCACGCGCGAACGGGACTTCCAAATCAACGAGCGACCACCCGGCAGGCTTGTCAACACCCCGCCGCCGCCAGGAGAACACGACCATGAAGATGACCACCGAAGAAGCTTTCGTGAAGGTTCTGCAGATGCACGGCATCGAGCATTCCTTCGGCATCATTGGCTCCGCCTTCATGCCCATCTCGGACCTCTTCCCCAAGGCGGGCATCACCTTCTGGGACGTCGCGCATGAGACCAACGGCGGCCTCATTTGCGATGGGTTTACCCGGGCAAGCGGCAAAATGGGCATGGCCATCGCACAGAACGGTCCCGGAATTACGGGCTTTGTGACGGCGATGAAGACCGCCTATTGGAACCACACGCCGATGCTTCTCGTGACTCCCCAGGCGGCCAACAAGACCATTGGCCAGGGCGGCTTCCAGGAAGTCGAGCAGATGGCGATCTTTCGCGACATGGTCTGCTATCAGGAGGAGGTACGGGATCCGTCGCGAATTGCCGAAGTTCTCAATCGCGTCATCCTGAAGGCCTGGCGCGGTTCGGCCCCGGCCCAGATCAATGTCCCCCGAGATTTCTGGACCCAGGTCATCGATATCGAATTGCCGCAGATGGTTCGCTTCGAGCGACCCTCGGGCGGGCGAGAGGCGATCACTGAAGCCGCATCATTGCTTTCCGAGGCGCAGTTTCCCGTAATCCTCAACGGCGCCGGAGTAATCCTTGCCGGCGGCATTCCCGCCTCCCAGGCCCTTGCCGAAAAA
This sequence comes from Myxococcales bacterium, assembly GCA_014240165.1. Lineage (GTDB taxonomy): Bacteria > Myxococcota_A > UBA9160 > UBA9160 > UBA4427 > JAZXM01. The sequence goes on along the minus strand of JAAZXM010000003.1, from coordinate 2,330 downwards.
CTCAGCGCAGCGGTTTGCTGTAATTATCAGCACAACGATGCCTTCCCGGGCAGCCATCCCCTGGCCTGCGGCCCCCTGGGCTACAACGGCTCCAAGGCAGGGATGGAATTGATCGCGAAGGCCGACGTTGTACTCGCCCTGGGGACCCGGCTGAATCCCTTCTCAACCCTGCCCTGCTATGGCATCGACTATTGGCCGAAGGATGCCAAGGTCATCCAGGTGGATATCAATGCCGACCGGATTGGCCTGACCAAGCGCGTCAGCGTGGGTATCGAGGGCTGCGCCAAACAGGTGGCCGAGCAGATCCTCGATCAACTCTCACCCACGGCAGGAGACGAAGGCCGAAGCGAGCGCGAGCAACTGATCAGCGACACCAAGGCCAGCTGGCAGGAAGCCCTGGCCCTGATGGATCACGAGGAAGACGATCCGGGGACCACGTGGAATGAACGTGCACGCGATCGGGATGCCGACCGCATGGCACCCCGACACGCCTGGCGAGCGATCATGGAAGCCCTGCCCGACGATGCCATCATCTCCAGTGATATCGGGAACAACTGCGCCATTGGCAACGCCTACCCCAGCTTCGAAGAAGGGCGAAAATACCTGGCACCCGGCTTGTTCGGCCCCTGCGGTTATGGCTTTCCCTCGATTATCGGCGCCAAGATCGCTTGCCCCGATGTGCCGGTCGTGGGTTTCGCCGGGGATGGTGCTTTCGGCATTTCCATGAGCGAGATGAGTTCGATTGGGCGGGATGAATGGCCCGCGATCACGATGATCATCTTTCGCAATTACCAATGGGGCGCTGAGAAACGCAATAGCACGCTCTGGTATGACGATAATTTCGTCGGAACCGAACTCGACCCGCACGTGCGCTATGCCGGCGTCGCCGAGGCTTGCGGTCTCAAGGGGGTGGCCGTGCAGACCCAGGCCGAAGTCACCGAAGCGCTCAAAATCGCCTGCAAAGAGCAATCCAATGGAGTCACCACGTTCATCGAGGTCATTCTCAACCAGGAACTGGGCGAACCCTTCCGCCGTGATGCCATGAAGAGGCCCACCGAGGTGGCAGGGGTCGACGCGAAGGATATGCGCCCGCAGAAATAGTTTGAGAACAGCTGCCTCAATGGATCCCCCGGGCCCGTTGCCTCGCGAAAGCATCCCGGGCCGGGTCGCGGCAGGAAAAATCAGGGCGGCGCCAGACCGAAGCGGGCCCCCAGCCTGCGGTGACGATGGCGGAAGATACCCTCGACGAAGAGGCGAGTTGCAGGCCCGAAAAGCGCGACCCGAGGAACGAACGTCACCCGATCATCGACGATGCAGCCCCGTGCGGCAGGCCTGATCATTCGCTCATGCCGCCAACTTCGCTGAAGAACGGAAGTAGAGTCCTCAAGGAATCGGCGCCCCGGATCCACCTCTGTGATCGTCAGGGCATGGCGATCGAAGGGCAGCAGCCCCAAGAACAGGAGCCAAGAGAAAAAAGCCCGCTCCCCGCGCGGAGCCAGGTCGAGAGTCAAGCCTCGGGCCGATTCCGGCACACTCATCCGAACCCAGGGTGTGAGCTCGTAGTTGACACCTTCCATGCTCACGACATGGGCCCACACCTTTTCGTCTCCCGCGAGAAGATGCGTCGAGACAGTGATCGTCCACTCGCCCAAGATCTCTCCTCCATTGAGAATCGATAGCAATCGCAAAGGCAGTGTGAGCGCGGCAATAAAGGCCCCATAGCCGGGACTGACCCAAGACTCGACTATAACTGCGACTATGAGAGCCGAAAGGCTCGGTAGCGGAGAAGAAAAGCGCCTACGGAGCATTCGCCTGCGAGCGCTCCTCGACTCGCCCGATGCGTTTGCCGTCACCGCCGATACAGCACGGCGTTGACGATAAACGCCGCTTTCCCGAACCCGCGTCGGGCCACTCTCTGGCGAGGAAACGCCGTAGTAGCGCCCAGGGGGCGTGCTAGCCTTCACCGACGTTCTGACCCATCGGCGGACGCACAGGAGCATCGATATGCACGTGGGTACTGGGGTAATTTTTCAAAATCCAAATGGCGAGTCCGCGGATCACGAGATCTATTCCCGCGATCTCTCCCTGGCACTCCAAGCCGAAGAATTGGGTTTTGACTCCATCTGGAGCGTCGAGCATCATTTCACCGACTACACCATGTGCCCCGACGTCATCCAATTCCTGACCTACATGGCGGGCGCGACCAAAAAGATCCAACTCGGCTCCATGGTCTGCGTTCTGCCCTGGCACGATCCTCTTCGCGTGACCGAACAGGTCACCATGCTCGACAACCTCTCGGGCGGGCGAATGATCTTCGGCGTGGGCCGGGG
>JAAZXM010000039.1 GCA_014240165.1 Myxococcales bacterium | reverse complement strand
GCGCGTCCGCTGCCCCCACGTGGCCTGGAAAGTTGCGTTCCGATACGCCCCCCGCCATGCCGTTGTGGGTATCGGTGCTCGCCATGATGCCGAGCTTGAAGGGGTTGACCCCGATGCGCGCTTCTTCGGCCAGGCCCTCGGTGAGGACATAGCGCACGTAATTTCGGTGGTTCATACAGGCGCCCGGGCCGAGATGCGGGAGCGCGTCGGCAAAGAAATCCCAGCATTCGCTGGGAGGCTCGGGCGTTCCGTCGCTGCCCAGGTGCCGCATCTGTTCGAATTTCTCGAAGCCGCAGGCCTCGTCGGCCCCGCCCATGACACCAGGCATTTCGCGCCGGCACTCCGAGTCGCCCTTATGCTGCATGATTTCCACAATGGGCTCGAGGCGAATCCGAAGAGCCGCGCGCTCGCGCTCCTCGTCGAGACTCCCCGTACCCGGGTAGTCCACGGCGAACATGCGGCCATTGCTGATATTCGAGTTGTGGGGGATGGAGATCGCATCACAGCCGGTCCCCGACTCGGTGCACGCATCCTGGAGCAAGTCCCAGAGTTCCCATTCGCGCTGGGCATCCATGTAGCTGATGGGGCGGGCGGGCACCGTAGAATTTCGGAAGATCACGTTTCGATGAAGGTTCGAACCCATCCGCAGGGAACTGTATTCGAAGGCGATGAACGTGGTTCGCTCGCAGGCCTCGCTTCGATCGTTCCAATTCTCGGCCGCTTCAATGATCTCGTCCCAAGCCGACAGGCTGGCCGCAAGGCAAAGGGCGCCATCCTCGCCGCAGAGGTCCGCCTGACGCGAAGGCCAGGGGTTCGCGATCGCGAGAGCGAGGGGGCTATCGATGGGTTCCTCGGACGCGCGAATGGCCAGGCAGGTTTCGCTGTCGTAGCCCGCCGATTCCGAATCCGCACAAAGCCGCTGTTCGCCCAGGAACTCGGCGTGGTCGGTCACCGCGGCGAAGTCCAGGGCCCGGTCGATCTGGACCGTGCGCGTCGGCCGGCCCCGGGCGTCCTTGGGCGGCAACTGCATGGAGTCGCCGAACGCGTAGCCGTACGCATCGTGGGGCCGCACCTCTACGTCGTAGTTCCATGCGTCCGTGCTCAGCGCAGTGTGGACATGGAGGTCACCAAAATAGGCCCGGCGAAGAGGGGAACGATCCCGGCAGGGCTCGGCGGGTTTCGCGCCCGCGCTCGGCATGGCGCGATAGTCCGCGGGGTCGGGCGGGTCGGACCCGCATCCCATTCCGACCAGGGCAAAGCCGAGGGCAGTGGCCAGCAGGCAGTGAATAGCCCGGCGACGCTGCGGTTCGCTCAGTCGAAGAGTCACGGTCAGCGCGGGCGAGGACAAAACGAAGGGGTCTCCGACAGGTTGAGTAGGCTGAATGACCGTGGTGTGCGGGATTCAAACCGGGCAGACTCTACCCCAAGACCGAGCCAAAACCCGGGTAGCCAGGGCGTGAAGGGAGACGAGCGGAGATGAGAACAGGTATTCGAGTGGGGGGGCCCGCATCCGGTGGGCGTGACGAATTCGAGGCGATGCTCGTATTCGCCCAGGAAGCTGAAAAATTGGGTGTCGATCAGGCCTGGAGCGCCGAGGCCTGGGGGATGGACGCCATCTCGCCCCTGGCCTTTCTCGCGGCGCGCACCGAACGCATGCAATTGGGCACCGGCATCATGCAGGTCTGTGCCCGGACCGCCGCAAATACCGCCATGACCGCATTGAGCATGCAAACTGTGACCGGAGGCCGCTTTGTCCTGGGCTTGGGGAACTCCGGACCCCAGGTAGTGGAGGGTCTTCATGGCGAGCCCTTCGAGCGTCCCCTGATCCGCATGCGAGAAACCATCGAGATCATTCGCAAGGCGAGTCGGGGCGAGAAGCTTGTTCTGGACGGTGAGCGGGTGGTTCTCCCGCGACCGGGCGGGCAGGGCAAGGCCCTTCGGCTGGCCCATGAGGCCACGGAGGTCCCGGTCTTCCTGGCGACCCTCGCACCCCGGGCTTTGGAGATGACCGGGGCCCTGGCCGATGGCTGGTTGGGAACCTGCTTTACACCGGATGTCCCCGAGGCGCACCTCGCTCATCTCCGGCGGGGAGCCGAGAAGGCTGGCCGCAGCCTCGACGACATTCGCCTGTGTGTGGATGTCGCGGTGGGTTTCTCGTCGGATGCCGAGGCGCTGGTGGAGCGGCAGAAACCCGCGCTGGCGTTTCAACTTTCCGCCATGGGCTCGCCCACGATGAATTTCTACAACGACGCCTATGCGCGCGCGGGTTTCGATGAACCCTGCCAGGCCGTCAGGCGGCTCTGGCTCGAAGGCGATCGCCCGGGCGCCATCGCGGCGGTGCCCGATGCCATGGTTCGGGCCACGACACTTTTGGGTGATGAAGCGTACGTGCGAGAACGGCTTGCGCTCTACCGCGATTGCGGAATCGCCGAACTCACGCTGCATCCGGTGGGCAGGAATGATCGCGATCGGCTCGATACCCTGGGCCGGGCCCAGGAACTCGTGCGCGAGGTCTGCGGATAGCGGGGGCGGGGCGAGTGCCGGCCGGAAAGTCCCTCGAAGCCTCTGGATGCAAGGCCTCCGAACGTTGAACTCGGGCCGGTGTGTGCCTCGAAATTGCCAAAGGCACAGACTGGGACGCTTGGTAGACTCCGGATTCAGTCCCAGGGGTCGACACCTCGGCCCAGGGTATCGGGCTGACTTCGAGGAGGCAGGGCATGAGCGAATTCGCTTTTCAATCGGCGAGCGAACTGGCGACGCGGATTCAAAACAAGGAGGTGGGCTGCCTCGAATTGCTGGAGTACTACCTCTCGCGGGTGGAACGCTTCAACGCCGATCTCAACGCGATCATCGTTCTCGATGCCGAAAGAGCGCGCACGCGGGCCCGGGAAGCTGACGAGGCCCTGGCCCGGGGCGAGATCTGGGGACCGCTTCACGGCGTACCCATGACGATCAAGGAGTCGTATAACGTCGAGGGCACCCCCACCACCAATGGGCGGCCTGACATGAAGGACAATGTTGCGCCCCAGGATGCGCTCTCGGTCGAACGCCTGAAGGCCGCCGGGGTGGTGCTCTTCGGGAAGACGAATGTCCCGCTCAACCTGGCGGATTTTCAGAGCTACAACGAGGTGTACGGCACAACGAACAACCCCTGGAATACCCGGCGGATTCCCGGCGGCTCCTCGGGCGGATCTGCCGCTGCCCTGGCGGCGGGTTTGACGGGTTTCGACTCGGGCTCGGATATCGGCGGTTCAATCCGCAACCCCGCGCATTTTTGCGGCGTCTACGGCCACAAGCCGACCTATGGCCTCTTGCCTCCCCGCGGCCATGCGCTCCCCGGTACGGTGGCGGCCTCGGACCTCTCGGTCATCGGCCCCATGGCGAGAAGCGCGGGCGATCTCGAAGTGGGTGTGCGCGTCATGGGCGGGCCCGATGCATTGGAGGCCCGGGGGCTGAAATTTGATCTGCCCGAACCCACCCAGCGGGGCCTCGGCGATTTCAAGGTCGCCATCTGGCAGAACCAGCCCAATTTCCCGGTCTCTCGCGAAACCGAGTCCCGTGTAGAGGCCGTAGCGAAGACCATCGCCGATGCGGGGGGCAAGGTGGATTTCGAGGCGCGGCCCGCATTCGATGCAGTCGTGGCCCACGGCGATTACCAAACCCTGCTTTGGGCCACCATGGGCTCCAGGAATACCCCGGAGGATTACGCCGCGATGGTCCGCGAGGTGGATCAATTGGCCCCCGAAGACCTGAGCGACGGCGCCCAGACCCTCCGCAAGCAGGTCGCCCGGCATCGCGATTATCTGATCGCCAACAACGACCGAACCCATACCCGCTGGGCATGGCATGCCTTCTTTGAGGACTACGACGCGGTGATCGCCCCCATCATGGCGACGCCGGCATTCGAACACGACCACCGGCGCTTCGGCGAGCGGACGATCGACGTGGACGGCGACGCTCGTTCCTATTGGGAGCAGATCTTCTGGGCCGGTCTCGCGATCCACAGTTATCTGCCCTCAACGGTCTTTCCCACGGGACCCGGCGAGGAGGGGCTCCCGATTGGATTGCAGATCATTGGTCCCCAATTCGGTGATCTCACAACCATCGCCCTGGCGGGATTCCTCGAAGAGGCGGGCTACGCCTTCCAGGCCCCGCCGGGTTTCGATGCGGATTGAAGCCCATTCCCGTGCGTTGCCCCCGAGAGGCTCTGACCGCTAGGCTCGCGGCATGAATGAAAAGCTGATGCGTTGGCAGATCGGGGATATTCGAATCACGCGGGTCCAGGAACTCGAGGCGCCGGGTATGCGCTTCATCCTGCCCGACGCCACGGTGGAGAATCTCTCCGAGATCGGTTGGATTGGTCCCTACGTGGACGCCGCTGGCGATGCGGTGGGCAGCGTCCATTCCCTCGTGATCGAGGCGGGCGACCGCCGCATCGTGGTGGATACGTGCATCGGGAACGATAAGGATCGGCTGCCCATGAAGGATTGGCATATGCGGCAGGGCTCCTTTCTCGAGGATCTCGAAGGCGCCGGCTTTCCCGTCGACCGCGTGGACACGGTGGTGTGTACCCACCTGCACGTCGATCATGTGGGCTGGAATACGCATTGGGTGGACGATCGCTGGGTCCCGACCTTTCTGAATGCCCGCACCCTGGTGACCCGTCCCGAGTGGGAACATTGGTCCCAGGAGGAGGACGACCTCACGCGCAAGATCCTGGGGGATTCGGTGCAGCCGATCTTCGATGCAGGCCTGGTGGATCTCGTGGATGTCGATACCGAGGTGGCCGCGGGGGTGTGCTTCGAGTCCACGCCGGGCCACACGCCGGGCCACGTCGCTGTACGGATCTCGTCGCGCGGCGAAGAAGCCGTGATCACCGGCGATCTTGTGCATCACCCGGCGCAATTCGCCCAGCCCGGTTGGACCGACAAGGCCGATAGCGATCCCGGGTTGGCGGACCGCACCCGGCGGGATTTCATGGCCCGCTACGCCGACACACCGACCCTGGTGATTGGCACGCATTTCGCCGGCCCCACAGCAGGCCGCCTGGTGCGCGACGGGGACGCTTACCGCCTGGACGGCTGAGGTTCAGGCGCGGGCGGCCACTTCCTGGGCCGCCTGGGCGAGGATGGGAACGAGCAATCCCATCTTCTCGAAGCGGTCGTCCTGGGTCTGCCCCCGGACCCAGCGGACATAGATTTGTTCGATGACCACCGCCGTCTTGAAGAGCGCGAAGGCCTCGTAGAAGGCGATATGGGTCAGGTCGAAGCCTGTGCGCTCGGCATAGCGGTCGGAAATTTCCTGACGATTCAGGAAGCCGGGGAGTTGGCTGATCGATTGGCCGGTTCCGCGGGAAGTGGAGTCCCCGGCCTGGGGCCAATAGCCGAGGAGCGTTCCCAGATCCACCAGGGGGTCGCCGACGGTCACCATATCCCAATCGAAGACCGCGACGAGCCGGCCCGGGTCGTCCATGGCGAACATGGCGTTGTCGAGCTTGTAATCGTTGTGGAGCACCGAGATCGCGGTCGATTCGGGAATGCGCGCGAGGAGCCAGGCCGCGAGTTCCTCCATGGCGGGAATATCCCGGGTTTTCGCTTTTTCCCAGCGTCCGAGCCACCCTGAAACCTGGCGCTCCACGAAACCCTCGGGCTTGCCCAGGCTGGCAAGCTCGGGACGCCGGGCATCGACCCGGTGCAGATCGGCAAGGCCATCCACCAGTGATTCGCTGATGCGTCGCCGCAAATCTGGATCTTCCCCCAGGCTCTCGGGCCAGGCATTTCGAATCACGTAGCCCCGACTGCGCTCCATCAGGAAGAAGACTGCTCCGATGACGCTTTCGTCCTCGCAGAGGTGGATGGGGCGAGGGGAGTAGGGGTAAAGGGGCGCCAGGGCGGCGAGCCCTTTGTGCTCCCGCCGCATATCGTGGGAGCGGGGCGCCACTGGGCCCAGGGGAGGGCGCCGCAGAACGAACTCGCGCTCGCCCACTTTGAGTGCGTAGGTGAGGTTCGCGTGCCCGCCGTGAAATTGCTCGACCTCGAGTTCGCCCTGGAGTTCGGGGACGTGCTCGGCGAAATATCCCGAGAGCTTGGCGATATCAATCTTTTCGTCGTCGCGTACGGCGGAGGAAGAATCGGATTGCATTGATGAAGCTCCGTGTCAGGGGCGCCGCCTCGGACTCACGAGTCGGCTCCGTTGCGGAACAGGGGTAGCCAAGCTTCGGACCATCGTCACGGATCTCAGACGATGGTCTGGCCCCCGTCGATAATGAAGTTCTGCCCGGTGGCAAAGGATCCAGCGCGCGAGGCGAGAAAGACCGCGACACCCGACAATTCGTCGGGTTCACCGATCCGGCGCAGGGGCGTGGTGGCGGTAGCGGATTTGAGGATCGCCGGGTTCTCCCAGAGGGCCCGGGCAAAGTCCGTCCGCACCAGGCCCGGCGCGATGGCGTTGACCCGTACGCCGTGGGGGCCGTATTCAGCGGCCAGGTTCCGCACCAGGGCGAAATCCGCGGCCTTGGAAATATTGTAGGCGCCGATCACCGTACTGGCCTGGAGGCCGCCCACGCTCGAGACAATCATGATCGATCCGTCGTTCCGCTCGATCATTTCCGGCGCCACCATATTACAAAGCCAGTGGTTGCTCTTGATATTCGACGACATGATCTTGTCGAAAGCTTCGTCGGAGATCCCCGCGGCTGGGCCGAAATAGGGGTTCACGGCAGCGTTACAGACCAGAATGTCGATCTGCCCCCACTTCTCGCGGGTCTGGTCCACCAGGTTCTGCAGGTCGTCCTTGTGGCCGATATTCCCGGGAATCGAGATCGCCTCGCCGGCATGATCGGCGCAGCGCGCATTGATATCCGCAGCGACTTCGGCGCAGGGGTCGGGTTTGCGGCTGGAGATGACCACCCGCGCGCCGTGTTCGGCGAGCGCCGTAGCAATGGAGCGGCCGATGCCCTTCGATGAGCCCGTAATGATGGCCACCTTGCCGGTAAGGTCGAAAAGATCGCTTTGAATGGACACGTGTTTCTCCTCTATATACTCAGTCGTGGGGTCGGGTTGGGGTTTGGTGGCGTAGCGCCCAGGGCGCTCGGCAGTGCTCGGGAGTGGGTAGTGCTCGCTAGTGCTCTGTGAGTGAATGGCGCGGGCTCAGTCTTCCTTGAGCCAGGTCGCGGGGTGCTGGTCCGCTGAAAAGAGACTTCCCTGCCAGCGCTGCATCCCGCCGATCCAGCGGTCGACATCGGTTCCCTTGCGCTTGACGTATTCGCTCACCTCGGGGTGGGGGAGAATGTGGAAGCGTTCCTCCGCCATCGCCTCGGTAATCACCTGGGCCACGTCCTCGGGTTGCAGTACCCCGTCGCCGCTGGCGACCGAGAAGCCGGTTTTCACGGTGCCGAGGTTGGGACTGTTCTGTTCGATATTCGTCCGTACCGCCTGGGGACAGAGCACGGAGACGCGAATCCCCTGATGACCGTGGGTGATGGCGATCCACTCGGCCAGGGAAATCGCGGCGTGCTTGGTGAGCGTGTAGTGGAGAGAACCGAATTGGGCGAGGAGTCCTGCCGCCGAGGCAGTGCTGAGCAGGTACCCGCCACCCCGGGCCGTCATCCGCGGGATAAGTGCCCGCGCGGCATAGAGATGGGCCAGGACGTGTACCTCCCACATGCGCTGGAGGTCCTCCACTGGGGCCTCGAGTCCGCCCAGGGTCACGTAGCCCGCGTTGGAGAAGAAGACGTCGATTGGGCCCTGATCGGCTTCGACCTGGGCGATCAATTCGCGGACAGCGGCTTCGTCGGCCACGTCGATGGCGGCCGCGGTGCCGCCCACCTTTTCAGCGACGGCCTTGGCGCCCGCCTCGTCGCGATCGACTACCACGAGGTGCCGCGCACCGTCGGCATGGAACCGCTCCACGACGCCGCGCCCAATTCCGCTGGCTCCGCCCGTCACGACGGCGACTCGATCCTGGATTTCCACTTTTTTTATCCTTGTTCGCTTTCCTTGGCGGGGTCTTGCCGGGGCAAGGCGCTCCGCTGGGGGTCCGACCGCCGAACCCGGGCGGATCGATATGCTATTTTATCGGCAGTATCCATGCCAATAGAACTGAAGGCCCAAAGGCTGGAAGGCGTGAGGGTAGCGACGGGAGGAGGCCGGGGAATGGCAGTGCTTCAGAAAGCTAAAATGGTGCTTCGCGTCGCTCGCGCGCTCCCGGGAGTGGCACTCAACAGGGTCAACGCCGACCTCTTGCTCGATCGTCGCGCCGCAAAAGACCCCCAAGGCCTGGCCGTTGCCTACCTGGACGAGCGGGTCAGCTGGGCCGAGTTGCGGGGACGGGCCGATCAATGCGCACGCTTTCTTGCGTCAGAAGGCGTGGGAAAGGGCGATCGAGTCGCCCTGATGATCGACAATCGACCCGAGTTCCTCGTGCTTCTCCACGCTCTTTTGCGAATCGGAGCGGTGGGTGCGCTGATCAACACGAATAGCTCGGGCGCGCCCCTGGCCCATATGGTCAGGATTGCGGAACCGAAGAAATTGATCTTTGGCTCGGAGCACGCCGACAAACTCCCGGAACTTCTGAAGGAACTCACCGGGCTCGATGCCGAGCGGGACGTTTTCGTTCAGCGCGAAGCGCCCGCGGACCCTCTTCACGGAGCCCGCTGTCTTGGCGAAGCGATGGCGAACGTCTCAAAGTCTCCCCTGGACTCGCTGCCCTTCGATGGGTCCGGGCACGCGGCTTATATCTACACGTCAGGAACGACGGGGTTGCCCAAGGCGGCGGTGATCAGCCACCAGCGCCTGATCGCCCCCGGCGTGGTCGGCGGTCATCTCCTGCATCAGGTGACGAAGGGTGAAGTGATCTACATCCCCTTGCCTCTCTACCATTCGAACGCCTTGATGTTGGGTTGGGGTTCGGCTCTGAGCAGCGGCGCCGGGGTGGCTTTGCGCCGAAAGTTCAGCGCCCGAGAATTCTTCGCTGACGTTCGAAAATACGATGCGAGCAGCTTCGTCTATATCGGGGAATTGTGCCGATACCTGCTGCAATCCCCCGTGCAGCCCGGAGAGAAAGACCATCATTTGCGCGCATGTACAGGGAACGGGATGCGCCCGGATATCTGGGAAGACTTTCAGGAGCGCTTCGCTGTGCCCATTGTGCGGGAGATCTACGGCGCGACCGAGGGAACCGTATCGCTCTTCAATCTCGCGGGTGTGCCGGGCATGGTGGGCCGAATGCCTCCGGGTTCCCTCCTGGTTCGCTGTGATCTCGAAACAGGAGAAGTCATTCGCGGAGAAGGCGGTCGCTGCCAGCCCGCAGCCTTGGGGGAGACCGGCTTGCTCCTGGGGCGGATCAGCAACCTCATGCGCTTCGACGGTTACCTCGACAAGAAAGCCAGTGAAGGCAAGATCATTCGCGATGTGAAGAAAAAGGGCGACGCCTATTTCAATACGGGTGACCTTCTTTGCCTTCACCCCAAGAGCCGGCTTTCCTTCGTCGATCGGGTGGGAGACACCTTCCGCTGGAAGGGGGAGAACGTTTCCACGAATGAAGTCGCCGAAGTCGTGAATGGAGCGAAGGGCGTGGTGGAGACCAATGTCTACGGCGTCGAGGTCCCGGGCTGCGAAGGGCGAGCCGGGATGGCGGCGATTCGCGTCGAACCGGGCTTCGAGGTGGCGGCGCTGGCAGACCATGTCCGCAAGGAACTCTCCCACTTCCAACGCCCGCTCTTCCTGCGGCTGATCGAGGGCGAGATCGAGGTGACGGGCACCTTCAAGCACCAGAAGGTCAAGGCCCGCAACGAGGGCTTCGACCCCGCCGCCGTGCCCGATTCCCTCTATTACCTCTCAAACGACGGCTACCTGCCGCTGAACGCCGAGGCCTTTGCGGGCATCGAGAGTGGCGCCATTCGTCCCGGCTGATGGGGCGAGCCCCTTTAGTCGGCCTTGACGAACTGGGCGAGGATCTCCGAGAGCACCTCGGCTCGGCCCTCCTGAAGGAAGTGTCCGCCGCCATCGATATGCTGGTGGGGCTGGCCCGCTGCTCCGGGCACCCGGGCCTGAAAAACGAGTTCGCCGCCGCCGCTCACCGCGTCGTTGTTCGTGAATGCGGTGAGAAAGGGCTTTTCCCATTTCTCGAAGACGCTCCAGGCCGCCATGTTCGCCTCCTCGGAAGGGTCACCGGGCAGGGTCGGAACCTGGCTCGGCATGGCGCGCGGGCCCATCTTGTAGCTGGGGTCGGGGAAGGGCGCGTCGTAGGCGGCTGTTTCTTCGGGGGAGGCCGCTCTGCCGTCGAGGGTACCCGTCACCGCCAGGCCCACCGGGAGATCTTCGGATTCCCAGCACCATTTCTGCCAATAGGCGAAGACCTGGGGGAAGGGCTTTTTATCCGGGTTGCCAAGGGCCTGCATCACTTCGGGCAAGCTGGGGGTCGGATCCTCGTTTCGGAAGCGCTTGATCTCGGCGATGACCGCTTCGGGAAGGGGTTGAGGAACGGGGAGCCCCGTATTCGCAATCGCTACGCGGTCAAACCTTTCCGGGTTCTCTGCCACCACGCGAAGCCCGATCAGCCCGCCCCAATCCTGACCGAAGAACGTGGCCCCGCGGACATCGTTGGCCTTGAGCCAGGCCGTGGTCCAGTCCACCTGGCGCTGGTACGAGTAGTCCTCGAGCCGGGTCGGTTTATCCGATCGTCCATAACCCACGAGATCCGGGGCCAGTACGCGGAGTCCTGACCCAGTCAGCAGGGGGATCATGTGGCGATAGAGATAACTCCAGGTGGGCTGCCCGTGCATGCAAAGGACGATGGGCGCATCCGCGTCGCCTTCGTCCACGTGGTGCATACGAAGCGTTCCGCCGTCACCGTCGGGGACCTCGGTGTACTGGGGGGCAAACGGGAAGCCCGGGAGGTTTTCGAAGCGCGACTCAGGGGTGCGTAGGGTTTCCAATTGCATTCTCCTGCTCTAATCATGGGTGGATGAGAATTATGGCACAGCATATGCCAATATGATCCCTGTTTTCAAGGCACCTCGACGTCGTTCTGGGCCGGGCTGCAATCTGGCGAAATGAGACAGCAGCAGGGCTCCATTGAAACTTCGCGCGGCGGAATCCATTATTCACCCAACCGGGCCACGGGGGCCGAACCCCAAGCGAATTGGAGACATGCATGGCTGATTACGATCCCTTCGAACGCGGTCCGCACCCGGTGGGCGTCCGCAGCGCCGAGTGGGCGGACGCGAGCCGCGACCGGAGCCTTCCCGTGGAGATCTGGTACCCCGCGACCGCAAAGTACAAGGGCCAGGATCTCGATGATGCGACCCGGGATCATTACAAGCCCATGCCCATGGCGCCCGAGGTCATCCAATCCGCCGTGCGCGATGCGGCCGCCGAGCCGGGCGCACGGCCACTGATCGTTTTCTCTCACGGATTCGGGGGCGAACGTCGGCAGACAACCCACCTCTGCACCCATTGGGCAAGCCACGGTTACGCGGTGGTCGCCATGGATCATGTGGGCAATACGGCGATGGATATGATGCAGTCGGCGATGTCCGGCGAAGCCTCGGATCCCCAGGCCGAGATGCAGCAATTCATCGCCGATCGCCCAGCGGATGCCTCCTTTGTGATCGACCGAGCAGAAGCGGGGGAATCGGGTCTGGTCATCGACCCCGAACGAATCGGGATCTCGGGGCATAGTTTCGGCGGCTGGACGACCCTGGCGACAACGAGCCGGGACGCGCGGATCCGGGCGGCGTTGCCCCTGGCTCCCGCGGGCGGCAGGACTGCCATGACCGACTTGGGCCTCACCGATGATATGGCGAATGCTCTGGATATCGGCTGGGATCGCACGGTGGAGACGCTCTACCTCGTCGCGGAATTCGACAGCCTGCTTCCCCTGGACGGTATGCGGGACCTGCTGAAGCGCACCCCCGAACCTCGCAGTGGCGTCAACCTCCTCAACGCCGACCACTTTCACTTCTGCGACCGCGTCGAGGAAACCCATGATCTATTCAAGACCATGGGCCCGGTCCTGGGTGCGGCCGCCTCGGACGAGGGGCCCAATATGGACGCGATCCTGGCGGCCATGAAGAACAGCGCGGAACTCTGCCCGGGCGAGAGCGCTTACGCCTTGCTTCAGGGGCTGGGCCTGGCCCATATGGATTCGGGCCTCCGCGAGGATGCCGGTGCCCGGGCCTTTCTCGGCCAGGACCTGGTCGCCGTGATGGCGGAGCGGGGCGTCGCCATCGAGATGCTCTGACCCGGCAAGGGGCTCAAGGGCAGGGCGCATCCCGATCCGCAGCCCAGCGGATGGCCTCCTCGAGCATTCGCTCATGGTCGGGGCGTGCATAGGTGGCGGCGGTGTGGCCGAGGGCCGAGTAGAAACTGCGGCCGCTTCCCGGGCAAGCAATCCAGATGATTGGATGGTCCGCCCCCATGGCGAGATCCTCGCCCGGCGTATAGGTCGCTTCGTCGAGGGTCGCGAGCACGTGGGAACCGGCGGCGCGCGCGCTCGCCTCGAAGGAATACCACTCGTCCTCATGCCGGAAAGACGGGCCGAAATGCGCGACGGTGATGTGCTGCGGATTCTCGACGACCACCCTCGCATCACTCAAATGGGGTGAAACGGGATGGCCAATGAAGCGTGCGCCGCCCAGCAGGGTATCGGTATACCAATCCCAGTAGCGGTATCGCGTTCCCGCAGCGCCGTGGACGCCGACGAAACCGCCGCCATCTTCGACCCACTCGATAAAGGCGGATTTCTGGGCCTCGTCCCAATTGGGTCCGGTGATGTTGTTGCCGAAAATCACATCGAAGCGCGCCAGGTCGGCGGCGTTGAAGACCGCGCCATTCTCGGTGGAGTAGAGCGCCCAGCCATTGCGGCGCGCGATGGCCTCGAGGGAAGCGGTTGCTGCGGGGATGGCCTCCTCATGGCGAAAGCCTGCCGTGCGCGAAAAATGAAGCACCGCCAGGGGGGCATCTTCGAGATTCGGGGGCAAGAGCGGAGCCTCGGTGTCGAAGCTCGGTATGGACCAGCCCAGCACCGGGGCCACGACTTGCCAGGCTCGGATTCCCAGAATCACGATCCCGACGGTCAGCAGGGTCAGCACAAGCTTCAAGACCCGGCGGGGTTTCTTGGGACTCATCACTCCTCCTTCCTGGAAAGCGGAAAGCTCTGATCACCGCTCAGCCCCTGGGCCCCGGTGATCGCTCCGTCGGCATCGGCTTCGAAGTGCAGGGTCACGGTGGGGCTGGTGAATACGCCGTCCGCGAGTTCTTTCAGGGTTTCCCGGCCCCCCTTGCGTAGACCCACGGTGAGTTCGTCTTCCTTCCGCAGGACGACGAGTTCAAAACTGAGCACGGGAACCCCGTAACTCCCCTCGAAGCGATCCAGGCGGTGGCGGGTGGGCAGGGCGCGGAGTTCGGCCAGGGTAAAGGGCCGGCTTTGTTCGGCCAGGGAGGCGCGAATCGCGGCCACTCGGTCCGGCGTCACCGGATCCTCGGCGTGTCCCCAACTTCGGCGCAGGTGCGTGGCCAGCCCCGCGATGGCGTCGTCGTTGAAAGCGGGATTCTGCCCGTGTCCCGGCATGGGGCTGCCCCATCCGTGGCTGGGCTCCGCCAGTCCGTGCAGAACGATGCCCACCAGCCAATCCTCCGAGTTCCTGATTCGCGGCGAACCCTGGAGCGAGGGGGCCATTCCGCTTCGCCCCTGGCCTTCGTCGCCATGGCAGGCTGCGCACACCTCCCCGTAGAGCGCCCGGCCTCGGCTGCGCCGCGCGCTTTCCTCGGCATTCAGGGCCCGGGCGCCGCCGGGGTTCGGATCCCCGGGCCAGGTGAAATGGGGTCGGATCGTGACGAGATCGCTCTGTGGCGGCGACCCGGCCGGGCCAAAGAGCGAATGGCGTTCGGGCAAGACCCGGCGGCGACTTCCCAGGCGCATTTGTCCTTCAGCGATCCCCGCAATCAGCGCCTCGCGGAGATTCTCATCCCCGGCCGCCGCGACACGGTCGAGCAGGTCGGCGAGCGCATCGGGGGAAATCTCCGCTGCACTGCGCAAGGAGGCGGCAGCAAGTTGGGTCACCCAACCCGGGACCACGGCGCCCCCGGCGTGGGCGCGACTGATTTCGGCGTCCAGGGTGGCTATTTCCACGCCCGCCAGGCTGGAGATCGCGGCCTGTTGGATCAGCGGGTCACCCGCGCGACCGAGATCCGCCAAGCGCTCGGCGGGACGTTGGTCCGCGGGCAGTTCTCCCAGGCTGTGGATTGCCTGCAGACGTACCCCGGCGTCGGGGTCATCCAGAAGGGCCTCGATCCGGCGAGCCGTCGAGGAAGCCCCGGCCGCCACCTGGGTTTCGCCCAGGCGCAGGGCGAGGCTACGCGTCTCGGGGGCACTGCTCGCCAAGGCGTTTTTCCAGGTTTCGGCATCCAGGGCCCCGGACGCCGCCAGCACCCGCAACCCATGGCGCTGGCCGAGGGGGGAGAAGCCGGCCGACTCGCGCAAGCGGGAGGCGGCTTCGGGGCTGAACTCGGCGATCAGTCGCCGCTGGGCCCGATCGCGCACCCAGCCATTCGCATGGCTCAAGCCCGCGAGTTGTTGCTCGAGGGTTTTGAGGTCGGGTGGGGTGTAGTCCACCGGATGATCCTCCCGGACGATGCGCCAGATTCGGCCGGTGGCGCCGGGCGGCTCCAGTCGCTGGCGCTCGATGTATTCCCGGAGGTGGTCGGAAACGAACTCGGCGTGCTGGATCACGCCGCGATACATGTCGATAATCCAGAGCGCACCGTCCGGCCCGAAGTCGGCGTCCACGGGTCGAAAACGCTCGTCGGTGGACGCGAGAAATTCCCGTTGGCCGAAATCGGGGTCGGCGTAGAGCACATGCTCCGCACTCAAAAGGGTTTCCTGGCGCAGGATGCGAAAATGCGCGACCGCCGACCCGCTCGCTTCGGGTACGAACGCATCGCCCGCGAACGCATCGCCGAATTGATCGCCTCGCGCAATCGCCAGCCCGCTCACCGCGGTGGGGGCGAGTTGTCGGCCGTCGGCGCGAAGGGAGCCCGACATATAGGCGCGGTTGAGGCCCGCCGCCGTGCGTACCCCGAAGACCTCGGCGCCTTCGGCGAGATTCACGTTCAAGCCGGGCTTGGCCACCACTGCGGCGGTGCCGGGTTGGCGCAGGGTGTATTCGCCCGGGAAAACGTCGCCGTAGAGGAAGCCCGAGTTGTGGTTGTAGAAGAGCCGGCCTTCGTCATCCTGGGCGATGCCAAATTGGCCCCGGAAGATCGAGGCCCCGACCTGCATCGTTTCGTTGGCCAGGCGTATGCGTCGGTCGCTTTTGGCGTTGTAGAGCCATCCGTCCAGGCCGACGAGCAGTCCGTTTTCCATATGCTCGGGGTTGCCCCCGGTGGACGCGTAGGGGCCCAGCCGAATCGGCGCGTCGCATTGGCGATCATCGTCTTCGTCCCGGCATAGGAGCAGGTTGGGGGGCGCCGCGATCAAGATGCCTTCGGGCAGGGCGGCCACGGCTCGCGGCAGGACCAGCCCGTCGAGGAAGATATCACTGCGATCCATGCGTCCGTCGCCGTCCTGGTCTTCCAGCACCACGATTCGGCCGACGGGTGCGTCCTCGCCTTCCCCGTCGACATTGGGCATGAAGCCGCGCATCTCCGCAACGTAGAGCCGCCCCTCTTCGTCCCAATCCATGGCGACCGGATCCACCACGAGGGGCTCCGAGGCGACGAGTTCGGCGCGAAAGCCCGGCGGCAGGCGAAAGGTTTGCCGCTCCTGCTCGGGAGTCAGCACCGGGGCCGGCGCGTCCTCGAGGCCGGCGAGGATTTTCTCGGGGTCCGGCGGCGCGAATAGGAGCCAAGCCAGAGCCGCCGCCGCCAATACGGCCGCCAAAACGACGCGCCAGCGGGCTCTCATGCGCGGGCGTTTCCGCGTGTGAACGCAGCCCAGGAGGAATTCATAGAAGCGCCTCGATGAGGTAGGGCCCCGGGGTTTCCGAGCGCTGCTCCAGGGCCCGGGCCAATTCTTCGCTGCGCTCGACGCGGCAGCCGGGCACCCCCATGCCCTCGGCCAGGCGAACCCAATCGAGGTTGGGCCCGGATAGATCCGTCAGCCCCAGGGCCACGGGGCCCGGCTGGGTCTGGCCCGATCGCTGAAGTTCGGCCTGAAGGATCCGATAGGCCCGGTTCGCGCAAACGATCACCGTGACGTTCAACGCCTCGCGCGCCAGGGTCCAAAGGCCCTGCAAGGTGTACATGCCCGAGCCGTCCGCCTGGAGCAGAACCACGGGTTTGTCCGGGCACGCGATGGCGGCCCCCACGGCATTGGGAATGCCCTGGCCGATGGCGCCCCCGGTCAGGCTCAAGGTGTCGTGTGGGGCGGCGCCGCGTCCGTGTATCCCCCAGCCCAGTCCCGATGTCGCCGCTTCGTTGACCACGATGGCTTCGTCGGGAAGCCAATGCGCCACGGTGAGCCCCATATTCGCGGCATCCAGGGGGCCATCGCTGACCGGGGGAAGGGGGCCGCTCCCCGCCGGGCTCCAGGGCGGCGCTTCCAAAGCCGCGGCGAGGGCGATCAGGCCCGGGCCCGAATCCGTGTAGGGATCCGCCAGGGGAAGGGCTTCGCAGCCGTCCGGGAGAAGTTCACCGGACCCCAGGCTCTGGTAGCCGAAGAAAGCCACGGGCGCGCGGGTTCCCGCCAGGACCATGTTCTCCAGGCCCGCAAGGCTTTCCATGGCCTGCTCGGGGAAATAGGGCAGGGGGTCGAAGGCGGGAAGTCCTCGCCCCTCGCGGAGCCGGGGGAGAAAAGTGTCGAGCCATACGCGGCAGCCCGTCTTCTGGCGAATGCGCGCCGCGGCCTCGAGGCTTTCACGTTGGAGAACGCCCCCGAGCAAGAGTCCCACCCCGGGACCTCCCTGGGCGAGGCACTGGGCGGCGGCTTCTACCCGCTCCGGGTCGGCGACGGTGCGCGCCGCCTTCACGGGATCGGGCAAATCCAAGTCCGCCTCAGCCCACGCGGCATCCTGGGGCACGATCAGCGAGGCCACGCCCGATGGCGAACCCGAAGCGGCGGCCACCGCCTGGGCCATGGCCTCGGCGAGTTCGCGCGGGCCGTCCGGGCGCGCGATCCATTGAGACACGGGTGAAGCCAGGGATTCGATATCCGAGGTGAGGGGAGCATCGGCGGCCAGGTGCCAGGAGGCGTGGTCGCCGATCAAGTTCACAATTGGAGAACCCGCGCGCCGGGCGTTGTGGAGATTCGCGATCCCATTGGCGAAGCCCGGCCCCAGATGAAGCAGGGTCAGGGCAGGGCGCCCGGTCATGCGCCCGTAGGCATCCGCAGCCCCGGTGGCGACGCCTTCGAAAAGACATAAGACGCTGCGAATCCCGTGGATCTCCTCCAGGGCGATCACCCAGTCCATCTCCGTTGTCCCCGGATTGGCAAAGCAGGTGTCCACGCCCGCCGCGTGTGCGGTTTCCAGGGCGAGTCGGGCGCCGTTCGTGCTCATGGGTCGTTTCCCTCTCGGCAGTCGTTCAGCAGTCGTTGACAGACATTAAGCGCCGCCGAGTACCGGGTCGAGTCAGCAGCCGAGATCCTCGGGTGATTCGCCCTTCGCTGCTGGACTCGGGAGAGCGATCAGGTGAGCACGATTTGGGGGTCGCCGATGTGGCGAGCCACGAGATTCCAGAAGCCGACCCGGCCCGCGCCGTATCGAGTGAGATCCTCCCGGGCGTAGCGAGCAGCGGCGGCGGAGATCGGCACGGCCTGTCTGGCTTTCATGTGGACTTCGGCGACGCGCTCCAGGAAAACAAAACTGCCCACGGCTTCGTCCACCCGATGACCGACGGTGAGCAGGCCATGATTCCTGAGGATGATGGCGCGCTTTTCGCCGAGGGCTTCGGCGATACGCCCGCCGCCCTCTACGTCCTGAACCTGGACCTCCTCGTCATCGAAGATCGCATGGTCCTCGAAAAAGATGCAGGCCTCCTGGGAGATCGGTTCCAGCGGGCGACATTCGGCGGCGAAGGGCGTTCCCCAACTCGTATGAACATGCACTGCGCTGGCTGCGTCGGGCCGGGCCATCAGGATCGGGTGATGGATGTAATAGGCCGCCCGGTTGATGAACCCTTCTCCTTCGACCAATTGCCCTTCCGGCCCCACCAGGACCAGGTCCGAAACCCGGGCCTCGTGGTAGGAAACCCCGTAGCGCAACAGCCAGAAGCAGTCGGTCCGCTCCGGATCCCTCGCGCTGATATGTCCGTCTCCCAGGTCGCCCCAATGCTGGGCCGCGAAGAGACGGTATCCCAGGGCCACTTCGACCTTCCGCGCTTGGCGGATTTCTTCCATATCGTCGGGGCTCGAACCGAGCAGGGGAAATTGAGTCTCGCTCATGGATTTCCTCGCTGGGGGTCAAGGCGGTTGAATCGCGCTTGAGCGGGCCACCCCATTCCCATGCACTGCTAGTGTAAGGCGCGTGCGCCCGGCCGCACACAAGTGCTCCAAAGGAGTTGCAATTATGGGGAAGACCACGGAAGAAGGCATCGGGACAACTTTTACCGCCATGCGCGACGCCACGCGCGAGGATTATCAGGTCATCGCGCGCTACGACGCCGAATTCTTTTCCGGCCTGCCCGGCCGGATCCTCGATCATCTCCGACTCTTGTCGGGCACCACCGGCGGCTATGCGGTGGACCGCCTGACCCATAGCCTGCAAACCGCGACCCGGGCTCAGCGCGACGGCCAGGACGATGAATATGTGGTGTGCGCGCTGATTCACGACATCGGGGACATCCTTTCCCCCGCCAATCACTCCGCGTTCGCCGCCGCCATGCTGAAGCCCTTCGTGAGCGAACGCAATGCCTGGATCGTGGCGCATCACGGGATCTTCCAGGGCTACTACTTCTTCCATCACCTCGGCGCTGACCGCAACGCCCGGGATCGCTATCGCGATCATCCGTGGTTTCGCGACTGCGCGGAGTTCTGCGAGAAATACGATCAGAACAGCTTCGACCCGGACTACGACACCGAGCCCCTGGAGGCATTCGAACCCGCACTCCGGTCCGTGCTCGGTCGGCCTCGGCCCTCCATGGATCCCGCGCTCGACACCGCCGGTGATACGGCTTAACTGATCTACGCGGCCCGATCGCGCTGAGCGGCGGCGGCGCGGCGCCCAAGCCAGGCCACGACACCCGGGAAGAGGCGCTTGAGCCAATACCCCGCCCAAGCCTCGGGTGAAATCGGGGCCACGCCCCGGTTCTTGGCAATAGCCTTCAGGATTCCCCGGGCCACGCGATCCGCTGAGTAGTTGCGGCGCTCGAAGGCCCGGATGCCCTCCTCACGCATTTCCGGGTCGTCGTTGATGCCGTAGGTGGCCGAGGTGCGCACGATATTGGTGTTGATGACGCCGGGGCAGATTGCCGTGACGCCAATCCCGTGTCCTTCGAGTTCGAGCCGGAGCGATTCGGAAAAGCCCAATACGGCGAATTTGGTCGCTCCGTAAGCGGTCATGCCCGGCGCTTGGCAATAGCCCGCCATGGAGGCAATGTTGACGATATGGCCCCCCTGGCCCGCCTCGATCATGCCGGGTAGGAACGCGTGACAACCGTGGACGACGCCTCGGATATTGATTCCCAAGATCCGGTTCCAGGCCTCCAAGGGAACTTCGACGAAGAGCCCCCCGATCCCGATCCCCGCGTTATTGACCACGATATCCACGCGGCCAAGCGCCCCTCGAGTGGCCACGGCGAAACGCTCCATTTCGCTCGCCTCGGCGACGTCCACCTTTTCGCTGTAGACGCGCCGGTCCATGGCCTTCAGGGTATCAACGGTTTCGGCGAGGCCCGATTCGTCGATGTCGCACACGGCGAGCGCTGCACCACGCTCCGCCAGGGCGAGAGCCGTCGATCGGCCGATGCCGCTCCCGGCTCCAGTCACCACAGCTACTTTTCCGTCCAGACTTCGAATATCCATGCACGGACTCTATCTCATTGCTTCGTCCGCTGAGGCGCGCAGGCATTGGCCGAGATCGTGGTGGGAGCTAGCCTCAACAGGCATAGCGTCGAATGCCCTGCCTCATCGATCCAGAAGGAGTGCCTCGTGAAGCAAGCGGTTCTGACCGGGTCCGGGCTGTGGACACCCGATGAGGGGATTACCAATGCCGAGTTGGTGGCCTCGCTTTCCCAGGCGGTGGAGGCCTGGAATAGCGAAAATGCAGAAGCCATCGAGAGCGGCGAGCTCGAGGAGCGGGATCTTCCCAGCGAACGTTTCATCGTACGCGCCTCGGGGGTTCATCACCGCTACGTGATCGACAAGGCGGGCGTACTCGACCCCAAGCGATTGCGTCCCCACCTGCCTCTTCGCAGCGAGGAGGAAGATTCGATTCAATGCGAAATTGCCCTGAAGGCGATTGGCGAAGCCTTGGAGCAGGCGGGCCGGAAAGCCGAAGACGTGGACGCCGTGATCGTGGCCTGCTCGAATCTTCAGCGTGCCTACCCGGCTGTCTCGGTCGAGGTACAGAGCGCGCTGGGCGCGGGCGGCTGGGCTTATGACATGAATGTGGCGTGCTCTTCGGCGACTTTTGGCATCCAGGCTGCGGTGGATGCGGTGCGCTGCGGGTCGGCGACTTGCGTGGCCGTTGTGAGCCCCGAAATCACGTCGGCACACAACAACTTTGAATTGCGCGACTACCATTTCATCTTCGGCGACGCCTGTACAGCGGTGATCGTCGAAGCGGACGATCCGGAGTCGCCCCGAGACGGCTGGACGGTGAAGAGTACCCGGCTCCAGACCCTCTACTCGAACAATATCCGGAACGATTTTGGCTTCATGAATCCTTCGGAAGATGGGGAGCGACACCCCCACGAACGGGTCTTTCGCCAGCGGGGAAGGAAGGTCTTCAAGGAAGTTTGCCCGATGGTCGCGAAGCACATCGAAGCGCATCTCGAGGAGGAGGGCTGCAAGGCCGACAGCCTGGCCCGCATGTGGCTCCATCAGGCCAATTTGGGAATGAACGAACTGATCTCGAAAAAGGTGCTTGGACGCGAGCCCAGCGAGGGCGAAGCCCCGGTGGTGCTGGACGAGTACGCCAATACGAGCAGCGCGGGCTCGGTGATCGCTTTTCATAAATTCAATAGCGACCTGGCTTCGGGCGCGCTCGGCGTGCTCTGCTCTTTCGGGGCGGGCTATTCCATCGGGAGCGTGCTGCTCGAGCGGCGCTGACTCCGCCCGCAGAGCCAGCCCGGGCCTTCCCGCTCAGCCAGTCGGCGTACGAATATCCAGGCCAAAGCAGCTCTCGAATGCTGCGTAGTATTCCTCGTCGCTCTTGCACGCACCGAGTCCTACCCATGCCTCGTCGCTGAGCCGGGCGCGCCCCTCGCAGAGTTCCACGCCTCCCCATGCGCAGGGGTAGCGGAGTCGGGGCGCGGGGTCCTCGATCGCTCCGTGGATCACGCCAGCGACTTCTTCTGCCGGCGTATTGGCCACGATGCCCCGGGCGTAGAATTGAAGCATGCGCCGGTAGGCATCCGTGTATTCCGTAGGCTCAGGATGCCCCATATTCTTGGGCAGAATCGCAGTACGGGTGACGCCGGGTTCGATGATGGAGACGCGAATCCCGAAAGGGGCCATCTCCTGGGCAAGGTTCTCGCTCATGGCCTCCACAGCCCACTTGGAGGCGGAGTAGACCAGTTGGCCAATGGCCGCGATTCGACCCGCGACAGAACTGATATTCATGACATGACCCGAACCCTGAGCCCGCATGCCGGGGAGAACGGCCTGGGTGCAGCGGATGATCCCCCAGAAATTGGTCTCGAAGACCTCCTTGCCTCGTTCGATGTCTACGTCTTCCAAAGCGGCATTCAACGCGATGCCCGCGTTGTTGATGAGAATGTCCACCGAACCCGAGTCGCTCTCTATTTTCGCGACGGCGTCTCGTACGGAGGTCTCATCGTTTACGTCCAGAGCAATGGGTTCGACCCGGGCGCCCGCGGCAGCGGCGCCTTCGACGACCTTGGCCGCTTTGCCGACATCGCGCATGCCGGCGAAAACGGTGTAGCCCTCGGCAGCGAGGCGGATGGCGGTGGCTCGACCGATCCCTGAATTGGCGCCGGAGATAAGGACTCGCTTCATGGTTTTCGCTCCTTGATGAGGCCACTTTTCATGGGTTTCGGCCGAGAAAAGCCGAGCGTACCTCCGGGCGGCGCAAAAGTCAGGCGCCGAACCGGGCTGGCTTCGGATGAATGGCTGCGCTTAGCTACCGCCATGACCCTCTCCGCGGCGGATCTGGATGCCTATCGGGATCAGGGCTACGTGCTGCTCCCCGGGCTCATCGATCCCGATCGCCTGGCGCGCTTGGAAGAGCGCTTCCTCGACCTTGCGAGCGGGCGTGTCGCCCCGAGCGAGGGGTTGGTCATCATGCGTGATGTCATGGTCGCCAGGGGCGTCGTGGCGCCGACCGACCCGGTCAATGGGGTCAACAAGGTTCTGAGCTTCGAGAACGATCCCCTGCTTTTCGGCTACGCGCTGGACGATCGTATTCTTGGCCCGGTTCGCTCTCTGCTGGGGCCCGCGTTGCGGACGATCTCCACCAACGTGTTCAATAAGCCGCCGGAAATCGACGGGCGGCACCCCCTGCACCAGGACCTTCGCTATTTCAGCTTGCGACCGGCCGACGGAATCGTCGCGAGTTGGACCGCTCTTTCGCCGACCACCCGGGAGAATGGCTGCCTTTCGGTGATTC
Organism: Myxococcales bacterium; assembly: GCA_014240165.1. Lineage (GTDB taxonomy): Bacteria > Myxococcota_A > UBA9160 > UBA9160 > UBA4427 > JAZXM01. The sequence continues at coordinate 13,684 of JAAZXM010000039.1, read as the reverse complement.
CCGGGAGCCATCGGCTGGGCCTGCTGCCCCACGACAAACCCAAATGGGAATTCATCAACAGCGGTTTCATGGGTGCGGTCGGGGCAGAGGCGGAAGCCCGCGTACACATGGAAATGTCACCCGGGGATACGCTTCTCTTTCATCCTCTGCTGGTTCACGGCAGCGGACGCAACCAAACCGAGGCGTGTCGCCGGGCCATCTCGGTGCATTACGCCGCCCAGGCCTGCGAACGACCAGCAGGCCCGCGCAAGCGTGAACCCGTGATGCGGACGATTCCGACGCCGGCCCAATAAGCCGATCAGCGGCTCAGTTCTTGGGAGAACTCCGGCTTCGTACGCGCTCCAGGTAACGCGCCGCCGAGGCTTTGCCCTCGGGATCTCTGAGTCCCGCGAGGAGTCCGTCGGCATCGGACCAACTTCGCGTCATCCCCAACATCTCCGACGTCACTGCGTTGGTATGGCGCTTGGTGGAGAGCAGCGCGAGTTTGGGCTTCTCGAGCAGGGTCTCCACGAGTTTCTCGACCTCGGAGTCCAGCTCTTCCGGGTCCACCACGCGGTTGACGAAGCCGGCCGCGCGAGCTTCCTCGGCCCCAAAGGGCCGACAGGTCATCACCAATTCCTTGGTCAAAGCGGGCCCAACCTCACGCACCAGGCGCGGGATGCCGCCCCAGGCCAGGGGGATGCCGAGATCGATTTCGGGAATGGAGAAACGGGCATCGGAGGCCACAACCCGGAGGTCGCAGGTTGCGGCGAGCACGACGCCTCCGCCCACGCAATGCCCTCGAATACTCGCCACCGTCACTGCGCTCAGGTTTTCCATGGCATCGGCCATGACTCGGCCTCGGTCGGCGTCGTGGCGAGGATCCGCTGGGCCCTCGCCGTCGGCCTGGCCGAAGCTGGAAACGTCCGCACCCGCAGAGAAGGCTCGGCCCTCGCCGGAGACCACCACCACCTTGAGGTCCCGGTCGCGATCCAGGAAATGAGCGGCCTCGGCGATCTCCGTGAGCGTGTCGGAGCCCAGGGGATTCAGCCTCTCGGGCTGGGTCAGGGTCAAGCGCCCCAACTGGCCTTCGATCTCGACCTTCAGGGTTTTGAATGCGGGAATCGACACGGGGGCCTCCTTGGGCGTCGTCGGTGAAGCCGGGAGCGTAGAGCGTAAGGAAAGATCGGCAATCCGCGGCGCATCGCGGAGGGCGGGCACCCAACCTCTGGGAGGAGGGTGCGGCATACTCCACCGGATGCGGGAGGCGAGACGGTGGCCGGGTCGGTGAGCGTGGAGAACGGGCGGAGCGAGAGCGAGGGCTGCAAGCCGGGGCGCGCTCGAAGCGGGCCGGGATGGCTGGGCCTGGCCGCTCTCCTGGGCGTACTCGCCGCGCCCGCAGCGGCCCAGGAATCCCCCAATTTTCCGGACTTTCCCGGGAACCGCCCGCTCCCCATACCCCAACCGGCCCCTGCGCCCTCAAGCGAGCCGGCCCCGGAGTCCCTGGTCCCGCCCGAAATCATTCGCGGTCTGCCCGGCATCGCGGGGCTTCCCCTTTCCGTCCAGGTGAGCGCAGTTCAGGTGGAGGGGAATACCGTGCTCGCTGCCGAGCGAGTCGCCGAACTCACGTCGCCCTACATCGGCCGCGCCCTGGGGAGCGAGGACCTTCAGGCCCTGGCCGATGGTCTGACGAAATTGCTGGTCACGGCGGGCTACGTGAATAGCTGGGCGGTCTTGCCCGACCAGGATTTCGAGAACGGCGTGCTCCGGGTCCAAATGGTGGAGGGCCAGTTGGCCGACGTGGTGGTCAGCGGCAACCATGGCTATCGGGCTTCGTTCATCCGAGAGCGCTTGCTCGGCGAACCCGGTATCCCGCTCAACGCCTACGCGCTCGAACGGCGCATCCGGGTGCTCCAGGGGCAGCCCGGGATTCGCTCCCTGCGCGGGACCCTTCGCCCCGGGGTGTCGCGCGATCGGGCGGTGCTTTTTCTTGAAGTGCTCGAGAGCGACCGCGTGAGTGCCAGCCTCGATTTCGGCGACATCTACAACCCCTTGATCGGTGAGTACGGCGGCCATGTCGGCGTAGCCGTGATGAACCCCCTGGCGGGCCGAGGCGATCGCTTCGGAGTGATGGCCGGTCTTTCCTCGGGTCTCACTGATCTTCAACTGGATTACCGAATTCCATTGGGCCCGGGTGGAACCGAAATCTCCAGTGATTTCCGCTACAGCGAGGCCGTGATCGTGGACGAGAGCCTCGAAGCCCTCGATATTCGAAGCCGCTACATGGCGGCGGCCATCACCGTCGCGCGTCCCGTTTTCCGGGCGGACGGCTGGGAGATCGAAGCGGGTCTGCGAACCGAGTGGCGCCAGAGTCGCTCAACGGCCTTGGGCTTTCCTTTCAACTTCACCCAGGCGGTTGATTCCCAGGGCAATTCGCGTGATTTCGTGTTGCGTTTCTTTCAAGGCGTTGTCTTTCAGACAGGGCAACAGGCCTTCGCCTTCCGTTCCACGTGGAGCGTGGGTCTGGATGCGCTCGGAGCGACGACCAGTGCCGAGGACAAAGGCGAGTTCGCGGCCTGGCTGGGCCAGGCCCAATGGCTGAAGCGGATGGAGAACAGCGGCATCGAGTTCCTGGCCCGGGGCACTGTTCAAATCGCGCTTGACCCTTTGCTTCCCTTCGAGCGCTTTTCCGTGGGCGGGCGTTCGAGCGTACGGGGGTACCGCGAAAACCAGGAAGTTCGTGATAACGGGTATTCGTTGGGGTTCGAAGCGCGGATTCCCCTACTGCGCTCGCCCGCCGGTCGAACCCTGCTCAGGGCGGGGCCCTTCGTCGACATGGGACGCTCCTGGACCGAGCCCGACCGCAAGGAAACCAGTCACGTCGACCTGGCGAGCATCGGCGTGGAGGCGGTTTGGGCGCCATCCCCGCGACTGCGCTTCGAGTTCATCTACGGGATCCGCCTGATCTCGGTGGAAGAGCGCGGGGAGAAGAGCCTGCAGGATTACGGAGTCGAGTTCCGGGTCGTCGCGGCCACCTTCTGAGGCGGCACGGTTTCTAGGGTTGCTTGCGCCGGATACGCGCCGACGCCGCGTGTGCATCGAGGCCCTCGAGTTCGGCCAGGCGGGCCACGGCATCGACCGCCTCGGCCGGCATGCCGTCGCGATAGTGAACCGTGCCGCTGCGCTTGAGGAAGGTGTAGACGCTGATCCCGCTGGCGAAGCGTGCGGTGCTGCCCGTGGGCAGGCAATGACTGGGCCCGGCGTAGTAGTCCCCGGCGGCCACCGGTGTCTGATCGCCCAGGAAGAATTCTCCTCCGTTGCGAAGACGATCCAGCCAGGCCTCAGGGTCGTGAACAGCGAGGTTGACATGTTCGGCGGCGATTTCATCCGCAACTTGCGCAGCTTCGTCTTCGCCCGCCACCACCAGAGCCGCGGATTCGTTCTGGAGCGCAGCCTCGATGGCCTGCGCCCGGCCCCTGGCCGCGAGTTGGCTCTCGACTTCGGCCATGATGCGTTCGACCACGTCGCGCGACCACGCCACGAGAAAACACTTGCCCGGGTCGTGCTCTGCCTGGGCGATCAAGTCCGCCGCGACGCAGCCCGGATCGGCGCTCTCGTCGGCAATCGTGACGATCTCGCTGGGACCATAGAAGCCGCCATCCGTGCCGCATTGGCCAGCCACTCGCTGCTTCGCGAGTTGTACGTAAACGTTTCCCGGCCCGGCGATCATCTCCACTGCCTCGACGCGCTCGGTCCCGAAGGCCAGGGCAGCCACTGCCTGGGCCCCCCCGATGCGGTAGAGGGTTTCGATCCCCAACATGCGGCAGCAGGCCATCAATTCCGGGGCGATGTCCCGGGCCTCAGCCCCGGGTCGCCGGGTCGGGGGCGGGTTCACCACCCGCAGTTGCCGGGGGTCGACCCCAGCTGCGAGCGCGGGGACAGCGAGCATGACGAGGGTTGAAACGAGTACGGCCACGCCCCCGGGCACCGTCAGCCCCGCGCTGGCCACGGGACTGAAGCGAAGCCCGAGTTCCGCCCCGGCCCGTTGCAGCCGCGGTGGATCCGAGGGGCGGATATGCGTCTGGTAGGCCCGCACGTTCTCGATGGCGTCTTCCAGGGCCGAGCGCAGGGCGGGATCCAGGGCCGCCTCGGCGCGGTCCATTTCGTCGGAACTCACCTGGATCCGATCCGCTGAAAATGCCGGGTCGGTAAATTGCCGCATGGCATCCACCACCGCGTCATCACCGCGCTGGCGCACATCCTCGACGAGGCGAGCCACCGCGATCGCCTCCTCACCTTCCAGGGATACGGTCGCCCGCAATTGGGCCAAGCGCGTCGACCAGGCTTCGCGGTCCGCGGACTGGCTGAGATCGAGGAGGGGCAGGCGCATGGCAGGGAGATCCGGGGGCCTTTTCGAGCGGGCCAAGGTCAATGAGACGAAAGAGGGCGTGTAGAGCGGCGCAAGAGTAGCGGCGAGCGCCCCGGGATGCCGGACGCTGGGCAGGGGGGATGGATTGAGTTAAACCCCCGCTCGCACGCGCCGCACTCCAGGCCCGAAGACGTCTACGGAGGGGGCGCGCGGGCGCGTGGCCGGATCGGATACCCAGGTCTTCGAGCCGCCCGGGTGACACCTCGGATAGGGAGAAAAACCATGGGCACTTTTGCCATCAGCGGCTGTGCGACGGGAATCGGAGCGGCCACGCGAAAACGCATCGAGGCCGATGGCCACCGCGTCATCGGCATCGACCTGAGGGATGTGGAGGTGGCCGCGGATCTGTCCACGGCCGACGGGCGCGCCCGGGCCATCGACGAGACCCTCGAGGCCTGCGGGGGAACCCTGGACGGGACAGTGCTCTGCGCCGGTCTGGGCGGGCATATCGGCAAGAACGCCCTGGTGGCCTCTGTGAACTACTTCGGGGTCGTCGAACTCCTCGACGCCTTCCTACCCGCTTTGTCCAAGGGCAGCGATCCCTCGGCGGTGGCGATTTGTTCGAATAGCGCCCAATTGGTGCCCGACGCGGTGGAGACGCCCCTGGTCCAGGCCATGCTGGCGGGGGACGAGACCGAGGCCTGCCGGGTGGCGGAGGAAGAGTGCACCGGGCAATTGGTCTATATGCTGAGCAAGAATGCCGTGGGGACCGCGATCCGTCGGCGGGCGGCCCAGTGGGGTGAAGCGGGCGTGCGTCTGAACGCCGTGGCCCCCGGGCCGATCCAGACCCCGCTTCTCCAGGGCGGCCTCGATACCCCGGGCATCGGCGACGCGATCCGGGAATTCAAGGTCCCGGTGGGGCGGTGGGGCAGCCCCGAGGAAGTGGGCGAGGTGATTGCTTTCCTGATGGGCCCTCACGGCGGCTTCGTGCACGGGTCCATCTGGTACGTGGATGGCGGGGCCGATGCCCTGACCCGGTCGGACAGCTTTTAGCCCATTCAAACGGCCTCTTGGAGGTCGTTCTTCTAGACGATTCGAGGCAGCACGGCGCCGATGGATCCGCGCAGCAACACGTCGGCCAGGGAATCCATCTCCGTGGGTTCGGCGTTGAGGATGATCACGCGTGCGCCGCATTCCCGGGCCACCGGGACCACCGCCGCCACGGGGTATACGCCCAGGGTTGTCCCGATCGCGAGCATCAGGTCGCAATCCCGAGCCGCCTCCTCGCTCCGAGAGAGATCCCGGGCGACGAGTCCCTGGCCGAATGAAATGGTCGCCGACTTGAGAATCCCGCCGCAGGATCGGCAGGGCGGGTCGCTTTCGCCCGCGCGCACCCGGATCAGGGCGCGTTCCATGGGCGCGCGCTCGTCGCACTCCATGCAGACGACTTCGCGCAGGGTCCCGTGGATTTCCACCACCTTGTCCGGGTTCTGGCCGGCGTCGTGGTGGAGTCCGTCGACATTCTGAGTGATCAGGGTATGGAGTTTTCCCCGGCCCTCGAGGGCAACCAGGGCTGCGTGACCCGAATTCGGCAGGCGCTCGCTGGCGGTGTGTTCGAGCTTCATTTCCCAAGAGCGCCTACGCACATCGGGATCATTCATATAATGCTCGAGGGTGGCCATCTTCTCGGCTTCGGGGTTGCGGGTCCACACGCCCTTGGGCCCGCGGAAGTCGGGAATCCCGGAGTCCGTGGAAATGCCGGCACCGGTGAGGACAACCACGCGATCGGCGCTGTCGATGAGGTTTCGGGCCTCTTCGATGGCCCCTTCGAGCGCATTATGGGCGGATTCGCTCATCACCTCAGTCTGACGGCTGGGCGGTTTTTGGCAACTCCGAGGCCGTGGCTCTTCGCGCGCGACCGGCGTCCAGGGCACGGACCAGGGGCCGTTCCTCGACGTTGAAAAGACGGGCGCGAAGGGCTTCCTGGAATTCGGCGCGAGCCTCCCGTCCCAAAGTTGAATCAGCGAGGCCGCGGTCGAGTTCCGCCCAATAGGCCGCGATTCGCTGCTGCCAGCGCACCGCTTCGGAATCCGACGCCTCGGGCGCGCTGGTCGCGACGACTCGGCTGGGCCTCGGACGCGCGGGCTCTCCGCTCGGGTCGCGCACATCGGGTTCGAGCCAGACCGCCACCACCACCGCCAGGCCGATGGCCACCCCGAGCATCCAGCGAATTTCGCTCAACATGGGTCGTCTCCTTTTCGCAGGGAGCACGGGGTTCCGGGCAGCGAGCGCCGCCGATCGTCGTGCTCAACAGCAATCAAAGGCGGTTCCGTCCCGTCGATCATGCCAATGCGCCCGGTCCAGGTAGGCGCCCTGGGCCGCGGCGGAGGCCAGCGCTCGGCGGGCGTCGATCACGTACGGACCGTCGCGCTCCACCCGCAACGAAGCGCGCTGCCCGGGGGCCAGCGCCCGCTCGCGATCGCCGTCGCAGGCGATCAGCCCCGGGCCCAGCAGGGGAATTCGCTCGCCCAGGGCCAGCCGCCGATGCTCGCCGATATCCACCTGGCGGTAGAGCCCGGGGGAGATGGGCGCCAGGAGCTGATGCCGACCCTCGCCGGGTGCGGTGCAGCCGACGAAAACCCCGAAATCCTCTTCCGCCGAGCAAGGCTCGAGGAGCCCGCCCACGGGCGACATCCCCACGGCATCGGGCAGCGCTCGGCTCAGCACCAGAGCCCGCATTCGCTCGGGGTCAAAGGGCAGCAGGTTTCCGGTGCTGTCGTCGAGCATCTGGACCGCGTCGATGAGCGCAAGGTCATCCTCTTCATCCTCGATCTCGACGCGAACCACCTTGGTTCTGCGGGCCGCGGCATCGCGCTCGACGCCACCCGAGGCGACCAGCCCCGCGGCGGCTCCCGCCACCGTGGCCTCGAGCATCTCGGGGAAAACGTTGTTGGTGCCCGTGGACAAGGGGAGGAGAGTGGCATCGGGCCAGGTTCGGGCGACGATGCGGCTGGTTCCGTCTCCGCCCAGAACCGCCAGGGCGCCGCAACCCTCTTCACGCATCAAGTTCACCGCCTCGACGGTATCTCGGGCATTCCCCCGCACGCCGAGGTGGCGAAGATCGATTTCAACCTCCATCCCCAGGGCTTCTACAGCACTGTCCGCGATGCGGAATGCGTCGTGAACCAACACGATGCGCTCGACACCCCCCGAAACCGCTCCGACGATGAGTCGCTCGACCTGGTTACGCTTGCTTTCATGGGTGGAAGGGCTGGCGCGGGCAAATAGCCTGCGCGCATCCCGGCCGGAAACCGGGTTGATGATGATGCCCAGAGCGGGCTTGGTCTTGGGGGCGGATTCGGTCATGGCAGCTTCTGTGTGAGGGGATGAGGGACCCTACAGGGCCTCGTCCTCGCTGTCCCCCGCTTCGGCCTGGAGATAAACGCGTTCGGGGTAGCGCATGGCGACTGGGACGAAGAGCAGGGCGGTGAGCGCCATGGTCCCCGCGAAGAAGAGGTAGTAGTCCGGCCCGACCAGCAGGCTATTTCCCTCCGCGTCCTGCAGCAGGAAATTCACCGCGGCGGTGAAGAGGTTGCCCAAGGAAACGGAGAGCAGGAAAAGCGCCATCACCATGGATTTGAGTGCCGTGGGCGCCTGGGTGTAGGCGAATTCGAGGCACGTGATGGAGATCAAGACCTCCGCGGATGTGAGGACCGCGTAGGCCGCCAACTGCCAGGCGATGCTCGGGGTCTGGCCCGCCACGATCCAGGCCTCGATCTGAGCGCTCAGGCCGTAGGCGAGCACGGTGATGAAGAATCCCGTGGCGATCTTCCGCAAAGGTGTCGGGGTCGCCCATCGGCCGACCCAGGGATAGACGAAAACGTTGAAGATCGGGATCAGGACGAGAATCAACACCGGATTGATCGCTTGAATTTGGGAGGGGAGCCATTCGATTCCCATGAAATGGCGATCCATTTGTCGGGCCTGAAGCACCCAGGCTGAGCCCGTTTGGTCGAAGAGCGCCCAGAACATGGCGACGAAGGAAAAAATGATCGCCAGGCGGCCTATGGCGGACAATCCCTCGGCACTGAGAAGTTGGCGGGTAAAATCGCGTCCGCCGGCGGGGATATGAACGAATTCTCGGCGTCCGAACCAGAAGACCCAAGTGGCCAGGAACATCAGGGCACCGGGCAAGCCGAAGGCCAGGTGGGGCCCGTAGCGATCGAGGAGGATGGGCGTCAGCAGCGTAGACGCGAAAGCCCCCAGGTTGATGGCGAAGTAGAAGTAGCCGAAGACCCGCCCCAATAGATGAGCATTGCTCGCGCCGAATTGGTCCCCCACGTGCGCCGATACACAGGGTTTGATGCCGCCCGAACCCAGCGCGATGAGACCCAAGCCCAGGGCCAGTCCCGTGCGGGTGTCATCGAGGGCCAGGGCGAGATGGCCCGCGCAATAGACCAGGGAGAGGGCGAGGATGGTGCGGTATTTGCCGAGGAAGACGTCCGAGAGCAGGGCGCCCAAGAGGGGAGTGAAGTAGACGCCCGAAGAAAAGAGGTGGTACCAGGACTTGGCCTGGGCCTCGGTCATGACATCTTCGGCCCCGGTTCCATCCACCAGGTAGCGTGTCATGAAAACCACCAGGATCGCGCGCATCCCGTAATAGCTGAAACGTTCGGCGGCCTCGTTGGCCACGATATAGGGGATGCCGCTGGGGACCTCGGAGGAGGCCCGGGGAGCGCTGCGATAGGGGAGGCTGGACACGGATCGCCGACCCGCTTCAGACCGACGGGGCGTCGAAGGGCCAGTTGGTGGATTCGGTGCCGCCGTCCACCTCGAAGATCTTGCCCGTCACCCAACTCGAGGCCGGTGAGGCGAGGTAGAGCGCCGCCAAAGCGATGTCCTCGACTTCTCCGAGGCGCGCCATGGGGGTCAGGGCCTCCATCTTTCGCCGGGTTTCGTCCTCGAGGAAGGGAAGCAGAGCCGACGTCGCCACCGATCCCACCGCGATGGCATTGACCCGAACCCGGGGCGCGAACTCCTGACCCAGCAAGCGGGTCAGGGCCGAGAGTGCGGCCTTTGCTGTGCCATAGGCGGCGAAGCCCGATTGGGCGAGCCGGCCGGCGGCCGAAGAAATATTCACGACGGCACCGCCTTCGCCGTCGAGCATATGGGGCACCACGCCGCGCGTGAGGTTCATCGCCGTGGTGACGTTGAACTGAAATGCGCGATTGAACATATCCTCGCTGGTCTCGAGGGCAGGCCGGGGCGGCGATCCCCCGGCGTTGTTGACCAGGATGTCGATGCGGCCGAAACGTTTCATCGCGCTCGCCACCACGTTGTCGAGCGCAGCGGAATCGCTGACGTCGCAGGGCACCGCCATGGCCTCGACACCAAAAGCGCGCGCGCGCTCGGCGGTCTCCTCGATTTGAGCCGGAGTCCGGGCGCTGCAGACCACATGGGCTCCAGCTTCGGCGAAGGCCAACGCGCACCCTTGACCAATTCCGCGACCCGCACCGGTGACCAGGGCCACCTTTCCGTCGAGTTTGAAGCGGTCCATCAACATGCGGCGGCCTTTCTCCTCAGCCTCTCGGCTGGAAAGTCCCGGAAGCGGGGAGCGGGGCCGAGACTAACAAATCGGCCGGGTCGCATGCGCCGAGACTCCGGCGAGTTTCCGATCGCCCACGTTGCGATCCGCGGCTGCCCCGGATCAGGTGTCTTGGGAATCGCTGTCGGACTCGGACTCTGCCTTGGCACGATCTTCCTGCCACTCGCCCCAACCCTTATAACCGAACCACGCACTGAGCACGAGCAGAACGAAGAATCCGCCCCGGCTGAATGTCAGGTGTTCGTGCTGCTCGCCTCCGGGCTGATAGGCCGGGTTGAGCCAGGCGTCGTAGCCGAACCAGATCACCCCGGCGATGAGCAGGACGGGGAGGAAGAGCGGATGGTCGAAAGGGGTGGGCGGCGGCCCCAATTCGGGATTCGGTTTCTGCGAGGAGGAGTCTTCGGGCATGGCGGTAGCATACCATCCCGGTTTGCAAGCGGGACCCGGTGCTCTCAGGATATGGGCTTGACCCACCATTGGACAGACGCCATGATTTTCCGGTGGCTGGTGGCAATGAATCCAATTCCAGGGGAAGCAATTACATCACGCCCGAGGGCTACGAACGACTTCGGAGCGAGCACCAGGAATTGTGGAAGGTCGAGCGCCCCCGAGTGACGCACCAGGTCTCGGTGGCGGCCGCCCTGGGCGATCGCTCGGAGAACGCCGACTACATCTATGGCAAGCGGCGGCTGCGCGAGATCGATCGTCGCTTGCACTTCCTCGAAAAGCGGATGGAGGCCCTCCAGGTTGTCGAATCCGATTCGGCCAGGGAATCCGACCGGGTCTTCTTCGGCGCGTGGGTCACCCTGGAGGCGGAGACCGGCGAGCAGGTGCGCTACCGCGTTGTCGGGCCCGACGAATCCGAGCCGAGCCGCGGACTGATCAGCATGGACTCTCCCGTGGGTCGCGGCCTGATGGGCAAATCTGTGGGGGACGAGGTCACGATTCGCCGGCCCAAGGGATCCATCGACTACGAATTGGTGGCGGTGGCCTACGGGAGCGAACCCGAACCACCGGCCTGATTGGCCCCGGCGTCCTCGGGTTCAAGGCCCGGCAGGGAGTTCTGATTGTAGGCTTGCCCGGGCGTCACCAACCCGGCGCTCATGATGACCTTGAACGCCTCCTCCACGGTGAGGTGGACTTCGCGGGTCTCGCTTTCCGGGACGAGCAGGTAGAAGCCCGATGTCGGGTTGGGGGTTGTCGGGATGAAGCAGTTGAGCATGGGCTCGGGCCCGAAAGCCGCGGCCACCGGGCCCCGCACAGGGCCTGTCACGAAGGCGACTCCCCAAATACCCCGTCGCGGATACTCCACCAGGACGACGCGGCTGAAACCCTCAGCGGTGCCGGGACTCGAAAAGATCGCCTCGAAGAGCTGTTTGACTCCGTAGTAGATGCTCCGCGCCACCGGCACCTGGGCCAGCAGTCTTTCGCCGATTCGAACCAATTCGTTGCCGAAGAGGTGCCGGACCACGACGCCGGCCAGGAGGATCACCACGAAGGTGAAAAGGGCGCCCACCAGAGGCGGCAGTTCGGTGGGCTGCTCCAGCGGCGGGCCGAACCAGGCGATCACCCGGGGCAGGAGCAGGTTGTCGAGTTTCTGGATGATCCAAACGATGGCCCATAGGGTGATCCCGATGGGCGCAAAGGCCAGCAGGCCCGCGGTAAAATAACGACGGATGGCGGCGCGGATTCGGGTCCAGAGACTTTGCATGGGTATCGGTTGCCGGTGTTTTCGAAAAAAGGGAAAGGGGGCCGAGCGGTTGGCGACTGCTCAGCGGAGCAGAAGATCGCAGACCTCGCGCACTTTGCGGACCCAATTGCCGAGCCAATTGTCCCCCACACGTCGGCGCGCGGCCATCATCAGGCGCCGTTCCAGGACATGCCGGCTGAGTGCGGGGCCCTTTCGCGCGGGCGCGTTCGAGTCAATGCCATCGAGTTGATCCGCGATGGCCTGGCGAGAGAAGCCCCAGGTCTCGAGATCGCGATCATCCAATTGCGCGAGAATGGTCCGACATTGCTCCACCCGTTCGGGCCGGCCGGCCAGTTGCTTCGCCCACTTGTCGAGGGAATCGGTCACAGGGCGAGTCTGCCCGGCGACCGTCATGGGATCCCCGAGTCCGCGCGCCGCCGACTTCTCGCCGCCGTCGCCGCCGTAGTCCACCATGGAGGGCTCGAATTCGAGGTCTGCGAAGCCGCAGAATTCGCGCATCGTTTGCTCGGGTTCCGCGACCAGGGCCTCGTAGCGAATACGGAGCATCCGGGGCGGAGGGTCTCGAAGGAAACGCGCCATCGCGGGGACGTAACGCTCCAGAAGAGGGTTGTGTTGGTGAGCGGCCTCGAAATCGCCGTCGTAGAAAGAATCGATCACCGAGGACCAGATCGCCATGGGATGGCGAGTGAGGACCACGTAGCGGGCCTCGGGGTAGATCCGGGTGATGAAATTCAGCACCAATGCGTAGGCGGGTGTCTTGTCGATCAGGTAATGCGCCGAGTTCCCTTGCATGAGCCCGGCATAGAGCGCGTCCGTATACGCCCGAAGCGCCTCGACGTAGCTCTCCTCCTGTTCGGGCAGATTCGGTACCAGTTCGCGCATGCCCAATTGGCTGATGATCGGGTCATAGGGGGCTGCATCCACGCGTTCGAAATATCCCAGGTGGGCCAGGGGTGTCATGATATGCGGCTCCGCCGGGGCATGGACTCGGGGGTGGGCTCCGAGCATCCGGTTGAGCAGGGTCGAGCCCGAACGCGGCGGGCCGATGATGAAAAGAAGCCTGTCCTGCACGGTGTCGCGTTCCCCGCCATAAGTTGGCCCTCGCCAGAAGGGCCGAGCGGGGCAGTCTAACAGGCCCGGGGTATTCGGGCCGGACTCGCGCCCTTGCCGGGCAGCGCGGACTTCCTCGCTACGGCTCGGTAGACTGCTCGGCTGGGGAGGCGGAGGAAGTGCGGATGGCGGTGCCGATAAAACCCAGACCCGGAACAGGGGATCGCCCATGAGCCCGTCCGTCGATCGCGAACCCAGCTTGGCCGATCGGGTGAAATCCCTGGCCCTGGGCCTGGGTTTCGACCGCGCCGGCGTCGCGTCTCCCGAGCCCGATGCCCAGACCCGCTTCGTGCGCGAGTGGGTGGACAAAGGCTACGCGGGCTCCATGGCGTATATCGGCCGCAGGGTGGACGAGCGCGAGGACCCGTCCCTCCTCATGCCCGGCATCCAGAGCATCGTCGTGGTCGGGTTTGCACACGAACCGCCCAGCGATCCGCCGCCCGGACACTCGGCGGGGCGCGCCAAGCCTGGGCGCGTGGCGAGCTACGTGGGCCAGGAGGATTATCACGATGTGATGCTCGAGCCCCTGCGTGCCCTGGCCACCGCCATGGAGGCACTCGTGGCCGAGCCCGTGGAAACCCGTTGTTACGTGGATACGGGCCCGGTGCTCGAACGCGTCTACGCCGCCCGCGCTGGGCTGGGCTGGCAGGGGAAGAACACTTGCCTGATCGACCGCGAACTCGGCTCGAGGTTGTTGCTCGGCGTCGTGCTCTCCAGCCTCGCCCTCGATGTCGACGAACCCGAGCCCGACCATTGCGGGACCTGTCGCGCGTGTCTCGACGCATGCCCCACGGACGCCTTCGAAGCGCCCTACGTGCTCGATGCCCGCAAGTGCATCTCCTACGCCACCATCGAATCCCGGGAGGCCATCGATCCCGCACTCCGCAAGGCTCACGGCGATTGGGTTTTC
>JAAZXM010000038.1 GCA_014240165.1 Myxococcales bacterium | reverse complement strand
CCGCCTCCCACAGCCGATGGTCTCCGGGATCACCGTCCAGGGTGACGGCGACGTTTTCCTCGACGCTTCGGCTGCCCAGGAGTTTGAAATCCTGGAAGACCACCCCCACCCGGCGCCGGAGCGCGGGCACCGCCCCGCCGCGAAGCCGGGCGATGTTCCGGCCCAAAACGAGGATCTGCCCCTGGTTGGGCCTTTCCGCGGCAAAGAGGAGTTTGAGGAGCGTGGTCTTTCCGGCGCCGCTGGCCCCGGTCAGGAAGACGAACTCACCCCGGCCGATCTCCAGGGAAACGTCGCGCAGGGCCCAACTCCCGGGGAGATACGATTTCGAGACCCCATACATACGAACCGGGGCCACCGGGCCCGGGGGCGGAGGGTTCGGGTTTTGCGCCTTCGGGATCGCCGCCATCGCGGCAGACTGTAGCTTGATGGCCTGCCCTGAAGCAGTCCCGCTTGGGATCGACCCCCAAAACCGCCGGGAGCGGGGGACCTAGGCGCCCGGAAAGACGTCGTCGCCCAGCCGCTCGCTGAGCAGGGAATCGAGTTCGCCCCGGGTCAGGCGGCGCAGCATTTCCTTGTGCTGGGCCTCCATCAGGGATTTGATTTCCTCGTCGAGGGAGGCCGAATCCAGGCGCTCGGCATAGCTGGCCTTCTCGCTGGCCAGGATCGTTCCGCCGTGAAAGAGATGGGTCTTGATATGGGGCTTGCTCCGGCCGCTGTCCTCGGTCTGGACGTGAAACTTCACGCCGCGATACGCAAAGTTGGTGTTGTAGCCGGTCAGCATCGCTCTTTCTCCGCTTTGACTCGGCACTGACCAGCCAGGCTGCGGGAGGCGCTGCAGCAAGCCGGGGTGACGGGCGCTTGCCGATGCTCGCATACTCGCCAGAACGTTTCACGATGAAAACCGGCGCCGGGCTCTCCCTTGGGGAGAGACCGCTCCCGCCCGGCGCGGGTCTGGGCGCGGGCCCAGGCGAGGTGTAGGCTTGGAGACCGACACCCGGGAATCGTGCGCACCGCTTCTCCGAAGCGGCATGGGGCCCCCGGGGCAAGGAGCAATCACCCGCGTGAGGATCCCCTGAACGTGCGAGCCCTGGCCGTAAACTGTGGCTCTTCCTCGGTGAAGTTCGCCCTCGTGGATACGGCGAGCGGCGAGCGCCTGCTCACCGGGGTCGAGGAGATCGCTGCCGGCGCCCATGCCGCCACCCTGGATGCCGTCGTGGAGCGACTCGCCGGCGAAGCCGAAATCGCCCGGGGACTCGACGGGATTGGGCACCGGGTGGTCCACGGCGGAGAGACGTTCCGCGAATCGGTCCTGATCGATGAGCACGTAATGGCGAGTATCGAGGCGGCCTCCCCCATGGCGCCCCTGCACAACCCCATCAATCGCCAGGGCATTCGCCGCTTCGAGCAGGCTTTTCCCGGCAAGCCCCAGGTCGCGGTCTTCGACACGGCCTTTCACCAGACCCTGCCGCCCCGGGCCTACCTCTATGCCCTGCCCCGAGAACTCCATCGCAAGCACGGGGTACGCCGCTACGGCTTTCACGGCACGTCCCATCGCTACCTCGCCCAGGAAGCCGTGCGACGCTTCGACCTGCCCGAGAAAACCAGCCGCGTGGTCACCGCGCACCTGGGCAATGGCTGCAGTACGGCCGCCGTACTCGGCGGGCGCAGCATCGAGACCAGCATGGGCTTCAGCCCCCTGGAAGGCCTGGTCATGGGCACGCGTTCTGGGGATATCGACCCCGGGCTCCACGCCTACCTGGCCCGGCACCTGGGCCTGGATGTCGATGGCGTGACCGAGATACTGAACCGAGAGAGCGGCCTGCTCGGACTCTCCGGCCTTTCGGGAGATATGCGTCAACTGGAGGCCGCCGAGGCCGAGGGCAATGCCGACGCCGCCCTGGCGATCGAAATCTTTGGCTACCGGCTGGCGCGACAGGTGGCGGGATTGCAGGTGCCCCTGGGCGGCCTGGATGCCCTGGTCTTCGGCGGGGGGATCGGCGAGAACTCCCCGCGCGTGCGCGCCCGAGTCTTGGAGTGGCTCGCGCCCCTGGGTTTCGTACTCGATGAGCAAGCCAACGCAAGCCACGGCGAAAATGAGAACGGACGCATCGGCCAGGGGGGCCCGCCCTTCGCCGGAGTGGTTCCCACGGATGAAGAGTTCCTGATTGCCCTCGACACGGCGCGGGTCCTGGGCGACTGAAGGTCGGCGCGAGGTTGGTTATCCTCGCCAGCCAAGCATCAAAGAAAGGCTCCAGCATGTATCGCCTCTTCTCCTGGGAACACAGCTATTTCTCCGGCAAGGCACGGGCCTACCTGCGCTTCAAGTCGCGCATGGGCGCCCTGGGCCCGGGGTTCGAGGACATCCTCGCAACCCCGGAGCTGATCATGGGCCTCCTGATCCCGCGTTCGGGCAGCCCGGCCGTGCCCCAACTCGAAGCGCCCGACGGCAGTTGGATCCAGGATTCCAGCGAAATCATCGACTACTGCGAGGCGGCCCATCCCGAGGCCGGGGTGATCCCGGAAATTCAGCGACCGCGCCAACGCCTGGCGGCCTACCTCATCGAATTGCTCGCCGATGAATGGCTGGTGGTGCCGGCCTTCTGGGAGCGGTGGTATTTCAGCGAGGACGGTCGCGAGCCAAACCATCTTGCTTTCAATGAACAGCAATGGGGAGCGGTGTTGGCGGCAGGAGCACCCGGGAACCTCCGCCGTGAGGCGGGGGGGAATTTCTTCCGCGATATGTTCGGGATCCATGAAAGCCGCAGCAATCCGCGCGGTGTCTACGCGGGCCTCCAGCACCTGGGCGTGAATGAGCAAACCGAACCCGCTTGGCAGGCCAGTCAGCATCGCATTCTGCAACGGCTCGAAACCCATTTCGCCCAGCACGATTACCTGCTCGGGGGCGCGCTCAGCCTGGCGGATTTCGGGCTGCTGGGGCCTCTCTACGCGCATCTCTACCGGGATGCCGTCTCGGGGTTTGCCCTGCGGACGCATTTCCCCCTGGTTTGCGAGTGGGTGGAGCGCAGCGTCGGCGAGGGTTGTCTCAACGCGCGGAGCTATGGGCAGAAACTCTACTCCCTGGGCGACAACGGCGAACTCGTCGGCCGGTCGGCCAATGGTGATGACGGCGCCTGGTTGCCGGACGATGCGCTCGCCGAAACGCTCCTCCCAGTTCTTGCCGTTTTCTTCGAGGAGATGTGGCCGGTGCTGGTGGATGCCCTGGACCATTTGACCGCCTACGTGGCCAGCGACCAACACGAAGCGGGGGGCGAATTGCCCGGCAAGACCTTCACCGCGACGCCCGGGTTCGAGGCGCTCCAGACCGGGAACGGGGCGCTCACCCAGGACTTCGAACTCGGCGGGGTCAAGGGGCGCCGCATGGTCGTCCCCTATCACGCCTGGATGCTCGGCCGCCTGCAAGCGGCCATCGCCCCCTGCCTCGAAGCCGACGACGGAAAGCAGTCCCTGAACGAACTCCTCGCGGGCTTCCCGCGCGGCAGCGAACTTCTCGAACTTCCCCGCCTGCTGGCCGGCTGCACCGTGCGCAAGGAAGGCGGACTCCTGTACTCGGCGCAGACCTGAAACAAGTCGGGCGACGCCTTCAACAACCCACCCGAAGGAAAATGAGGGAGAACACCATGGAACTCCATTACGCCACCATCTGGGAATCCATTGCCGATGAAGTCGGCGATCGCGATGCCGTCGTGTGCGGCGACAACCGGCGTACATGGACCGAGTACGAAGACCGCGCCGCCCGGTTGGCCTCCGCCTTTGTGGAAGCGGGACTCGAACGCGATTCCAAGGTGGGCCTCTACCTCTACAACGGCAACGAATACCTCGAGAGCCAATTCGCCTGCATGAAGAGCCGGGGCGTCCCCATCAATATCAACTACCGCTACCTCGACGACGAACTCCTCTACCTGCTCGACAACTCCGACGCCGAGGCATTGGTCTTCCATACGAGCCTGGGCGAGCGGGTGGCCCGGGTGATGGAGCGCGCGCCCAAGGTCAAGCTCTGGATCCAGGTGGACGACGGCGGCGAGAAAGTGCCGGGGGCGTTGGATTACGAGAGCGTCGTCGCCGGCCACGATCCCGCACCGCGCATCGCCCGGAGCGCCGACGATCTCTACATGCTCTATACCGGCGGCACCACGGGCATGCCCAAGGGCGTCATGTACGACATTGGCAGTATGTGCCAACTCTTTCTGGGCCTCAGCTATCCCATCTACGGGCTGGCGATTCCCCAGCCCGAAGAGATCGCTGGCGTGGCCCGAGCGCGCTGGGAAGCGGGCGAACCGGTTCGCTCCCTCCCCGGCTGCCCGCTCATGCACGGCACCGGCATGTGGCTGGGTGCCCTGGTCTCGCATCTCGGAGGCGGAGCCGTCCACAGCCTCGAGAGCCGCAACTTCGATGCCGACGAACTCTGGCAGGTGGCGTCCACGGAGAAATGCACCCAACTCGTGATTGTGGGCGATGCTTTCGCGAAACCCATGCTGCGCTCGCTCGAAAAGGCCCGGGATGAAGGCCGAAGCTACGACCTGTCATCCATCCGCTTCCTGATCTCCTCGGGCGTCATGTGGACTTCCGAGGTCAAGCAGAGTCTCCTTGAATGGCATGACTTCACCCTCATCGATGCCATGGGGTCTACCGAAGGAAGCATGGGCACCCAGATCACCACCCGGGGCAACGTGGGAGAAACCGCGAAATTTGCCATGGGGCCCAACACGAAGGTTTTCACCGAAGACGGACGCGAGGTCGTCCCCGGTTCGGGCGAGGCCGGCATGGTGGCCGCCGGCGGGACCGTGCCCCTGGGCTACTTCAAGGATGAAGCGAAATCCGCTGCCACCTTCAGAACCATCGACGGTGTGCGGTACTCCTTTCCCGGCGATTGGGCCATCGTCGAGGCCGACGGTTCGCTCACCCTGCTGGGCCGCGGCTCCAATTGCATCAACACCGCGGGCGAGAAGGTCTACCCCGAAGAAGTGGAAGAAGCGGTGAAATCCCACCCGGATGTAGTGGATTGTCTCGTCGTTGGGGTGGAGGATGAAAAGTTCGGCCAGAAAGTGACCGGTGTCGCCTCGCTGCGTCCGGGCTCTGATGCCGATGCGGAGGGGCTTCGGGAATTCACCCGTTCCCGGTTGGCTGCCTACAAGGTGCCTAAAAACCTCTTCGTGGTGGAAACCGTCAAGCGCGCGCCCAACGGCAAGGCCGACTATGGCTGGGCGCGGAAAGCTGTGGAGGAAGCGCTCGAGGCCTGACTCGAGTCGCGCTCGTCGGCAGAAATGGAGCGATGGGGTAACCTCGTAGCTTCGCCGAAACAGCCGGAGGCTTAGCTTCAATGCCCGAGAACTCGAGCAGCCTGGACCGGGACGCCATGCGCCAAGCCAAGCTGGCCATGGGGGGAACCGCATGGCCCACGATCCTGTTGGCCGCAGGCGTGGTGGCCTTCTATGCGCTGAACTTCGTGGCCGTCGCCCAGGGACGGCTCAGCCTCGTCGCCGGCTTCTTCGTCTCCGGCATCCTCGTCTACGCGAGCTACACGATCCTCCACGAAACCGTCCACTCGAACGTCTCGGGTTTCGGCCAGCCCGCCCGCTGGTACAACGAAGTGCTGGGCTACGCGTCGGGCTTCATTATGGCCATCCCGCTGACCATCCACCGGATCAACCACCTCGCCCACCACCGCACGACGAACGATCCTGAGACCGACCCCGACATGGTGATGGCTATCGAAGGCAGGCCCGGGCCCATTTCGCTCTTCGGGGCCAGTATCCGCAGCATCGTCAAGCAGTACACATTCTTTCTGGGCCCCGCCTGGCCCACCACCACGAAGCGCGACCGCATACTGGCGGCGGCGGAAATCGCCGTCAGCGTCGGCGCCCGAGGCGCGCTCGCCCTGGCGGGCTATCCCATGGAGGTGCTGGTTCTCACCGTGCTCGCCAATATCCTGGGCAACTTCATCATCGTCGCCCTCTTTGCCGTGGCGGTCCACCACCCCAATACCGAACGCGGCCGCTATGTGGACACGTCCACCATCATCCTGCCCGCTTGGATCAATGGCCCGGTGACCTGGCTATGGCTCTGGCAGAATTACCACTCGGTACACCACCTCTTCCCTCGCATCCCCTTCTACCGCTACCGCGAGGTTTTCGAGCAGATCGAAACGATCATGGCCGCTCGCGGCGCGCCCATCCACCGGATCGGCTGACCCGATCGAGTTGCGCATGGGCGGCGCCCGGGAAACGCGGCCCGCCCAAGCGGTCATTTTCGACCACTGAACCGGCGCAAACCGAACCCCGCACTCGGGCGAGCCTCTCCCAGCGCGCCCAGAGGGCCAATTCGCCCGGTTTTTGCGCCCGCACGCCTTGGCACCTGTATTGCATTACGACTGCAAATATATGAACCCAGCCCCAAGGCCCGGGCTGCCCCCTCAGGCCCGTCCCCCCCCCTGACTGGCCAGCCTCGAAGGAATCTCCAGGAGAAAGAAAAACCATGGTCTCGAAGAACGACGGAACAAACGACTTCGAAGCAGCGGAGCGACAAGCCTGCGCTTTCTGCGACCACGAGTGGTCCCAAGAGTTGGCCCTCGCCCGGGCTGAACGCGAACGGGTCGCCGACGACCTTACGCGCCTGATCGATACCGCCAATGCCCCCATCATTGGCATCGACTCCGCGGGCCGGGTCAATGAATGGAACCAGACCGCGGCACACATCACAGGGTTCTCGAAACAGCACGCGCTCGGCAAGGATCTGGTCGAATCCTTCATCACAGAGGACTACTCGGCCTCTGTCAGAACGGTCCTCCAAAAAGCATTGATCGGAGACGAGACATCGAACTACGAATTCCCCCTCATCACGAAATCCGGGAAGCGGATTCACCTCCTCCTGAATGCAACAACCCGGCGAGCCAAGAATCAGGAAATCCTCGGCGTGATCGGGATCGGCCAGGACATCACCGAAAGGCTGGAGCAGGAAGAGCAACTGCGGCAGCGCGCGAAGCTCGAAGCAATCGGAAGCCTCACGGGCGGGATCGCCCATGATTTCAACAACCTTCTTACAGTAGTCACTGGAAACCTCTCCATGCTTGCACCGCAGAGCAGCGATGAACGCGAAATCGTTGACGATGCGATGAAAGCTGCGCGCAATGGGTCAGAACTCGTTCGCAATCTCCTCGCTTTCTCCAGGCTCCAAAGCCTCGAACCTAAAACGTGCGGCATGGAAAGCGTTCTAAACGACTTCCAGCGATCCCTCGGCCGGGTCCTGGGCGAGTTCGTCACCCTGGAGGTCTCCAACCACGGGAGCGAACTGGCGACATTCGTTGACCGACCTCAATTTGAGGCAGCGCTTCTCAACCTCTGTATCAACGCCCGTGACGCCATGCCGGCCAATGGAAAAATCACGCTCAAGAGTTTCCCCAGCGGACCCAATACGGGCGATGAAGCCCTATCGGAAACCGCTGCGAAGAGCGACGCGGACTTCATCTGTATCCAGATATCCGACAACGGGACCGGGATCGAAGCCGAATTGCTGGGCAAGATTACCGAGCCCTATTTCACCACCAAACATGTCGGCGAGGGATCGGGCCTCGGCTTGAGTTCAGTGGTGGGCTTCGTGGATCAGTCCGGCGGTACCATGCGCATTTTCAGCGAACTCGGCGTGGGCACCACAGTCGAACTCTTTCTGCCCCGCAGCAGCCCAGTCCTCACCGAGGACGAAACGAGCACCGTGAACCTCACCGTCGATTCTGCTCCAGGGAACGAAAACACCACCATTCTCGTCGTTGACGACGAACCCGATGTACTCAAACTCGCTGCACGCTGGCTCAAGAGATCCGGCTACAACGTCATCGAAGCCGCCAACGGCGATGAGGCACTCAGCTATATCAACGAGAGCAACGGCGACATCGATATTCTCTTCAGCGATATCGTCATGCCCGGCCAACTGAACGGATGGGCACTCGCCGAGGCGGTTTCGGCTCGCTACCCAACAATCGGAATTCAGCTCGCGACCGGCTACGACCAGGCGCGCCGGGAGGAAAAGGGCCGCGTTGCGAAAAGCAGGTTCCCGGTGCTCTTCAAACCCTATAACCTGACCGATGTCTCGAATTCTCTTGGGCGCCTGGTGGAAAAAAACGCCGCTCGACACCGACCTGGATCAACGAAAGCGACCCCGAACCGGCCGCTCCCATCCACTTCCTCCGCCGCTACATCCAGCGGGGCCAGTTCCTCACTTGCGCCCATCGACTAGCGCCAGACATCGTCCAGGCGATCGTATGCGCCCATTCGAAGATCGTCAGCTGCTTCCACCAGACGCGCCTTGGCGACCTTATTCGAGGGCGTCCGTGGAAGCTCTTCCACGTAGGCGATGAAACGGGGGATCTTGAAGGGCGCCAGGTGGCCTTCGCAATGGGCAGTCACTGCCGCAGGTGGCAGGTCGGTGGCGCTCTTCCCGGGCTGAAGGATGAGATACGCCTTCACCTCTTCCTTGCGAAGCCGGTCGGGTACCGGGAGTACTGCCGCCTCAACGATGTCCGGATGCTGGGCGAGCACACCCTCGACTTCCACCGCGGCAATGTTCTCGCCGCTGCGCTTGATCATGTCCTTCATGCGCCCGACGATCCAGACATATCCTTCGTCGTCCATCCGCGCCAAATCGCCCGTGCGAAACCAACGCCCGCGAAACGATCCCGCGTTCGCCTCGGGCCTTTTGTAATACCCCAGGAGAATGCCCTCTCCAGCGAAACACAACTCTCCTGTTTCGCCGCGCGGAATTTCATCGCCATTTTCGTCACAGACTTTGACCTCTCGGAACGGCGCCGCCAGGCCGCAGGTTCCGCTCCCCACCATATGGGTGGCCGCGCTGGGGGTGAAGGTCCCGACGCCGATTTCCGTCATGCCGAATGCATCTCGAGCCACCGCACCGAAACGTTCTTCCAGGGCGCGGTGGGTATCCTCCTTATGATAGAAGGCGGCGATAAAACGCAGGTCATTGTCGGCATCATCCGGGAGAGGCTCGATGGCGTGATAGACAGGCGGCGTGATGGTGGCCATGTGGATCCGGAATGATTTGATCCAGCCCATGAATTCCTTCAGGCTGTGCTGCCGGGCAACGAAGGCCGTTCCCTGGGCGTGAATTGCGGTGAGCACCTGGAGTTGGGGGTCGAGATAGAAGAGGGGAAAGGTGACCAGGATATTTTTCACCTGCATCCCATGGGCCCGGGCGGCCACCAGGCTCGCCATAAGCCAGAAGCGGTGGGTCTGCATGCAGCCCTTGGGCATACCCGTGGTCCCCGAGGTGTATTGAATGCTCAGCAGATCCGTGGGCGCCACATCATCCGGAGGCGCGAACGCCGCATCGCCGGCCTCGACCAGGGCCGCGTAGCCGTGGCGAGGCGCCGCGGCGTCGCCCACCACCACGACCCGTTCACCAGGCAAGAGCCGATCCTCGGCGGGAATGGCCTCCAAAACCCCCTGCAGATCCGCTTCGATGATCAGGAATTGGCTATCGGAATCCTGCAAGACGTAGGCGAGTTCGCTGGCCGTGTAGTTGAAATTGACCGGCACCATCACGGCCCCAAGCTTCGCCAGGGCGAACCACGCGACAACGAAGGGCGCGCTGTTGGGAATCATCAGGGCAACGTGCGTTCCCTTTCGCACGCCGAGAGCGCACAGACTATTCGCCAGGCGGTTGGAGAGTGCGTCGATCTCCGCATAGCTGTAGCGCTCGTCCTGCTGGAAGAACTCGAGAAGAGGCGCATCGGGACTCAAAGCCGCCGCCTCGCGCAGGAAATCGCCGACACTCCGGGGCAGTGCATGGGATTCGAGTTCCGCGCGAATACGGGCGGCTTCTTCCAGCGCACCCCGCCCTAGAGCTTCGCCCATGAGTTCTCCTCTTTCAGGCAGCAGTAACCCGCCCTGCTCAACCTTCTTCATCCTGAAGCGGCGGCTTCTCGGGAAACGTGCTGCGAATCATGCGAAACATGAAGCCCGAAAGCGCCAGGGCCTGGTCGCGGGGCAGGTCACGGCCCCGGTAATAGGATTCCATCTCCACCTTGATGGCCAGGCGATCGTGGGCGGCGATCTTGCCCGCCACCTCGAGGGCCCGCTCCATCAACTTCTCGGGCTCTACCACCTCGTTGACCAGGCGCATCTCGCAGGCGCGCTGGGCATCGACGAGTTCGCCGGTCAGTAGCAGGTACATGGCATCCACGTGAGAGATCGCATTGCCGAGCTGCAGCGCTCCCCCGGCGCCCGCCATGCCGTATTGGATCTCGGGCAGGCCCAGCTTGGCCCCCCGCGCCGCGATGCGAATATCCGTCAGCAGCATCAGGTAGCCGAACCCGCCCCCCACCGCGGTGCCGTTGATGGCGCCAATGATCGGCTTGTAGCGCTTCAGCGCCATCACTTCGTTTTCCCAGCCCGGGAAATCGAGATCGGTCTCGGGTTTCATGCCCTCCAGGAATCTGCGATTGAGTTCGGCGTGGGTACGCTGAGGCCGAGGGGTCTTGATGTCATCCCCCGCCGAAAAGCAACGCTCGCCGGCCCCGGTCAGGATTCCCACGCGAACCGAGTCATCACCGAGAAACTCGACGAGGCGATCGTAGAAGGCCTTGTGCATGGCCGGGGTCCACGCATTGACCGGCGGATTGTCGATGGTGAAGACCGCTACCCCATCGCTGATTTCGTAGCGCAGCCCGTTCGACATTTTTTCTCCGCTTCGTGGGTTCATCCGCCAGCGCCAGGCAGGGCCGCGGTCCGTCAGCATAGCCCGCGCGAGGGACGCGCCCGACTCGCTGGGTTAGGCTTGCCGGTCCTCGAAGGGAGGCCGCAGCAGCGTGGACGAATTTCTCGAAGAAGACGCCCTCGGGCTCGCTGAACGGGTCCGAAATGGTGAAATCTCGCCGGGTGAACTCACGGAAATCGTGATCCGCCGCGTGGAGGCCGCCCACGCAGAACTCAATTTCATCACGACTGAAGACTTCCTGCGCGCCCGGGAACGCGCGAAGCGCCCGTTGGGCACGGGGCCCTTCGCCGGCGTCCCGATTCTCTGCAAGGACATGATCGATATCGGGGGACTGCGCCGCACCGACGGATCGCGGCTCTACCTCGCCAACGTGCCCGAGCGAAACGTGGCCTATATCGATGCCCTGGAAGCCGCGGGCTTCAACATCCTGGGCATGACGAACGTCCCCGAACTGGCGGGTCACGTGCTGACCGACAATGAGGTCTTCGGCCCCACGCGAAATCCCTGGAACCTCGAGTACTCGACCTTCACTTCCAGTGGCGGCTCGGCGGCTGCGGTGGCGAGCGGCTGCGTTCCCCTGGCGCACGGCACCGACGGCGGCGGTTCCTGCCGGCTACCCGCCTCGGCCACCGGACTGCTGGGCATGAAGCCCAGCCGCTTTCGCATGCTTTCGGGCGAAGCCGACGGCAGCCATGACCAGGTCAAGACCAACCAATCCCTGAGCCGCACGGTGCGCGACAGCGCTGCCCTATTCGACTGCACCGAGGATAAATCGGGCGACGTCTACGCCCCGGTGGGTTTCGTGGAGGGCCCGGACACCCGGCGCCTGCGCATCGGCCACGTGGTGGAGGCCCCCGGCCCGCTGGAGATCACGAGCGATGTGCGCGAGGCCCAGGAAGACGCCGCCCTGCTACTTCAGGCCCTGGGCCACGAAATCATCGAAGTCCCCTACCCGATTCCCGACCTGGACGCCTTCATCGACGCCTACGAGTCCTTCTCGGCCGAGAAATTTCGCCCGGTGGGGCCCGCCATCGAGAAACTCACGGGCAAGGGAATCCTGGAGTCGGGGCTGCTCACGCCCTGGATGGCTTCTTTCGCCGAAGAGGCCGCGCATTTCGATGCGGCTCGGCTCGAGGACAGGCATCGCGTCTTCGACGCCGTTCCCGGGGCCTTCGACGAAGCCCTCGAGGCCTGCGACGTTCTCCTCACCCCGGTGAGCCCGGTGGCCTGTCCGCGCCTCGGGGAGGCCAGCCCCCGTGACCTCTACACCAAGGAGAAGTTTCGCTGGCTGATGGCTCACCTTCAGTTCACCGGGCCGGTGAACTTTGGCGGCCATCCCGCCATGTCGGTTCCGCTCTATTGGGAGGCGGAAGTCCCCATCGGGAGCCATTTCATCGCGGGCCGCGGATGCGATGCCCTTCTCTATACCCTCGCCTACGAACTCGAGGAAGCCCGCCCCTGGGCGAATCGCTGGGCCCCCCACTCGCTGAGATGACCCGGGCGGAGGCGGCTCCCCGTTCGGGCCGGCCGGCTTTCAATCCTGGCCCTCAGCCCCGCACTCGCTGGCTTTCGGGATCGTAGAGCGAGCCTCTGCCGGCCACCCGCACCGTCACCGGATATTGACCGTCGCCGCCCTCGTCGAAGTATTCCACCAGGAGTTGCTCCCCCACCCGGGCGCGCTCGGCGGGCAGGTAGCCCATCACCAGGTGCTGGCCCAGCGACGGGCAATACGAGGTGCTGGTGGTGTACGAGCGCCGGCCCCGGGCATCCACCAGGGTCTCGCCGGTTTTGGGGTCGAGGATCGGCGCGATGCCCACCGGGTAGCGGTCCATCTCGCCGGCCACGCGCAGGGTATCGAGGCTGAGGGTGCAGAGCAGGGCCGCAGGCTCGCGCCCGCGCTGGTCGAGGTAGGCCGCCTTGCCGATGAAGTCTTGCTTCTTTATAGCTGGGCGCGCCATGGCGGATTCATAAGCGTCGTACTCGGTCTCGAGGTCGATGCCCTGGACCCGGAACGATTTCTCCAGGCGTCGGCTGCTCGCGTAGGTCTCGATGCCCACGGGCACCACGGCGGCCTCGAGCAGGGCATCGAAGAGCGGAAGCCCCGCGCCCGGGTCGTTGTCGAGATAGAGTTCCCAGCCGAGTTCGCCCACGTAGGAAATGCGCAGGGCCCAGACGGGCACCTTGACGCCCCCGGGCAAGGAAAGTTCGACGCGCCGCGCCGCGCCAAAGGGAAAGTTCGCGTCCGAGATCGCGTCGCCATCGGCGAAGCGGCCGAGCACCTGCCGGGCCTCGGGCCCCCACAGCCCCAGGGTGGCCAGGTCGTGGGTGCGCAGGCGGATATCGGCATCCAGGCCATGATCATCGCGATGGTTGCGGATGCCAATGAAATCCCGGTTCCCGTCGGCCCCGCCCGTGATCACCCGGAAACGCTGACCGCCGAGAGGACAGATGGTGAGGTCGGCGTGCACGCCCCCCGCCGGATCGAGGAAGTTCGTGTAGACGACCCGGCCTTCCCTGGCCGCGCCCCCGATGCGCGCCACCGAGAGCATTTCGAGCAACGCCTCGGCATCCGGCCCCTCGAGATCGAAAATCGCGAAATGCGAGAGGTTGATCATGCCGGCGCTGTCGCTCATGGCCAGGTGCTCGGCGTTGGCGATCTCGTAGGGGACGTGCCGGCGATCCCACTCGTGCTCGCGCACGGGCACCTTCTTTATATAGTCGGCCAGTTTCTGCTCGTTGGACGCGTACGCGTAGGCGCGCTCCCAGCCGCCGATCTCGTTGTCGAAGAAGCCGCCGAGTTCCTTTTCCCGGGCGTAGAAAGGGCTATGAAAGACATCCCGCCCGGTGGCCCAGGGCTCCCGGGGATGCACCGGCGGGTTGTAGATCTTCTGGGCGTTCTCGTAGCAGCGGCCCCGGATGTAGTCGCGCTCCTTCTGGAAGGGATAGAAGCGGTTGATGTCCATGGCGTGGGGATCCATCTGGGGCGTGCCCTCCACGATCCATTCGGCACAGAGCCTCGCCACCCCCGGCCCGTCCTTTACCCACACCGCCTCGCAGAGCCAGAGGCCGCGCACCTCGGGGCTCTCCCCCACCAGGGAGCCGCCGTCCACCGTCACCGAGAGCAGGCCGTTGAACGAAGTACGCTCGTCCCAGCCGAGATCCTCGAAGAGCGGCACCGTCTCGCTGGCCCGGGCCAGGGGCTCCGCGATTTCGTCAAGGGAAAGGTGGTGCATCGAAGGCGAGGTCTTGACCTTGCTGGGATCGCCAATGTCCTCGGCGTCGACCATGCGCGGGTTCTTCTCTTCGTAATACCCCCACTCGAGCATGCCCCCCTCGGAGCGCCCGGTATCGCGCACGTAGGCCGAGTTGCCCTGGTCGCGCATGAGGGGGTGGACGAGGAACTCCTTCGTGCCCTGGATCTCGTCGAGGGGTCCGAAGAAGAGCAGCGGGTGCTCGACGGGCCAGAGGGGCACGGGCACGTCGGCCATGCCCGCCACCGCCGGGCCCCAGATGCCCGACGTGATGATCACCAGGGGCGCGCGAACGGTGCCCTTGTCGGTGTGCACGCCCCGGATCCGGCCGTCCTCGATCTCGAAACCCGTGGCCGGGGTATGGGTGAACGTACGCAGCGCCCCCACTGGCCTCGGCTTCGCTCACCATCTGAAGGACAACGTCCAACGAACGCGGCACCACGAGCCCCGCCTGGGGATCCCACATGGCCCCGCAGATCGACGATTCGTCGAGCAGGGGAAATTTCTCCTTGGCTTCCGCCGCCGAAATGAGGCGTGCCTGGGTGCCGAAGGCCTTGCCCGAGGCCACCTTGCGCTTGAGTTCCTGCCAGCGCTCGTCGTCCCCCACCCGGCAGATCTCCAACCCGCCCCGCTCGAGGAAGCAGCCCCTTTCCTGGTAGAACTTGCGGCTATAGGCCGTGGTCCAGTTGCTGAGCTTGTCGTGGCCGGTATTGAAGATGAAATCCGAGGCGTGGGAGGTCGACCCGATATCCGAGGGAACCGAACCGGCCTTCTCGAGACCGACGATATTCGTCATGCCGAGTTCGGCAAGGAAATGCGCCAGGGAAGCGCCCACGATCCCGCCAACCCCGACGATCACCGCATCGGCGGTTTGCGGAAAGTTGGGATCGCTCATGCGGGGCGCCTCCTAATTTGGCATCAAACGTGGCTGGCCGACGAATCTAGAGCAGCGAGACCACCCGTGCCCACCCGGCCTTCCGGGGCAGAAAATCCAGAACCTGCCCTATACTGCGAGGTCCTTCAGACGCCCAAAGGGCCGCCCCGAGGACACCTTCAGCCCCGTCAGCGCGCCCGAGGCATTCAACGGAAGGAAAGCCATGAGCGAACTGCAAACGGAAGCCTACGGGCCCGAAGGTGATGCCTCCAAGCACCTCTCCATGGACGAACTCAACGCGGGCCTCGAAGCCCTTCCGGCAGCGCCCCGGGATTCGGGAACGCTCAAACTCATCGTCCGCCGCTTGCCCGACGGCTCGCGGGAAACCCCGGAAGCCACGCGCCTGACCCTCGAGGAAGGCGTTCCGGGAGACGGCTGGAACCGCCGGCCGCCGCGCAAGCCCGACGCCCAGATGGCGGTCATCCGCATGGACATCGCTGAACTCATGGCAGGCGGGCAGCCCGTCACGCATTCCGGCGACAATCTTTTCGTCGACCTCGACCTGACAGCCGCGAGCCTGCCTCCGGGAACCCTGCTCAAGGTGGGCGAGGCTCAAGTCGAGGTGACCCCCGAACCCCATAATGGCTGCCTGAAATTCAAGGGACGCTTCGGCCAGGACGCCCTGCGCTTTGTGCAGGACCCCGCCACCCGGCCCGAGAACCGCCGGGGCATCTACTGGCGGGTCGTGGAGCCCGGCGACGTCCACGTGGGCGCCGCCATCGAGGTGCTCTCGCGACCCTGATCCGGGTCCTGCTACGAACCCTCTACAGACCCCTCGGCCTCGCGGATGAGACGCTGGCGCAGGTTCTTGAACGCGGCGGTCCCCGCGTCGGCGGCCACCAGGTGTTCGATTGCGCCATCCGGGCGATTGGGATGCTGGGTGGACATGACCCAACCATCCTGCCGGTTCTGAAAAAGGCGCAGATCCACCTGCACGGCGAACCAACTCAGGAGACTCGAAACGCCGGGGATACGAGTCAACGTCTGGAGATAACGCGCGTAGCGCCAGGTGTTCCCATCGTCCACCGGACAGTCGGCCACCACGAAGACAAAACCGGGAAACTCGAGCAGGGTCTGGGCCGGGGGCTTGTACTCGATGCGGAAGGCAAGGCCTTCCTCTTTGTCCTCATGGCGGAGTTGGCCCCGAAACCGGATATGGCTCTCTTCTTCGGTGAACTCGTTGATATCCACCCGCTCGCCCGAGACTCGCCCGCCACCGTGCACGAAGGGAAAGTGATGAACATCGAAATTGCTCTCGAGGGTGCGCACGTAATTGAAGGGCCAATCAAAGCTCGTCCCCGCGGTGCCGCGAACACCGTCCGCGAACTCGTCGAACCAATGGATCGGAGTCCCGGCCGGATCGCCCGGGCCATGAAAGACCCAGACCAGGCCGTGGGCTTCCCGGGCCGGCAGCATCTGGAGTTCCATGCCGCGGGGAATGCGCGCGTCGCTTCCCTCGCAGGGCATGCGGGTACAGACGCCATCGGTCCCGAAGCGAAAGCCATGCCAGGGACATTGGAGATCCCCGTCGACGACCTTGCCCTGGCTCGGCTGGGCGCCCCGATGGGGGCAGCGATCCAGCGCAGCCCGGGCCTGGCCCTCGGCGTCGCG
The DNA here is from genome assembly GCA_014240165.1 of Myxococcales bacterium. Lineage (GTDB taxonomy): Bacteria > Myxococcota_A > UBA9160 > UBA9160 > UBA4427 > JAZXM01. The sequence continues at coordinate 20,617 of JAAZXM010000038.1, read as the reverse complement.
CCAGAGAACAATCTGCTTTCCCAACCGCGCGAGCCCGGCGGGCTTATGGCGCAGTTTTCGCCCCTCGAGCACGGCGTACCACTGGTTGGGAATCATTCGCAGTGCTCCTAGGCAGGATCCCGCGCGGTGGAGGGGCAGGCCTGGGCCCACCCCTCCCAGAAACGCAACCTCGAATCAGCCCATCTGGTAGAAGACGGCCTTGTTGCCGTCGAGATCCCTGAAATACCCGCCGTAGAAGCCGGGCATGCGCTCTCCCGGGGCGCCTTCGTCGCTGGCCCCCAGGCCCATGGCCCGGGCGTGGAGTTCGTCGACCTTCTCGCGCGAACCCGCCGGGAAGGCCAGCATATTGCCGTTGCCGTGATCTGGGGTGTTCTCGTCGTAGGGGGTGCAGAGCGCCAGGATCGGCTTGTCCATGCCCTCGCCCACGAACGCGATGCGCCCGATATCCATCAACAGCTTCGCGCCCAGGGGTTCGAGCAATTCGAGCCAGAACGCCTTGGATTTCTCCATGTCGGTGGTTCCGATGGTCACGTATCCAATCATCTTCGGTTCTCCTCGTTGCGCGGCTTTCGCCGGGTTTCGGTTCTCTCCCGGGAGGGCGCCTCGCCCCGCCCCGGACACATCACTGGCTGCCCGCGGCCCTTCCCGTCAAGCCCGAAATCGCCTGGACGATCTCGTCCCAGAGTTCCGGCGGCATGTTATGCCCCATGCCCTCGATGAGCAGGAGTTCCGAGCCCGGGATGGCCTCGTGGGTATCGATGCCGCCCTCCACCGGGACCAGGGCATCGGCCTTCCCATGGATCACCAGGGCGGGCACGTCGATCTGCTCGAGGGCCGGGGCTCGGTTGCCATGGGTAAAAATCGCGGCCATCTGCCGCGCGCTCCCCACCGGGTGAAAGGCGCGGTCGTAGAGCCGTGCGGCGCGCTCGCGCAAGAGCGCCGGGTCGCCCGGGTAGGCGGGGGAGCCGATCACGCGGTCGGCTTCGATCGATCGTTCGATCACCGCGTCGCGATCCTCGGGCATGGGCTCCATGAGGATCGCCATGGCCTCGGGCTGGGCCGGGGGAACCTCGGGGTTTCCCGTGGTGGACATGATGGACGTAAGGCTGCGGACGCGCCCGGGATGCCGGATGGCCAGGGCTTGGGCGATCATCCCGCCCATGGAAGCGCCGCAGATATGCGCGGCGTCGATCCCCAGGGTATCCAGCACCGCCACCGCATCGTCCGCCATATCGTCCAGTGTATAGGGCACTTCAACCGACTTGCCGCTGGCGGCGGCGGCCATGAGCCCCGGGATGTCGGGAACCCCCAGGTCGTCGAGCCAGGTGGAGAGCCCGATATCCCGGTTGTCGAAACGAATCACCCGGTGGCCCGCCTCGGCCAGCTTTTCGCAGAAGCCCTCGTCCCAGAGCACCATCTGGGCGCCGAGGCCCATGATGAGCAAAAGGGGTTGGCCGCTATCCGGGCCAAATTGGTCGTATTCGAGTTCGATTCCGGCGTGAATGGCTTTCGGCATGGGGCTCCCTATCCGTGGCGAGCCCAACAAGCGAGCCCGCAAGCTTCCAACCCTAAGAAATCGGATCCCGCCAGGCAACATGAAGAAATAGGGCCGACGCGGCGGCCCAACTCGTCGACCGCGTGTTGACCGAGGTCCCAATCCGGCGGTGGGTACTGACGCTCCCCTACCCGCTCCGTTATCGCTGCGCGTACGACTCGAAGCTGACGAGCGATCTGCTGCGCGCCTTCACGCGCTCACTCTTCGCGGAGCTTCGACGACGGGCGCGAAACAGATGGGGCGAGCGGGCGGGCGCTTCGGAGAGATCGACGCGCTTCGGTGTCCGCGTTGCGGCTCGACGATGCGTCTCATCGCGGCGATCGAAGATCCGGACATCGCCCGGCGCATCCTCGCTCGTCTGAACCTCCCCACTCGAACGCCGCCCATGGCGAAGGTGACCGGTCGCCCCAGCGAGCCGCCCGAACTGGAAGACGACTGGTCCTTCGATCAGTCAGCCGGCGGGGGCTGGCCGTAGCTCAGAAAAACGCCCCCCGGTGTCCTGAAGGTGCCCGTGCGCCCACGGCCCGCCGAGTGAGGGGCCGGGGAGACTGCAGCAGCGCCCCTGCGGCGCGCGCACCTTGAAATCGCCCCGTGGCGGGATGCGGTCGTAGCAGGAGGTGGCGCTTGGCAGGTCAACCGAAGCGACCCGAGATGTAGTCCTGGGTGCGGGTCTCACGCGGGTTCGTGAAGATACGTTCGGTCTCACCTTGCTCAACGAGGGTTCCCAGATGGAAGAACGCGGTGCGCTGGGAAACCCGGGCGGCCTGTTGCATCGAGTGGGTCACCATGATGATCGTGTACTGAAGGCGTAGCTCTTCGATCAACGCTTCGATGCGAGCCGTCGCGATGGGGTCGAGGGCCGAGCAGGGTTCGTCCATCAAGATGACTTCCGGCTCGACCGCAATCGCTCGTGCAATGCAGAGGCGCTGCTGTTGCCCGCCGGAGAGGCTCGTGCCCGAATCACTGAGTCGATCTTCGACTTCTTCGAGCAGCCCCGCCCGTTCGAGGCTTTCGAACACAATCTGGTCGAGATCGGACTTCGAATCTGCGAGGCCATGGATGCGTGGTCCGTAGGCGACGTTTTCGTAGATCGACTTCGGAAAAGGATTGGGCTTCTGGAAAACCATCCCCACGTTCGCGCGAAGATTTACGACGTCGAGGCCTTCGCGGAAGATGTCTTCGCCATCGAGTTCGAGTTCGCCCTCGACCCTGCAACCGGGAATCACGTCGTTCATCCGGTTGATGCAGCGCAGAAACGCCGAGTACGAAGAAGGAGTCAAGAAACAACTGACCGCCATGTTCGGCGCGAACGGCTTCGACGCCGAACGCGATATCGCCGCAATCACGGTGAATCGATGGTCGCATGGCTATACATACGCCTACACCCAACTCTTCGATCCCGAGTGGGAAGAGGGCCAGGCTCCCCATGAACTCGGCCGAAAGCCACTCGGGCGCATCAGCATCGCCAACGCAGATGCAGAGGCTGGGGCCTCGCTCCAGGCAGCCATCGAGGCGGCCGCGCGCGCAGTGAGGGAACTGGGCTAGCGCGCTGGGCCAGGCAGGGGGGCGTGGCGCAGGCCGGTTTCGGCTGGGCCCGGATTCGTGGCATACTGGGCGCCTAGCCGGAGTTCGAAGAATCGAACCCCAGGGGCGCCACCGGGGGCCCTCCAAGGAGACGACCGTGCTCGGAGAAACCGACAAGCATGCGGAGCCAGCGCCGAAGCAGCGCGAGTACGCGAGCTTCCAGCTGCAAAGCCTGACGCCGCATATCGGGGCCGAGATCAGCGGACTCGATCTCGCCAAGCCCCTGGACGAGATCCAGTTGCGGGATCTCGAAACTGCCTGGCGCGAGTGGAAGGTGCTCGTCTTGCGCGACCAGGCGCTGAGCAGCGAAGAACACAAGGCACTCGGCCGGCGCTTCGGTACGCTGCACTCGCACCCGATGCACAAGATGAAGCTGCGAGGTGACGACCCGGAGGTCCTGCCCGTGATCACCACCCCCGAATCGCCCTATACCGCGGGCGACGGCTGGCATTCGGATGTGACCTGCGATGCGATCCCGCCCAAATTCTCCATCCTGCACATCCACGAAACCCCCGAGAGTGGCGGCGGCGACACGCTCTTCGCCAACATGGCCCTGGCCTTCGAACTGCTCTCGGACACCATGAAGGATTTCTTGTCGGGGCTCACGGCGGTGCACGACGGCGCCCTCCCCTACGTGGGCGCCTACAAGTCGAAGCCGCCCGAGGGCGGCTACCCGCAATCCGAGCATCCGGTGATCACCGTTCACCCGGAATCCGGCGAGCGCATCCTTTTCGTCAACAGCGGGTTCACGAGCCATATCAAGGGGCTCTCGCCCCGGGAAAGCCGCGCTCTGCTCGCCCTGCTCTTCGACCATATCGCCACGACGCCGCGGCTTCATTGCCGGGTGCAGTGGGAGCCCGATACGGTGACGCTCTGGGACAACCGCTGCACCCAGCACCATGCCGTCTGGGATTATTACCCCGAGTGCCGGCGCGGCGAGCGGGTCTCTGTGCTGGGCGAAGAGGCACCCGCCGGCCCCGCCTGAAAGGGCGCCCCTTCGCTGGCCGAGAGCTAAAGTGGGCCTTCGCGGTACCCGTGTATCGATCCCCCAAGCCAACCCGTCACCAAGGAGAAAGAATGCCCATCAAGAGCAGAATATGTGAACTGTTTGGGATCGAACACCCGATCTTTCTGGCCGGGATGGGCGGAGCGGCGAATCCCAAACTCGCGGCGGCCGTCTCCAATGCCGGCGGGTTGGGAGTGCTGGGCGCGGCGGCTTGTACCCCAAGCCAGATGCGAAGATGGATACGCGAAACAAGGGAGTTGACCGACAAGCCATTCGCCGTGGACACGTTGCTTCCCATGTCGGTCAGGGGCGGCGGGAACCTCAAGCTCGAGGATGGAGAGAATCCCGCCGATCTCGTGCCAGGCTACCAGGCCATGGCGAAAGAATTCATGAACGAGCATGGCCTCAAGATGATCGAACACGATCGGCGGCCAACGGAAATCGAGAGCGTCGGGCTTTTCACAAAAGAATTCTTTGAAGAGCAAATGGAAGTCGTCATCGAGGAGAAGGTTCCGGTCTATGCCGCTGGCCTGGGCAACCCCGCTGCCTGGGCAGACAGGTTGCGGGCGAACGGCACGAAAATCATGGCCGTGGTCGGGGCCGTGAGGCATACGGTGAAAGTCTCTTCCGCCGGCGTGGATGCGATCGTTGCCCAAGGCCATGATGCCGGAGGTCACAACTCCCCAGTCGGGACCATGGCATTGATTCCCCAGGTCGTGGATGCCGCCAAGGGTACGCCTGTTCTGGGAGCAGGCGGCATCGTCGATGGAAGGGGAATCGCCGCGGCCTTGATGCTGGGTGCCGAGGGAGCCTGGATCGGTTCAGCCTTTCTCGCTTCTGAAGAGGCCAATATCCATGCGCACCAGAAACAAGCCATCGTGGATGCCACCGAAGAAGGCACGGTGATCTCGAGATCCATCACCGGCAAGCCGGCCAGGATCATTCGGAGTGCCTGGACCGACTTTTGGGAGCATTCCGAGCATGACCCCCTGCCCATGCCCTTTCAGTCGGCGGTCGCGGGGTCTGTTCTTGTTTCGGCCGATGCTGACCAAAGGCAAGACATCAACCCAGGGTTTGCTGGCCAAGGCATCGGAATGATCAAGTCTGTCCGCCCGGCAGCAGAGATCATGGCGGAACTTGTCGAGGGGATGGAAAAGACCTTGACCGATTCAAAGAAGTGGTTTTCGTGAGCCGTTGAGACCGAGCGCCCTCCAGTAGACGATGCTCGCGCTCTAATGCAGATGGCAGGCACCAAGTACCTCCGAGGGGAAGAGAAGGAAGCGACGGAATACATGAATCGGTTTCTGGCACTATGGCCCTCGGCGGGCTCGCACTTCGTTGTGCCCTTATTCGCCGAACGTAGACTGATCGGGTATCAGCGGAGCTGATAGAGAGTCATGCGCTCGGCCCGTCCGCGGATCTCCACGTCGGGGTGGGCCGTCGCATGGGGGCGCGGCTCGGCGATGTGCTTCCAGACGGCCTCGGTGATCAGGATCGAGGCGCCGAAGTTCTTGGTCAGGGACTCGACCCGGGAAGCCACGTTCACCACGTCGCCGATCAGCGTGTATTCCTTGCGACGCGAAGACCCGATATTGCCCGCCACAGCGTGGCCCGAGTGGATGCCGATGCCGATGCGGAGGGGGGGCAGCGCGCCGCTGTCGATCTGGGCCTGGAGTTGCTCGCAGATGCCCGTAGCCGCAGCCAGGGCATTCGCCGCATCTTCACCCGCCGAGAAGGGCGCGCCGAAGATGGCCATGAACCCATCGCCCAGGAATTTGTTGACGATTCCCTGGTGACGGTCGATTTCGTCCACCATGAAGGAAAAGAGATCGTTGAGCAGGCCGACCACCTCGGGCGGGGAGAGCGTCTCGCTGCGGCTGGTGAAGCCCCGAATATCAAGAAAAAGGACGCTCACGTTGCGCAGTTCGGTGTCGGAGTCGACCCCGCGTTCCAGAAGTCGCTGGGCGACCTGGGGCGAAACATGCCGGCCGAAGGTTTCGAGCACTTCGTGCTCGCTGCGCTGGGCCTCCAGCATTCCCCCGGTGAGCCGCCTTCCCATGCGGATGACGCCGGTGGTCGCCAGTGCGGTGAGATTCAAGGTTGTCAGGAAAATGACCACTTCATCGACGGGGAGAGGTGCCCGAGATATGAAGTTGAGTAGAAGGAAGGCGCCCGAGGCGCACACCACGATGGCCGCGAGGGCGCGGGTATGCAGCAGCAACCCGTGCATGACCACCACGACGAAGAAGACCAGCGGGGCAGTGGTGTCGATTCCGCCCAGGAGCAGGGCCACGAAGACCACCGCGGCCACGTCCACGGGAACCGCCACGTAGGCCATCCATTCGGGGGGAGGCCCGCCGCGGAGGGCCCGAAGCACGAGCCACGCCGACGCCGCGCCAAGCGCGCAAATGCCTCCGCCCCGAAGGGTGAACGCTATGGGGTCAATTCCGAGCACGGGCCCGGTGAGAAGGATGACTCCCGCAAAGGCGAGGTACGCGGTGAGGCGCACCCGGTGCATAGCACCCAGGCCCTCTCGCAGGTTGGTTCGCGCGGCGACAGTCGCATCGATCAGGTAGCCAGCCTGAACAGACTCTGCTGGAGTTTTCGTCGTCTGCACTCGCTTCACCTGGCTTCTGGCAGGGCGTACGGGTAGACCTTCAGCTCACGCGAAGCACGGCTCTTCTTGGGTTCGTCGGCGTGCAAGCCGGCCAGGATCCGTCCTGCTACCGCTATTGGCGGGTTCTCTCCGACCACCATTTCTCGAGTTCTTGCGCTGCGTATCCGTAGCCCGCTTCAGCGACACCCTCGAACGCCTGAAATTCCAACAGGCCCGCACCGTCGACGGGCGGATAGAGGCAAATATCGGCGCTCTGCGCGTTGCTGGCCCGAGCGCTCGAACTGCCCAGAAGCGTCGTTCGCACCAGGACGTTCGCGATGGTGGGAACGTCCAATGAATCGGCAAAGGGGTTCATGCCTCGGCTGAGGATCCGCCAACCCGAAATCGCGTCGCCAAACGATTCCTTTTGCCGCATATCCACCTTCGGACTCACGTCGACGGCGATGATCGTTCCGCCGCCGCATACCGTTCGCATGACGTCGACCGGGAGATTGTTCGTGACACCGCCGTCCACGAGCAAATCCCCCTCGTGGTAGACCGGCGGCAAGATACCGGGAAGGGATATGCTCGCGCGAATTCTCTGCCAACAAGGCCCGTCGTTGTGAACGTTCGTTTCCGCGCGAGTCAAATTACTCGATACGCAAAAGTATTTCAGCCAGAGGTCCTCGATTTGCGTATCGCGAAAAGCAACCTCGAGAGCATTTGAAATTCGCTTGCCCGAGATCAGCGAAATTGCTGGGAAGGTGACATCCAACATTCGTTTTTGCTTCACGAAAAATAAGTTGCACGCCTCGTACATTGTTTCAAGATCGGAGTTCATCGCATAGAGCCCGGCGATGATCGCTCCCATGCTCGTGCCGCCGATCGCGTCTATCGGAATGCCGATTTCCTTGAGGGCACGAATCACTCCGACATGCGCTAGCCCGCGCGCACCGCCTCCTCCCAGAACGAGACCGAAGGCTCTGCCCGTCAGGAGCCTGGCAAGCCGCTCGAAATCCTGCTTGACCCCGTCGCGAACGTGATGGCAACCTCGAACGTCGCGGGGGCCAAGCCAATCACTCGTATGGCTCGGCGGCGTCCCGTCGTTCTCGTGAACTCGGACGAGCTCGGCCTGCGCAAAAATCTTGCTGTCGCCGCGCTTCAAGAGCTCCTCTTCGATCTCGTTTCGAGTCGGATCTCCATGCGCCAGCCCGACTGCGAGTACACGGTCGCTCATGCGGAGACATCGGCGTGTCCAGTTGGTCGCAGAATCGTCGGCGCGGTAGATGATGTATTGATGCTTGGCCTCTTGTTCGTTGAGCCAGGTCAGGAGTCGGTCACTCGTCGAGCCATACTGGTCTTCGTTGGCCGCACCCGGTCCCACGTGCTCGTCGACGAAATCGCTATCGATGACCAGAGTCGAGCCGATTTGGGAAAACCCTTTGTCCAACTCACGGACGCACCGGCTGAGGATGGGCGCCTTGCCAGCGGGGATGAGCGTGATGCTCAGCTCCCTTCGTGACACCCCCTGGGAGCGACTGCTTCGCCGAAGCCGACCCGCGATCACGCGCGCAATCTTCAACATCGCTCGGGGATGCTCGTCGACAATGCGGTCGAACTCCTCTCGGGAGAACATCAGGAGTTCGCTGTCGCGAATGGCTACGACCGTTGCCGATCGCGGCTCCTCGGAGATGATGGCCATCTCGCCCACGACCTCATGGCGCCCGACCTCGGCCACGGTTGCTTCCACGCCGTCGAGTTGCTTCACCTGGACACGAAGCCGGCCGGTCGCGAGGATGTAGAGGCAATCGGCGGGATCCCCCTCCCTCATCAATACTTCGCCGGGAGCCAGATAGACTCGTTCGCAGCGATCTGCGAACTCGCAGAGGAGCGATTCCTCCTGATCCGCGAAGAGATCGGTGGCACCCAGAAGCGCCGCAGTTTTCGATCTCGACTTCGACTGCAAAGATGACGTCACAGCAAATATCCTGCCCAGACGAGCCAAGCGCCTGAAAAGCGCCGCGCCCGCGACGATAGCGAGGTTTTGGAGTCACGGCTGACGAGCCATTCTGTTGCAGTGAGAAGGCCGTCAGGGCCTCAACGCCGAGGCAATGCGTGATTGCGCGGCGAAACCCACATAATCCGCGAAGCCATTGGGCTCCGGCGGCTCGGGGCGACACGGCCTCGCGCCCGCCGCCGAGAAGCGTGTTCCCAGGGGGGGCATGCCCTCTTCCCGAGTCAGCTTCCGTGGCTTACGAACCCAATGAAGAGTCCACTCGTTTTTCGGTCGCCAAAGGCGCCGCGTACTCGCGAAAATCGACGCGGAAGAACAACGAGTAGAGCACGGGCACCAGGACCAGTGTCAAAACGGTTGCGAAGAGCAAGCCAAAGATGATCGTAATCGCCATCGGCTGAAACATCGAGCCACCACCCACCCACAACGGGATAAGACCCAGCACCGTCGTGGCGGTCGTGAGCAGGATCGGCCGTAAGCGGCGAATTGCGGCCTCCACGATCGCCTGGGCGGGTGAGCGTCCGATCTCTTCGATTTCAATACGGATCCGATCGATCAAAACGATCGCGTTGTTGATTACAACTCCAGAGAGCGAGACGACACCGAGCAGCGTGATGAAGCCAAAGTAGGAACGCGCCAGAAGCAACCCGGCTACCACGCCGATCAGGCCGAGGGGAATCGTGATCAGGATGATCAGAGGCTTGCGGAGCGAGTTGAACTGGCCGACCAGGAGCAGAAGGATGATGAGCCCCGCGATGGGCAGCTTCGCGCCAATCGCGCTCCGTGATCGGCCGGAGGCCTCGTGCTCGCCGCCCAACTCCCAGATATAGCCGAGATCCCAGGTACTCGACTCGTCGACAAGCCAGGGCGAAAGCACCGAGTTGATATCCTGGGCGGTGTAGCCCGGAGCCAGCGCCGACTCGACTGTCACGGTTCGAAACCGGTTGAAGCGGTGAACGCGCGCGGGTTCCCATTCGAGAACAACATCGGCAACCTGCTTCAAGGGGACCGAGGCGCCTGAGGCTCGGGCGTACACGTTGATACCCTCGATGCGGCCAAGATCATCGCGTCCGGACGCGACCGAACGAAGCGTCACGGGGATCAGCTTATCGCCCTCTCGGAATTCCGTCGTCTCGATCCCAGAGAGGAAGCTCTGCAGCGAGATCGCGACGTCCTGGCTCGTCACCCCCGCGCGCCTTGCCCGGGTCTGGTCAATCTCGATCCGCATTTTCTTGGCACGCGCGCCCCAATCGTCGTCGATGAGTTTGGTGCCTGGGATCTCGCGAAGCTTCGCCTTCACCTGATCGGCCAGCTTGAAAATCTGCTCCGTATCGCGACCCGAGATGCGGATCTCGATGGGAGGCCAGGCGGGCGGTCCGGTGTCGAGTGGCCGTACTGTCGCCTTGGCATCCGGAAAGCGCTCGCGCACGAAACGCTCGATCTGCGGGAGGAGTGGGTCGACCACCGAGCGAGAGGTCGTGTTGAGAATCGCATGGGCGATCTCGGGCGACGCGATCTTCGGCGAGTAGGGAAGGATGAAGCGGGGTCCGCCGTTGCCAACAAAAGTGATCCAGTCCGTCACGCCCTCGTCTCGCTCGGGGCCCACTTGGTGGTTGTTGGCTATGTAGCGGTCGAACTCTCGAATCACCGCCTCCGTTCGTGCGATGGGGCTGCCCGCTGGCAACTCGATGTGGGCGGTGAAGGTGGGCCGGTCGTTGGGCGGAAAGAAAATCGAAGGGACGAAGCGAAAGCCGTAAATCGCGGCGCCGAGGGCGCCCACCACCACTATGAGTAAACCGGCGCGGTGTCGCAGAGCTCCCACCAGGATCGCCCTATACCCCCGGTAGAACCCCGAATCTGTGCTTTCGGCATCGGGCTTCCCAGAGACACGCAGATAGCGAACGCAAAGGAGCGGGATCAGGGTCAGGCCAAGAATCCACGATGAGAGGAGCATGATCGCAACAACCTGAAAAATCGGCGCGGTGTACTCACCCGCCTTGGCCTCGGCGAGGTAGATGGGAAGAAAGGCGGCCGCGGTAGTGAGCGCGGATGTGAGCAGAGGGACCATCAACTCCTTCGAGGAAGCCACTGCGGCTTCGACGGGCGATTTTCCTTTGGACATCTCGACCATGATCGACTCGCACATCACGATCGACGTATCGACGAGCATTCCGAGTGCGATGATCAGGGCGGCCAGTGAAATCTGGTTGAGACCGATGTCGAAATAGTTCATCAGCACCAATCCCATGGCGATCGTCATGGGAATCAAGCTCGAGACGATCAGCCCTGTGCGGAGACCCAATGCGATCAGGAGAACCATCGTCACGACTGCGATCGCCTGGAGCAGGTTTTCGATGAAATCGCTGATCTTTTGGGAGACCGCAGCGGGTTGGAATTGGACCAGTTCGAACTCGATGCCAATGGGGTACACCGACTCTGCGCGTTTGAGGAACGCCTCTACACCGGCCCCTACTTCGAGAATGTTGCCTCCCGCTCGCATCGCCACTCCCAGCGCGAGGGCGTTCTCTCCGGAGACGCGAACTTTGCTCTGCGGGGGGTCGACGTAGCCACGGTAAATCTCGACGATATCGCCGAGGTACATGACCTCATTACTCCCAGGCACCGCGATGACGGTATTCGCCGTATCTTCGATCGACTCGAAATTTCCCGAGGGTTCGAGGGTAATGCGCTCGTACTCGGTACTGACCTGACCACCCGGCACGATGATGTTGCGCTCCTGCAAGACCTTCTGGAGCAGCAAAGGGGATAGACCGATCTCCGCGAGTCGCGCATTGTCATACTCGACAAAGATGCGTTCCTGTTGGGCTCCGTAAATCTCGACCTTGGCAACGTCGGGGAGATGCAGAATCTCGTCGCGAACCTCATCGGCAACCTGCTTCAACTCGGCGTAGCTGAAACCATCGCCGATGATCCCCAGCACGATCCCGAAAACGTCGCCGAATTCGTCATTCACCACCGGGCCGATCACGCTGGAGGGCAGCTCTGGCACCGCCTGACTCACCTTGCGCCGCAAGTTGTCCCAAATAGGGCGCATATCCTTGTACTTCTCGGCGATGTCGACGTAAATGAGCGACACCCCCTCCTTGGATTGACTCTGGATATGGTCGAGCTCGGGCAGCTCTTGGATCTTCTTTTCGATCTTGTCCGTGACCAGTTGTTCCACGCGCTGGGCGCTCGCGCCCGGGAAGCGAGTGAGGACGAGCGCGGTGCGAACGGTGAAGCCCGGATCCTCGGCCCGGGGCATTTCCAGAAAGGTGGAGACGCCCGCGAAGGCGATGACTGCGAGGGCGACCCAAGTAATCCGATCCTTTTGGATCGCGACACGCGTCAGGTTCACTGGAGCGCCTTCCCGTCCGACCCCGATGCGTCGAGAAGCCGCACCCGAAGCCCGTCCTGTATGCGGCGAATGCCAGCTGTAATGACGCTCTCGCCTTCACGGATCCCCGAAAGGACCTCGACGCCTTCGGAGGAGGCGCTCGCTATCTCGACCGGGCGGCGGCGCGCCGTGCCAACCCCGCCGGTTCCCGCCTCGAAGACAAATACGAAGCGGCCCTTCCTGTCCTCACCAACTGCGAGCGTCGGAACCAGCAGGCGGCCTTCGCCGTCACCCGCGAAGCGAAACTCGACCTCGGCGGCCATGCCCGGCCGGATCGCGGGATGGTCCTCGTGCAGTTCGGCTGTAACGGGAAAGGTGGTCCGTCCAAGGGCCGCGCTGACCCCGACCTCGATCACAGTCGCCGGCAGCGGAGGGCCCTTGAGGGTGGGCAACCTGACCATCACGCGGTCGCCTCGCTCGACCTGCGAGATCAGAAGCCCCGGAAGCGCGATCTTCACCTCTGGAAGCGCACCCGAGGCCAGCACCACCGCCGTCTGGCCCGCCGCAACGTTCTCGTTCTCGTCGCCAACAACCTCGGAGACGAGCCCAGCAACCGGCGCCTCCAGCCGCGTATAGCTGAGCTGCTTGGTGGCCAGCTCGAGCGTCTTCGATGCTGCCTCCAGCAGCGAATCTGCAGACTCCGCTCGAGCGCGGGCGGCGTCGAGTTCGGTACGCGATGCGTTGTTGTTCTCGTAGAGCGCGCGCACGCGGTCGTATTGTGCTTCGAGGTTTCGCTTTTCCGCCAGCCGCAAAGCGCGCGACGCCCTGGCTTGGCCTTCGCGCAGTTCAAAGTCGCTGGGATCCAACTCGGCAACGAGCTGTCCTTTTTCGAGCGAATCACCCACGCGCACAGGCAGTCGCATGACGGTGCCCGGAACCTTGAAACTCAGCGCTATCTCCGCACCCGCTTGTGTCGAGCCGGTAAAACTGCGCACCTGTTCGCTTCCTGAAGATCGCACCAGGGCGGTGCGAACCGGGCGAATCAACGGCTCCTCGATCGCGGAGTCGCCTCCGCATGCAGCAAGCGAGATCAGAAATGCGGCTAGAACCGCGCGCCGAGCACGAGCGTAGGGAAGGTCAATAGCCATGGTCTCCTCTAGGGTGATGCCGGGCCGCGAAGGGTTCAGGGCTTTCGTGCAAAAAAGGTCTTCATACGTTCGGTCAGGGCATCGCGCTCAGAGCTCGACGCCAGAAAGGAAAAACTTGAAGCCGCGCGTTCAGCGCGAATCAGATCAACCAGAAAATTGTAGACTGCATTCGCAGCTGCCTGATCGTCCCGTAGCGCCGCGTTCTGTGCATCGAGCAAATCAGTAATCCCCACGGCGCCGCGACCGTAGAGATCAGTCACCAAGGTCAAGTTCTCGTCCGCTGCCGCCGACGCCGCATTCGAGAGAGCGATATTCGTGAAGGAGCGGGCAGCGATGAAGAAAGAGGATCGAACGTCGCGCTCGATGCGCCGAGACGCCTCGCGCTTCTCGAGGCGAAGTTGGGCCACCTCCTCGTAAGCCTGCTTGGTCTCTGAGAACTTTGCGCCGCCGCGTGCGATCGGAAAAGTAAGACGGAGCCCCAGCGTGTAATCGGTGTCGTCTTTCGACGAGCTTCCCGAACCGGCTCCAGATTCGTTGATCGTATAACGAACGTCACCGCGAAACGCGATCGACGGGGAGTAGAAGGCGCTTCGCGTCGAAGTCAAGACTCGTTCCCGCGCCTCGAGGGCTGCGGCTATGCCCTTGAGCTCCGGAGATTCTTCGAGCGCGATTTCGACCATGAAGTCACGGAAGATCAGGTTTTCGGCCGGCGAGTCGACGTAGGAAAGGAGCTCCGGTTGCCCGAAAATGAAACCGTACTCTTGGAGAGTCGCGTCTTGAGCCGCGAAGCCCTCCTCGATGGGGAGATCCAGCAACTGGTTCAGACTTTGGCGCGCGATCTGCACTCGGACGTATGCATCGATGACCGCCTGCTTGTCGCGAGCGATCCGACTGATCCAGCGAAGTTCCTCCTGACGGCCTGAATACCCCACCGCCACCCGTACCCGGGCGAGGTCGAGGTTGGAGCGGCTGAGCACGAGATTCTCGCGCTCGGTACGCAGCAGGGTTTCGGCGCGGAGCACGTTCAAATAGGTCACCGACGCATCCAAAACAATATCGAGGCTACGCGCTCGGCGATTCTCGCTCCGCGCCCGCTGAAGATGCTTCTGGACCGAGAGATTTGCCCATGTACTCTCATCCCAGATCAGTTGTTCGACCCGGGCGCCAACGTCTTCCTGGCTCTCGGGCTGCAGGCCGAAACTATTTTGCGCGCGATCGCTATCGATGTGGGTGTAGCCCGCGCGGAAATCTGCCTGGGGGAGCAAGTTCGAGCGTGCATTTTTTACTTCTTCCGCACCCGCCAAGACCTCGTGGCGGTTGGCCTCCAGCGACAGGTTGCGCGAAATCGCCTCGCGCACGCTTCCGATCAGCGTGCGCTCGCGTTGCTGTAGATCGTCCGGGTAAAGGAGTTCGGCTTCAACGTAGACATCCCAGCTGGGCGAGAATCCAATCGCGCGCGCGGTCTCCATATTGAGCATCAGACGTTGGTGCATCTCGAACTCGACGGGCAAATCGCCGGGGTCTTCTCCCAGCAATGCTCGCTGTGCGTTCAATGAGACCCGACGCGCCATGCGTCTCCACTCCGAGCGCGGACGTATGCCGGCCAAGATTCCAGCACTCACCTCGTCCTCGCCGAGTAGGGAAAAGCTCGGTATTCGGCGTCGAACGAACTCCTGGGTGAGCCGCTCGAACTCCGTACTCGACAGCTGCAACAGGGGCGTGACGAAGACAGCGTCCACGCCCGGGTTCATGGCGGCCAGCGCATCCCCGACCGAATTGCCTACCGGGATGACATCGAGCTGAATGCCCAATTCCTTGGCCGCTGATTGGGCCTGGGCGGTAAAACCGGGGACAGCCCGCGCCAGCTCGGCATTGACGAGCAGCGCGAGATATTTGAAGGGGACAAGTTGACGAAAGGTCACGAGGCTGTGGCGCGTGCTGATATTTGCCGCCAGGTAGTTGAAGTTCGGTACGCCACTCACGCCGTCGGCGTAGGGCAAACTCTGGGTCTCAATATCGACCGGGAAGGGCGCGAAGGTGGGCTTGGGCCGGTGGTCCCGCATGGCCGCTTCCTGCGAAGCGATCAGCCCGAGAGCGATAACAAGATCGATCTTCGGATCGGCGTAGAGCGCCTCGAGGGAGGCCCGTACTCCCTCGGCCGTATAATCGCTCGGCACGATCGCATCCGCGGGTACCTCCAGACCGAACTCTTCGCCCATCAACTCGAGGAGCTCGCCGCGAAAAGTGTCGATCAGATCGGCCCGGGTCACTGGGCCATCGATCACGATCCCCACCCGCACGCCGCGCTCTGCCTTTTTCGAACCCAGCAGGGGCAGCGCGACGACGGCCACAACCGTCACAACGATGAAGGCTTCAAAAACTGACTGTCCGGCGTATGCCCTGCGAATCGAGATCACGGCTCGCCGAATGAATCTACGCAGCATCAACCAGGACTCCTCAGCTGAATCCCGTCCCGCAAACAAATATGAGGCTTCTACATGGTTCCTCTCAGAAGTATACGTGATCGAAACCCAGCTGGAATCCGGCCCTGGGCCCCTGATATTGGGCTCGAGCGATCCGTAGCGAGTTTGCTGGACACGACCCAGCAGCTTTGGAGAGGCCAACCCTTCTCAGTTGGCCCCGCCCACCTTCTCAGAACCGGTGAAGGCCAGCACGTCGGGGCGGCACACGAAGCGAAGCGCCGGCAACGTGACCGCGCCCCGAGCCAGCAATGCCGCCACGGGATGCGTGGGCTCGAGGCCCGGGCAATGCCAGCCCTCGGCGTCGAAGCCGCGCAGTTGGGGGCGACCCCGCTCGGCGCGCTCGACCTCGAACTCGGCTTCCACCTGCACCAAGCGCAGGCCGTTCGGCGTATGGGCGAGGTTCATGCTGGCCACGAAGTGGGTGTCCTGGGGGCGCAGCACCGCCGGATCCTCGAGCGAAAGATCGAGCACCTGCGCGCCTGAGGCCTCCACCCTCAGCCGGGTCTCGTGGTAACCCGCCTGGAGATCGACCTGCCCGGGCGCGAGCGCGTAGCCCCATCCCTCGGACAACCCGGCCGCAGCTTCCGGGTTGTCGACGAAGCCGCCGCGCAGGAAGCCCCGCTGGCGCAGGCCACTGCGGCATTCGATTCGGCAATGGGCCATGGAGAACGGGCCCCACGGGCTCTCGTTCACGCGGTGAGCCGTCCAGGTCAGGGCCGGCGGCAACGTGGGGTGCAGTGCCGGAGGCAGGAAGGCCTCGGCGTCCGCTCGCCGGGTCTCGCAGAAGACCTGCAGGGTCTCGACACCTTCGAGCCTGAGCGACTCGACGTCGAAGCTCTTCATCGTAGCGGCGCCCGCCGCCAGGACCCCGGGGTCTGCGCTTCCCGTCAGCATCTCAGAAGGCCGGCATCACTTCGCGCGCAAAGAGGCGAAGGCTTTCGAGTACCTGATCCTGGGGCAGAACCTCGGCGGCATTGAGCATGAAGTTGACCTCATCGACACCAATGGATTCCCAGTGTTTGATGGCCTGGATGATGTGCTGAGGGTCGCCGAGGCACATGCCCTCGGGAAGCTTGGGCCCTTCGGCGGGGCTGGGAGCCGAGGAGGCCCGGGGCGGGGGCGCCAGGTTGCCCAGGGATTGATAGGCGGTGGAGGGGTAGGCCTCCCGGGTAAATAGAAGGTGGGCGTTCATGAGCCCGAAGTGGCCCATCATCGCCATGCCGCGCTCGCCGCCCACCCGCGCATCCTCGTGACAATAAAGAAAGTTCAATGTCGAGACCCGGTCGTTGACCACCGCGCCCGCGGGATCGCAGAGTTGGATCCGCCGGTGGTACTCCCGGGTGCGGCGCTCTTGTTCGGCAAAGCCCGCCGTGGCCACGCCCAGGCATCCCAGGCCGCGGTCCGCCGCGTCGAGTTCGGTGCCCGGGCTCGTCACGGTGACCCAAAGCGGCGGATGGGGCTGCTGCAGCGGCTTGGGGAGCACCGCGCGCTCGGGCATGGAAAAGCATCGGCCCTCGTAGGCAAAGAACTCTTCGGTCCACATTCGGGGCAGCACGTGGACAAACTCGTCCCAATCCTTCTTGGTGGCATCTGGGTCGGCACCGAAGCCGCCGATCTCGGTCCAGGTCGACGAGCGCGCCGTCCCGAACTCGAGACGACCCCCGGAAACCTGGTCAAGGAAAGCCGCGCGCTCGGCCACCCGGATCGGGTGATTGATCTCGGGCACGCAAACCACGGCGCCGTGCCCCACCCGGATCTGGCTCGTCTGGGCCGCCACCGCGGTGAGAAAGAGTTCGGGCGCGGACGAGTGGGAATACTCTTCGAGGAAGTGATGCTCCACCGCCCAGACCGTCGAGAAGCCAAGTTCATCGGCCAGGCGCGCCTGCTCGAGGGCGTTCATGAACACCTGGTGCTCGCCTTCAGGGGTGAAGGGCCGAGGAACCGAGAGCTCGAAGAAAATTCCGAATTTCATCGCCCTAGCATCTCTGAAAATAGCCGCCCTGCCAAGCGGCCCCGGCAACTCACCCTGGGAGGGACGAATCGAACAATCTCGGTGCGACCCGCCCCTAAGCCGCCCCCAATCCTTCCGCGACCTGCTCGTTTTCAAAAGTCGAGTAGATCTTGCGAAAGCCGCGAATCGCAACGGGTAGATAGAGCGCGAGTGCCGCGCCAACCCAGAGCCCGGGCAAGAAAGCGAAGGCGGCAACCCATAGGGCCAGAAAGCCGACAATGCGCCGCATCACCATCGGGAAGCGTTCAAGAGGGTTCTTGCCATCGCCCTGATACGTGAAGGGCCTCGGCCGCAGGAACCAACCGTGCGCCATCAGGATCACCGCAAAAAGGGCAAAGGGCGGTGAAGCTCCATCCAGAACCGGCGTCCGGTCCAGTGCGGCATCGTCGGCCGGCCCCTCGGAGAGCGCCTCGCGAATTCGGCTCCAGACGTGTTCGGCAGTCGGTCTTCCTCCCGCGCCGCCAATATTCTTTAGCGTCGGGATGGAGCGCCAGCGGTAGAGCACCCGCTGCTCTGAGGTCAGCGCCAGGGTGCCGGGCTGGTAGAAGCCCTTGGGGTGGGTCACTTCCCATTGCGTGTCCCGAATCAAAAAGTCATTGACCTCGCTGATGCGCAGGTCGAACCAGCCGCGCTCGCTCACCGTGGCGGCGATCTCATGATGCGGATCCCCGACACACTCGAAGGGGAGTTCCCAATCCTGCTGGGCGCGAGACGCCAGGGCCTGGGGTTCGCTGGTGATCGCGTATATCTCACCGCCGGCCGCGCGCACCGCCTCGACCACGCCCGCCTTGATGAAGCCTCGCAACTCGAGGCGACAGGGAGGTCACCAGAAGCCGCGATAGAAGAGCAGCAGGGTGAACGCATGCTTCCCCGCGATCTCGTCGATCCAATCCCGCCGCGCCCCCGGAGGCGGATCGAGTTCGGCGACGCCCTCGCTGCCGTCGTCGCCATCGCCGGAAATCCAGTCGACCTGCGAACCGTCAGATGCTGACGCCACGCGAAAGGTTTCCTGACGGCAGGTGCCGTCACCGCAGAGAACGAGCCGAAGTTCCCTCCCCTCCCCGCCGCCCTGGGGCGGATCGACGATGCCGGTGACCTCGAAATCTCCGCCCTCACTTGCATTGAACCAGGCCAGGGCCGCGTCAACCTCGGGTTGGAGATCATCGGGAATCGTATCGAGAACCGTCGTCACCCCGCGAAGCTTAGGTGCTTGAAGCACAAACGCCACCGCAATCGCCTCAGGGCGTAGGCCCGAATCTTCCCCGGGCTCATAAACCCAGGCACCTCCTCTCCGCTAGCCAACTCGAAAACGTCCGACTTCCCTCGCCGAGCCTCGTCACGACCTGAACGGGCAAGCCTTCCTGAGCCAGCACACCCAACGCCCAGAAATTTCGCATGAGTAGATTCGTCGATTTTGTGCCCGATATCTCGATCCGATCCCGGGCGAAGCTCCGACTATTTCCGAAGAACCGGCGATCTGGATTTCGGTGGCCAGGTTCGATTGGAACCACGCTTGAACCAGAGGAGGCTCGCGGTCGCCATAATTCCAGAGAACCCAACGCTTGCAGCAAATGCTCAGATATTCACTTTCTCGCCGATTTCGCTCTCAGCCCACACTGCTTTGCCAAAGGAGATCCTCGTGCTTCGTCTTCCCGCCCTGGTTACCTTGCTCGCTCTTTCTTTCTCATCCCTGGCTCTGGCCGATGACGACTTTCCATTTCACGAGTTCATCCAGGCTGACCCACTTCCCATGTCGATGATCGGCTCCGCCATCGACGACTCCGAGATCGAGCTTGACCGTTTTTCCCACGGCATCGTCCTTGAAGCCGAAACCAGCGGGCTTACGCCCCACTACGCATATACAGTTTGGGCGCTCGTATTCAACGATCCCGAGGCTTGCGAGAATGGGTGCGATCTCCACGACATGGGCGTCGACGGCTTCGCCGCGCTCTGGTCCGGAGCCGGCATGGTGGCCAACGAAGACGGCGAAGCGGACTTTGAAGCCGTGATGTTTGAAGGCGAACCCGCTGGAGAACTCCTGATGGGCCCTGGCCTGGTGGATGCCCAGAAGGCAGAAATTCATCTGATTGTTCGCTCACACGGGCCCGCGGCCTTTGGCGACCCCGAACTTCTGAACCATCAGCTGACAACCTTCGGTGGCGGCTGCGACATCTTTACGTGCGTGGATGTTCAATACGCGATGCTCAGCAGCCAGAGGCGGATGGTTCCGGCCAAAAGAGATCGGGCGCCATTTCAAGATTTCACCCCGGAAGCCCTCGGCGAAATCATTCCCGACTCTCAAATAAAGCTGAAACGAAAGAAGCGCAAGGTCCGACTGTCGGGAGAAACGACAAACCTCGAAGCCGGTCACGCCTACACGATTTGGGCGGTGATTTTCAATCGTCCGCAAGATTGCGTTGACGGCTGCAGCGAAGAAGACCTGAACCTTCCAAGCAGTTCCGTGATCTGGTCCGGAATCGGATTTGTCGCCGATGAAGACGGAGAAGCCCGCTTCAAGACCCGGCTCAAGGAAGGCGCCTTCCCTGGTGAAATACTCCTCGGTATGGGCCTGACCGACGCCGCCGCTGCCGAGATCCACCTGGTTGTCCGCGGCCATGGGCCGGCTGCGATTCACGACCCCGAGATGCTCGAGGCACAAACCTCTACTTTCATGGGTGGATGCGAGACCCTTGGATGCGTAGATGTGCAGTTCGCGGTAGTGGGCCAGAAAATGGAGCCTGCCGACGACGATTGAGCGGCGGAGCAGCGAAGTCGAACGTGCGAATGCACGTTCGACTTCGCACTCCCCTGCGGCGCTCAAGATCAAAAGCAATCCTCAGGAAGGGTTCAAGGCGGCTTGAACGGCCTATGGTCCCGGCCGTA
>JAAZXM010000037.1 GCA_014240165.1 Myxococcales bacterium | reverse complement strand
CGCCAGGCCCCCCGCAACAGGACGCCCACGGCGACCGCCGCCAGGGGATAGATCCCGCGCCGTAGAGCACGTGGGTAAATTTGCCGTACACGAAATAGGCGATGAAACCGAAGGCAGTCAGGGCATGGAACCACCACAGCCAGCGGTGCAGGCTTGTCAATATCTCGGGGTTCGCACCCTGAAGGAGCAGGGCCACGCCGTAACCGATGGGTGACCAGATCGCGACTTCTGGCGCCTGGCGAAGCACAGTGAGTTCGATGCGAATGCCTTCGACGATAAAACCCTGGACGAAGAGCAGCAGCAGCAGAAAGAGGGCGATCCAATCGTCCATGGCCGAGTGCACACGCGCGGGCTTCACCCACACCCGCCAGTAGAGGGCCATGCACAAACCCACCAATCCAATCCCCCCGGCGAGATCGGCAAAGAGCGAGAAGTAGAGATAGAAGGTGCCCTTCAGGAAGTGGATCCCGGTCCACTCCTGCACGGACACCAGCGCGGTGGCGATGAAGGCCCCGAGAAAGCCATAGAAGATCAGCAGGTGGGCGATGCCCGGGAAGGGATCGCGCAGGTGGCGGCGCTGCCCGAAGATCTCGACCAGGAGGCCCTTGATCCGCTCGGGAACCCGGTCCAGGCGCTCCTCGGGCTGGCCCTTGCGCCAGAGCCCGATCCGGCGCCAGGCCCCCCGCAACAGGACGCCCACGGCGACCGCCGCCAGGGGATAGATCCAGGCGCCGCCGAGGATATTCCAGTAGATCTCGCGTGTGGGTTCCATTGGGCCAGAGCAAACTACCGTTCCCGCCATCTCGGCCGCAACCTCACCCCCCGCGACGGGGGGGCCGCCGAGCGGGCGATCTCCGGGGATTTTCGCTACATCGATGCCCCAGCCAGCGAATGCGCCGGGAATCGTGCCCAGGCGCTCGGCGTGGGAAAGGCTTCAGCGGGACTGTGTTCTCCCCGAACTTCCCCGAGAGGCTCCTGGGAGAGATCCGGCGAGGCCCCGCCCACGTATTTCGGCGGGAACCGGGCACAAAAGCATTCCATCAGCGAAAGGACGGCGCATGGCCATCGAGATCACTGAGCAAATGCGCGTGGATGTCCCCATGGCCACCGCCTGGGCCTTCATCACCGATGCTCGCCGGGTGGCGAGTTGTATGCCCGGCGCCGAGATCGTCGAGGAGATCGACGAGCGCACCTTCGTGGGCAAGGCCAAGGTCAAGCTCGGAGCCATCACCACGGCCTATAAGGGTCAGGTGGTCTTCGAGGAGATCGACGAAGCGGCCCGCACCATGCGGCTCACCGGAGAAGGCCGGGAAACCGGCGGGGGCACCGCCCGGGGGAGCCTGGATGTCAAGCTCGCCGAATCCGCCGACGGAGGCACCGAACTCAGCTTCGATGTGAGGGTCGACCTCACGGGCAAGGTGATGCAGATGGGCCGCGGCATGATCAAGGGCGTATCGGCCCAACTCTTCAAGCAATTCTCGGCCAATGCCGAGAGCCAATTGCTCGCTGCGAGTTCCGAATCCCCGAGCCCTGCCCCCGCGGCGGACAACGACGAAGCCCTGGCTGTGGGTTCGCTCCTGGGGCGAACCCTCTGGCAGATGATCGTGGACTTCTTCCGCCGCCTCTTCGGAAGAACCACAGACTGAAAGATCGGGAGGAGAGGCCATGCCGGAAGGCGCCCTGCACGGAATCAAGGTCATCGAGCTCGGAGCCGACGTTTCGGCCCCCTACTGCGCCAAGCTCTTCGCGGATTTCGGGGCCGATGTCATCAAGGTCGAACCGGGACCGGAGGGCGACCCCGCCCGAACCTGGGGGCCCTTTCCCGGCGATGTGCCCGATCCCGAAAAAGGCGGGCTCTTCCATTTTCTCAATAGCAACAAGCGATCGGTCTGCCTGGATCTCGAAACGCCCGAAGGTCGCCAATCCCTGGTCGATCTCATTGCATCCGCCGACGTGCTGATCGAAAACCAGACACCGGCCTGGAAGCGCGCCCACAACCTCGACTGGGCCGATCTCGAGGAGTCCAACCCGGAACTCGTGATGATCTCCATCACCCCATTCGGCCAGACGGGGCCCTATGCGGATTGGAAGGGGTATGACCTCAACGCCTATCACCTCACCGGAGCCAGCAACCGCTATTGCGGTCGCCCCGGCGAGATGCCCCTGGAGCACGGAACCTTTGCCGCCGATTTCTTTGGTGCCGTGGCGGCGGCGGCTTGGGGGCTGGCGGCCACCCTCGGCCGGGAGAACGTCGGTGGGGGGCAGCAATTGGATATCTCGTGCGCCGAGACCATCGCGGCGTCCTTCGTCGGCGGCCAGAACATCGGGGGCTTCGCCCAGGATGGCGCCTTCGATAAACGCACAGGGGTGGGCATGCCCCTGGCGGCGCCCGCCAGCATCATGCCCTGCAAGGACGGCCATGTCTGGATGCTGACCCTCGAAGCCGGGCAGTGGAACGGCCTGCGCGAGGTCATGGGGGACCCCGAGTGGATGCAACTCGAAATGTTCCAGGACATGTTTTCCCGTGGCGAAAACGCCGACCTCATCTACTCGATGCTCGGGGAATGGACAGCGGAACACGGCAAGATGGAAATCATGGACCGCTGCCAGGCGGCGGGCTGCCCGATTACCGCGGTGTTCACGGTGGCCGAGGCCGCCGAGCACCCGCATCTGCGTGAGCGCGGCTATATCGTCGAACTCGAACACGAAAAACTCGGCCGCTACAGCACCCTGGGCGCGCCCTTCAAGCTCTCGGAAACCCCGGGCGGGCCCAGCCGCGCGGCACCGCTCCTGGGCGAACACAACGACGAGGTTCTCGGCGCTGCCTCGAACAAACCCGCGCGCTCCGGGAGCGGAGGCAAACTTCCCCTGGAAGGCATCAAGGTCGCGAATTTTGGTTGGGTCTGGGCGGGCCCGGTGACCGGGCAGACCCTGGGCTTCCTCGGCGCCGATGTCCTGAAGGTGGAATCCTACGCGCGCGTCGATATGACACGCACCCTGCCCCCTTTTGCGGGGGGCGAGCGCGACCCGAACCGAAGCCTCTCCAACAACGCCTGCTGGGCGGGCAACGGCAGCGTCAGCCTGAACCTCAAAGAGCCCGAAGCCCTGGAACTCGCGAAGGAACTCATCGCCGAGTGCGACGTGGTCGTCGAGAATTTCGGGCCCGGCGTGATGGAGCGCCTGGGCCTGGGCTACCCCGAACTCAAGAAGATCAAGGAGGACATCATCATGTTCTCCATGCCGGCTGCAGGGCTCTACGGTCCGCTCAAGGATGTGCGCACCTACGGGCTCAGCCTGACCTCCACCACCGGCCTCGATAGCCTGGTGGGCTACGCCGAGGGCGACATCTTGCCCGTGGAAAACGCCTTTTCGGACCCCTATAACGGAATTTTCGGTGCCTTCGCGATCCTCACCGCATTGGCCCATCGCAGCCGAACGGGCCAGGGCCAGCAAATCGACTTTTCCCAGCAAGAAGCGGTGATGCAGATGGTGGGTCCGGCGTTCAGCGATTACGCACTCAACGAGCGGGTGGCCGGGCCCCTGGGCAACCGCCATCCCCTGGCCATGGCGGCGCCCCATGGCGTCTTCCCCTGCCGCGGAGACGACCGATGGATCAGCCTGGTGGCCCGGGAGGAATCCGAGTGGGCTGGGCTCGTCAGCGCAATGGGAAATCCCGACTGGGCCAGCGCTCCGGAATTCGCCCGCCTCGAAGACCGCCTCGAACACATCGACGCCCTCCACGAAAAGATCGGCGCCTGGACGGCGGATTTCGATGACCGGGAACTCTGCGCCACCCTCCAATCCGCAGGCGTCGCCGCGGCGCCGGTGCTCGGCGTGGCGGATCTGCTCGATGACCCCCACTACCGGGCCCGGGAAACCTTCATCGAGGTGGACCACCCCCTGGGCTACCGGGAAACCATCTACAACGCCTACGTGAAGTTGAGCCGCAGCGTGCCTCGGGTTCGCCCAGGCCCCTGGATCGGTCAGGACAACGACCGGGTCTTTCTCGACCTCCTCGGCCTGGACGAAGAGCGCTACCAATCCCTCAAGGACGCACAGATCATTTACTGAGGGCTTGACTTGAGCGACATCGACGAAACCATCGAACAAATCCGGAGCTACCGCGAACAACTCGAGCAGGCCCCCGGGACCTGGCCCGCCAAGCGCATCCTGACGGCGGCGATTCGCAACCTGCTCGACTGTCTCTGCGCCACCGACGCGCCCGAGGAGGAGTTGCTCGCCATCGCGGCCCAGGTGGACGCCAGCGCGGCGCGCTTCCAGAGCCAGCCGCGCATGATCGATCCGCCCGGTGTAGCCGAGGGCTCCCTTGCGGGCGGCATGGAAATGTTCATGGACCGAAGCCCCGTCGTGGGGCGCTCGAATCCCCTGGCCCCGCCGGCTGAACTCGAGCCCGACGATGCCGAAAAGATCGTTCGGGGGCGGGTTTCTTTCGGACGCGCTTACGAGGGAGCACCGGGCTGCGTGCATGGGGGCTACGTCGCTGCGGTCTTCGACGAAGCCCTGGGCATGGCTTGCGTATTTTCCGGAGTGCCGGGCATGACCGGCGAGATCACCGTTCGCTACCGGGCGCCCACCCCCATCCAGACGCCCCTGCGCCTGGAAGCCCGCTTCGATCGCCAGGACGGACGCAAGATCTACAACTCGGGCCAACTCTGGGCGGGCGATGTCCTGGTAGCCGAGTCCACTGGCGTCTTCATCTCCATCGCACGGGATAAATTCGAGAGCCTCCGCCAGGCCCAACTCGAACGCGAACAAAAAGGCTGACGCGGCTCCCCTCTCTCTTGCCCGGGCTTGCCCGGAGAGCGTGCCCTCCGCCTGTGCAGCAACCCGCTGCACGCGGCCCGGAAAGCCCTCACCTAGGATCGCGCGCTTCGAAGCGAAGGCCCCTGGCCGCCCGAAGCGAGGATCACCCCGTGCAGCCCGCCGTGCCGTGCAGCCAACCCAGCCCCATGCCGCCCCTGAACGCCTTCGGGTGCACGCTGGAATTCCAACGCCCTCCCCTGGCGCCCGAGATCGGCTTATGGCTCATCGAGGCAGGCGTCGACCTGGAAGCAACCTGCCGGGAACTCGGCGAGTTGCAAGCGCCCCCCTTCTGGGCCTTTTGCTGGGGAAGCGGCCAGGCCCTGGCGCGCTTCCTGCTGGATCATCCCCAGCGGGCCCGGGATCGGCGCGTCGTTGATTTTGGGGCCGGCTCTGGGGTCGCGGGAATCGCCGCCGGCCTCGCCGGCGCCTGCTCCGTGGTCGCCGTGGATACGGACCCCGAGGCCCTGGCCGCCGCCGCGATCAACGCCCGGGACAACGGGGTTGAACTCGAAACGCGAAAGACCCTGCCCCCGGATTGGGACCTTCTCCTGGCGAGCGACGTCCTCTACGAACGCGACCAGTTGTCCCACCTGCGGGCCCTGGCCCGCCCGGGCCGGGGGGTCCTGATCAGCGATCCCGAAAGACCGTCGTCGCCGCGCCTGGTCGAAGAGGCCCAGGCCCGTTACTCGGTGCGCACCCTGCCCGACGTCGATGCCCCCATCAACTCGGCGGCCATCTTCGAACTCCGAACCGGAACGGCCCTGAGGGCCTAGCGCCCCTTGAACTCTGCGGGCCGTTTCTCGGCGAAAGCCTTCGGCCCCTCCTTGGCGTCATCTGAGTTGAGCACCTTCTGCCCCAGGGCTTTCTCCATCACGAACCCGCTCTCGAGTTCGAGGCTACGCACCGCGATCTCCTTGGCGGTCTGCATGGCGAGGGGACCGTTGCGACACATCTTCTGCGCCCAGTCGAGTGCGGTGTCGAGCAATTCATCGGCGGGGACCACCTCGTTGATGAGTCCCACCTCATAGGCCCGCTGGGCGTCGATACTCTTCCCCGTCAGAAGCAATTGCATGGCCATCGCCCAGGGAATCTGCCGGGGCAGACGGATATGGGTTCCGCCCAGGGGCACCAGGCCCCATTTGACCTCGCCCAGGCCAAAGGTCGCGTGCTCCGCAGCGATACGCAGGTCGGTGCCCAGCAGCATCTCCATGCCGCCGGCAATGCAGAAGCCATTGACCGCACAGATGATCGGTTTGAAGACGTCCGAGAATTGGCGCTTCGTCCAATCCTCGAAGCCCAACTGGTCGCCCCCGGTGAGCATGGGCGCCGCTTCTTTCAGATCGAGCCCGGATGAAAAGGCCTTGTCCCCGGTCGCAGTGAAGATCCCCACCCAGAGATCCGGATCATCATCAAAGGCCTTGAAGGCCTCCTCGATGCCCAAGAGCATGTCGGCGGTGAGGGAATTCAGCGCCTCGGGGCGATCGATGGTGATGATCGCCACGTGATCCTTCTTCTCGAAGCGAATTTCTTTGGGCAATGCCAAGGCTGTTCTCCAATCTCTTTTACCCGCGGAATTCGAGTTTCCGCGGCGAATTCAGTCGCTGCTTGCCGATGCGCGGCGAAAGACGGGCAAACTGATCTCGTCGCTCGCCACTTCGAAATCCACCTCGACCTTCATGCCAATCTCGAGTTCATCCGGGGGCACGTCGGTCACCTTGCTGAGCAGGCGCACGCCCTCTTCCAATTCGACCACGGTGGCCGCATAGGGAACCGCTTCGGCGAAGGCCGGATGCAGGGCCCGGCCCACCACGGTGAAGGTAAAGACCTCACCCTTCCCGCTCGAGCGCGCCCATTCCCAAGACCAACTGCCGCATTCGGCACAGAGTTCACGGGGCACGTGCCGCCAGGCCTGGCAATCCGTGCAGCGCTGAAAACGCAATTCACCCTGCTTGCAATAGCCGTAAAAATCGGCGCTATGACCCTCGAGCACGGGCAGCGGAAAATTCGCCTCCGTCATCTGCCCTCTCCCCTCATCGGGCCAGCAGCGCGATGCTGCCGTCCCCAAAATCGCCCCAACCCGTCACCACGCCGAGTTGCGCTCCGTTCACCTGGCGCTCGCCCAGATCTCCGCGCAATTGCCGCACCGCCTCGACGATATGGCTCATGCCCAGCACGTGGGCCTCGGAGAGCAGACCGCCGTGTGTATTGACGGGCAACTCGCCACCGAGCTCGATCCGGCCGCCTTCGACGAAGGGGCCCCCTTCGCCCCGCTTGCAAAAACCCACCTCTTCGAGTTGCTGAAGCACCTCGAAGGTGAAGCAGTCATAGATCATGGCGAAGTCCACATCCGCCGGCGTCACCCCGGCCTTGCCGAAGGCCTCGGGGGCCGCGATGGTGAGACCGGTCCTGAAAATATCCTTGCGGTTGGTGATTTCGTCCGCCGGATAGGGCTGGCCGCAGGCCGCGGCCAGGATACGCACGGGGCGCGTATCGAGATCTCGGGCGCGCTCTGCGCTGGTCACCACCACCGCCGCGCCGCCATCGGTTTCCAGACAGCAATCGAAGAAACGATAGGGATCGGCCAGCATGGGCGAAGCCATATAATCATCCAGGGTCATCGGCTTGCCGTGCATCACCGCATTGGGGTTCAGTTGCGCGTGTCCCCGCATGGCCAGGGCGATGGCCCCGAGGTGCTCACTGCGCGTGCCGAACTCGTGCATGTGGCGACGCGCCATCACCGAATACCATTGGGGCGGAGCGGTGAAGCCGAAGGGAAGGTAATAGTCCCGGGCGATGGCGCCGCCGGGTATCGAGGAGACGTCTTGCGAGACCGTCTGCCGCACCCGCGCTCCAGAATAACCATTCCAGCCCGCCGGCAGGAGCACATAATTCGCCATCCCGGTGGACACGGCCGCGGCGGCCGCTTGGAGGGACGCTGCAGGCGCAGCGCCCCCCATGTGGATCGTGGCGGCATAGCGAAGGTTTTCGCAGCCCAAATTGGCCGCGAACTCCTCCGCCCGTCCCAGGTTGGGAAAGGGCATGATGCCATCGATTTCCGAAGGCTTGAGGCCTGCCTCAGCGATGGCCCGGGACGAGGCCTGGAGTTGCACCCCCAATTGACTCATCCCGGAGCCCGGCTTGCGGCAATACTCGGTCTCACCGATCCCGACGATGCAGGCTTCAGCCATCACGAAAACCCGGAACCTCGCTCAGACCCGCTTCTTGGTGTCGATCTTGGCCAGTCGGGCCAGGTTTCCGCCCAGGAAGCCCGCCCGCATCTCGTCGGTAATCTCGAGATAATCGTATTGCTCGCGAAGTTCTTCGGGAATCTGCAGGTTGCGCACCCAGTCCACGACACGCTTCATGTCGTCGAAGGGAAGGTCGAGCCCCATCACGATCTTGCTCGGATCGACCCACTGAAGCGCGGTGCCAATGGCGTGATAGCCGCGGTAGGGCGAGCGCGCATACCAGCCGATGATGCCCGACATGCTGAGATAGAGGTTCTTGTGCTTGCCCGCGAGGCCGATCAACTCTTCTGTATTGGGCCAGCCCATGTGGTAGGCGATCATCCGCAAATCCGGGAAGTCGAGCAGAACCTGGTCGAGGGTACCCGGAAGGGTGTGGGAATTCGGCTGGGGCACCACGTAGGACATGCCCGTGTGGACCGTGAGGGAAATGTCCAACTCCTGGGCCTTCTCGTAGAAGGGCCACAGGCGCTTGTCGTCGAGGGCACCGAGATCCTCGGGTGCATAGACCTTGCAGAGCTTCGCGTTGCACTCGTTGACCATGTACTCGAGTTCCCAGATCGCATTGTCCACGCCCCGGCGAATGATGGGACCGACCATGCATTCGAGATACATCCGATCCGTATAGGGTGCGATCTGCTGCATCATGAAGCCATTGGTGGAAAACGACACGGTGTGCCCGGAAATATCCATCATGCCTTCGCGCAGGCAGAAACAGACATCCACGCCGGCGATATCCATGTACTTGATCAATTCCTCGGCCACGGGCGCCGGCCATTCGGAATCCTCGTCGGTGAGGTTGCGATCCGCCCAGGCGCGCATGACGCCATTCACGCTATCCCACCAACGCTGGACGTTGGGGTAGTAGTTGATCTCCTCCAGGGTCTGGGGGTTCATGAAATGGCACTCGGAAAGCGCCACGAAATGATTACTGTCGGCCATTGTGATCTCCTTGCTGGTGAGAGTGGGTAGTGAAACGAGGTATGTCGAACCGGGAAATTGGTCGGGGGCTAGCCCCCTCCGTTCGCCTCCCGGATCAGCTTCCAAAGCCGCGCGGGTGCCGCGGGCACCTCCCGGGCGGATGTGCCCAGGGGCGAAAGGGCGTCGTTGATCGCACACATGATAGCCGCAGGCGTGGTATGGATCGCGCCCTCGCCGCAGCCCTTGGCGCCCAAGGGCGTAAAGGGAGAGGGCGTCACCACCGCGACCTTCTCGATCTCCGGCACATCGAAGACTGTCGGCATCAGGTAATCCATGAAACTCGTGCAGAGCGGTTGGGCATCCGCGTCGTAAACATATTCCTCGAGCAATGCGGCCCCGATTCCCTGGACAACACTGCCCTCGGTCTGGCCCTCTACGGTATCGGGATTGAGCCGGGTTCCGCAATCATCCGCCAGGCAGTAGCGCTGGATCTCCACCATGCCGGTGTCGCGATCGATCTCAACCTGGACCACGTGAACCGCCTGGGCGGCGGTGAGATAACTCTTCGCCCTTCCCTCTTCGTCCGCAGGGGTACGCCCGGGCGCCGTCCAGACATGGGTGGCTTCGGGCCGGGGATCGATATCCGGGGGCAGCAGGTCGCTCCGCCCCAACATGGTCCCGGCCACTTCCGCCACGGTCATCTCCGCTCCAGGAGCCCCCTTGAGGCAGAACTTCCCGTCCATGAGTTCGATGTTCTCGGGCTCGGTCTGCATCAGCACCGCCACCACCCGGCACATCTTCTCCCGGATGCGCTCGCAGGCGCCGAGCACGGCGCCCGTGATCGCCACTCCCAGGCGACTCCCGCCCGGACCGAACGAAGGCGGCGCCGACTGGGTATCGACGTGTACCACGCGAACCGACTCGGGTTCGTAGCCGAAATAGTCCGCCACCAGTTGGCTCACCAGGGTGTACTGGCCCTGGCCTTCCAGGGAAAAACCCACCCGCACCGTCGCCATGCCCACGATATCGATGCTCACGGTGGCGCCCTCGGGCACGCCGGTGCCGGGCATGCCCACGATCGCATAGGCGTTCCAGTCGAAGACGCCGGGTTCGATGGCGCTCGCCACTCCAATCCCCACCAGGCGACCCTCGGCCCGGGCTTCGGCCTGGGCGGCGCGCAGAGCGGGGTAGTCCGCAAGGGCCAGAGCCTGGTCGAGCACCTCGGGGTAGTTGCCGCTGTCGTATTCGTTTCCGCTGGGAATCGTGTACGGGAAGGCATCCGGGGCAATGAAATTCTTGCGACGGAACTCCGCCGGATCCTCGCCCAAGGCCCGGGCGGCGATATCCATCATCTGCTCGAGAACAAAGAAATGCGGCGGCGGCCCCATGCCGCGGTAGGGACCGCAGGGCAGTTTATGGGTGGCCACCAGCTTGAGGTCGTATTGAGCCACGGGAATCGTGTAGGGCCCGGTAAACGCAGCCAGGGGTTTGGCGGCAGAGATTGCCCCGTAGGCCTCGCCGGTGGCGCCCAGGTCATCCACCAGCCCGACCTTGAGACCGGTGACGACCCCATCCGCATCCACCGCCAGGGAAACGTCGTAATGGCGATCCCAAGCCTGGCTTCCCCCGGAGAGCAGGTATTCGCCGCGATCCTCGATCCACTTCACCGGCCTTCCCCCGGCCTTGCGGGAGAGCAGGCAGCTGATATCGCAGCCCCGGGTTCCGCCCTTGCCGCCAAAGCTTCCGCCGTGGGGGTGGGAGATGATATTCACCTTATTCGAGGGCAGACCAAAACTCGCGGCCCGGCCCAGGCCGAACATGCCCGGGGATTGAATGCTGCCATGGATCGTCAAATTGAGTTCCATGGGATCCCACTCGGAAATGCAGCCGAAGGTCTCGGTGGGATTCGCGCCCAGGCGATTCCAACGAAATTTCTCGTTGAAGACGTGGGGCGCAGCCGCGAAGGCCCCGTCGACATCGCCCCAGGTAAAGATCCGATCCATCATCACGTTGCTGTCCTGATCATCCAGGACCCGGGGGCTGTCGGATTGCATGGCGACGAAGGGATCCGCCACCACATCCAGGGGTTCGTAGTCCACCTCGATCAACTCGGCAGCGTCCTCCGCCACCCGCCGGTTGCTCGCCGCCACCGCGGCCACGGGCTCGCCCACGTAGTGGACCTTTTCCCCAGCGATGCAATGTATTCCCCAGCCATCGGGGGAGGATTGCGCGGGAAAGCTCCAGCGCTTGGCATCCTCGCCCGTCACCACCGCCACTACGCCCTCCAGGGCTTCCGCAGCGCTCGTATCCACACGCGTGATCCGCGCATGGGCGAAGGGGCTGCGGAGAATCGCGCAATGAAGCATGCGCGGAAGGACGACATCGTCGACGAACTCCACTCTTCCCGTGAGTAGAGCGGCGTCTTCGACCCGGCGAATGCCTCGGCCCACGAAACGTGTCTGCCGCGTCGGGAGTTCCGACAGGTTTTTCGGGATTTCAATCGCCATGGATTTCCGCCTGCAATGCTTTCCTTGCTCCCGCTCGATCCGCCACGGGATCCACCTATTCAGCCGCCGATGATCCGCCAGCGCCCATCTTCGCCGCGGCGTTATGCGCCGCGCGCATGATCGCGTTGTAACCCGTGCAGCGGCAGATCTGGCCGCCCACCACGTCCTTGATTTCCTCTTCGCTGGGGCTCGCGTTGTTCTCCAGCAATTCGCACACCGCCATCATGAAGCCGCCGGTGCAAAACCCGCATTGCAGCCCGTGCTCCTCGATGAAGGCCTCCTGGATCGGATGCAGCTTTCCGCCCTCGGCGAGGCCCTCCACGGTGCGCACTTCGCGGCCTTCGGCCTGGGCCGCGAGCATCAGGCAACTGCGCACCGCCCTGCCGTCCACCAGCACGTTGCAAATGCCGCATACCCCGTGCTCACAGCCCACATGGGTTGCGGTGAGTCCGAGTTCTTCGCGCAGGTAATCCGCCAGGTTCATGCGCGGGTCAATGCGGGACTCGTAGGCGTCCCCATTGACCTTCAAGCGCAGGGTGTATTCGCGATTCGTCGTCATCGTTTCACTCGCCCCCACCTGCACGTGATGCGGCAACGCGAAGCACCCGACCCCCGAGGACCACCGCCAAATGACGGCGATACTCCTCGCTGGCATGGACATCGCTGAGCGGATCCTCGACGGCCTGGGCAATGGGCGCCGCCGTCCCATCGAAAGTCTCATCACTGACCGGCCGGCCCGCAACGGCTTCCTCGGCTGCGCGCAAACGGAGCGCACGATCCGCCGCCCCAAAAATCACCAGGCGCGGATCGCGAATCACGCCGCCTTCCAGGGCCAAGGTCGCAACGGCACCGACAATCGCGAAATCGCCGTGCCGGCGTGCCACTTCGTCGAAAGCCCAACCCGTACCGGGCTGCAGGCGGGGAATGCGCACCTCGGTGAGAATCTCACCGGGCTCGAGGGCGGTGGTGAGGTAGGTCACGAAAAAATCCTCAGCGGCAATGATGCGCTCCCCCGACGCACCCTGGACCACCATCTCGACATCCAACGCGATGGCAGCGGCCGGATATTCCGACGCGGGATCCGCCTGGGCCATGGATCCCCCCACGGTCCCGCGATTTCGAATTTGAGGGTGTCCGATGGCCACGGTGGACTCCCAGAAGAGCGGATGCTGCTGGCGGATCAGGTCGGATTCCTCCACCGCCCGCTTGGTCGTCATGGCCCCGATGGCCACGCCCGCATCGGTTTCCCGGATATAGTCGAGGTCGGCAATACGGCCCAGATCCAACACGAGTTCCGGCCGAGCCAGGCGCATATTCAGAAGCGGCATCAGGCTCTGGCCGCCGGCCATGAGTTTGACCTCGTCCGGATCGTTCTCCGCGAGGATCTGCAGGGCGTCGCCGATCGTGCTGGGCGCCGCGTACTCGAAGGGCGCCGACTTCATGGCATGAATTCCAATTCAGGTTCTCACGTGTGCGGGACGCAGCCCGGTATCTTGAGAGGAGGCAACACCCTCAGCCGGGTGCGGGATGAGGGAAACCCTCGGCTGGGGATGAAAAAGCAAAAAACATTCAGAAAAGGGAAACGAAGCACAGGGCGAGGAGTAGAGGCCCAACCGACCCTGGGCTATCACGTGATGATAGACATTCCGCGGGCCAATGGGTATATCGTCCAGGGCCTTCCGGATCGTGTTTTGACCACCGGGCGCCGGCCATGGGCCGAAGACCGCTGGCAAAAAGAGACAGTTTCACTGAACCCAAGGCTCGGGCGGGCGCGCCACCCTCCGCCGGATCCTCGGAAGACCAAGAGCGGGCGCAGAGCGCCCCGAGAGGGAGCCGGGACAATCATGAGTTGGAGCGACTGGCAGCAGGTCGAGGGCGAGGGGATGGTCTTCGAGGAGATCCTCTACGACAAGAAGCACCACGAGGGACTCGGCGGCGGCATTGCCCGGGTGACGATGAACAAGCCCGAGAAGTACAACACCATGTCCCTGGCCACCGTGGACGAAATGTTTCGGGCTTTCTACGACGCCAATCATGACCCCACCATCGGCGTCATCATCGTCGCAGGGGCAGGCAAGCATTTCGGAACCGGCGGCGATGTGGAGTGGGAGCAGTGGGGCCTTCGCGAGGCCTTCTACAACCGCTACCCCCACAACCGCTTGATCCGCGGCTCGCGCAAACCCGTGATGGCCGTGGTCCAGGGCTATTGCCTGGGCGGGCACAACCACATGGCCTATTGCTGCGATTTCACCCTGGCGGTGGATACCGCCAAATTCGGCCAGGCCGGGCCCAAGGTCTCGAGCCCCGCCGATGGGTTCTTCGTCCCCTACCTCACCAAGGTGGTGGGCGCGAAGAAGGCTCGGGAGATGTGGATGCTCTGCCGCCGCTACTCGGCGGAGCAGGCCCGGGAGATGGGTCTCGTCAACGATGTCTTTCCCGCAGACGAGATCTGGCAGGCGGTGGATGGCTGGTGCGAAGAATTGCTGGAGAAGAGCCCCGGCTGCCTCGAGATCCTTAAGGCGAGTTTCGACCAGGAAATGGACGGCTACAACGAGATGGGCATCATCTCGAGCCAGTTCTACCCCGACTGGTTCGACATGCCCGAGGGCAAGGAGGGGGGCGCTTCCTTCCAGGAAAAACGACCCCCCCGTTTCTGGTCCCTCAGACAACGCGAAGCCGAAATGCGCCGCGGCTTGATCAAGGAATACGAGGACTCCGAAAAGAAATAGGCCCTGCAACCGCGCCGCGCCCGGGTCGGGGTCGCGGCGTGGGCGCGCGGACTGTGAAGGCGCCCTCGATCTCCCGACCCAAGCACCCGGCCACACGCGCCTGAACCGGAGCACGCCCACGCCGCGACCCCGACCCCGATCTACGACTCGGTGGCTTCCGGGCTCAGGGCGCGCCGTCCAGCATGGTTTTGAAGCCCGACGGGTCGTGGCGACCGAAGGCCAGGGTTTCGAGGGTGCCGATGCCAGTGCGGTCGCCCAGGGTGGCCCGGCAGACCTGGTGGTTGTGGATGTGCTTGTAGTCGAGCAGGTCGATCTCATCGAGTTTCCAGGATTCGCCGCCGATGACCTCCTCACCCTTCCAGACCGCGTGCCCCCACTCGGGGTGCTGGTAACCCAGCGCCAGCACCTGGAAGCGGATCAGGGGCTCGAGGCTGAACGCCAGCACCTCGCCGTCGGGTTGGGTCAGCTGAAAATCGGCGCGCTCGGCCAGGCGGGTTCCCTTATGCCAATGAATCTCGTGGCGCGCCGAGGCCATGTCGATGATCCCGGGATCGTTCTCAACGGGAATCTGGTCTGCGCTCTCGTAGACCGGAACCCGGTGGCCGCTGACCTGGGTGGGGCGGCCGTCGCGATCCTCGAAACTGCCGAATTGAGTGCAGAAACCGCCATCCCAAAAGATCGGCGACCAAACCCAATAAACCCCGGGCTCGGTGGTGGTGAGACCCGGCGCCCCGGCTTCGGGCTCTCCCACCGGGCGCACGCCCCAAGAATGATCCCGGGTGCCGTAGGTGGCCTCGGCCGAAACTTCCGTGCGCTCTCCCCCCACCGAGAAGAAACCCTCCCAGCGCCCGAGTTGGGTAAAGCGGGACGTGTTCATGATGCAGCGGAGTTCGTCGTACATGACGTTCTTGGGCTCGAGATGGGGAAAGGTCCGGGCGCTGAAGGTCAGGTCGCATTCGATCCCGGTTTCGTTGGGGGCCAGACGAATCCGCATCGTGCGCATGGGCTCGACGATCTCGATATCCAGGGGGCCAACCCTGGACTCGGTGCGATCGTTGGGTGCCCGGCGGGAGCCATGAAAACAATGCTGAACGCCGTCGATGGAAACACTCCAATGCGCGTCCATGATCTTGCGATTGGGATAGACCCCCAGGCCGCACTCAAAGAGAAAGCCGCCGTCCGCGTCATAGCCGTTCATCCAGAAGCGGTCGTAGAAGTTCCGGTCGGTGGGGCTGGGCTGGGCGATGGGTTCAGGGGTTTGGTGGATCAGGTAGTCGTCCATGGACGTAATCACGGGAAATTCCTTTCGGCGATCGAAGAAGCCCCAAGCATATCACGCTGACCGGACACGCTCGGGACGGCTCTCGAGCAAAAGCCGGACCAGAACAAAGAGCAGCCAGGCGCCATCGACGAAAACCAGGCCGCCCGTAAACCGGCACCACCCGTCGCTCAAGGTAAGGATCCCCACGGCCCCCGCACCCAGGGCCGCGCGATGAAGCATGAGCCCGATACGGGACGCGGAATGCAGCCAGTCGGGGACGGGACGCGCTTCCCGCGAAGCAGGGCCCGAGGCCAGGAGCAAGCCCGGCGCGGTGCCCAGCAGGAGACCGGAAAAGAGCGTGGCCCCCCAACCAAAAAGAGCCAACCAGCCGAAGAGCATCCCGAGTCGCACGTCCGCCTGGAGCCAGGCCGCAACCGCCACCCCCAACACCACCGGGGCCAGAAACAAGCCCGAGCGCCAATAGTCGAAGCCGGGAACCCGGGACCCGCTCCGCAGGGCCCGAAGGCAGAGGAAGGGGTGCACCAACCAGATGGCCGCCATGGCGGGGAGCAGGGACGCGGCAGCCCACGGCTCGATCCACGCCTGGGACATCTCGGGGACGAAGAAATAGCCGTAGAGGAGAAGAACGAAAGGAACGGCGATTCCCAGCGCGGTTCCGCGAAGCACCCAATCCAGGGCTCGCCCGGACAGGGGCGCGGCGCCGAAAGTCGAGGGCAACGCGACCCCGCTGGCACTCACGAGCATCGCCCCCAACCAACCCAGCAGGGCGATGGATAAATGCACAATCATCCACAACGGACGCAACCCGGGGAAACGCATGCCCCCGTGGCCGTGGGCCAGCCAGACGCCGAGAAAAGCCGCCAGGCCAAAACCCCAGAGCGCCAGACGCAGGCCACGCACCAGGGGCTGGGTGCTATCGCCCCGCCGCAAGATTCGGGCGTTTTGCACGATGAAGGCCACGCCCATCACCCCGACAGCACCGATGGCAAAGAAGACTGGCCCGGCCTGGGATTGGGCCGTCCCCCAGACAAGGCCCCCGGCCCCCAGCACCAGGCTGTAGTAGACCACGTGGCTCCAGCGCGGGCGAACGGCCTCGAGAAAACCCGAGGCCGAACCCAGGGCATAGAAGGCGCCAAATCCCGACATGGTGAGAAAACCCAGGGTCAACGTATGGGTCAAGGCCAGGGTCAGTGACGACCAGGGCGTCGAGAGCGCCAGGGCGCCCCATTTCACGAGCAGGATGCCCACGAGCCCGAGGGCAATCGGAGCCGTATAGAAGAAGGGGAGCGAGGCCACGCGTGGCGAGTCGGGAACTGCCGAATCGGCGCCCCCCGACCCACCCGCGGGCGAACTCATGCGCCGGCGGCCTCGATGCCCTCGCCCGTGCCCACCACCCCCGCAGCTTCGAGTTCGGCGATGCCTTCGGCCCCATAGCCGAGTTCGCCCAGGATCTCGGCGGTGTGCTGGCCGAGCATGGGGGGCGGCAGCCGGACCCGTCCGGGGGTGCCCCCCATCTTGATGGGAACACCGGTGACATTCACCTGGCCGAGCCGCGCATGATCCAAGGCCACGAGCATCTCGTTGTGGAGGATCTGGGGATCCTGCACCACATCGGGGATGGTGTTGATGGGCGCCGTCAGGATATCTCCGGCCACCAATCGCTCCACCAATTGCGCCCGGTTGAAATCGCGACAACGCGCCTCGATCAGCGCATCAAGTTCGTCCTCGTGCGCCTTGCGGGCCTCGATGGTGGCAAAGCGCGCGTCCGCCACCCAATCGCGCTCCAGGGCCTCGCAGAGCTTGACGAAGAATTTCTGGGATGGGCAGGTGATGGCCACCTGGCCGTCCTTGCAGGCATAGAGCCCCGAAGGCGCGAAGTAGAGGCTTCGGTTCCCGGTGCGCGGCGTGTCGACTTCGGCGTTGGTCCAGGCCCCGATCGGGTTGCACATGGCGTGGGTCAGGGCATCGAGCAATGAGACATCGATGCGCTGGCCCTCCCCTGTCCGGCCCCGGGCGATCAGCGCCGCCAGGGCACCGGTGCAGACGAGTTCCGACGTCATGACATCGATCAGGGGAATCGTCAGGCGCACCTCGGGCTGGCCCGGATGCCCGTTCTGGGAAAGCAGGCCCGCGTAGCCTTGGGCGAGGAAATCAATACCGGGGCGCCCCGCATAGGGGCCGTCCGGACCGAAGGCGGTGACGCCAACCCAAATCAGATCCTCTCGAAACGCTTTCAGGTCCGTGTAGGTGAGGCCGAGTTTCTCGAGGGCCGCGGGACGAATATTCGTGATCACGATATCGGCACTCGCGACAAGGCGACCCAAAACATCCCGGGCCCCCTCCCCTTGATTCATGTCCAGCACCACCGCCCGCTTGTTGCGGTTGAGGCTCATGAAAGCCGTGCGCTGGCCCTCCCGCGCCGGGCCCAGGTGGCGGCTGTCATCGCCGAAGAAGGACTCGACCTTGATCACGTCGGCGCCCAGGTCGCCCAGCAGAGTGGCCCCGTAAGGGCCCGCGAGCATGGTGGCCATGTCGAGAACACGGATGCCTTCGAGCGGGCCGTCGCCAGTGGCGGAACTCATCGATGAAACCCTTCCCTGAATTCTGTGGCGCGGGGCATAAGAAACCGGAGCCCTAGGGAATCACGCCCATTTCCTTGAGCTCACCGATGCGGTCCCAGTCGAGTCCGAGCACTTCGAAGAGAAGCATTTCCGTATCCTGACCAAGTTCCAGGCCCAGGGTCTCCACGGAGCCCGGCGTGCGACCGAGCCCGACGGGCAGGCCCCGAATCGCGACCTCGCCTCCCGCCTCGGCGCAGTCCACCCGAGAAAAATAACCGTTCGCCCAGGCGTGCTCGTCCTCGGCGATATCCCGGTACAGGTCCACCTTCGCGGCCGGAAGCCCAGCCGCGTTCAGGCGATTCGCCCAATCCCCGGCGTCGGCCCCGGCAAAGAATGCGTCGAGACGCGCAACCAACGCCTCGCTGTTTTCACGGCGCCCGGCGGGCGATTGAAATTGTGGATCCTCGGCCAGGGCCGCGTCGTCGCCGCATCCCATCAGGGCTTGCCAGGATGCATCGGTGTTCTCGGCGCAAAGGCTGAGCCAGGCATCGGCCGCGCGGTAGCGGTTCCAGAGCGGGTTGCGCGTCTTGGCCCGGGCCTGCTGGAGCCCATACTCCTCCTTCCCGGTGGCGAGGTAGGGCTGAAGCGAAGGAGCCGCGAGAAAGAGTTGGGCGCCGTAGAGCGAGGCGTCGATGGCCTGGCCTTGGCCGGTGCGGTCGCGGTGATAGAGCGCCAGCGCGATACCCAGCGCCCCCATGAGCCCGCCGAACGCATCCCCCGCCCCCAGCCCGAGATAGATGGGCGGCTCACCGGGCTCACCGAGCCGGGCCATGATGCCCGTCAGCGCCTGGACCGTCATGTCGAAGGAGGGTTTGTTCACCGAGCCCGCCGTTCCGTAGCCGCTGTTGGTGGCGTAGATCAGCCCCGGATTCAGGGCGGAGAGCGTGGCGTAGTCGAGCCCCAGGCCCGGAAGGCTCTCCAGCCCCTGGTTCCAGAGGAAGACATCGGATTTCTTGACCAGGCCGTGCACCAACTCCCGGCCTTCGTCCTTCTTGAGGTCCACCGCCAGGCTCTTCTTGTTGCGGTTCACCGCCAGGAAATACTGGTTCCAATCGGCCACCGGAACCGCCGCGATGCTGCGCACGCCCCGGGCCTGGTCACCGGTGACCGGGCGCTCCACGTGGATGACCTCGGCCCCCATATCGGCCAGGTATTGCGCGCAGACCGGCCCCTGGAACCAGACCGTCGCGTCCAGGACCCGGATGCCCTCCAGCGGCTTTGCCATCGATTCCTGCCTTTCGTCTCCGCGCCCGGGGCGCGGTCCGTCCATTCGACTCGACTCGTAGGCGCCGCAGCGAGCGGCCCCATACCGAAAGCTACTCCGCGCCCGGGGCGGCGCCCTCCCGCACGAGGGCATCCACCTCCTGGGCCGTCCATCCCAGCAATTGCTTGAGAACGGACTCGGTATCCTGCCCGGCTTCGGGCGCCACGCGTCTCAACTCCGCCGGGGTCTCGCTCATATGAATGGGGAAACCCAGGCTCTGGAAGCGGCCGTGCTCGGGGTGGTCGATTTCCATCACGTAGCGGTTCAGCTTGGCATTCTCGTCCGTCGCCGGGTAGTCGTAGCGTTCGATCAGATCCGCCGAGAGGTTTTCGGCGTCGAAGAGGGCGCGCCATTCGGTGGCGGGCCGGGTGGCGAAGATCTCCTCGAGCACATGCATCATGGGCAAGCGCGACTCGCCGCAGCGCTTGTCGTGGGTATCGAAACGCTCGTCATCCTCGGCCAGCCCCACGATCTTCGAAAAGGCCGGCCACCAGCGATCCGTATCCGGCATGGTGAGGGTGACCCAGCGCCCGTCCTGGCTCGGGTACGAGATGCCGCTCATGGGATTGGCGGCCTCGAAGCGCGCCCGGGGCTCGCCCAGGCGATCTTCCCGCATGGCCATGTAGGCATCCAGGGTGAGGGTCGAGGCGTACATATGCCCGCCCAGAAGCGAAGCATCCACCCGCTGGCCCCGGCCGCTGGCGTGGCGCTCATGGAGCGCCGTTACGATCCCCAAGGCAAGCATCACCGAGGTGTACATCTGACCCGCCCCGGCGTTCACCGGCGGCTGGCCGGGTTCGGGTAGGGAGTGCATGACCCCCGAGCGCGCCGCCGCCAACTCATCGATGGGCGGAAGATCGTGATCGGGCCCCAGGGGCCCCGCGAGAGAACCCACCGCGTAAATAAACTCGGGGCGCTCGGCGATCACGGTATCCGAGGACAGGCCCCAGCCGGCCAGCCGGGTCTCTGGAAGATCGGTGAGCAGTACGTCGGCGCAAGCCAGGAGTTCGCTCAGCGCCCGGCTGCCGGCGTCGGCAGTCAGGGCCAATTCGACAC
Source organism: Myxococcales bacterium (assembly GCA_014240165.1). Classification (GTDB taxonomy): domain Bacteria; phylum Myxococcota_A; class UBA9160; order UBA9160; family UBA4427; genus JAZXM01. Next base: position 19,616 of record JAAZXM010000037.1, on the reverse strand, counting down.
TCTCCTTGCCCCGGTGAATCAGCTGCGCCTCGCTATCGAAGGCTTCCGGCGGATGCTGGCCATCGCGGTCTGGATTACGTCCCGGGCGGGAACGGTCCTCCACCCGGATCACCCGAGCCCCGAAATCCGCCAGTAGGGCCCCCGCAAGCGAGGCCCAGAACTCCGTGGTGAGATCGACAACCACGACGCCGTCCAAGGCTCCACTCATCGAGGTCTCGACCCGGGGGCTAATTCGACCACTCGGCGATCTTTTCGAGGGTCTTGTCCTCGAAGGAGACAGTGTCGGGAAGCGGGCGACCCAGCCATTCGCTGTAGAAGGTATCGAGATCCGGCAAAAACTCGAAATCAGGCGGACAACCGCGCGGCACCGCTTCCACCTCGAGTTGCGCCCCGCAGCCCCCGCAGATGTATTCGCGGATCTGAACCCAGGCCGGATCGGGCATCTCGCGTCCCTTGTAGACCTCGGAGATCGACGCCTCGTCGTCCCGCACGTTGATCAGGGCGGAGAGTTTCCAATTTACGCGGTAGTCGCCAAAGGCGTGGCCGCAGCGGCATTTGACCACGCGCTCGCCCTTGGCCGCCACGATGAAGAGCATGGGGGTGAGGGGAAGCAGGATCGGATCTTCGAAGTCCACCCGGGCCTGCATGATCTCGACATATTTGTCGAAGCGGTCCGTATCCTTCGAACTCTTCAGCATGTCCTGGGTGGCGGGCCACGGCAGGACGCCGTCGATCAATTTCTCGATATCGGCTTTGTCGAATTCAGCCATTCGCTTTCAACTCCTCTTATCCCTTGATCTTGTTCTCTAACGGCGCGCGCCGACTAGGCCCCGAAAACGAAGTCTTCGGGAAGGTCCCAGAAAGCTCTGAGTTCCTCTGCGTACTTGGGCGAAAGTTCCATGCAGGTGGACCACATGGTAACGATGGCCGGGTCCATGTTCTCATGGGCCTTGATTCTTTCGCGCTCCTCGGCCCACCACTGCTGGAAGGGGATCGCACGTGTTTTGCGCGCCTCTCGAATTTCGCTGCGCTTGGCCTCGGTGGCTTCCGCGTCCACCACGAAGGCACCGTTGGGCTTCTGGGTCACCACACCATGGATATCGCCTGCGACCCGGTCCGTGGTCCAGCCCTCGTTCAGATCCTTGGCCACGGATTCGGGATCGCGAAGAATCGGATCTCCCATGGCCTGGGCCCCGGCGATGGGGTGGACGATGATGTCGTGGTCCTGGAGGGGTTCGGGGGTGACAAAAGGCGCCACCGCGTTGTCCTCCACCAACTCTGCATCGATGAGAGAGGCGATGGCGGGGCTCTCGGGATCCCCCCGACCGTGGATCAGGGGCTTCTGCTCATCGATCAACTGCTTGACGTTGGTCTTGTGCCCATAGGCGGGACGATCGGGGACCACCGGGTAGGCGCCGTACATGCCGTGGTTGGCCACCATCTTCGAGCGCATGCCCGCGTCGCCACATTGATACTCGAGCCCCGGCGTATTGTGCACCATCCACACGGCGGTATGACCCAAGCCGCCCCGGAACTGACCGTAGCCCCCCGAATTCGGGGCCACGTTGCGGCCCAGGAAGAGGATCGGGTAGTAGAGCTCGGAGATCTCGGCGTTCCCGAAATCGGCTTCGGGGGTATAGATGCACCAGGCGCTGTTCTCGCCGTCGCTATAGCCCCGGGCCGGTGAGCCCTGGCTGGCCTGCTCGAGGGTCAAACCCGTGAGGTACATGCCCGTCTGGTTGATGCCCGAGAACTCGGCGGTCATGATCGTGCCCGAACCCGCAGCCATCTCCTCGATGAAGCCGCGCATCTGGAAGAGTCGGCCAAAGACCTCGTAGAGATTGCTCACCCAGGTCACCGCGGGTGCCCAGGCGACGCCGGAAGCCGCCTCGAAGTTGACCTCGAAGGGGTTGGCCCAGGAACCCGCGGGCGGCATCTCGATATCCCAGGCCGCAATGGGGCCGGAATTGAACATGTCGAAGCCCACGATATGCGAGTAGCCCATCATCAGGCCCGATTTCAGCGCCGTGGGGCTGATGTTCTCACCAAAGGGCACCGTGCCGCTGGCCCCCTGGAGCGAGAGACTCACGCTGGCATCGGCGTTGATGGTGAGTTCCATGGGGAGATTGAAGGCGCAGTCGATATCCTGCTTGGCCAGCAGCACACGCTTGCCCTTCATCGCCAAATCCTTGAACTGAGATTTGCGAATCCGGCCGGGAACAGTCTGGGTCTTGACTCGGCCCACCGCATAGCGGCGGCTGTCCTCGATGTATTCGCGGCCCGCTTCGAGGAAGAAATCCAGGCCGTATTTCTCGATCACCTCTTCGAGGCGCTCACGAATCGTGAGACAGCCCGCCAGCCGCCCGCGCGCATCGCCCATGACGAAATCCGGGGTGCGCGTGCGGGAGCGAATGCGCATCTCGTACCAGGGATAGAAGCGATCGTGCTCCCCTACCCGCTCCATGGAGATGGGGAGTCCATCGGAATAGCAATCGGGGTTGAGGAAGCCGATGGAGCCCGGCGTCACCGAGCCCGAATCCGAAACATGGCTCACACACGAGGCCCACGCGATCAACTTGCCGTCGTAGAAGAGCGGCATGCACATGTCGAAATCAGGGGAGTGAATACCCCCATAATGCGGATCGTTATTCTCGAAGATATCCCCCTCCTTGAAACCGGGATTGTCCTCGTAGCCGAAAGCGATGAAGTTCTTGATCATGTCCGAGAGCAGGCCCGCATGGGCGGAGATACCCCGGGAGATGCAGATCGCTTCGCCGGTGGAAGTGTGCAGACCCCAGAGCGCGTCGCCGCCCTCCGCAGCGATCGGCGAGGACGAAACCTTGCAGCCCGTCGCCCAGGCCGCGTTGCACAGGTTCGACAGGATATGCCAGACCGCCTCGTAGGTGCCGGGATCGCTTTCCTTGCGCGCTAGGCGCTCGAGCCCAAATAGGCTTCCGGTCTTCTTGAAGGCCTCTTCGTTCGCCTTCGTCTGTTCCTGAAGAGAGAGCGCCATTACGAGTCCTTCCTGGTGATCCAGTAAATATCATGCTCATCGATGCGAACGTGCCATTCCGGCGGAACCAGGAGCGTCGTATTGGACGCCTCGATCACCGCCATGCCATCGATTTCGTTCCCCGGGACAAGTTTTTCCATTTCCCAGATATCCGCGTCCTTCCAGTCGCCCCGCATGTAGACCGGACGCGAACATTTGTAGGCGGCCTGGTCGGGCTTCTTGCCCGCGAGATCGAATTTTCGGAGCTTGGGCTTGACCGTCGCCACCTTGGCAATGACACAGACCTCGGTGATGTGATACGCGCCGACATCGGGCCGGGCCGCCAGGGTGAACATCTTGGCGTAGAGCGCCTCGAAGGTGTCGATCAGAGTGTTCATGTCGGCCGCGGTATCCATGGTGGCCACCGGTGAATCGACCTCGATATCGTCGAGCTGGCCGTAGTACTTCATGTAGACAACCCGGGAAATCGAAACCTGCTCCTCGTCGAAGCCCTCTTCCTTCAACTCGGTCCTCAATTCGGCCTCGAGTTCGTTCCACGCCGCGGTCACGGGCTGCAGGTATTGCAGCTTGGTGGCCTCATCGAGATCCGGCGTGATCACCGCCCCGACGCTCTTATGCCGACGATGGGAATAATCCATACAGGCGCCGCCCCAGGCGGAGAAGCCCCCGGCATGGGGCACCGTGCACACCGCCTTCCAGGGGAAATCACCGGCGTAGCCCAGCAGATGGAGCGGCCCGCCGCCCCCGTAGCCCAGCAGGACATACTCGCGCAGGTCGTGGCCCACCATGAGGCTGTTCACCAGGTGCTCTCGCATCATGACGTTCAGCAGTTCCAGGCAGGTCTCCGCCGCCTCGTAGACATCCATGCCCAGGGGATCGGATACCTTCTCCTTGAAGAGCTTGTAGGACACGTCCTTGTTGATCTTCACCTTGCCGCCCAGGTAATTGGTCTCGGAAAGGATCCCGAGCAGCAGGTTGACGTCGTTGATGGTGGGCGTGGTATTGCCCGCCTCCATAAAGGTCGGCCCCGGGGTTCCGCCCGCGGAATCCGGACCCAGCTTGATGCGGTTGGTCTGGGGGTCCACCCGGATATAGGTGCCCGTCCCCGCGCCAATGGACGTGATGCCCAGCATGGGGACGTTCACATACATGTCCTGGAAGCCGGGTTCGCGATCGATGGGGAGAACCCCCGCCGTGATGGTGCCGGCGTCGAAGGAGGTCCCGCCCACATCGCTGCAGACGATATTTTCCTCGCCGATCACGCTTGAGAGATACTTGGCGCCCATCAGGCCGCCGACCGGGCCCGACATGGCGGCTTCGAAGAGCCGGGGATAGCGGATATTCGTAATGCCCCCGTAGCCCAGCACAGTCTTGAGGCTGTGGGCGTAGCCGGTCTTCGCCAGCTCCTCCTCGATCCGGTAAAGCTGCTTGCGCGCGGGATCCGAGGCGTAGGCCTGAACCACCGTGGCGTTGGCACGAGAGATTTCCCGGGTAGTGGGCGCCACCTTGTTGGAGACCTCGAGCACGACTTCCTGGCCGAGTTCCTCCATCACTTCGCGGCAGATTTCCGCGGCGCGGTTCTCGTGAGCGGGATTGACAAAGGATTGAAGGAAGATGATCGCGATGGCTTCGACATTTTCGTCCGCAATCAGCGACCGCGCGCCTTCCCGCACCTCGTCCTCGTACATGGGAATCACCGGGGTTCCGAACATATCGATGCGCTCGGTGACGCCCCGGGCCAGCTGGCTGGGGACGAGGGGTGTCCGGTGCCGGCGATACTGCATATGGGTGATCTCGGACCACTGGGCACCGATAAAGGTCTGGGAGCCCCGGCCCTGGGAGATGATGTCCTCGAAACCCCGGGTCACGATGATTCCGGTCTTGTAGCCGCTCATGTTGATCACCGTATTCAACATGGACGTACCCGTATAAATGGCGGTCTCCACCGAGGCGCCAAAATTCTGGCCCTCGTCCTGGGAGATCCCCATGTACTCCAGGGCTTCCCAGAAGGATTCCATGTAGCCGATGCTCTCGTCTTGGGGAGAGGTCGGCGCCTTCCCGATGACGCTGCGGCCCTCTTCATCGACGATGATGACGTCGGTCATGGTGCCGCCGGCATCGCAAGCAACTAGATAGCGGGACATGGAGAGACTGTGCCTCCTTGGGCTGGCTCGGGTTCGACTTGACTTCGAGGGAAGTCGTGGCCGGGACGGCGACGACGGGGCCCTGTCTGGATCGAACCGTCCCCACATGGCTCGGACGTGGGGCGGTTGAAGAACGAAATTCCGGCAGGTCCTCCACCTCGGGTGCCTGGGGCACCTTCCGCATTCCCCCTGCCGGGGCTAGACTAGAACGCGTTGCAGTACTGTATAGGATCTGGCACCGTGGGCGCCACGCCGCCCCGCCGGATTGCCGCCGCCAACCCGGCCCCACCCCAAGTTTCCGCACGGGCCCCGCCCGCCCAGGAGTACCCGAAATGAGCCAGGATCCGCTCCATACCAAGCTCTGCGATCAATTGGGAATCGACTTCCCCATCGTCGCCTTCACCCATTGCAAGGATGTTGCAGTTGCGGTGATCAATTCCGGAGGATTTGCCGTGCTTGGCGAGGCCATGCACACCCCGGACGAGATCGCCGCCGATATCAAGTGGATCCGCGACCGCATCGACGGAAAACCCTTTGGAGTCGACCTTGTTCTGCCCGCCTCGGCCCCGCCCGAGACCACTCTGGAGGAGATCCAGTCCAAAATCCCCCAGACTCATCTGGACTACAAGCAGTCCATCATGGACAAATACGACGTCCCCATGCCCAAGCAGGACGTGGGCCTCCACCAATGGGGCGGGCTGAGCCTGTCCCATGGCCGAGCCCAGCTCGAGGTCCTGCTCGAAGAACGGGTCCCCGTCATCGCATCGGGGCTCGGGAGCCCCGCCTTCCTGCTGGATGCCGCACACGAGCGGGGCTGCCTGGTCTGGGGCCTCGTCGGCCGCACCCGGCAGGCCAAACGACAACTCGAAGCGGGCGTCGACGCCGTCATCGCCCAGGGCTTCGATGCCGCGGGTCACACCGGCGACATGGGAACCCTCTCCATCGTGGCCGAGGTCTCCGCCATCGCGGGGGATACGCCCATCATTGCTGCGGGGGGCATCACCACCGGCCGGCACCTGGCGGCGGCCCTTTGCCTCGGGGCTTCCGGGGTCTGGACCGGCACGCTCTGGCTGGCCTCGCGAGAATCCGATGTGGACATGATCATCAAGGAGCGGCTGATCGAATCCGAAGCCGCGGATACGGTCTACTCGGACAGCGTATCGGGCTTCACCATGCGGGTCCTGAAATGCCCCTGGACCGACGAATGGAAGAAGCCCGAGGCGCCCCGCCCCCTGGCCTCTCCCTACCAGATGATTCTGAGCGCCGACTACACCCAGGGTGCCAACGATGCGCGCCGACCCGACCTGATGTACGAAGCTTCGGGCCAGGGCGTCGGTTTCGTGACCGAAATGAAGCCGGCTCGCCAGATCGTGTCCGACATGGTGGAAGAAGCGCTCACGGTTTTCGATGACATCGTCGGATTGCCCGACTGAGGGGCCCCCAACCCCCCGCGCGCGTCCGTCCCGAAAGCAGCCGCGCCGGCTTGGAACCCTTCCAACGCCGGAAATCCCCATCAAACTGAAACCCGAACCCATGAAAGATTTGGAAATCAGATCCGGGTTCGACCCGAATCTGAGTGGTAAGCGAGCCGAATGCGATGGCGGCGGTCCGGTACCCGGTGGCCGCTACGCGGCACGTCAGGAGTTCTCGGGCACACTGACCGGCGATTACCGAGACCACGGGGAACCCCCGTGGCGCTGGTACCTGATGAAGGAATTGACGCGTAAACCCGGGGATTACCCGCACGACGCGGTCTGGTGCGAATCCGAGAGCTTGTTCCTGCTCGACGCCTGAACATCGAATCAACGTCTCCCCGGGCATTGCGCCTTCCCGGCCCGTCACAATCAGCCCCAACCCAGCCCCCAACCCAGCCCCCACCCAGCCCCAACCCAGCCCCAACCCAGGAGTCCCAAGCCGTGAGAATCGTAGTGTGTGTCAAAGAAGTGTTGGATCCCGATGCCGTCAACAACTACGCAGTGGCCGGCCGCCTGGAGATCGGCGCCGATGGCAAAACCATCACCCAAAGCGCCGTCCCGCGATTGATGAATGGCTACGACGAGCAGGCCATCGAGGCCGCCCTGCGTCTGCGCGATGCCGGCGCCGACTTCACCCTGGCGGTGGTCTCGGTGGGGAGCGACCCGGACAAGATGCTGAAGCATGCCGCGGCCCTGGGCGCCGAAGAGGTGGTCTCGATTCCCGCGGATCCCGCCGAACTCGACCCCCACGGCGTGGCGACCCTGCTGGCAAGCTGGATCGAAAGCAGTGGCGGCGCCGATATCCTGCTCTGCGGGCGCCAGGCCTCGGATGACGACCAGGGCGTAGTGCCCGCGCTGATGGGCGAGCGCCTGGACATGCCCGTCGTGAGCGTGGCCCGGGCAGTGGAACTCGCGGACGAAACGCTTCGGGTGACCCGGGTCACACCCGAAGGCGACGAGGTCGTCGAGGTCGCCTGCCCCGCAGTGGTGACCATCAGCAACGAAATCGGCGACCCCCGGTATCCCGCCGCCGCGGCCAAGGTCAAGGCGCGCCGGGTCAAACCCGCCGTGGTGAGCCCCGAGGATCTGAACCTGGGGGAGGCCGACCTTCAGCCCCGAGTCATGCTGACCCGGCAATTCGTGCCCGAGGTCCAGGGCAATTGCGAATTCCTCGAAGGCGAACCCGCCCAGGTGGCCGATCAACTCATCGCGCGGCTCAAGGCCGACAGCATTCTCTGATCCACGCAAACAGCGACGATCTTGACACGCAGATCTGTACAGATGATTGGTAAATAGAAGGAAGAAGGAAAAAGAGACCATGTCGGACAATGCCATCGTGGTGTGTACCTGGAGCGCGGGCCGAGACGGCCTGCCCGAGGGCTGCGAGGAAATCCTCCATATCGGCCGCGGCCTTGCGGCCGCCATGGGGACAGAACTCAATTGGCTCGCCCTGGGGCCCCTGGCCGCCTCGGCGGGAGAAATCGCCGGACGCTACGGCGTCGCCCACCTGCACCACGCCGAAGACGCCAAGCTGGACCCGGCGGGCGCGGATGCCTGCGTGGCCGCCATCGCGGCCTACGCGGAGACCCACGCACCGGGCGCCCTCCTCGTGCACCAGACCCTGGATGCCCGGGTAGTGGCTCCCCGGGTGGCTGGGCGCCTGGGCCGGGCCGTGGTGATGAACGGAATTTCCATCGAGGCCGTGGGTGAGAATGTCCAGGTCACCGCCTCCGCCTACGGGGGCGATACGCGTGCGGTCTACGAAGTCGGCGGCGGAAGCGTGCTTTCCTTTATCGCCAACGCCGCGGTCCCCGAACCCGCCGAGGGAGCGGCCCTCACCGCCGAGAGCGTCTCGCTGGATCTCTCGGGCGTGGAGGAACGCGTGCGCGTGGTGGAGCCCGCCCGCTTCGAAGGCCCGCGGCTGGACGACGCCGATATCATCGTATCCGGCGGCCGGGGCTTGGGGAGCGCGGACAACTACAAACTCATCGAAGAACTCGCAGGCGCCCTGGGCGGCCAGGCCGGCGCGTCTCGGCCCCTGGTGGACGATGGTTGGGTGGACTCCAGCCACCAGGTGGGGCTCACCGGGCGCATCACCCGGCCCAACCTCTACGTCGCCATCGGGATTTCCGGCGCCAGCCAACACATGGCGGGCTGCTCGGCGGCGGGCACCATCGTCGCGATCAACCGGGATGCCGAAGCCGCCATCTTTCAATACGCGCGCTACGGAATTTGCGGCGATGCCCTCGAGATTCTGCCCGAATTGATTCGCGCCGCCGGGGCCCGCTGATGGCCGACGCCACCCCCGCTGCAGCCAACCTCTTCGTTGAGACCGCCGAGGGCCCTCGCCTTCTCGGCTCGCGCTGTGCCACCTGCCAAGCGCCCTATTTCCCGAGCAGCGCCGCCTGCCACAACCCCGACTGCAACCACTCGGATACCCAGCCGGTTCATTTCGGTCCCCACGGAAAGCTCTGGAGCGTGACGGTCCAGGGCTATCCCCCGCCGCCCCCGGTCGTGGCCGCAGATCCCTACCGCCCCTACGCGGTGGGATTGGTAGATCTCGAGGCCGACGGCATTCGGGTCATCGGAAGGCTCCTGGTGGAAGACCCCGACAGCGTCACGCCCGGCGGTCCGGTTGAGTTGGTGCTGGCGCCGCTCGGCCAGGACGCCGAAGGGCGCGACGTTGTGTCCTGGCAATTCAAGCTCGGCTGAAGCACCCGGCAGGGCTCGCAGAGTCCGGCCAGGAGATCCATTAGAATCCTCAAGCTCACGCTGCGACCCAACGAGCCTCAACGAGAAGGATCAACCCATGAGCGACGTCGCCGTCCTCGGACTCGGCATGCATCCCTGGGGCAAGTTCCCGGACAAGAATCTCAACTCCATCTGCCGCGTGGCCGTCGAAGCCGCCCTGGCCGATGCCGACGTCAAGTGGAACGAAGTGGGCGCGGTCGCGGCGGCCAGTTCGCGTTTCTCGGGCGGCAAGGGTTGGGGGCTGAACGGCAACGATATCGTCGAGGATATGGGCTCCACCGGGCTCCCGGTCTACAACTTGTCCGCGGGCTGCGCGGCGGGGGCCAACGCTTTCAATGTCGGGCACATGATGGTGGCGAGCGGCGCTCACGATGTGGTGCTGGTGGTGGGCGGCGAAAAGATGCCCAAGGGGTTCATCCAAACCTCGGGTCTCGATGACGAGACCGACCCCGAATACCTGCGCCAACGCTGCGTGGGCCTGCCCGGCCCGGGTTTCTGGGCGCTGCTCACCCGGCAGCGCATGGAGGAATACGGAACCAGCCACGAGGACCTCGCCGCGGTCGCGGTGAAGGCCCACACGGTGGGGACCCACAACGAGAACGCGCGCTTCCGCCAACTCTTCAGCCTCGAAGACGTGCTGAACTCCAACATGGTGAGCGACCCCCTGCGCCTCTACGAGATCTGCCCGGTGAGCGACGGGGCCGCGGCGGTCGTGCTCTGCTCTGCGGAATACGCCCGCAAGAAGACCACGAAGCCGATCTGGGCCGCTTCCAGCGCCGTCGCCACGGCGCGCTTCGACGACGGGCTGCCCCGGGGCCTGGGCTGCGTGCCCTCGCCGGGCCGCACCCACCACAGCGAGGCCCGGATCTCCGTGGGCAAGGCCCTGGACGCCGCAGGCGTCGGCCCGAAGGACCTCGATTTCGTCGAACTCCAGGACAACACCGTCTACTACGAACTCGCGTTCCCCGAGGAGTGGGGCATGTGCGAGCCCGGCGAATCAGAAAGCCTGCTCCACGCGGGAGAGACCCTGCCCACGGGCCGCATGCCCATCAACCCGAGCGGCGGGTTTCTCTGCTTCGGCGAGGCCACCACCGCCCAGGGGCTCTTCCAGATCTGCGAGGTGGGCTGGCAGCTTCGGGGTGAAGCCGGCGAGCGCCAGGTGCCAGACGCCAGGATCGGCATGGCCCAAAGCATCGGCCTCGGGGGCAACGGCACCGCGGCGGTGCTGAAGCGCTAGCGACGCGGGTTCTTGGGAACGTCCCGGTCCAGCACCGTCATGCGGCCATCGGCGCGGGCATTGCGGATCGCCTCCTCGGCAATTTCCCGCACGATATCCGAGAGCGGGCCGAGCACGCGCTCGCTCGTCTTGTAGCCGGACGACGCCCGAATATATTCCTTGAGCCGGCTGGCGACGATCAGCACTTCCTGGGGCAATGCGGACTCCGAAGATGCCCCGCCCCCCGCGCCTGGGGGAGAAGCCGCCGGGGTCGATTTTTTCTCGGCGATGATGCGGCGCGGCTTCCGGGGAGCACTTTGGCCCGAGGCTTCCGCAGCCGCCAGGCGAGCCGCTTCGGCCTGGCTCGGCGCCCGCCTCTCCTCGGCCCAGGATTCCCGATGCCGAGCCACGGGAAGATGCACTTCCCAACAACTGACATCACAGAATTGGAGCGCGGTCCGCTTGCGGTTGCAGGTGGAGACATTGCAGACGTAATACGCCGCACCGAAATCGATGGACTTCTTGCAGGCGCTGCACTTCTTCCAACCCGTCGCCCCTTCGGCTTCCATGCCCCCTCCTGGCCTCGAACCGGGCCCAGCGGATTGATCGTCCCACAAGACGCCAAGCTTGATCAAGATAGCGGAGTTTCGTCGGACGCCGATGCAATGGAGGGTTCGCACTCCAAGCCACCGGCCTCCCGATTGAAGGCGAGGTGCAACGCAGACGCACCCGCTCGTCGTGGCGCAAAGAGCGAAGGGAGCGTGGGGCGGATCCCAAGCCGGGATCAGCGGCCCTTGTATTTGGGCCTGCGCTTGTCGAGGAAGGCTTGGGTGCCTTCCCGGGCATCTTCGGTCATGGCGGACATCACCGCCGCCACCCCCTCGTAATCGTACATTTCGTCCGCCGTGGAGGTAAGCGATTTGTAGACGAAATGCCGGGCGAGATCGATGGCGACGCTGGGACCCTGGGCGAGGCGCTTCGCGTAAGCCATCGCCGCATCCAGGGCCTCACCCTCTTCCACCAATTCGTCGATGAGGCCCTCTTTATGACATTCCTCGGCCCCGAGGATGTCGCCGGTGGTGATCATGCGTAGAGCGGTGGGCAGGCGCGTGATCCGCGGCAGAAACCAACTGATGCCGCAATCGGGACCGAAACCCAGCCGCACCATGGCAGCGCTCATGCGCACGGTCTTGGAGCCGAAACGCCGGTCGCAGGCCAGCGCGTAGGCGAGGCCCGCCCCCATGCACACCCCCTCGACCGCAGCGATGACGGGCTTGTCCACCTCGATGATCCACTTGGTGAGTTCCGCGAAGGCACCCGCCGGCGTCTTGCGCTGGTAGCGCTCGAGCGGGGTATCGGTGAGCCCTGGAATCGGCCGCCCTTCTTCGTTGCCCGCGAGGAACTCGGCGTCGCCGCCGGATGAAAAATTGCCGCCGGCCCCGGTCAGCACCAGCACCCGGCAATCATCGTCGGTCCGCAGTTCGCGAAGTTTGGCCGAGATCGCTTTGCATAGATCCCAGTTGACAGCGTTCATCCGCTCCGGACGGTTCAGGGTGATGATCCCGACACCCTCGTCCATGGCATAGCTGAACTGCTCTTCGACCCCCATCGTCGCCTCTCCTTCTCTTTATCCTGATTGCCTTGGTTCGCTGCGCCGCTTCGTTCTGCGTTGAAAATGCAGCCGCCTATTTCAGGCGCGCAACGTTTTCCCGGACCCAATCGTCGTCGCCGCGGAAAGCACCGGGAAGGTCGAGGAGAATCGTCGAGTAGAGACCGCCGCATTTTTCCTCGACCTTTTCCGGGAACTCATCGGCAGTGGAAATAATCGCCCACTCGTCGAGCATGGCATCGCTGATCACCCCCGGCATGGCCTTCCACTGGCCTTCCCGGGAAAGCCGGTGGAGTTCCGCCGCCGCATCCATCCAATCGTGAAATTCCAGCACCGAGTGGTAAGTGGGCGTCGACGCGTAGAAGGCGATGTGCTGCTTGAGATCGAGCTTCGCGGCCTCCACGCCTTCTTCATCCTTCGCCAGGGCGATAAAGGGCGCGCCAATCAGGTCCACCGCATCGGGACTACGCCCCCCCTTCTCGGCCCCCTCGGCGATGGCGGGCAAGAGTACCTCGCGGGTGAAACGGAAGGTCGCGATGGGATGGAGGCGCAAGCCATCGCAGAGTTCGCCAGCAAGCTTTCCCATATAGGGATTGACCGCGGCGATCTGGATGGGCACCGCCGGATGCTCGATGGGGCCCGGATTGAAGAAGGGCGGGCAGAGCGAGAATTGGTAGTGCTCGCCCTTGAAGTCGGGCTTGGTTCCGTTTTGAAAACTCTCGAACATCGCCTTCATGCAGAGCACGTATTCGCGCAGACGCGGGCCCGGCGGGCCCGTCCAGGGCGTGGCATAGCGGCGCTCGACGTGGGGCCTCACCTGAGTCCCCAAACCGACACAGAAGCGCCCGCCGGAATAGTGCTGCAGATCCCAGGCGAGTTGCGCTGTCACCAGCGGGCTGCGCTGAAAGGCGATGGCCACGTTGGTGGCGAGGCGCACGTGCTCGGTGTGTTCCGCCGCAATCGCCAGGGGGAGGTAGGGATCATGCCCCGCCTCGGGCGCGGTGATCCCGTCGAAACCCAGGGTTTCGAGCCTCTGCGCCGCCGTTCCGATCTCGCTGAGACTGGCCTGCTTGACGCCGTCCCCGGCGTATTGCTCGGTATCGGGTCCGAGCATCACGGTTTCAACTCTCAACTTCTCTCCTTTTTCTGCGTTCTCTCACCGGCCGGTTCCGCACGGCGTTCGCTTCACGAGTCCGCTGTAGCATCCCGCGCCGCGATATAGGCGAAGGTGGTTGCGGGGCCGAGGGTCGCGCCGGCCCCGGCGTAGGTTCGCCCCATGACGGGAGACGAACAGTTGCCCACGGCATAGAGACCCGGGATCACGTCGCCCGCCTCGGTGAGCACCCGCGCCCGGGCGTCGGTACGAATGCCCCCCTTGGTGCCGAGTTCGCCCGGGTAGGCTTCCATGCCGTAGAAAGGGGCCTCGACGATGGGGGCCAGGCAGGGATTGGGCTTCACTTTCTCATCCCCGTAGTACTGATCGAAGACCGTATCACCCCGGCCAAAATCGAGGTCCTTGCCCGTCTTCGCGAACTCGTTCATCTGGTTCACCGTGGCCTCGAGATTGTCGGCATCCACGTCCATCTTGAGTGCGAGTTCGCGTACGGTGTTCGCCTTCTTCAGGTACCCGTCGCGCAGCATCTGGCCCAGGAAGAGATCGGGCTGCTGGGCGCCGGGAAGCATGGGCCCCACCGGGTAGCTCTTGCGAAAGCGAGCATCGAAGATCAGGTAGCAGGGCACGCAGGGCGCCTCTTCGGAATCGTCGGCGTATTGCGCGTTCACCACGTCGATATAGGGGGCCGCCTCGTTGACGAAGCGCCGGCCCGCCTTGTTGACCATCACGCTGCCCGGCAGGGATTTCTCGATCACCAGCATGCGCGCGTTTTCCTCGCCCGGCACCACCGTGACCGGCCCCCACCAGCCCTCATCCATGAACTCCACCGCCGCGCCCAGATCCCGGGCGAGTTCGATGAGGTCCCCGGTATTCGCCTTATTGGAGCAACTCCACTCCACCTTCGTCGGACCGGGAAGATATTTCTCGCGCATGGCCTGGTTGCCCTCGAAGCCCCCCGCCGCCACCACCACGCCCTGGCGAGCGCGAATCCGCACGGGCTGACCCTTTCGGTCGGCCACCACGCCCACCACTCGGCCCTCTTCCACCACGAATTCCCGGGCGCCGGATTCGAGCCAGAGGGGAATGCCGCGGTCGAGCATGGCCTGGCGCAGCATGCCCACCAGGGAGTTCCCCATGGCGAGGAAGCGATCGCGTTTGGATTTGAACCGCCAGGGCAGATCGAGCATGTACCGCATCATCAACTTGAACATCAAGCCGATCCAGCCCGGCGCCCGGGTCAGCATGGTGCGCGACTCGGGGATCGTCATGAAGAGCCGACCCATCACGAGCATCTGGGGGTTCTGATCCTTCATGGAGAGCAGGTCGTCGCCCAGGCTGCGCGCATCGAAGGTCTCGGGATCGAGGGAACGCCCACCGGGCTTGCTCCCCTCGGCCCGGGGGTAGTAATCCGAGTACGCCGGCATGGAGTACATCTTGAGATGGGCGTGCTCGGCCAGGTAGCGAACCGCCTCGGGCGCCGCATCCACGTAGGCTTCGAGCTTGGCCGGGTCCACCGCACCGGCGGTGATCTCCTTCAGGTACGCGATGGCGTCCTCACGGTTGTCGTCGATGCCGGCTTCCGCCATGAAATGACTCTGGGGAACCCACAAGCTTCCCCCCGACATGGCGGACGAGCCCCCGTAGCGATCGGATTTCTCGATCAACAGAGCACTCGCCTTGCGGTCGTGGGCGACGATGCCCGCCGTCATGGCGCCCGCGCCCGATCCGATCACCACAAGGTCGAATTCCTCGTCCCACACCTCGCTCATGGCTCGCCTTCCCTCTCAAAAACCCGTGCGGGTTCGTCCTCGTATCGGTGAGTTTTTTCCGGGTCCGGCGAACCGGACCCCCTCTTCGGTTTCGGCGCGTCGATCTACGTTCGCTTAGCCCCGCCAAAGTGCAAGACGGCCAAAGCCGCCAACTTCGACGACGGCCGGGGCCCTGGACGCTGGCCCTGCCGACTCGCCGCCCAACACGCGGTGGCGGCCTGGCGCCGGCTTCTCGACCCGAACAATCGCCTATGGCCCCGGAACTATAGGCCAATTTCGGCGCCCACTCGGGAGGTGGAAAGCCGGCCGCGATCCGCGTAGATTCGGACCCCGCCCCGCTCCTCCCACCCCAAGGAAGACCACCATGTCCCGAAGCGCCCTGATCCTCGGGCCCATCCTCTTTGCACTCTGCCTGAGCTTTTCTGCGAGCGCCCACGATCCGGAATTCGCCCCGGATTATGCGCGGCCCGGTCTCTACATCGCGGGCGGGGGCTACGCCGCCCTCACGAGTTCTTCCGCGGGCTTCGCCGGCGCCGAGACCCTGAGTTGGGAACCCAGCCCCTCCTTGGATTTTCGCATCGGCTGGCGGGAACACGAACGACTCGCCCTCGAGGTGGACTTCGGATGGTTGCCCAGCACCCGGGGCGTGGAGTACGGCAACTGGCTGCTGGGCGCCAATGCGAAATTCTATTTCGCCGAAGACCGCATCCAGCCCTACCTGGTCTTTGGCGCCGGGGCCATGTGGGCCCGGCCTCCGGGCGCGCTTTCCAGTGAGGTCGACTGGGCGTTTCGCCAGGGGCTCGGTGTGGAGTATTACGTGGGTCACCACTGGGCACTCACCGCCGAAACGAGTTTCGTCTGGGGCGCGGGCAACGTCTGGAAGAACTACTTCATGGCCCTGAACCTGGGCGCCATGTACCGCTTCTAAGACACATGGCCCGCGGGCAGGACCCGCGCCGGACCTTCCCAATCGAAGGCTAGGCGCCGTCGCCCTCCGGAAATTCGAGTTCAACGCTTCCCGTGACGTGGTTGCCCATGCGGTTGTATCCGCGAACCCCCACCTCGACTCTTCCATCCTCGGCAGAAAGCACCGAGCCCGTCATCGTCATGGTGTCGTGGGGATAGTTGGGCACCCCGAGTTGGATCGAGAGCTTCCGCACCAACGCCTCTGGCCCCGCCCAATCCGTGACGTAGCGAGCGCAAAGGCCCGAGGTCGTCAGGATATTCATGAAAATATCCGGCGAGCCGCGCTCCATGGCGAGTTCGCGGTCGTGATGCACGTCCTGGTAATCCCGGGAGGCGATGGCGGTGGCGACGATCAGGGTGGCGGTAATGGGAATCGGGCACGGGGCGAGTTCATCGCCCACCTGCACCGCGCCGCGCGCCAGGGTGGTCTCCCGCCGCGGCGGACGGATGGGCCGAAAGAGCGGCAGGGGAATCTCTGAGTTCTGGCGCCGGATCACCAACTCGAGCGGCATCCCCACGCGCACCGCTTCCGGGTCGACGTCGACGATATTGGTCAGGAGACGCGTACCCTCTTCCAACTCGACCAATCCCACCACGTAGGGCGGTTCGAAGGCGGCGAAGCGCGGATGCACGGGCTCGACGTGGCTATACACGGTGCCCCGCCCGCTCGCCTGGATCCAGCCGAGTTCGTAGTTTCCGCAATCCGGGCAACGCACCATGGGGGGGTGGTGAAGCTTCGAGCATCCCGTGCATTGTTGAATGCGCAGTTCACCCTTCTCCAAGCCCTGCCAAAAGAACTCAGTATCCCGGCTCACGCCGGGCTTCGGCCGCTGGGGTCGCTCTCCGGCGGCCGAGGGTCCGGCGCCTTCGACGCTCGCACCCCGGCCGGTCCCGGGCTTGAATTTCAGGATGCGAAAGAGCATCCGTCCGACGAGTTCTCCTGTCTGATCCCGGTACTCGGTGCGGGTGGTGACGAAATGCCCCACGCCCAGGGCCGTTTTCTTTTCCTCGGACACACTTTCGAGAACCTGGGAAGAGTGGAGTTCGTCCCCCAGGCGCAGGTAGCGGGGATACTCGTGCTCTGAGTTGGTGGCCACCACCGAGGTAAAGCCCGCGGCGTCCAGGGCCCGGTACACATTACTTCCCGGGTCGATGGCATCGGGGTCGACCGAGGGATCCGCCGGGCGCTCCAGGCCGCGCATGGACCAGGCCATGAGCATGGCGGGCGGCGCCACGAGCCCGCCGTGAAGCGAACGCGCCGCCGCCTCGGGATCGGTATAGAAGGGGTTGTCGTCCTCCATGGCATCGCACCAATGGCGAATCATCGCCGGGTTCACCGGATCTCGAGCCACGAAGACCGGCCCACTGCGCCCGATCCCCGCGCGCAAACCCTGGACAAAATCGGAAATTTGCGAATCGCTCATGACTTGCCTTCCCCTCTGGCTTCCCCGGGCGCCTCGTCCCTGGGCGCGAGCACACGGTCGATCTCTTCCTTCTCCAGGCAAGCGGCCCGAAGCACCGATGACGAATCCGCGCCCAGGGCTGGCGCCGGCCGATCCGCCGGCATGGCGTGGCCCGACATCAAGAGCGGCGGGCCCACGGTTTCAAAAGAACCGAGTTCGGGATGATCCACCGTGCTGAAATAGCCCATGGCCTGGACCTGGGGATCCTGCCGGGTTTCATCCAACCGGCGCACGGGGGCCCAGATCACCGATTGGCCTTCGAATTTCGTTTCCCACTCGGCCAGGGTATGGGCCGCAAAGACCGCGTCGAGAATCGCCACCAATTCCCCGTTCTGGCGGTAGCGCTCCACCGGGCCCTCGAAGCGTGGGTCGTGCTCGAGTTCCGGGCGACCGATGGCCCGCACGAAAGCGCCCCAATAACGCGGCGACTCGATCATCACCAGCATCACCCAGCGCCCGTCGGCGGTTTCGTAGTGGTTCCAGAGCGGGTTCCGAGGCGCCCTGCGATCGTGCATGGGCGCGGGGTTCCCGGTGGCGAGGGTCTGGGAGAGGTCGTTGCCCTGGAGGTAGAGACCGGTCTGCAGGAGCGATACATCGATGACCTGGCCCTCGCCTCCGGCATCGCGCACCCGCAGCGCCGCCAGGATGCCGCAAACCAGGGAGAGCGCCGCGGAGTGGTCACCCACCCCGGGGCGAAGGAAAGCGGGCACGGCCGCAGGATCTCGGGTCAGGTCCATCAGCCCGGTCCGCGCCCAGAGGGCCGCGTAGTCGAAGGACGGGGAATCGGCTTCCTTGCCCCGGGTTCCGTACCCCGTCAACGAGGCGTAGATGAGCGCTGGGCGCTGGGCCCGAAGGGTCTCGGGGTCGATCCCGAAACGCCGACAACGCCCGGGCAACATATTGGTCAGCACCACATCCGCACCGTCGATCACCCGCAAGAGCGCGTCCCGTGCCTCATCGCGGGTCAGGTCCAGGGTCAGGGAGCGCTTGCCCCGATTATCCATCTCGAATTGCGGACAACCGCCGAAATCCGAGCCGAAACCGTTATGGCGCGGCCGGGTATGACGAATCAATTCGCCGCCGGGCACCTCGACCTTGATCACTTCGGCGCCGAAATCTGCAAGCAGCGCGCCCGCAGCGGGCGCCGCCACGAAGGTGGCGATTTCGACAACGCGAATGCCCGACAAGGGGGCTGACATAGACTTTCTCCTCGGATGAAATACTAGCCCGGCTGCGCGGGGCGTTGAGGGTCGGGGCTTCGGAGCGGAAAGTGGCTTCAGTCTCCGACGCCGGGTGCCGCACCGGGGGGCGGGCGACGGCGGGAGCCCGACGCACCGCGGGGCGGAGCGGGCTCGGGCGGGTCCTCGAGCCAACCCATATATTCCTCGGCCCGCCGCTGATCGCCCTTGGCGAGCGCCGAGTACCAGGCCCGGCGCAGGCGGGCGCGATCATCGGGAGCAATCGGCGCCCTCAAGCCTTCGGCCCGCATCCGCTGATCCAATGTATAGAGGGAGACGCCGGCCATGACCGAAACATTCAGGTAGGAGGTAAAGCCCGCCGAGGGCAAATAGAAAAAACCGTCAGCCACCGCGCGGAGAGCGGGACTCACTCCGCGCTGCTCGCTCCCGAATGCCACGGCCACCCGCTCGCCCAAGGCCACGCTCTCCAGGGGCTCTGCGCCCGGCGAATAATCGCTCACCAGGATCCGGTAGCCCCGCGCGCGCAGGGCATCCGCCGCTGCAGCGGTCTCGCGATACCAAAAAAGATCGAGCCAGCTTTCCGCCAGCATGGTGACCGTGCGCTCGAGGTCCGCACGCCCCTCCTGCTGGGCGATATGCACCTCCTGCAACCCCAGGGCCTCGCTGGTCCGGATTACCGCCGAGGCGTTTCGGGGGTTCACCAGGTCATCGAGCAGCACCACCAGGGAACGGCTGCGCTCGGCCAAGGCCCGCTCGGCGGCGCGCAAACGCGCGGGGGGCGCCTCGGCCGAATCCGGCGCAACAGCGCGCAGGTCGTTTCGGGGCGGAAAGCGCGTGGGGGGATCGAGGGCGCTCCCCTCCTCCCCCTCTTCCCAGGGATGACCGATAAAATACGGG
>JAAZXM010000036.1:8611-40907 GCA_014240165.1 Myxococcales bacterium | reverse complement strand
ACATGAGTCTCGACCAACGAAGAAGTCGAAGGGCGTGCAGCTTGCGAATACCAGGAATCGCGGCAACACCCAGCAGTCGCTGGGGATCGATGGCGGTAGTGCGACCGCGCAGAACTTGAGCCACCTGAAGCGGCCTGAGCGGCAAGAGGCGGTCGGCGAGACCCAATTCGGAAATCCAGGTGACAACATGCCGATCACTCGAGTGAAGAGAATCCAATTCCGCCAAGGGGAAGTCCCCGTCGGCGGGATCCCTGCGATCGATGAGGCTCACGGCATGGCCCGCCCGGCGAAGACGCCAGGCAGCCGCCAGCCCCGAAAGGCCCCCTCCGATGACAAGAATATTCATCGCAACACTCGAGTGGATTGAAAGTGGGGCCGCACCTTAGCGCTGAAAATCACCTGAGGCCCGCGACCCCAATGGCCTGCGTCCTGAACCCCGCTGGAGCGTTCGCTCCAGAACCGAGCGCACATCGTGAAGGTTCTCAAAGGCTTCAAAGGGGATTCCCTGGGCGCGGAGAGCCGAAGCGAGGCTTCCCTTGGCGAAAACCAGATCTGCGGCTTCGGCGCCGCAAAAATCCGAAACCCGCCCATCCCCCACATGAATACAATAGGCCTCGGGATGATCCACGCGGTATTTCGCGATGACCCCGCGTTTACACATCCCCGTGCCGCACCCGCACTCAGCGTTGCGGCCTCCCGGACGGATCTTCCAGCGACCGCCTTCGAAGCTGAGATGATTCGCCGAGTAGGAAAACTTCACGGAGTGGATCGCCTGCAAGCGATCGAGATTGAAATCGAAGCCGTCCGAAAGGATCTGAAACGCAACGCGTCGCATCCGGCACCATTCCACGAGACGATGCGCTCCGGGATCGAGTTCGATATTCCCCAGGAAAGCATTCAGCCTTTCTGCATCAAAGTCGAAATCACCAAAGAGTTCCAGGGCATATTCCCAGGCGCTGAGTTCTCCTCGCTGGTATCGCTCCTGCAGGACAGCGCGCAATTCCGGCAGATATTCCCGCGCCAAAGAGCCACCGACATCGCGCCGAGAAAACGTTCCGTCGAAGTCGCAGAAAAGAACCAGCGCCCCTGCGCGAGCAGCCCTGAGAATCGCGCGCTCCTGAGCTTCGCGTCGCCGACCTTCGAATGCGGGTTCGTCTTCGCTCAAAATCCCCTCCCGGGTCGACCTCCCTCTCTGAGCCGGCCAAGGCGAAAACCATGGCCGCCAAGCGCGAGAAGCCTGGGTGAGCCCCCGAATCAACCAGGCGGGCCAACTCGCGTGCGGCCAATACGCTTCAGGCGTTACCTTGGATGAGACCTATAGCGAGCGGGCTCGCCAACGGGCATATCCATCGGTCGAAGCTTAGAGGATGGGCCCCAGCCGGCCCAGCGAAAGATCTGAATCCGCTGGGCCAGGAAACCGGAGATCCCCATCATTTATGGAGTCTGACGCGGACCAAACCAGCAGCAGACCCACCTCGGCAGCCCGTGCGCGCGCCACGCTTCGTGAGCGCCTGGCCCGGGGTTCCCTCGTCCGACTCGATGGCGCCACCGGGACCGAACTCGAACGGCGCGGATACGAGGCCGGACTCCCCCTATGGTCGACCCACTCGCTTTTGGATGCCCCCGAAGCCGTCGCGGAGATCCACGCCGAGTACGCCCGGGCGGGAGCCGACATTCTGACCGCCAATACCTTTCGGACCCAGCGCAGGACGCTCGAGCGTGCAGCGCACTCCCGGCCCGGTCGCATTCTGGATGACGCCGAGCTGACCGCCCAGGCCGTTGGCCTGGCCCGCCGCGGAGCCCGAACTGCCGGACAACCTGTCTGGATCGCCGGCTCTGCCCCGCCCCTCGAAGACTGTTATCGCCCGGACCGCGTCCCGGAGAACGCCACCCTCCGCCGCGAGCACACGCGACATATGGAGAACCTGGCCGCTGCCGAAGTCGATCTGGCCCTGGTGGAAACCATGAACACGGCTCGCGAAGCCCTCATCGCCTGCGAGGCGGCCCTGCGCTGCGAGTTGCCCCTGCTGGTGAGCTTCATCGCCGGGCCCTCGGGCCAGCTGCTCTCGGGCGAACGCCTGGAGGATGCCATCGAAGCGGTCGGGGGCTGCGACCCCCTGGCGGTGTTGGTGAATTGCCTGCCCCCGTCGGCGGTGGCGGGTTGCCTCCCGGCGCTCCAGGCTTCGGGGCTCCCCTTTGGGATCTACCCAAACCTCGGAGTGCCCGACCCCGACGGTTCCTTCAAACGCAGCGAAAGCTGCGCCCCCGACCAATGGGTCCGCTTTGCCCAGGACTGGATGGACGCGGGTGCGCAGATCATCGGCGGCTGTTGCGGCACGACACCGGAACATATTCTCGCCACACTGGACACGGCCCCCCAAGCATGATCCAAATTGCGGCGCAGAGAACACAAATTGTGTCACATTCGCCGCGAGCCCTGCGCCGCAGTTTCCTGGCGCTTACGCGAGAACTACATGCGCTGAAATCGCTTGGGCAAAATTTCTTTGCATTTCGCGCGCTTCGGCGCCTGTCTCACGCCGCTACCTATACTGGCATACCGCTTGCTAGTAAGAACCGTTGAAGATGCAGGAGTCCTTCGGCTGGGCTCTTGCAGATTCGCAGGTCTGGCGCCCGAGCGGGCTACCCCTCCCTTCGCACGTTGTGCAAGGAGCTTGCTCGGGCGCTTATTCCTTGACCAGCGCAATCATTCGTGCGATCGCCCTGCACCGAAGCGGCCCACGGACGGGGTGGGTATAGTCGCATCATGGTGCGACCGAGTGGCACATCCGAGCGTCGGTACAATTTGCCTCCGGTCCTTCCTCAGCCCCGCCGTCAACAGGCGCTGCCGGGGCGCTTCGACGCCCATGGCGATGTCGCCATTCTCCTCGGGAGCGGCACCCAAGGCTCGGACGACCCGACCGCGCGCAGACTTCAAACGGGTTTCGAGGCCGCGGGCGCGCCATGCCCTCTTCTCTCCACTTCCGAGAGTTCAGCTTCTCCAGGGCCGTCCCGAATCGATCTGATCGTGGATGAAAAGCTGGGCCAAAGGGGACCGCTGCGCAAAAAACACGATGCGTATCGTCTTTCGGTGAAGCCCGGACACGTCGAGATCCGCGGTGCAACGGGATCCGGGCTCCGCTACGGGGTCGAGACCTTGCTTCAACTCCTGGGGCCGAGCGGCCGGATTCCCTGTTGCCGAATCGAGGACGGCGCCGACCTGGGCATGCGAGGCATCATGCTCGACATCTCTCGGGGCAAGGTTCCCCGTCGAGAGAGCCTCGAGGAATTGATCGATACCTGTGTCGCCCTCAAATTGAATCTGCTCATGCTCTATACCGAGCATACGTTCCGCTTCAAGAAACATCCGAGAATCGGGCGAGACGCGAGCCCACTCGATGCCCGGACCCTCTCGGCGCTCGAGGCCTACGCGGCCGAGCGCTTCGTGGAACTCGTTCCCTGCCTTCAATCCCTCGGGCATATGGAGCATATCCTCAAATTGCCCGCATATAGGGCCATGGCGGAAACCGAAAGCGGCTGGACCATCGCTCCGCGTCATCCGCGAACGCTGCCCTTTCTTCGAGATCTCTACGACGAATACCTGCCTCTCTTTCGGTCGCATTGGTTCAATGCCAACTGCGACGAGCCCTGGGATCTCGGCCGGGGGCAGTCGATGAAGCGAAACGAGAAATTGGGCCCGGGTGGACTCTATCTCGAACACGTCCACCGAATTCAGCGAATTGCCCGGAAGCACGGCAAGCGCACCATGATCTGGGCCGATGTCGTTCACGCCCATCCCGAACGGATCTCGGAGATCGATCCCAACCTGGTTCTGCTCGACTGGTGGTACGAAGCCGATTTCGACTTTGGCCGGGCCAAGGTCTTTGCGCGCAACAAACTCGATTTCATGGTTTGCCCGGGGACATCGAGTTGGAACTCTCTCTTCCCCAGGGTCGCCAACAGCCTTGCGAATATCACGGGCTGGGCAAAGGCAGGTCGCCGACACGGAGCCCTGGGGCTGCTGAACACGGATTGGGGAGATCACGGTCATTACAATCTCCAAGGCAATTCCCTGCTCGCCTACGCGTGGGGAGCCCAGGAGGCCTGGTCCGGAACCTGTCCTGCGCCGGATTTCGACCGCGCCTTCTCGCGCCTCTTCTTCGGCGATCCCCGTGGCCAGGTCGCGCGCCTCTACCGGGACCTCGGCGCAATTCACGAGCCCGGCTTCAAGGTCTTCAATGGCTCGCCCCTGCAGTACCTCTTCTTCGACAGCGTGGAGAGCGCCTACTTCATCAAGGCCTGCAAGAAAGGCCGCATAGCGGCACTTCAAACGCGTTTGGATCGCCTGATTGAACGCTTGGACAGCACCCGCGCCGAGGCGACTCGCGGCATGAGAGACCTGGACGAAATTCGCTATGCCGCGGACGCCTCTTCATTCGCCCTGCGCAAAGCGGAGGCAGGGCTGGAATACCTCGCATGGCGACGCTCGCCCGAATCCCTGAAAAAGCCGGGCAGGGCGCGCCTGGCAGAAAAGCTCGAAACCCTGGCCGGGGAACAGATCCTCCTCGGCGGCAGGCTTCGCGCACTCTGGTTGGCCCGTGCGCAGCCTTCGAACCTCGATACAAACCTCAAGCGCCTTCAGCGCTCGGCTCGCCACCTGCGCTCGGCCGCGCGAAAACTCAAAGCCAACCGCCCTCCCCCGCCCCCCGAGGCCAGACCGATCTCGGTGGGAGGAGTCCTTGAATCGGTTCGCGAGAGCATGGGTTGAAAGAAGGCAGACCGCCAACTTTCTACTGCGATCGCGGATTCCTCTAGAGCGCCCGGAGTTCGGCGCGCTCGCGCAACACGCGACGAGCGATCCCCGCCAGGTAGAACGAGCCCGCACAACAGAGCAGATCCCTCGGCTGCAGCGCGGCATATGCGGCTTCGAGCGCCGACTCAGGGTCCTCGACACAGCGCACTTCGCTCTCGGGCGAAAGCTCTCGGCAGATCGTCGCCAGAGCTTCCGGGTCCATGGAGCGAATCGATTCCGCCCGGGTGATCCAAACTGACCACGTACCCACCAGCAGATTGGCGAGAATCGACTCTACGGACTTGTCGCGCGAGATCGAGATCACCAAATGCCGGCGCTCAGCCGGAATTCCACTCAACACCTCGCGCAAAGACGCAGCAGACCCGGGCGTATGAGCCGAGTCCACCAGAATACAGGGATCGTCTTCGATTCGTTCAAGGCGACCAGGGAGAACCGCCGTATCAAGACCGTCGCGCGCCGCTTCCGCCAACACGGAATCCGGCCAATCGTTCAACCGGCGGACGGCGGCCAGCGCCATGCATGCATTGTCCACCTGGTGCTGACCCAGAACACCGAGCCCCAGGGCCACTTCGAAACCATCACGCTCACGATATTTGAACGCCTGGCACGCCTGGGGCGAGATCTCGCAGTCCGCCCTTTCGCCAGCGTCCAGGGGCCGGGCCTCCAATTCGGCACCGAGCCGAAAGAGAGGAGCCCCCACGGCCTCCGCGCGTTCCACAACGACTGCTTCCGCTTCGGGTACGAGACGACCCATGATGCAGGGTATTCCCGGCTTCAGGATGCCGGCCTTTTCGCGCGCAATGGCCGGGATGGTTCGCCCCAATTTCTCGGTATGCTCGAGTTCGATGGCCGTCACACACGTCACGGCGGGCTCCACAGCGTTGGTGGAATCCAAGCGACCCCCCAGCCCGACTTCCAACAGAACCCGCGAAACCCCCGCCCGGGCGAAAAGAAGCAAAGCGCTGGCCGTGGTGGCATCGAAGAAAGTCGGGGCACTTTCGGGATCCTCGTCCCGAAGCGCTTCCACGTGGGGGCGAACGCCTTCCACCGCCTCCGCGAGGAGCCGACCTTCGGCTTCTTGTCCCCCAATTCGGAAGCGCTCACTCCAATTTTCCAGGTGCGGGGAGGTAAATGTCCCCACCCGCTCCCCCGCTGCAGTGAGGATGGCTTCCGCCAACAGGCAAGTGGAACCTTTGCCTTTCGAACCCGCCACGTGAACGATGGAAAGGGATTTCTCCGGATTTCCCAACCTGGCCAGAAGACGACGAATCGGCCCCAGGTCCAGCCGCGCGGCCGCATAGGAGGAACCGCGCTCGAAGTTGATCAATCCCTCGAGCCAGGCGCTCGCCTGGTGCACGTTGCGTATCCGCTGGCTCAAACCGCTCTCGGCCTCTGGCCGCCTCCCGTCCGGGTTTTGACCCGCAAAAACAGAGAAGGCGGCCAAAACGGCCGCCTTCTACGCGTTGGTGTCCTGCCCTGACCTACTGAAGAAGGTAGCGCTGGCTGTCTCGATACTTCTTCACCGCCTGGCTCGTTGTCTCGATGGCGGGGAAGAAATACTTCACAGCGTGGCCGCACTCCTGGCAGACCTTATAACAGAACTTGAACCCTTCGACCTCACGAACACTGCCGACACTGATTCGATTCTTGTCGGTGCAGCAGCGCGCGGGCCGAGGCGGCGAAACGATTCGCCGCGGGTAGTCATTCTTCGGAGCCTCTTCCGTCGAATACTCGATGATATTCTGGGTGAGGCGGTGCGATCTTTCTTCCGAGTTCTTCTTTCTGATGTTGCTCCCGATTCGTCTCAACTCTTATTCCTCTATGCGAAATCTGCCGGTGCGTAGCTGGGCGATTGCCTCAACTCTTCCAGCAGAGGGGAAAAATCCTTGAAAGGTGCAACGCAGGGCGGCCCGTCCGCATAGAGCAGGCGGCTCGCACCATGATGCAACCCGGGACTCTCGATTTGTGCCGATCCTCCTTTGTGTCGTTCTTTTGTAGAATTTTCTGAAGCGAAAAATCGTTCCGTGAGTTCGAGCAGCAAGGAACTGCGTGTTCCGTACGCATCCCCGACATGCACGCAAATATCTTCGAGAGGAGATTCTTCTTCGCCGTGTACACGACAGAGATCTGCGAGCGAATCAAGAACAGCGCCCGCAGGCAACCGAGAAATGCGCTCGGCATTCTCCCGGACTCGATCGACTTTGCCGCTCCCTCCCTCTGAGGTTCCGGGCTTTTCCACGTCGACGTTTCCAACGACGTGAACCCCCGGTTGAAGCTCATGCAGTACCGGCGTCTCCCTATACCCGACGAGATACGCGTGCTCTCGATCCGCTACGAAGGCGTTGAACGGATTATGGACCCCGGCTTCGATTGACATCAGTCGATCGGCAGCCTCGGCGGCACTCTCGCACCGCAGGGAATCGCTCACCACTCGTCCCCGGGTCAGCCGCGTCGTATCTGGGTTCGGATCACGCAAATTCGTCAATGCCGCAAATACCCCTTCTTTATTCAGGCCTAGCCAAGTCCCGCCCGCCTTGATGTCCAAGGGCGCGATTACCTGCGACGCACCTACGCTTCTCAGCGCAGGCCCTTCCGCGGGACGATCGAGATATTCGTCCCGATTCGCAGCCACGACCAACCAACGCCCGGGAATCGTCCGATGAATCACAACCAACGTGCACACGAACCACTTGACCTGCTCTCTACCTTCCCGTCTTCCTGTTGTAAATATCCCTGCTGATCATCCAGGTCATGCTCTTCTCGGAACCGCTGCGCTTCGCCGTTCCGTATATCCTGCTGCTGCGCTTCCGCGCCTCACTCCAAGTTCTGTATTCCCGAAATTCCTGAAGCATGCGACCTGTCTCAGCGACCCCGATGAAACCCTTGCGGGCTTGGTCTGGGCTGGGTGCGGGCTGATAATCCGGATTCTATCCGGAGAGCTGCCCTCCTGAGCCGCGCCGCCCATGGACGTCGCGAACGGTTCAGAAGTTCGGCTCGCCCTGCTGAACGGCGATGCGGCTGGTCCCCTCTTAGCTCCTCGGCCCCCTCCACCGCTCCGCTCTCGCGCGAAGCCTCGTGCACCTGCCGGCCGTTGTCAGGATTTAAGGCGGCTTTGCTTTCTAGCCGCCGCTGGCGGTCCGCCAGCACTTCACTTGATGACTTGGTGCGAATTTGAACCCAAGATGCAAGAAACTCGCAGTACCGGGGACTTCACGCTTCGGCTGCGGATCCACCGGCGGGCACACCTCGCCCAAGAAAGACCAAGTTATCATTTTTTTGGCCGATTCGCAAATTATTAGAAAAATTCCAGCCACCTGGAAATTTCCCGGGTCGGGCGGTCTGCCCTAGGTCCCCACGGCCCGCAGCGGACTCGCCTGGGCAGGCGGCTTGCGGCGGGCCCTGGGCGCTGACCAGCCATGCTCTTTGCGCAGCCTCTGGGCGCGGCGGCGGGCCACAGGCCGGCTCATCTCCAGGCCGTAGCGGCCGAATAGTTCGGCCAGTTCTGTGAAATGCTCATCCACGGTGGCGTTCACCGACTCGAAGCCACGCTGCATCGCCTCGGATCTGCGCCAGAAAGCCAGCGGGTTGATGGCAAAGAAGCTCGCATCTTCTTCGTTGGGCTCAAGAAGCACGATGTCCCCCTCGAAGGAGTCGTCGGCGAGGTAGCGCTGGATACCGAGTTCCAGACGCGAATGCAGGAGTGTTCGGAACGCTTGGTTGGCGACCAGCTTCGCGCCCCGATCAGCCAGGTGGCGCCCCCCGTGACCCGAACCCGTCGACGAAGCAGTGGCCGGATCGACATTGTTCAGGAACGGACGAAAGGGGTTGTAACAAATGACCAGATCCGCGCCCTTCTCGATGGCTACATCAATATTCGCGGTATGACGTACGCCCCCGTCCACATAGTCGATGCCATTCAAACGCGCCGGCTTGTAGAAGAGGGGGAGCGCCGTGGACGCCTGAACGGCCTGGGCGATGGTCAACTCGCTCCCCTCATTCCCCCCGAAGATCACCCGTTCGGCGGTATCCAGGTTACAAGCGCTGAGATAGAGCTCCACGCCGAGCTTGCGCTGGAAAGCCGCAAAATCGTTGGGCATCGAGAGGCGATCGAGATTGCGACGAAGCCAACGCTCCAATGGGCTGTTGTCGAAGAGGCCTGTGGGAATGGAATCCGAGGCCGACGGAAGGGTTCGGGTTGGCGCAGTGTGCTGGATCACGCGGGTAGCCAGGGCTTCGAAATTCGAATACGAGGCGTCACCGAGAAAGCGACGAAACGAAGCACCCGCCGCCTCCGGCAGCCCGGGGAGGCCACGCATGAATTCGTATCCGATGCCGGGCAGATAACCGAACATGTCCAGGGCGAAACGAGCCGGGCGCTCGACGAATTCAGCGAGGTTCGGCAAATAAAAATCGATGGGGCGGAGTTGGTCGAACTCGTCGCTGGTACCTTCGAGCACCCGCATCATGGCGTCCGGACGCACGCCACCCGCCAAGGGAACCGCGAGCAGTGCGCCGGCGGAAAGACCGACGTAGGTATCGAGATCACACAGCCCGCGATCGACGAAATAGTCCTCGAGCGCAGCGATTCCCCCCACCTTGAACGCACCTCCGGTCACGGCCCCACCGGCAAGCACCAACGCAATCTTGGGATTCTTCTTCGGCCGTCGGCCGGCGCTCTTGCGAATCAGGGTGAGACCCACTGGCATTCTCCCTTGGCTTCCGCTTGTTTCCGGGCCCAACGGCCCGGTCTGGCGTTACGACCGCCTCGACCTCGCGACCAAGTCCTGAAATGGGTCTGAAATGCTACGTACTCCTGACTCGGACGAACCGGATATTGCCGCGTGCCGTGACTGGGTTCCGCCCGATTACGCTGCGTTGCGTCATCTTAGACCTCAGACCTGAGTGAAGCCACCTCGAACCTCCAAGAAGCGCCTCTCGATGCCGTTCATCCACTCGGAAGGTCCATTCGAAAGAAATTCGCCCACCCGTGGGGAACTTGATCATCTTATATGTGGTTTTTTGGCAACGCTCTTTGAACGAAATCTGCCGCGATGCGTTGTCGACCCACAGACACTTTTCGAATCTTTGTCCGCTATCACTCCCTCGGTCCGGTCCAGCCTGGAAAGGCCCCGCCACCATGAAGATCTCCGAAATCACCGCCATGGCGCTCTTGGCGCTGACGCTCGTGCCCGCGGCCGCCGACAGCGAGCCTGGCCCGGATGCCGCCCTGACCCGCGAAGCCGAGGCCGCCGCAGCCCGCGACCAGGCGATTCGCGATCAACGGGCCGACGAGGAAGAACGGGAACGAGCCGAGGCTCAGGAGCAGCAAGACGCCGCCCTCGCCGCAGCGCGGGAAACCGAGCGAGCCGCCTCCCGGGATCTTGAGCAGGCCCTTTCCGAGGCTCGGGCACTCGAGGAGGAGCTCTTTCGAATCCATCGAAATCCCGAGACCCGCGATACGTCGATCAGCCCGCTGGCCCCCCCTGAACCCGAGGCAGCCAAGGGGTGGGATCACGATCCGCGAATCGCCGCCCCCGTTCCCGGGGAGCGGGAGTTGCCAGCGGATATTTTCGACCGCTCCAACGAAGTCATCGCTCCCGGTACCTGGCAGAACGAGCAGGAGATCCGCGTCGTCCGGCTGGTGCTCGATGCCGATGGCGATGGCAAGCCCGAACGTATTCGTTTCCTCGACCGCAAGACCGGCGACCCTATTCGGGAAGAGTCCGATCGAAATTACGATGGCGTTCTCGACGCATGGAAAAGCTATCGGGGTGGCGAGGTCGTCGGGCTCATTCTCGATGAGAACGACGATGGAAACCCGGATGTCTTCGAAACCTACGGCAATGGCCTGTTGGTTATTCGTGAACTCGATCGCGACGACGACGGGGTACGCGATGTCTTCTACCGCTACAGGGGGGACTCGCTTTTCGAAGAGGGGCACGATGCCAATAACGACGGGGTTGTCGACCTCCGCATCCTCTACGAAAACCGCCGGCGCGCTCGCGCCGAGGAGGACGTCGACCGCGACGGACGCATGGATCTATGGACACGCTACTCGGAGCAGAGCGAAGAAATCACCGAAATTGACCAGGATCGTGCTGGACGCGGATTTGCGGACACGTTCGCATTTTTTCAAATACAGGACGGAAAAGCGGTTCTGGTACGCCGAGAGCGCGATTTGAACGGCGATGGACAAATCGACGTCGTGTCCTTCTACCTGGACGGCCGACTCTGGCGAAGGCAGATCGCCGACCCCGATCTACTGCCCCTCTGAGCCGGTCGCGCTCACTCGCTCGCTTCGGCGCCCACTTCCACCCGCTTGCGTTGGCGCTCGCGAAACGCCTCGATGCGTTCCTTCTCGATCAGGCGCATGAGCGCGCGGTTTCGAAGCTTGACCCGCTCGAGTTCGCGTTCGAGTTCTTGAGGCGTGAGCCCGGACTTCTCGAAGACCAGATCGAAAGCCAAGTGCTGCTCCCCGCCATCGCCAGCAAGCGCCGCGACTTCAACGCGATTCGTTCCTTCGCGCACGGGAACGAAAGCAAGAAAGCGCCCATCCGGTGAAAGCTCCACGTCGTAGGAGGTCTCGCCGGTGGAAAGGTTCGTCACGATCACGTCCTCAATGTTGGCGAAGGAAACGCCCTGCAAGAAGGCCACGATATCCCCCGGCTTGCGAACGGGGGTAAAGCGGCCCTGGGTAAGGCGAGAGAGTTCCGACAACGCGAAGGGCGCCGTCAATGCACCCTGGCCCAGGGCGAAGGTATTCACCTGGATCCCCGCCTTGCGAGCAAAGCGCGCGGCAGCAATCGCCGCCTCGGCGTCCTCGGGGTCGGCCCGGGCGGCCTTGCCGAAGGGAAACGTCGGCACCCCATCGGTGAGAAAGGTCACGATTTTCCGGGCCCCCGGACGCGGTTCACTCTCGGCGCGGGAGAGGCCCGCGAGTTCGATGACCGAGAGCTGAATCGCCGCCGCAAAATTTGTGGCTCCGTAGGAGCCCTCGGCCCAAATCTCCGTCAGGGCCGTCTCGATTCGAGTGAAATCCCGGGTCAGCGGGACCTTCACCAAGGCGTCGCGCTGATCGGCGCCCCGGCGCTCGCCGGTCTCGGGGTCGACCTGCCCTGAGAAGACAATGATGCCCACCTGGGTCCGCTCGGAATCGAGGATTTCGAGCAATGCGCGGGTCGCCCGGATTTCTGCAGCGAGAATCGTGTCGTCGGGATCGCTGCAGACCATATCCTCAGGGTATTGACCCGGAACCACCAGCTCCTGCTTGGGATTGAGCCCTGTTTCCCCGTCCTCATCCACGTCGATTCCACTCGGGTAGCGGGTCGAGTGGGATACATCGATCACGACCATCACGTCGAAATCGTTGCGCTCGCTGCCCGACTCTGCGCGGCCCCGCACCGGCGCCATGGTGACCCGACTGCGTACCACTTCACCCGACTCCGGCGAAGTCACCACGACTCGCACGGGGGCGGCCTCTGCCCCAGGCTCCTGGGCGCGGGCAGGACTCGACCATCCGGCCCCCAGCACGGCAAGCGCCGACAGCAAAGCGCAAGCTCCGAAACCCGGACCGTGTCCGCCTGCGGCCTTATGCAAACCCGAATCCTCGCTGGATAGCCAGAGCGGCGGGCCTCTTCTCGTCGCCCCGGCAACGGAATTCCCCGCCGACAGGGGCTGCTGGGCCGGCACGGGGTCCATCACTATACAGACTGATTCGTTCCCGGACGCTGTCATCAAGGCGAACTCAGGGCGCGCGGAACGCCCCGCCCGAGCCGGATTCAGGCGACGCCGCCGGCGCTCGCGAGCTCTCCCCCCCGCTGCCGCGCGAGGGCGAGTCCGCGAAAGCCTCGAGCCGGCGAAGTCGGTCCGTAATCTCGTGCAGGGTGTCGAGGGTCACCCGGCCCAGGCTTTGAAAATCGGCAGCCGACGCGGGAACCGGGCCCGGCGCCCCGGCGCCCCCTTCGGACAGTTCACCCACCAGAGCCACGGTGGGCCGCAAGCCCTCTGCAAGCAGTGCCAGGTGACCTTGTTGGGGCGAAGAGAATTCGGCGGCGATCGGGAAAAGTTGGACTTCGCCCGATTTCTCCGCACTATGCCAGAAGCTCTCGCGATACATGCGGTGAGAACGCAGGTCCCGGGCCACCACCAACCGCGGACCCGGCAGGGCGCCGAGGTAGATCGCCAGACGAATCTGCCCGATCAGGTCCCGCTCGATCAATTCGGTCGCCAACGCTTGGCTGCCCGGAAAGCGGGCGGCGAGGTCGCTCGAGGTGCTGGGCCCTGACGCGCGCCCGCGCGCGGCGGCGCCATCGCCTTCGATCAAGACCAGCCAAATGGGGAAGGGCCGCGCGCCCTCGGCCAGGACCCGGCCGAGTTCCAACACCATGGCGGCGCCCGCAGCAGCCGAGAAATCGCCGGGGCCGGCTCCGTCGCGCTCGCCGGGGAGGGTGTCGTAGCGCGCCAGCAACAGGACCGGATCTTGGCCTTCTCCATCGAGAACACCCACGATCGCCCGGTTCGAAGCGGGTCTCTCCCGGCCCTCCGGCGCGCCGGCCGGGTCGGCCCCGGGCCAGACCTCCACGGTCGCTCCAATTTCCCCGAGGCGTTGGCCAAGCCACTGCGCCGCGCGTTTCGCACTGTCGGATCCCGGGCTCCGCGAGCCCAAGGCCACCAATTCCTCGGCGTCCCTCACCACGCGCTCCCCCGAAAAGGGAGCCCGCGCAACAGCCGAATCGCGGCCCTGGAGGCCCGGATCGGATGGCAAGGAATTCGGCGCCGGAGTCGAGCAGCCGGCCCAGGCGGCCGCCCACACGACAACCGCCCAACGCAGCCCGGCGGGCGACGCCCATCGCGCGCCCCCGCGGCCTTCCCCCGCCCTCCAGCCTCTCATGGGGGCGTAGACTAGAAGACCCGTCCCCCTTGGCGCACGCCACCGTTCGCCGGCCCGGGCCTCCCCGCCGCGGGACGGTGATGGGAGCCCGAGGACAAGCCCCGAGGGTGAGCCAGGCAGAGCCGGGGGGGCCGATATTCACTCCGGGAGCAAATTCGTCGCAAACCGGAAGAATTTCTGACACATGGGCCCGGCAAGATCCACTCCCATTAGACAGGCCCGCTCCTCGCGGGACTTTTCAAGAGCCGAAGGCAGAGCCCCTCCCTGGGGGTTCTGCCTTCAATCCTTGGACACGCGGACGATCCCTCCCGCCAACCAGGGCCCCAGTTCGGCAGCCGCGGCGCGGCTCAATGCCCTCGAGCCACGCAGACAGGAAATTCCCAATACCCCGCCGGTCCCGGGGAGTCAGACGCGATGGCGCGTGTCGTGGGAGCCGCCCTCATGGGCGTGGACGGCGTTCCTGTGGAGGTCGAGGTGCGCATCAGCGCCCAGCTTCCCCGGATCGATATCGTGGGACTGCCGGAACTCTCGGTCCGCGAGAGCGCCGCCCGTGTGAGGGCCGCCATCGCATCGGTGGGCGAGCGCTTCCCCCAGAACCGAATCACGGTCAACTTGGCGCCGGCGGCGCTCCGCAAGGGCGGGGCGGGGCTGGACCTCGCCATCGCGGTGGGGATTCTCGTGGCCTCGGGAGCCTTGGAGGAAGAGGCCACCGAGGCAATGGCTTTCGTCGGGGAACTCGCCCTGGATGGCCGGCTGCGTGGGGTACGCGGCGAACTCGCCATGACCCTCGCCGCCCGAGATGCGGGCTGCCGGGCCATCATGACGCCCACACGCTCGGCTCCCTGCGCGGCGCTCGCCCCGGACGTCCAAGTTTTTGCGGCGGCCGATCTGGGCGAGGTGATCGCGCACCTGCGCGGCGCAGAAGTGCTGACCCCCGAGACACCCGAAAGCTTCGAGGAAAGCACCGCCACGCCCCAACTCTGCCTGAGCGACGTTCGGGGCCAGGAAGGAGCGAAGCGAGGCCTCGAGATCGCCGCCGGAGGCGGTCACGGCCTGCTCCTCAGCGGCCCGCCCGGCGCGGGCAAAAGCATGCTGGCTCGGCGTATTCCCGGCATTCTGCCGCCACTGCGAACCGAGGAAGCTCTGCTGGCAACGCGGATCCACGATGCTGCGGGCCTGCTCAGCCCCGATCGGCCGGGCCTCCCGGCGCGGCCTTTCCGTTCGCCCCATCACACGTCCAGCGCAGCGGGCTTGCTGGGAGGCGGGAGCCCCCCAGTCCCAGGCGAAGTTTCCCTGGCCCATGCCGGCGTGCTCTTTCTCGACGAATTGCCGGAATTCGACCGCAGGGCCCGTGAATCCCTCCGCCAGGTGCTCGAGGACCGATGCATCGTGCTCGCCCGGGCCAACTACACCTTCCGTCTGCCAGCCGATTTTCTCCTGGTCGCCACCGCTAACCCATGCCCGTGTGGCTGGTGGGGCAGTCGGCAGCGCGCGTGCCGCTGCGATCCTCGGGCCATCGGTCGCTACCGAGACAGAATCTCAGGCCCATTGCTCGACCGCATCGATCTCCACATCCCGGTACCAGGCCAGAGTTGGAGTGACCTCGCCGGGCCCGCCGCTGAAGAAACCAGTCCGGACGTCCGAGAGCGGGTCCGGCTTGCTCGAAACCGACAAATCGCCCGGGGCGGGGCGTGCAACGGCGATCTCAGCGACGCGAATCTCGATCAAACCCTGGGCACGACTGCGCAGGCCAATGCACTCTTGGGCCGGGCGGTGGATCGACTTCGCCTTTCCGCCCGGGCCGCGCGTCGTATCCAGCGCGTGGCGCGCACCATTGCCGACCTCGCGGGCCAGGACGCGGTTTCCCCGGAAGCCATTGGCGAGGCCCTGGCGTATCGGCATGAACAGGGCCCAGAGGATTCCCCCTGAAAAGGCTCCGCAAGCCGCAGACGCACAAGGCTCATTTGAGCCACGCCGGCCCGGGAGAGCCAGCCCCGGCCGCGCATGGGCCGCCAAGGCTGCTGCAGATGATCCCCAAATACCTGTTTAATAAAGGTTTTTTTAATCGAACATTTCCCTGACGCTTCGGCACGAATGCTGCAGTCAGGTTCTACTACAGACGGAAAAACAACCCCGAAAGATTGATGGAGTTCAACCATGACAATGCTTCCCCCGAATTCAGCTCTCGAGGCGGCCCAAGAAGCAGCCGCCGTCCTCTCATCCCCCGCGCTGGACATCGCGGACCCTTCTCCCTGCGCCCAGGCAATCGGGCCGAACCTCGAACTCAGCAACATCCCGCGTATTTCACTTCAGGGTTTCCCCGTGGACTGCACCTTGCAGGAAGTCGTCGAAGCCCTCAGCGAAGTCACAGCGGAAGAAGACGAAGTCCTCGCCACCCTCTGCCATATGCTCGATTCGGGACGAATTCGACTTCGCACTGCCCTGCGAGACCCGTTGCCGGGAGAACTCCTGGGCAACTGAGAAAGAGACCGGCCGCCCCCATTCACCGTTCTACCTTGACCCCCATCCCGGACCGGGCATGCTCCCCACAGCCGGGAAGGTCTGCACGCCTTCCCGCACTCGGGGGGCGAGAGGGTTCATGGCGCAAGCGAGGCGGAAGAAGGCCAGCCGCAAGAAAGCGACGACTCGCCGCAAGGCTTCCAGGAAGACCGCCAGGAAAGCCTCCAAGAAAAAAGCGAAGGCGAGTGCGCGTAAGAAAAAGGCTGCGACCAAGAAGAAGGCACGCAAGCCCGGGAAAGCCGCGGCCAGAAAAAAGGCCGGCCGGGCAAAGAAGAAAACACGCGGGAAAAAGGCGGCTTCCCGTGGGCGCAGCAACCGCGCTTCCCAGGCTAAGCCGCGTCCGACGAGCGATGCCACCGAGATGGCGGGGAAGCAGCGCGATATCTCCGTCTCCGAGTTCTTCGCGAAGAACCGCCACCTGCTGGGTTTCGACAACCCCTCCAAGGCACTCCTGACGACGGTCAAGGAAGGCGTGGACAACGCCCTCGACGCCTGCGAAGAAGCGGGCATTGTCCCGGACATCCTGATCGAGATTCACCAGTTGAGCGACTCGCGCTTTCGGGTCGTCATCGAGGACAACGGTCCGGGCATCGTGCGCGAGCAGGTGCCCAAAATTTTCGGACGGCTTCTTTACGGCTCCAAATTTCACCGACTACGCCAGAGCCGCGGCCAACAGGGTATCGGGATCAGCGCCGCCGGGATGTACGGATTGCTCACCACCGGAAAGCCGGTGAGGATCAAGACCCGAACCGGAAAGAGGCGGCAATCTCACGAGTTTGAACTCGTCATCGATACCCAAAAGAACAAGCCCCAGGTCAAGCGAGACCGGGTAGTGAAGTGGCCCAAGCACCACGGCACCCGCGTGGAAATCGAACTCGAAGGCAACTACCGCGGCGGCCAGCACTCGGTGGACAACTACATTCGCCAAATTTCATTGGCGAACCCCCACGCGCAGATCACCTACGTGCCTCCGGTCGCTGAGGAACACGGAGACGAACACGTCTTTCCCCGGGTCACCCGCAAGCTTCCCGCCCACACCGATGAGATCCAGCCTCACCCCTATGGGATCGAACTCGGCGTCCTGATGCAGATGTTTCGCGATACGGACTCGAGAAATCTCTCCGCTTGCTTGCGAAACGATTTCTCCCGCGTCTCCCCCCGAGTCGCAGCCGAAATCTGCGAGCGGGCCAAGGTCTCACCCAAGAGACGCCCTTCGGATATACGACGGGAAGAAGCAGACGGGATCTACAAGGCCATCAAGCAAACCAAGATCATGAGCCCACCCACCGATTGCATCGCGCCCATCGGAGAGGATCTGATCCTGGCGGCGCTGAAAGCCGAAGTCCAGGCGGATTTTTATGCCTCTGTGACCCGGCGGCCCACCATCTACCGCGGGAACCCCTTTCTTGTCGAGGTGGGTCTCGCCTACGGCGGAGAAATGTCGGCGGACGACAGCGCCGCTCTTTACCGCTACGCGAACCGGGTGCCGCTCCAATACCAGCAGGGAGCGTGCGCGATCACTCGCGCAGTGAACGCCACCAACTGGAAATCCTACATGCTTCAGCATCCCAAGGGCGCCCTTCCCGTCGGACCGGTCCTGATCATGGTCCATATCGCGAGCGTCTGGGTTCCCTTCACGTCGGAGAGCAAGGATGCTGTGGCCCAATACCCGGAGATCATCAAGGAATTTCGCTTCGCCCTCCAAGAATGCGGCCGCAAGATGACGACCTACCTGCGAAAGCAGCGACGCGTCGCGGAAGAGGCCAAGAAGGCCGCCTATATCGAAAAATACATCCCCCAGGTCGCCATCGGGCTTCAGGAGATTCTTTCTCTCGGCGACCGGGAAACGAACAAGCTGACCCATAAACTCACCGACGTGCTCGAGCGCACCCGGAAACTCTAAGGGAAGGGGCAGAAGATGGCCGCACGCAAAAAAGCTGGCGCCCGTAAAGCGTCGGCCAAGAAGGGCGCTCGGAAGAAGAAGGCTGCAGCGTCCAGGAAGAAAGCAGCCCCGCGCAAGAAGGCAGCCGCCAAGAAGGCGAACACGAAGAAAGCTGGGCGAAAGAAGTCGGCCCGGAAGAAGGCGGGACGAAAGAAGGCGGGGCGAAAGAAGGCGGGGCGAAAAAAACAAGCCGCGAAAAAAACGTCGAGAGGCAAACCCAGGGTCAAGGACTCGAAGACTGTCGGTTTGATCGTGGATGCCGCCCAGGGAATCAAGAAGGATATCCTGCGCACGCGTAAACCCGATCTCGAATTTCCGATTCGCTCGCTGGGAAACGTTTCCTACTCTGAGAAGAAGGGATATTTCGAAATCGGAAAGCAGACCAAAACCCGAACCCTGACGGTAAACACCGTGCGCGGTTTTGCCCAGACACTTCGCCTGATGGGGCTTTCGAAAGACCTGATCGAAGCCAACGACTTCGCCACAAAACGAGACGCCTACTACCAGAGCAAGAACTGGGAGTCCGCGAAATTCGACGATCAGAGCGAGTCGGATACCGTGATGGATGACATCGAAGCGATGTTCTCCATGCAGGGCGTATCCCGGGAAGAGTTGCGTTATGTGCCCGATGAACACGGCGGCGCTGTCGCCGGGCGTCTGACCGTGATCGACCCCGACCTGGAAACCGGGCGCGTGGAACGCATTGACTGTACGCGATTCGGATCAGGTGCCTACTCGATCCCTTCGACGGTGGAGCATCTCTCGTTCGAAACCGATGCAAAATTCATTCTCGCCATCGAAACCGGAGGTATCTTTCAACGACTCCAGAGCCATAAATTCTGGCAGCGCGCAAATTGCATCCTGGTTTCGCTTGCAGGCGTCCCGACCCGATCTACTCGGCGTTTCATCCGCAAACTGTCGGATGAATGCAACCTCGCCGTCTTCGCGTTCGTGGATTGCGACCCCTACGGCTTCTCGAATATCTACCGAACCCTGAAGGTCGGCTCGGGAAATGCGGCACATATCTCACAGTTCTTCTCGGTGCCCCAGACGCGCTACCTGGGTGTGACCCCCCAGGACATTATCGATTACGAATTGCCGACCCACCCGCTGCTGGATGTCGATATCAAGCGAGCCAAGGATGCTCTCAAGAACGATCCCTTCTTCAAGGCCCACAAACCCTGGAAGAAAGCCATCGAACAGCTGGTTTCCATGGGGGTTCGGGCCGAGCAGCAATCCCTGGCCATGTGGGGCCTCAATTACGTGATCGACGAGTACCTGCCGGCGAAACTCAAAAGGGTGAAGGATTTTCTCCCCTGAGCAGATGACCTAGCATGCGAAGCCAGCACTGAGCGCACTCTCGAATAGATGGGCCGCAGGAGTACATTGAGATGAAGGGGATCATCCTGGCGGGCGGAGCGGGGACCCGGCTCTACCCGATCACCCTCGGCGTCAGCAAACAACTGATTCCGGTGTACGACAAGCCGCTGATCTACCACCCGCTCTCCACTCTCATGGTCGCGGGTATCCGCGAAATTCTCGTGATTACCACCCCCCACGATCAGGCCGCCTTTCAGCGGGTTTTGGGGGATGGCAAAAGACTCGGTATCGAGATCCAATACGCCGTTCAACCCGAGCCGGAAGGCATCGCCCAAGCTTTCATCATCGGTTCGAATTTCATAGGTAACGACTCTGTCGCCCTGGCCCTCGGTGACAACATCTTCTACGGCCAGGGATTGCGAGATTCTCTCCTTCGATCTGCCGGGCAGGAGGGTGGAGCAACTGTATTCGCCTACCGGGTGAGCGACCCCGAGCGTTACGGCGTCGTTAGCTTTGACGCGTCGGGCAAGGCGACTCAAATAGAGGAAAAGCCCGAAAAACCGCGTTCGTCCTGGGCGGTGACCGGGCTCTACTTCTACGACAACGAGGTCGTGAGTATCGCTTCCGGCCTCGCCCCTTCCCAACGCGGTGAGATCGAGATCACCGATGTCAATCTTGTTTATCTCGAGCGCGAAGCCCTGCGCGTCGAATTTCTCGGAAGGGGCGTAGCGTGGCTCGACACTGGAACCCATGAATCCCTGCAACAAGCGGCAAGCTATATACAAGCCATCCAGGAACGGCAGGGATTGAAGGTGGCTTGCATCGAGGAAATCGCCTGGCGAAACGGCTGGATCGAAACCGAAGAGTTGGAGGCCATCGGCTCGGAAATGAGTTCGAACAGCTACGGCACCTACCTCCTGCAACTGGCCCGGGAGGAAGGGGAGGGGCCTTCTTGAAATTTCTCGACCAGACCATCCCCGGGATCGTCCTGGTGGAGCCCGACGTCCACAGGGATGACCGAGGCTTCTTTTTGGAAAGCTACCACGCGGGCAAATACCGCGAGGCCGGAATCGAAGTGGGTTTCGTCCAGGACAACCACTCGCTCTCCCGGCAAGGAACGCTTCGCGGCCTTCACATGCAGCTGCGGCACCCCCAGGCAAAGCTCATTCGAGTCTTGCGGGGCGAAATATGGGACGTCGCCGTTGATTTACGCAAAGGCTCGCCCACGTTCGGCCAGCATTTCGGCGTTGAACTCTCGGCCGAGAATCACTTTCAGCTATTCGTAGCCACCGGGCTCGCCCACGGTTTCGTCGTGCTGAGCGAGGAGGCCGAGATCGAGTACAAGTGCAGCGATATCTACGATCCTGGCGGCGAACTCTCGGTCGCGTGGAACGACCCCGAACTTGGAATTCCCTGGCCGATTGAAGAGCCCATACTCTCGGAAAAAGATCTTCGGGCACCGAGGGTCGCCGAGGTAATGGAGCGTCTGCCCGACTGGAAGGACTAGAAGTCCTCCTCCGCTTCAAGTTCCGCGTCCCCGTAATCCCCTTTCAATTTGAGGGGGGCGCTGCAAACACTGCAGAACACCTCTTCCCCTCGACGCTCGTCCCCACCCAGGGGAATATCAGCATTGCAAACGGGACAGATGAGTTCTTGACCCATAGGTTCTCCGGTCGTCGAGCTCGGTTTCAATCTTCCCGGCAGGCCGAGCAATATCCGTAGAGTTCGTGGCGGTGGCGCAGAACGGTGAAACCGAGATTATCGGCTATTTCTTTTTGCGCCCGTTCAATCTCTGCAGATTCGAATTCAAGGATCTTGCCGCAACGGGTGCATACCAGATGATCGTGGTGTTCGTGTTCGATCTCGT
The DNA here is from genome assembly GCA_014240165.1 of Myxococcales bacterium. Lineage (GTDB taxonomy): Bacteria > Myxococcota_A > UBA9160 > UBA9160 > UBA4427 > JAZXM01. The sequence goes on along the minus strand of JAAZXM010000036.1, from coordinate 19,558 downwards.
AGCGTGTGACTCCATCGTCAAAATGACGTTCCTCGGCAAGACCCGCATCCACGAAGAGCTTCAGCGAGCGATAAACCGTGGTGTAGCCGATATGGGGATAGCGCTCGCGAATGCTCTGGTAGAGGTCCTCGCCCGTCACGTGCCCGCCCGCTTCGAGGAAAGCATCGAGGATCGCCTCGCGCTGTTTCGTATGCTTGAGGCTGTTCGACTCAAGAAATCGCGCGAGTGCCTTTTGTTCGAGCTCGTTCGCCATCGGGTTCAGTCTAGCAGGATTGGTCCTTTGGACGCGCAAGAAGCGCGGGGGGATCTTTTTAGGGCCGTCCGTGATTATGCTGGCCGTCGGTATCTGGTAAGCTCGCCACCGCTCAGGACAGCGCTGACTGCGAGCGGCGGCATTGGGCTGGTGAGAGATCCGGATGAGCAAGGAAATGACTTGAGGAAGAATCGCCAATTCACTCACCCATCGCTGTCGTCCAGCTGGGCTCGAAAGAGGGGCGGCATTCGTCGGCCATCGTCGCGGAAGGTCGATCCGCTCCCCGCCTCGCCCCGGAGTACCCCGTGAGTCTTTCGCTCGAACCCCCGATTCGCGATCGCCCCCAGGGCGAAGAGGAAGCGCGCGGCCGGGACGAACTCATTCATCGTCGCCCGCCCGAAGAACAAGCTCCCCCGGGCAGCTTGAAGGAAGTCTCCCAACTCGCGTACCCGGTGATCCTGACCCAGCTCTCGGGCGCCCTGATGGGCGTCGTGGACAGTGCCATGGTGGGCCGCTTGGGTGCAGCCGAGCTCGGGGGAGTGGGCTTCGGGTCCACCTGGATCTGGACCATTTTCTGCTTCTTCATCGGCATGGCGACCGGCGTCCAGACTTTTGTCGCCCAGGAGGAGGGAGCGGGAAACAACCGACTCTGCGGCGCCTGGACATGGCACGGATTATTCGTCCTGCTCCCCTTCACCGCGCTCGCTGCCATGCTCTGCTACCTCGCCATCGGTCCCCTGCTCTCGGCCCTCTTGAGCTCGGAATCCATGCTGGACATCGCCACCCGGTATATGTCCATCCGGACGCTCGGGGTGATGGGCATCGTCGCCGCGATGGTTTTTTCCGCCTTCTTTCGCGGCATCAGCGATACCCGGACTCCCCTCTACATCACCCTCTTCGCCAATGGGCTCAACATCATCCTCGACTACGGGCTGATTTTTGGTCGATTGGGCTTGCCCGAATGGGGCATCGAAGGCGCGGCCACGGCGACAGTCATCGCCGAATGGACCTTCGCCTTCATTATCCTCGCCGTTTTCCTCCGGCGGAAATACCGGGACAAATACGGTACCGGCCGAGTCACCTTCTCCTGGCCCGACCAGCGGCGACTGATCCGCATCGGCGCTCCTATCGGCGGGCAGTGGACCCTGGAAATGCTCTCCTTTGCCATTTTCCTCGTACTTGTCGCCAAAATGGGGGACGTCGCGATGGCGGCGAGCCAAGCCTTCATGGCCCTGCTCTCTCTCTCCTTCATGCAAGCTTCGGGGCTCGGCATCGCGGTCGCTACCTTGGTGGGCCGCTATATCGGGTCGAGCGATCTCGACCACGCGGAGAAATCTTTTCGCTCGGGAATGGTTCTCACGCTGATCATCGCCGGCACCGTGGCGCTTCTTTTCATCCTGATTCCCGAAGAATTGGTCCGCATCTTCAGCGACGACCCCGAGGTCATACGCATGGGCTCATCGATTCTACTCATCGGAGCCGTCCTTCAATTCTTCGATGCTTTCGGCATCGTTGCAGACGGCGCGCTCCACGGTGCGGGCGATACTCGGGTTCCCTTCCTGGCCCGCTTCATCCTCGCCTGGGGAGTTTTTCTGCCCCTGGCGTGGTTCCTCTGCTTCTACCTCGAAGGCGGGCTCCTGGGCGCCTGGGTTGGCAGCGCTGTTCACATGATCCTGCTCGCCATCTACTTGGTCTGGCGCTTCCAGTCCGGTGCCTGGAAACACATCAAGATCTGAGTCCGCCTGCAAGCCGAAGCGAACCCTCGACCATCACCGGGCACTTCCCTGGATGCGAACCCTTGCAACCACGGGCAAATGATCGGATGCCTTGCGCGAGGCGGGGGTATCGTGGGCCGCGACCGAGACCACTTTCGCGCCACTCGCATAGATGCGATCGAGGGCGAGAAGCGGCCGGGTAGAGGGAAAGGTGGACGGCCAGTCCACGTTATTGTGCCGGTTCAGGTTTTCCTCAAGGCTCTGGGAGGCCTTGCACTCGCGCCAGGCGTTCATGTCCCCGACGAGTACGGCAGGTCCCGCATTCCACTGCGGGTGCTCGAGAAGCATCTCCACCTGCTTATGGCGAGTGCGATCGACAAGGGAGAGGTGGGTCGCAACCACGCCGAATGGCACGGTTCCCGTATCGAACGTGGCTGCCAATGCGCAGCGCCGTTCCATCCGCGTGGAAAAGAGATCGAGTACCGAGATCGAAACGATGGGGAAACGCGAGAGGATTGCGTTACCCACCTCGCCGCGCTTATGGAGACGGTTGGCCGCGAAAACAATATAAAGACCCAGTTCTTCGGCCAATCCTTCCAAGGAATCCGGACCCACCCGAGGACGCAACACTTCCTGCAAGGCAATAATGTCGGCATTCAAGGCGCCGATGATCTTCGCCGCGCGAGTCATATCGGGCTTCGCCCTTCCGTTCAGCCCCGTCCAACGGTGAACGTTGTAGCTCGCAACTCGCAGATTCGGGCCCATCTTGGAAGCAGTAGGCGCGTGATCTGGCGATCGCAGCAATGAGATATGCGGCGTTGGCAGATCCTGGGAGCGCATCGCCTTCTTCGCCTCCTCGCCCAGATCTCGTGCCCGGGCAAGGGAAGCCTTTGCGGCTTTTCGGGTCTCATCCCGAACACGCTGCCTGGCCCGGCGGGCCAGGGAAGAGCCCGAAGCATCCCCCTTCTTTTTCGCGGATCCCCGCAACCGGATTGCTCGGGACTTTCTCTGGGCCAAGAGCCGTTTCTCCCAGGCTGGCCGGAGCCAACCTTCTCTGCGTTCGTTTGACCTTGGCTTCAGTCTTCCAGGGCAAACGCGACCACCGCATCGCCTTGAGTCGTCTCCATCAAGGCGTGGCCACCCGCCGCAATGACCACAAATTGTTTACCCGAAGCATGGGTTCGGTAAGTGAGCGGCGTGGCTTGACCTCCCGCTGGGAGGCGCCCTTTCCACAATTCCTCACCCGATTCGGCGTCGAACGCCCTAAGGTAGTCGTCCATCGCCGCGGCAACAAAGATGAGCCCCGAAGCAGTCACGATGGGGCCGCCCTGGCTGGGGACGCCCAGCGGGAGCCCAATGGAAAGAGGCGCAATATCCTCGGTGGTTCCCAGGGGCACTTCCCAGCGTAACTCGCCCGTCGCCAGATCAATGGCGACCAGGGTACCCCAGGGAGGGGGACTGCAGGGTAGGCCGAGGAATGAGACAAGGAAATCTCGAGTCATTGCATAGGGCGTCCCCTCCTGGGGCTCCCAGATGGGCGGAGCGTCTCCGGCCTCCGCTGCTGACGCCATCCGGGCCGAGAACTCAGCGCGCGGTATCAGGCGAAGCACCGACGCCATCCGACTGGTGTTGGTGATCAATAGACCGCGGGTGTTGTCGATCGCCACGCTGCCCCAATTGCTACCGCCGAAATAACTCGGAAAACCAATCCAGCCTTTGGTATTGGGTGGGGTAAAAGGGCCTTCGTAGCGCAGATATTCAATCTTTCGGCGGCAATCCCAACGATCGAGGGGCGTGATCCCCCAGGCATCGCTGGGTGAAAGCGTCGACGGGTGGATCGGTCGAGGCAGCGTTGGAAAGGGCTGAGTGGGAGCGAGCACTTCGCCCTCGACACCATCGCGTGGAACCGGCCGCTCTTCGACGGGAAAAAGCGGCTTGCCGTTCCGTCGATCGAGCAGGAAGATATGGCCCAATTTCGTCGCCTGGGCGACGGCGGGAAGCGGCCCACCCGGGCCGGAAAATTCGAATAAAGCCGGCTGGGCGGGAACATCGTAGTCCCAAATATCGTGGTGAACGGTCTGGAAATGCCAGACGGGCTCACCCGTTTCGAGGGAGAGGGCAACGATGGAACTCGAGTAATAGTCCAACCCATCGCGCTGAGCTCCAAAGAAATCCGGAGCTGTGTTTCCGGTGGGTACGAAAACGAGACCCATCTCGGCATCTCCGGACAGGATCGACCACGCATTCGTGGTGCCGCGCTGGTAGCGAACATTCTCGCCCGATTCGTCGATGCCTTCGATGTACTTCCTGCCGGGGGGGAGCGGATCCCAACTCCACCGGAGCGCGCCCGTACGAAGATCGTAGGCACGGACGACGCCCCCCGGAGCATCAACGCGGATATTGTCGAGCACCATGGCGCCGGTCACGAGCAGGTCACCCAGAATGAGCGGCGGAGAGGTGACCCCATACTCGCCGGGGAAGCGGTGCCCGATGCCCTCGCTGAGATCAACGCTGCCCCCCTTGCCAAAGCCTCCACAGGGCATGCCGGTTTTCGCATCGAGCGCGATCATGCGCGCGTCGAGTGTCCCCATGAAGATCCGTTCGGCGCAGACCGCGTTCACCTTGGCCTGGGGATCACGCCAATAGGAAACACCTCGACACAGAGTGAGCATGACTCCGGTCGTGTCGACTTCAGCATCGAAGACCCAGCGTTCCTGGCCGGTCTCGGCGTCAAGAGCGATCGCTTTGTTGCGCGGCGAGCAGAGGTAAAGGGTGTCCCCGATCAGGATCGGCGTATTTTGAAAACTGGTCCCCAACCCTTGGGGGCTGGTCTTGACGACATCGCCAGTATGGTAGGTCCAGGCGACTCGCAGCGAAGCGACGTTTTCGTGATTGATTTGGGTCAACGGCGAGAAGCGCCTGCCGCCGGCATCCGCTCCGTAATGGGACCACCCGGCCACCGGCCCCGAGTAATCGACGGAGATGGGCTCTTCGCAAGCGGAGAGCTGAAACCCAAGCGCGGACAGCAAGAGCAGCCGCAGCAAATGACGGGGCTTCACCCCCAATGATCCGAACCCTTTGACTCCCACAATCCGAAACCCCTGACTCAACTCGAGACCTCCTGGCGCGATTCTAGCCAGCGCCCTTCCCCGGGGCCTGAACAGACGTCGCCCGGTTTCCCCCGGCTCCCCGACCCTCAAATCATGAGCATGGCTGGCGCTCGCATCCATGCCCCCGTTCGTCGACGGGAACGACCGGTATCCCGTCGGCCCCCCGCCACTCAAGCCATAAAGTGGGGGGAATACCTACCACATGAAGTGCAGGCCAACCCAAGTGCACTCCGATTTTTCATTGGATTTGAGGTGAACGACTCAAAAGCTTCTTTGGTTTTCCGTCAACGAAGCCGATACGCAAACTAAAGGCAGAAGTTGCCAACGGGCCTGACCTTTTTGGAGAAAATCGACGCAGCGCATTCAGCTGGAATTCAAAGAGCGAGGGGCCCTGGTTGGCGTTTGCGACATTCGAACTGTCGCCGGTAGGTTGCCGAAGGCAGTGGGCCAATGGAGGAAGCGGACTCATCGCAGGTTTGTTGACTTGGAATTCTGATCGAATCGCAACGGGATACGCGAGATGCATCCACTGCGTGAAACCACGTGATCGCTCAGTCGTCCAATCGGCATCCTTTAACCGCTGTGGATATACTCATGCAGGAATCCAACAGTAAATGGAAACTCTGAGATGCAAGATGAACAACGCCTAGGAGTATTGGCAACAGCAATTTTGTTCTTCGTGCTCGTTTCTCTCGGCCCATTGCTTTATCTACACAATACTTGGCTGACCGAGATCGAAGATCAGAGCCGGGTTCAAGATCATTTGGGTCAGGCACGAGAAGATTTGGCCAAGGCCCACCTGTGGTTTGAGGAACTTCTCACGGGTGATCCGAATATCAAGCCCGAAAAGGTCTGGGACCTCTTTGCAAGCGGCCGGGCATCCCTGAAAAGCTTCCGCACCGACCAGATCGAGATCGACGCGAGCGTGCTCGAATTCGTTTCCTCCAGCGGCCGGAAAGTCGACAATCTCGTCAGCGACCTGCTGGAAAAAGCTTTCGCGCTTGAAAACCTTGCCAGAACCCGGTCGGGCAACCCCAGCCTCTCCTCAGCGGGTACCGTCATCGATGAGGAATTCGATGTCCTTTTCACCGAGACCCTGGCGGCTTCCTTCGATGTCGAGAGGGCCGTTCGAGAATTCAGCCTCCAGCGAATGGCCGATCGGCGGGACATCCACTGGGTAACTTTGGTCTTGTGGGGAGCCGGCGCACTGGGCACCGGGTTCGGTCTGATCCTGCTCAATCGAAGGCGCCGACGCATCGAGGATGAAAAGAAACTTCTGGAATCTCAATTCCAACAAGCCCAGAAACTAGAGAGCCTTGGCGTATTGGCCGGTGGCATCGCCCACGATTTCAACAACTTGTTGATGGAGATCTCCGGCAACACGAGCCTTCTGCTCCTCGAATCAGATCTCAAGACCGATGTCCGATCCGCCATCAGTGAAATCGACGCCGGCGCACAGAAAGCTGCGGGCCTGACTTCACAGATGCTTGCCTACGCGGGCAAGGGGAAATTTATCGAAACGATCATCGACTTCGACGCGATGATCAGCGAAATGGATGCCCTGCTCTCGCTTTCGGTTTCGAAGCGGGTGCGCGTCGAGTACGACTTGTCGGGCCTGATCAATCCGGTGCAGTGCAACCCGACACAGCTCCAGCAAGTCGTCATGAATTTGCTGATCAACGCATCTGAAGCCAGCGACGAAGCGGGTGGGCAGATCTTCGTACGCACTGGGCGGTTCAGCGTCGACGCAGACTTCTCTCCGCCCGAAGGCGGCTCGAAGACCAAGGCTCCGCCGGTGGGTGAGTACGTGGTTCTCGAGATCCAGGACACTGGACCGGGGATGTCCGAAGAGGTCATGAACCGATGTTTCGAACCTTTCTTTTCAACCAAGTTCACAGGCAGGGGATTGGGGCTCTCGGCGGTTCTCGGAATCGTCGAAGCACACGGTGGTGCGATCAGCCTGACTAGCGAAGAAGGTGAGGGCACGAATTTCACCATCTACCTGCCTCTTTCTGAAGACGACGTCGTACATGTCGCGGACTATCAGAGGGATCCAGAAGACCTCAGCGGGCAGGGGAAAGTCCTCGTCATCGACGACGATCCTACGGTGATCCGTATCGTCACCCGGATGTTGACCCGGGTCGGTTACGACGTGGACAGCTGCGACAGCGGGGAGACAGGCCTGCGAATGCTTTCGGAGAACCCCAAACACTACGACCTCGTCATGGTCGATATGGAAATGCCCGACATGAACGGAGAATCCGTCGCACGAGAGATCCGGGCCAAAGAATACCCGCTGCACGTAATTCTCTCGAGTGGCTACACAAAGGACGTTCTCTCGAGCAAGAATGCTACTGTGCTCTTCGACGCTTTTATCCAGAAGCCGTACCGAGTTCAGGAACTCTTCGAAACCGTAACGAAAGTTTTGAACTCGGATTAGCTTCTCAGCCGCTCTCGGGTCTCGCCCTTACATGGCAACCAGGAAAACGGGAATACCAGCCCGGCCGCTCTTTTTGTTCTTCTTAGTGGCGGGCCATATTCTCAATTGGGGCTGTGCGCCCTCCATGCCGCCTCCCGGCCAGGGGCAACAATCCAGTTACGAAAAGCTTGCGAGCGAGAAGACGGATTCCGAATCGTTCGAGGACCCCGCGCAACACCTCGACCCAGCTTTTGCCCTCCCGCCCGCGATGGTTCAGGGACCGGGGTATGAGGTCAAAGACATCCGTTATGGAGCTGGTCTCCTCTACTTCTATTCCATCGAAACAGCCGCAGGCACGGTGGAAGCTCGGGGCCAAGGAATGCTGCGCAAGCGCATTCATGAAATCGAAACTCTGGCCGCGCTGAAAGACGCCGGAGTTCAGAACCGTGATGTCTATGTCCTCGCGCTCGCCAATGCTGCCGAAGCGCCCGCCGAAGGCGGCATGCAGCTTCTACTTCATCCCGTCCGGACTACGACCAATATCCCCAAGGGCATGTGGTCGATGGCTCGAAATTACTACGAGATGACCGAAGCTGGCCGGACCTATCTCGAGGACGACTATTTTCACGAATTGATCGGGTTCGGCAAAGCCAAGCGAGAGTGGTCCTACCGCCTTGGCCTGGATCCCTACACTGCCAACCCCCAGGTGCAGGCTGATCTCGACCGCCTGGCCTGGCTTTCACTCGCTGGCGGCATGTCTGTACGCCTTCCCCTTATGGCCGTTCCGGGCGGCGCCTCGATCGCGCTGACGGTCACAAATACAAGCGACGACATGAAACGCGAACTTCGGGACGAGACTCCCGAAGATATCCGCATTCGGAGCCGCGAAATGCTGCTGAACGATTTCGATGTCGATGAGGTCGTCTCGGCGCAATTCGTTTACCACCCGTGGTACTCCCCGAGTCAGCAACTCGAAATCGTGGACTCCCTGGCCGCCATGGGCGACGTCAGCAATCGGGAGGCGTTCATCTCACTCGCGAACCTCGCCGATACGCCGTCGGAAGCCTACGCCTTTTCCCGACTCGCCTTGATCTTCCTTGCCTTTCACGAGCGACTCGGACCCGTCGAGGAGTTCTGGGCTTCAGAGGGCGTCGCATTGGCGAGAAACTCAAAGGCAGAAATCGCCCTGGCCTTCAATATCGATTTTGGATTCTGTACCGAAGGGGCTGCTCAACTGATCGGTGAAATCGACGACGCGATCTCGAAAGAAGGGAAGACAGCTCTTCGCTACCTGCTCATCTCAGGCAACCTGTCGCCAAGAGCACTGGCTGAGGCCGAAAGCCGCGGCTGGACAGTGATGCAAGACCTTGAATCGTCCTGGCTCGAAGAATTCGACGCCAAGGCTTTCGCGCCCGGTGACCCCGACGATCAACGAATCCTTCCCGAATTCGGAAGCTAGCGTCCGCCGACATCCCCCTGACTCAGACAAAGAGAGACGCTGACAAGCAGATTCCGCCTCTCGCTGCCTCTAGACCGATGGCAACGGAACTTCGCTGGGATGCCCAGGCGCACCAGCATCTTCGCCGACTTCGTCTGTAGTCTGCCGCCGATAACCCGACTCCGGCAAAACCCACTCGTAGAAGGCTGGGAGCAGGAAGAGGGTAACGAGTGTCGACGTCACCAATCCGCCGACAACCACGGTGGCCAGTGGACGCTGAACTTCGCTTCCCACATCTACCGAAAAAAGAAGCGGGCTGAGCCCCAGAGCTGTAGTCGTGGCGGTCATCAAAACTGCTCTCAGACGCGAACCCGCGCCCTCGATACAAGCCTGGCGAGGCGTCGTACCCCCGAGCATCAGGCGGTTGATCGCGCTCACAAGTACCATGCCGTTTCCCAAGGCGACTCCGAAGAGTGCGATCAGCCCAACCGACGCCGGGACCGAGAGATTCTGACCGCTGACGGCGAGGGCCGCGATACCACCCACAAGGGCAAGCGGAATATTGAGGATGACCGTAAGCGCGCTCCGCCCATACCCAAAACTTGCGTAGAGTAAAAGGAACGCGGCCAATAGCGTGACGGGGACGGTCAGGGCAAGACGACGATTCGCTTGCTCTTGGAGCCGGAACTGCCCTCCCCAACTCACCAGGTAGCCGGGGCTGAGATCCACAATTTCGCGAACCCTTTCCTGAGCCTCTTCGACAAAACTACCTATATCGCGATCGATGACATTGCATTGGACGGCAATAAATCTTTGTCCATCCTCCCGCCTGATCAATCTGGGACCAACCAAGAATTCGAAACTGGCGAGCTCTTTGAGCGGAATCCGAAAGCCATCCGGCGAATCCACCAAGAGTGCTCGAATGGAATCGGGAGTTTCGCGGTAGGACTCGTCAAGCCTGACCAGAACATCGAATCTCCGAACTCCCTCAAAAACCTGACCCGCGACTTGCCCCCCGATGGACGCACTGATCGTGCGCTGAACATCTTCGATATTGATTCCGTACCGAGCAACCGCGCTGCGGTCGATGTGGATAACCAGCTGGGGCGTTCCGGACACCTGGTCGACCTGCACATCGGCCGCACCAGGCACTTGGGAGATCACACGCGCAACCTCCTGCGCATGTTCTTTCAGGGTATCGACGTCATCTCCAAAGACTTTGATCGCCAACTCGGCTCTGACGCCTTCCAGGAGTTCATCCACCGTCATCGCGATCGGCTGCGTAAAGTTGATGACAGCACCCGGCACCCTTCCCAGTCGGTTTCGAATCACATTCTCCAGCTCCTCCTGTGAAGAAGCAGAAGTCCATTGCTCCCTGGGTCGAAGCAAGACGAGGATCTCCGAGTTATTGACCGGATCCGCATGGGCGCCTACTTCTCCACGCCCGATTCTGCTCACCACACCCGAGATCTCCGGAACGTCCATCAATCGTCGCTCCACGATCTGCGTTGTGCGCTGGCTTTCAGCCAATGAAATAGAAGGAGCCATCGTCAAACGAACAATCAATGTGCCTTCTTGAAGGCGCGGGGTGAACTCCGAACCGAGCCTGGGCAGGAGTCCCACTCCCACGCCCAAGATAGAGACCGCGATGGCCACAACGGCCCAGCGTCGTCGAATAAAGAAATCGAGAACGCCGGAATAGAGCCGCGAAATGAATGTGCTGAAAGTGCCCGAGGAGATATTTCGGGATCGCAAAAATGTCGCGATCAGGGCAGGAGAAAGAACGACTACGAAGCTAAGCGCGCCCAGCATCGCAAGGGCGACCGTGTAGGCCAGTGGCCTGAAAGTTTTCCCCTCCACGCCCTGCAGGCCGAATAGAGGGGCGAAGACGGTGATGATGATGATCGTCGCGAAAATGATCGGGCGCATCACTTCGGCGCAGGCATCGGCAACCAGACGAAAGCGCGGCACATCGCTGCCTTCGAGACTAAGTCGACGGTCTACGTTTTCTA
>JAAZXM010000036.1:0-8601 GCA_014240165.1 Myxococcales bacterium | reverse complement strand
TCCGACTGCAATGGCCAGCCCTCCCAGAGACATCAAATTCGCAGACATTCCGAAATAGGACATCCCCAGGGTGGCGAAAAGTACGGAAAAGGGAATCGACAATCCGATCACCAGACCGGGGCGCCAAGCGCGCATGAAGACCAAAATCACCAGGGCGACAGCGATCGCCCCTTGCACCAATGCGCTGCGGACAGTGGCCAGACAGGCTTCTACCAGGGAACTCTGCTTGTAGTAGGAAACAAGCTCTACTTCGCCCGGGAGGCTCTGATTCAGCTGCTCTATTTCCTCCTCTACGAGTGCGATGACTTCTGCGGAATTTTCGCCGGCGAGTTTGACCACCATCCCGGCCACGACTTCGTGGCTTCCGTTTCGGGTCTGCAACCCACGCCGGACAGCACCTCCAATGACCACCTCTGCAACATCACTCACGTAAATCGGATTGCCGTGGAATGATTTCAAAACGATCTGACCGATATCTTCACGTGATTCAGCCAGACCTAGAGCACGAATAACGATCTCTTCAGAATTTTGCTCGATGAATTGCGCACCCACGTTCCCGTTATTGCGGCTTATCCGCTCGAGTACGTCGTTGATCGAGACGTCATATCGAATCAGGTTCGCGGGATTGACCCGAACCTGATATTGCTTCTCGTGACCCCCGATACCCAACACCTCGGTCACCCCAGAAACACCCAGAAGGCGAGGCTTGACGAACCAATCCTGGATCGTCCGCAATTCCTCCAAGGAGTGAGCACCCTCGGGATCGTCCAGGTAGTAGTAAAGGATCAAACCCATACCTGTTGCAATTGGCCCCAATTTCGGATGACCGAGATCAGCGGGTATCGAATCCGAAGCGGACTGAAGCCGATTGCTCACAAGTTGTCGGGCAAAGTAGATGTCGACGTGGTCCTCGAAATAGATATTGACTACCGAAAGTCCCAGATTGGATACCGAGCGGATTCTCTCTACGTCCGGCAGCCCCGCCATTGAGACTTCTATGGGATAGGTGATGTATTTCTCGACTTCTTCTGGCGCAAGTCCGTCTGTCTCTGTAAAAACCTGAACGAGAGAAGGGGACACATCGGGGAAAGCATCAATCGGAAGCTCCCGATAAGCCGAATAGCCCATCAGCATGACCAAGAGCCCGGCCGTGAGGATCAACAGCCTGTTCTCGATACTGAATTTTATCCAGTAGTTCACGCGATTTTTCCTCCGCCCGAAAGCCCGTTCATCCCTCGTTTGGAATGGGACCCTTCTTCCGAGGAGAACTTGTCCTCAATGACCATGGTCACCTGCAAAGTGATCGCGAAGTAGTTCGGACTTGAGCGTAAAGCCTCCCAACACGACGACTTCCTCCCCTGGATCGATCTGCCCCCGAACTTCGGCGTAGTGCCCATCTCTGACCCCTATCTGGACAGTCCGAGGGCGGTACTCATCTTTGTCCATAATGAACACAACCGTCTTTTCTCCAAGTAGGTGAATTGCGCTGGTGGGAACCGCCGCTGCCACTTCCGAACGCCTCAGCGTAAGCTCGCCCGTCACGAACATGCCCGGTCGCCAAAAACCGTCTTCATTGGCCAAAACCACTCGCGCCTTCGCCGTGCGCGTCTTGTGGTCGATAAAGGGCGTGATATAGGAAATCTGCCCCCTGGTGCTTTCGTCGCCGTAGGTCGATTTGACCGTGACGACCCCGCCTGGCTTGACTCGTGGCAAATCGCCCATCCGGACGTCCAAATCGACCCAAACGGTTGAGAGGTCGGCGACGACGAAAATTTCTCGATCAGTACCTACCACCTCGCCGCGGGTTGCGTGCTTTTCCATGATCAAGCCGTCGAATTTGGCTTCCAAGGAATACGTTGTCAGGCTTCTACTGCTCTCGATGATGGCGAGGACTTCACCGCTTGAAACCCTGTCGCCGACCTGCTTTTTGACTTCGGTAACTACGCCTCCGAAACGCGGGACGATGTGGGCCAAGCGGTCCTTATTGGCGCGAACCTCCCCGGTCAACGCGATTGTTTCCTCAATCACCGCTGGCCCCACTGGAGATACCTGAAATCCGAATTCCTCGGCCGTTTGCCCAGAAATACGAACGACATCGCTTTGATGATGCGGGTCTCCCCGCTCTTCATGATGCCCGTCTCCACCGGTTCTGGCGTCGCAACCAACCAAGCCGACGATGGCAGCAAGGCTTATGGGGAAGAAGATTTTCGCTACCAGTGAATCTCTTTTTTGTCCGCGTAAATTTTTCATATTGCTAATTCCTCGAATCCGTCAAGATCGATTCTCCTACTAACTGCTCGGCACGCGCTTGAGCAACCCGATAGGACCTTTGCGCCTCGATCAGCCTGCTCTGCAAAACAAAGAGTGATCGCTGTGCGTCCAGCACAGCCGTCAACTCGAAGGCGCCCTCGAAATGACCGCTTCTGATATCGTCGTAAGCCTCTCGTGCACGAGGGAGAATGTTCTCTTCCAACGCTCGTGCTTCGTCATATGAAACCAACATCGCTTCCCGGGAAAGCGACAGCCGCCTTCGCAGCTCCAGTTGAGTATCCTCTTGTTCTTCGTGGGCCCGTGCGAGGTGGGCCAGTGATTCCTGTCGCGCGCCCTGATTTTGATTGAAAATCGGAAGATCCATCGATACGCCGACTTGCAATCCCCATTCGTCGTTCGAATCGAAATATTTCGGACCAATCCCCAGCTGGATATTCGGAATACGACGCGCATCCTCGAGTTTCACCGCGGCGCGGCTTCGCTCAATTTCAAGATCCCAGCGCTTCTGCTGAGGGCTCTTCTCGAGCATCGACGCCAGCCTCGGCCAGCTCGGCACCTCACCATGAATCGCCAGGTTCCCGCGTAGCCTCGAGTAGGTGAAGTCCTCGGCGCCCCACATGGTGGCCAGCCTGACGAAAGATTCGCGCAACGCGCCGCCTTTTCTGCGCGTCTCACTCTTCTGCAGCAGGACCTCGACTTCTGCGCGCGGTATCTCGGCTCCGGAGATCGCCCCATTTCTGACAAGCAACCGAACAGCTGCGAGCAGATCCTCCGCCAGGCGCGTTTTTTCTTCGGCGACACCCAGCGCTTGCTGTTGGGCAAGGGCATCGAGAAAGGCAACGGTCGTATCGGCGACCACCTGAAGACGAGCAATTTCCAATTCCGCCTCGGCGCCGCGAATACGACTGCCGTAGACAGATCTGCGATGTCCGCGCTTAGATCCCAGCTCGATGACTTGCTTGAGAAAAAGAGTCGCCTCGAGGCCTTCATCGGGAAATGCCGCATCGGATACGCCGACATTTTCCAGCTGCACCGACAGGGAAGGATTCAGGAATTGGCGCGCCTGTTGGGCCTGGGCTCTACGGACAACGATCTCTGAGCGAGCTGATGAAAGCTGCGGATTTTTTTCCAGGGCAAGCTTCAACACATCTTTCAGGCTGAGAATTGCCTTATTGCCGATGATGGACGCATCTGGGGGGGCCGAAGCCCCAGCATCAATAGAGCCCTGCAAATCGGCCACAGCGACTTGCAAGGGGGCAGCCGGCGTGATGACTAGAATCAACGCGAAGAAGAGCGTTGTCCGCCCGCCTGTTTTTTTCTTGAAGAACATGACTTGCACTCCACACGCGCAGCCAATATGCGCGTCACCGTCCTGACAATGAGACGGGTTGAATCGCAACCGTGGGCTTGGGGCTCATCCCAAGACCGGGGTTTTGGCGAATCAACAGCGGAGAATGGAACTGCGTGTTTGCCCGAATCGAAGGGCCGAGAGCGCGCCGGGACTCGCGAATTCCGTGTCCGAGTGCGCATTCACGAAAAAGACGATGGCCCGAGCCATCCCCATAGGCGGTGCCGGAACAATCGGCCTCTGAAGGATTCGCGAGGCGAGAGCGGGGTTCGAGGAAAGCTGGACGCACGGGCCGTGCGAGTGAAGGGCGCAGGAATCGTTGCCGGGAGAGAAGAGGGCGTGCCTCGCAGACGGCTTTCCAGTCAGCACTTCGACGGAAGCCGGGCCCGCCTGGGGTGAAACCAGGCTCGCGTGGACTTCCTGGACCGTGCAGGACGCCGCGCCGAACTGTGCGCCAGGCGATGCCGTCGCGAACAAGACCGCCGCAACCATTGCACCCGCCGCCCAGGTTTTAAGAATATGCCCTTCTCTCACCTCACTTTTATCGACCCGAGAGGAGGAAAAATGCAGGTCAATACGCGGCTACGTCCCCGAAGATGTTCAGCCGAGGCCAACCTTCCCCGCGGGGTCAGAAATTGGCTCTAGCCGAAGGCGGAGTCGATCAGGCGCTCCACGAGGGCGCCCCCTGTCCAGGACAGAAGCGGGACCAACAAGATCAGACCGAAGCGGCGAGCCAGGGCCGAGTCCAGCGGCCAATCCGCCACGGCCACGACTCGCGCCTCGAGGGCGACAAGAGATGCCAGCACGGGGGAGGGCTGAGATGACTCGGCTGGAGAAGCGGCGAAATTGGCCATCTCGCCCCTGAGGCGGCGCCGGATTTCGACCAGGCTGCGGGCCTTCTCTTCGCGAACGGCCTGCCGGATTCCCCGGCAACTCAAGAAAAGGGAAAAGAAACCCATACCCACGGCGAGCAGGAGAACGCCGATTACGACGGGGGGATGCGAACTGTCCAGCAGAAGCGCCAGGCTGATGCCGCTTCCTCCGGTCCAGGCCAGCGCGACCCTCATTCCACTGCGCGCAAAGACCTTCCGGGGCTCTTCGTGGAAGAGCTCGACCGAACAACGCGACCGCCCCAAGTCTGCGAGCGCTTTCGAGTGCTCGAGACCAATCAGAGCCAGAAAGCCGAGCAGCATGAAGAGCGCGATTTCAAGCCCGACGTGCAGAGCGTTTCCCGCCACCCCCAGCACCGTTTGTTCGGCGGCCGGACCCCGCGCGAAGGCAGCGATGGCAAAACCCAGCAGCGCTCCGAGCGCCAGGGCAACTGCCAACCTGAGCGGGCGAATATGAAGCAGCCGATCGGCAAGGCGATCAGTCTCTTCTTTTCCGCCGTGGACAATCTCGGAAAGAATATCCATATCCCTCTTGAGGGAGCGAAGCATGGCGATGCCGATCACGGCGCTATAGACAAAGAGCACCCCGAAGACGAAATCCATGCGCGTAATACTCATGGCCGCGCCTCCCTGACCCAAGGTGGAGAGAGTCCCGTTCAGACCGTGAACACCCAGGTAGAGAGCGAGGAGTCCGAAAATCAGAAAGGCCGCGACACCTCCGGGGCTCTGGCGGGCCAGCCAACCGAGCGAAAAACTGCTTCCGCTCCACTCGCTCGGCTGATCGTTTCTCATGTTTTCTCCCCGGTCCACAGCATGCCCCAACTCTCGGCCGTACGGCAAAAATCTCTCCTGACCCGCCTTCCGCACGCGCGGGCCAGGGAGGGGGGTTGGGGATTGACCGCCTACTGGCCCATACTCAGGGGAAGGTTTTCGCCAACGATTCAAGGAGCCACGGGAGCATCCATGCGACTCATCCAACTCGGCGTTCTTATCTCGCTATTTCCATTTCTCGGCTCGGGATGCGCGAGTAATCCGGGAGAAGCGAACAGTCATAAAGTCGTCCAGATCAACAACATGAGCCTGGCACCCAAGGTCGTCCAGGTTTCGGGCTCAAAGAATTCCATCGCGTGGAACAACTGGTCGAGTTCCGTGGCCAGCGTCCAATTGCCTGCCAGCATGGCCGACGCCTTTGTGTGCAAGGATTTGCGACCCCAATTCGTCCTGAGCGGCGATCGCATCGAATCCGTACAGGCCCTCGGTGATAACGAGAATCTGGCCACTCCCTGCTCGCTCAAACCGGGCAGCTATGAATACGAGGTCTGGCTTTCTGGCTCCAGGATGGATCGGGAGAACCCGCAGTTGAAGATCAAGGGGCGAATCGAAGTCAGCCCCTAGGCTCGCCGCCGCATCGAGAGGATCGATCATGGGTCAACGAGTAATCATTGCCTGGCTAATCACATGCGCTCTGGGTTATTTCGCCCTGGGCCGCTCGCTGGCGCGCCTGGTCGAAGGGTACGATCGAAGCAGCGAATCCCTCCTGCCCATTCTTCTCACCGCAGCTGCGATCGTCACCAGCCTGATCCTCACTTTTCGTTGGGCGCGGGCTCTTCGGTCCGGAACGACCAACACGCAACCCACAGGGAGACGCCGATTTCTCCTGGGGGCACTCGGTGCGGGCGGCGGACTCGCAGCCACACTCCTCGCTACGTTTTCACGCATCAGCGATTGGTACGCGATTTCCGGTCGCCACATCTTCCTTGTTCGGCCGCCCTATAAGGCCGATCAACAACTCGATGAATGGTCCGGGGCCAGGGTCCGCGAATACCGCAGGCTAGGCCGAACCGAAGCCCGTATCTCGGATATCTCTCTGGGCTCGGGTTCGGGCACGGGTGGCCGGCAAACCGCTGAAGTGGCCCGAGAGGCCATCGACCGCGGGATCAACTACTTCGACACTGCACCGGATTACAGCGGAGCCAACTCGGAGAACCGCCTCGGCCAGGCCATGAAGGGCGTTCGCGAGCAAATGTTCTTGGCGACGAAATTCTGTCGGCCCACCGGTCACCTGGGACCCGGCAATTCCGTGCAGGAATACATCGAAGCCGTGGAAGGCAGCCTGGAGCGCCTCCAAACGGATTGGGTGGACCTGATTCACATCCACTCTTGCGACAGCATCGAGCGCCTCATGGACGAGAACGCGCACGAGGCATTCGATCGCTTGAAGGAGGCGGGCAAAGTTCGCTTTCTCGGCGTCTCCACCCACACCCCGAATCTCGAGGCCGTGGCGAACCATGCCATCGAGAGCAACCGCTTCGATGTCATGATGCTCGCGTACCATCACGGTGCCTGGCCAGGCCTCGAGGATATCGTCCAGCGAGCAGCGCAGGCGGATATCGGGGTCGTGGCCATGAAGACCCTCCGCGGGGCCATGCACCAGGGCCTCATGTCATCTCGGGCGGATCGCGAATCCTATACCCAGGCCGCGTTCAAGTGGGTGCTCTCCAATCCGGCGGTCTCGGGCCTGGTCATCTCGCTCTGGGAATCCGCCCAACTCGATGAATTCCTCTCCGCCTCGGGCGAGGCACCCACAGCGGAGGATATGGCGTGTTTGCAACGCTACGAGGAGCTGGCGGCCGCGAAGCATTGTCGTCCCCATTGCGGTGCCTGCCTCGGACAGTGTCCAGAGGAGTTGGCGATCCACGACATCCTCCGATACAAGATGTATTTCGAGCACTATGGAGCGCAAAAAGAAGCCATGCGGCTCTACTCGGAACTCGAAAAGAAGGCTGATTCCTGTATCGCCTGCAGCGCTCCCTGTACGAATGCCTGTCCCTACGGCATTCCCATCGCCCAGAGCACGCGCGAGGCCCACGCGCTTCTCGAGATCGCGTAGCGGCTTAGACCGAAGACTCGTTCAAGCGTCGGAAGGCCAAGTCCAGCGGATACGCGACAGCCACGCCGACCCGGCGCTCAACTCCAGGCGTCGATCAACTCGCGCTCCGCGGCGAGAGGGCTGTCGGCCAAAGTACATTCCCGGTCGAAGACCATGGTGGGACGTGTTGCTGAGTCGTAGCTGTCCCATTCGGGAAGTTCATCATGACAGGGGCTGCCGCCGTGAGAGAAGCTCGCCCAAGCAGCCTGCATCCGCGATGAAAGCCGGCGTGCCGAAAAAGCGAATCCAGTCAGCGCACGCGTCAGGGGATCACTGGTTCGGCCGAAGACGAAGGGCAGATCCATGGCATGGCAGGCGCCCAGGGTTTGGGAGAAGGCGGCCGGCTTCCAGGCGAAGAGATAGGAATGGGCCCTGCCCCCAGCCCGAACCTGCGCATCGGCCAATTCCACCGATGGACGATGAAAAACCCGCATGGACTGAAACGCACTCCAGACTTCAAAGGGCGTCGTGCGACCGCCCCGTTCGCGTACCGCTTCCCGGTAGGACTGGGCCGCCTGCTCGGGCGACGGAGAATTCTCGGCGATTTCGGGGAGAAGATCCGCAAAGCGGGCGACGAGTCGCGATTCGCTCGATCCGAGCAAACCGGTATCCACCGGTGTGAAGAGCTTCCATTCATCGAGGGTGGTTCCGATCATCAACTCGATTTCGGACGCCGCTCCTCCCTTGATGGCTTCCAGGGGGGACTCCGTGACCAGTTCACCGTCGACGCAGGGCATCATCACCATCAAGTCCCGAGCGTTCATGAATTCCCGGTTGACCAGGCCCTGGGCTCGCAGAATTTCAGCCACCGGGATTTCCGCCAATTCACTGGGCGTGCAGTTTCTCTTCCCCAACTCGTGAAGAAAACGATCGGCTACGCGATCGGCTTCGTCTCGGCCGAGCACGTGCCTGCCTGCCGCGCTCTGAAGAATGGCCCGATGAAAAAGGCCCCGGGCCGAAGGCGCACCCAGCAGGGCGCCCACGCTCATGGCCCCCGCGGATTGACCCGCAACCGTCACGTTCCCCGGGTCGCCCCCGAAGCGCTCGACGCGGAGGTCGCGGAACTGGTCGCGACCCTGGTGGAAAAACCCAAGCTCGCCCTCTTGTCGACCAAGCGGCACACCAACGCGGTGACCGGCGAAATGCTCGGCATGGCCCGGACC
>JAAZXM010000035.1 GCA_014240165.1 Myxococcales bacterium | reverse complement strand
GCCCAAGCCCCGATCGCGTCCCCACCCGAACCCCAGATCCGCGCTGCGGGCGGACGGCGCGAGAGGCGGGAGATCTAGGCCTCGTGCGTGCCGTGATTCAACGCGTGAGCCAGGCCCGTGTGGATGTGGGGGGCGAGACAGTCGCCGAGATGGAGGCCGGATTGCTCGCCCTGGTCGCTGTGGGCGTGGACGACGACGAGGATCACGCGAGGAAGCTCGCGCGCAAGATCGTTCAACTCCGCATCTTCAACGATGCCACCGGCCGGATGAACCACTCTTTGCTGGAGACGGGGGGCAGCTTGGCCCTCGTGTCCCAGTTCACACTCTTGGGTGACTGTCGCAGGGGTCGGCGTCCCTTTTTCGGCGCCGCCGCTCGGCCCGAACACGCGGCGCCTCTGCTCGATCGCCTGGCAGAAGAGGCCCGGGCGCAGGGGTGCGCGGTTGTGACCGGGCGCTTCCAGGCCGAGATGGCGGTCTCACTGATCAACGACGGCCCGGTCACGCTTCTGCTCGATACCGACGACGCCTTCTGATTCAGGGCGCACCCTGGCGCGTGATTTTGCCGCCGAACTGCGCCTGGACTTGCCGAGATCGAGGCAAAGAGGGACACTCCCGGCTTGGGGGAAGCGTGGCGGATCAACCGCTTTAGGGGGGAGTACCATGAGTCGATCGATTTCGATGACGATGGCGGGTTCCAAGCGCCAGCTATGCGCGTGGATCTGTGTCGCGGGGCTGCTCGGCGCGCCGGGCGCTGCGAGTGCCAACGAGGTGGGCGACGCGGCGAATGAAGGTGGGCTGGGCGTGGCGGCCGCATTGGCGAGCTTAATCTATGGCCCGTTCAAGGTGGTCTACTCCCTGGGCGGCACCGCGGTGGCGGGCTGCGCCTGGATTTTCTCGGCGGGCGATTCGGAAGTCGCGACCACCGTCCTGACCCGAGCGGTCAGGGGGACCTACGTGATTACCCCGGCCGCGCTCCGCGGCGAGGAGGAGATCGAGTTCATCGGTCGGCTCCCGGAGTACCGGGCCTCACAGGACCCATCCACCGTGGACGTCGCGGCGCCACCGGATAGCAGCGAGGATCTCTACGGTTGGTAGTGCCCGGGGGCGCTCTTTGCGCCTGATCTGCGTCCTGGAGCGAGGAGGGGCGCGCGGCCTGCTGGATTGAGGTTTCGAAGTCGTTCTGCCGATACGTAGAGGGCTCTGGTCGCTGCCTCGAGGGAGCGGTTGCGAGTCCGAATACGAAAGGCACAATGATTCCCGTCCATGAGTGAGTTCGCTTCGCATATACCGCTGGCCTTCGCAGCCGGCCTGATCTCGGTCTTCTCGCCCTGCGTGATGCCGCTGATGCCCGCCTACCTCTCCCTGATTTCCGGTGTTTCCGTGGAGGAAATGGAGAAGGGGGTGGGGGACTCGGCCCTTCGCCGACGCGTGATTCGGGCCTGCCTTGGCTTCATCGCGGGCTTCTCGACTGTCTTCATCCTGATGGGCATCGGGGCCGTGACCCTGGGGCACACAGTACGGACCTGGCACGTCGATCTCTTTGGGCTCGAAATTGGCGCCATCCAAGTGGTGGGTGTGCTGATCGTTCTCTTCGGACTTCATATGACCGGCCTGGTTCCCATCCCCTGGCTCTACCGGGATACCCGGGTGCAGGTCGACGTCAAGGAACGGAGCCTGCTCGCGACGTACCTCGTGGGCGGCGGCTTCGCGATGGGTTGGTCCCCGTGCATCGGCCCCATACTCAGCAGTGTGCTGGCCCTGGCGGGGAGTCGCGAAACCGTGGTGGAGGGCACTGCGCTGCTCGCGATCTATTCCGCGGGCCTGGCAGTTCCTTTCCTGGCTGCCGGCTGGAGCATCGAATTCTTTTTTCGGGCCTTCTCGCGCATGAAACATCATTTCCGCAGACTCGAGATCGCGTCGGGGGTCATCTTGATGGCGGTGGGCGTCCTGATGACCACGAATCAGTTCAGCCGCCTGAACAGCCAGTTCAGCTTTCTTGCGGATTTCGTTGCCCGGGCGGAAAAGGCTTTGCAATGAGGCGCGATACTTTCCCGGGGCGAAAGCCCCAAATTCTGTTGCTGATCGCGCTGCTCCTCGCGAGCGTGCTGTCGGGTTGTTGGGCCGAAGAGCAGCCCGAAGCCGAGCACAAGGCCGAAGCGCCGCCGGCGCCGGGCTTCATCCTGCCCTTGCTCGAGGGCGGGGGCGTCGTCGATCTGGCCGAACTCCAGGGCAAGATCGTGGTTTTGGACCTCTGGGCCACCTGGTGCCCGCCCTGCGCGCTCCAGGTTCCGGTTCTGAATGCCTTCCACGAGGCGCATCGGGACGACGGCGATGTGGTTCTTTATGGCGTTTCGGTGGACCAGACCTCCGTGGAAACCGTTCGCGAGTGGGTGCAGGACCACGACGTTCGCTACCCGAACCTGGTGGGGGGCGAACAACTCTCGCGCGAACTCGGTGCCATGGGTTTTCCTGCGCTCTTCGTGGTGGGCGCAGACGGCCGTCTCTACGAGCGCCACGAGGGGGTCATCGAGCGGGAGACCCTCGAGGCCTATCTCGAGAAGCAGCGCGAGGGGAAATCGGCGGGCTGAGCGCGTCCCCGGCTCGCCCGCTCGCAAAGGCTTGAACTCGGCGGTGGCTTGCTGATTGCCGACCGGAGCCATAGACTCATTCCACTTTTTCCGTCGAATTCACGCCCACTTCCGAGCTTCTTCGACGTCGGTGCCCGAGGCAATCGTGTTCCGCCCCTCTTCAGAAAGATTCAGCGAACTCGCCGCTCAGGGAAACCTGATCCCGGTGGTCCGCGAAGTGATGGCGGACCTCGATACGCCCTTGTCGATCTTCCGCCGCCTCGACGACGGCAACACGAGTTTCCTGCTCGAATCCGTGGAGGGCGGCGAGAAATGGGCCCGCTACAGCTTCATCGGGACCGGTGCCCGGGCCATCTTTCGTGCCCGGGGCAGGGAAGTGGAGTGGGTGGAGGCGGGGAAAACCCACCGCGAGACCGTGGCCGGCGATCCGTTGGAGTTCCTGCGCGAAAAACTCGCCGCCTACCGCGCTGCTCATCCCGCGGACATGGATCTGCCTCGCTTCGTCGGCGGAGCCGTGGGGATGATCGGCTACGAGTGGGTGCGCTTCGTGGAGGAAATCCCCGACGGAAACCCGGATCGGGTCGGCCTGCCGGATCTGTGGTTCGTCTTTCCCGAGACGGTGGTGGTCTACGACAATATTCGCCACATGGCCCTGATCGTTCGCCACGCCCATCTGGAAGAGGGCGACGATCCCGAGCAGGCGCGCCGAGCCGAGATGAAGGCCATCGATGCGGTTGTGGAACGGCTGCGCGCTGAGCTGCCGGCGGAGCCACGCGCGGAGGCGGTCAAGGCCCCCATGGATGTCGAGCGCAGCATGAGCGAGGAGCAGTATCACGAGATCGTCAAGCGGGCCAAGGAATACATCGAGGCCGGCGATGCCTTCCAGGTCGTTCTCGGTCAGCAATTCCAAATGCCCGAGCAGGTCGATCCGTTCCTGATCTACAGGCACCTGCGCGCGATCAATCCAAGCCCGTACCTCTTTTTTCTGCGCATGGAAGGGGACGCGGTCCTCGTGGGATCTTCGCCCGAAATCCTCGTTCGGCTCGAGGAGGACAAGGTCGATGTGCGTCCGATTGCGGGGACCCGGCACAGGGGAGCCAGCGAGGAAGAGGACAAGGCCCTGGAGGCCGAGTTGCTCGCGGACCCCAAGGAGCGGGCAGAGCACCTGATGCTGGTTGACCTGGGGCGAAACGATCTCGGGCGCGTGGCCCAGGTGGGAAGTATCGAGGTCAGTGAGTACGCAGTTGTCGAACGCTACTCCCACGTCATGCACATCGTCTCGCATGTCCGCGGTCAACTCCGGGACGGACTCGACTGGCTCGATGTACTGCGGGCGACTTTCCCATGCGGGACCCTTTCAGGGGCGCCGAAAGTCCGCGCCATGGAGATCATCGAGGAACTCGAGACTGTCCGCCGCGGTCCCTTCGGTGGCTGTGCGGGCTATATCGACTATTCGGGAAATATGGACATGGCCATCACGATCCGAACCCTGGTGGCCAATCAGGGGCGCATCTCGCTCTGGGCTGGAGCGGGCGTCGTTGCGGATTCGGTACCGGAACTCGAGTTCGCCGAGTGCGGCAATAAGGCGCGTGCAGTGCTGATGGCCATCGACCTGGCTCGGGAGGGCCTGGATTGATGCGCTTGCTCATGATCGACAACTACGACTCGTTTACCTACAACCTTTTTCAATATCTCGGGGAAATCGGCGCCGAGGTGGAAGTCGTGCGCAATGACGCCGAGCCCCTGGAAGCGCTCTTGGAGCGCAAGCCCGACGGTCTCGTCATCTCCCCCGGTCCGGGGGTCCCCGAAGAGGCCGGCGTTTCGATCCAGAGTGTCGAGCGCTTCGCCGCCCAGGGTGTCCCGGTCTTCGGGGTCTGCCTGGGCCACCAATCCATCGGGGTTGCCTACGGGGGAAGGATCGTTCGCGCTCGCTCGATCATGCATGGGAAGACCTCGGTCATCAGCCATGGAGGGCAGGGCGTATTCGAGGGTCTCCCGGAGCAATTCGAGGCGACGCGTTATCACTCCCTGGTGATCGAACAGGAGAGTTGCCCGGACGCCATTGAGGTCACCGCCCGCAGCGAGGACGGCGAAATCATGGGCGTGCGACACCGCGAATTGCCCGTGGAAGGCGTCCAATTCCACCCCGAATCCATCTTGACCGGGGTGGGGAAGGAATTGCTCGCGAATTTTACCCGGGTTTGCGCGGGAGGCGGCCGCCCGTGAGCTTGCCCGATGCAATCGCCCGCGCGATGGCGGGCCAAGAAGTGCCCGCGGCGATCCTCGAGGCGGCTTTCTCGGAAATCATGGCGGGCGATGCCAGTCCCGCCCAGATCGCTGCACTTCTGGTTGCTTTGCGCATGAAGGGCGAGACCGTCGACGAGATCGTGGGCGTGGCCCGGGCGCTTCGCGCCGCCGCCGATACCGTGGAGGCCCAGGATCCGCATACCGTGGATACCTGCGGAACCGGGGGCACCGGGCTCTCCACTTTCAGCATTTCCACGACCGCGGCTTTCGTCGTCGCCGGGGCCGGAACGCCGGTGGCCAAGCACGGAAATCGGGCCATCACGAGCCGCACCGGGAGTTTCGATACCCTGGAAGCGCTGGGTGTGCGGATCGATCTCCCGGTAGCGACCTGCGGCGAAATCCTGGCTTCGACGGGCATCGCCCCCTTCTTCGCCCGCACGGCCCACCCCGCCTTCCGGCACGTCGGGCCCGTACGCGCCGAGATCGGCGTCCGCACGTTGCTCAACTGCCTGGGCCCGCTCTTGAACCCGGCCGGGGCCCGCAACCAGATCGTCGGGGTCTTCGACGATGCCCTGGTGGAGTCATTGGCCGCAGCCTTGGGGCAACTCGGGGCAGACCGCGCCCTGGTGGTCCACGGAAGCGATGGGCTGGATGAGATCACGACCACGGGAACGACCCATGCGGCCATTGCCGAAGGCGGCCGAGTCGAGGTCCTCGAGATCCACCCCGAGAAATTCGGATTGCCTTTGGCGCGCCCCGAGGATCTCTCGGGCGGCGACGCTCAGACCAATGCCGGGATCCTGCGCGAAATCCTGGCGGGAGAGAAGGGGCCGCGCCGGGACATCGTCTGCCTGAATGCGGGAGGGGCGCTCTGGGCCGCGCGGGCGGTTGCCGACCTGGGCGCGGGCATCGAACGCGCGGCAGAGAGTATCGACTCAGGAGCCGCCGAAACCAAGTTGGCTGAGTTGGTCGCCGCCAGTCAGGCAGCGGCGTAATCCCGTGACGATTCTCGACGAAATCCTCGAGCACAAACGCGGCGAGGTGGAAGCCGCCAAAGCACGAGTCGGTGCCGGGGAAATGGCCTCTCGGGCCCAGGGCGTGGAACTTCCCGTGCGGGGCCTTGCGGCGGCGCTCACCGAGGGCGAGGCGCCGGTGGTGATCGCGGAGCTCAAGCGCCGATCTCCGAGCCGGGGCTTGATCCGCCCCGATTTCGAACCCGTTTCCCTCGCTCAAGCCTACGCGTCGGGCGGGGCCGCGGCGCTCTCGGTGCTCACGGACGAGAATTTCTTCGGGGGCGAACTCGGCTACCTCGCTCAGGTGCGCGAGGCCGTAGACCTTCCGTTGCTGCGCAAGGATTTCGTGATCGACAGCTACCAGATCGACGAAGCCCGGGCCGCGGGCGCCGACGCGGTGCTGCTCATCGTGGCGGCGCTTTCGCCCGCGCAACTCGGGGAGTTCGCTGCCCACGCCGATAGCCTCGGTCTGGATGCGCTCATCGAGGTACACGACCCGGCGGAATTGGAGATTGCCCTCGAGGTCGGGGCGACCCTGGTGGGGGTGAACAACCGGAATCTGCGGACGTTTGCCGTGGACCTCGGGGTTTTCGAAGGGGTGGCGGCCGCGTTGGGCGGAAATACGGAGGTTGTTCTGGTGGCGGAGAGCGGAATCCATGTATCCGCCGATATTGCGCGCCTGGAAAAAGCGGGCGCCCAGGCTTTTTTGGTGGGAGAATCACTGATGCGTCAGGCGGATGTCGCCGAGGCGCTGAGAGAACTACGGAGGCGGCAGTGAGCGGTAGGGTACGTATCAAGATCTGCGGGATTCGCACACCGGATGAAGGCCGAGCGGCGGTCGACGCCGGTGCGGATCTCATCGGGCTGAATTTTGTTGCTGGATCTCCGCGACAGCTCGAGTTGAGAGAAGCAGAAGCGATTTGTGAAGCCGTGAGCGACAGCGAAGTCGAACGCATCGCGCTTTTTCAAGACGCGCGTTGGGATCAGATCGACACCGTTTTGCGCCGCGTCGACCTCACCCGAGTTCAATTTCACGGAAACGAGACCGAGGAAGATCTCGAAGCCATCGACCTGCCTGCCATCAAGGCGATCCGCGGGGCCGATCAGGAAGCGGCGGAAACCTACCCCGGCGCGATTCTCCTCCTGGACCATCCCCACGAAGGCGGAGGGCAGGGCAAGTCCTGGGATTGGAGCGAAGCCGAGGATCTGATCGTTCACGGTTACGACGTCATCGTGGCCGGGGGGCTCAACCCGGAAAACGTGGAGCAGGCCCTGGCCGATGTAGGCGATATCCTGCCCTGGGGCGTCGATGTGGCCACCGGGGTCGAGGGCCCCGACTTCGCCAAGGATCCGGGGCTCATGAAGGCCTTTGTCGAAGCCGTGCGGCAGCACGAAAGGGACGAGGAATAGCCTGGCTTCGGAAGCGCCGTCCTGAGCCCGAGATCAGGCAATAGAGGCAGGCCGGCTCGAAGGGGTCAGCCTGGAGCCGCGGTCAGTTCGGCAAAGACCTTGGCGGTCTGGTCCCGGGTCGCGTCGCGGTCCCCGGAATTGTCGATGATGTGCGTGGCGTAGTCGCGTTTTTCATCGATGGGCATTTGGGCGGCCACTCGGCGCTCCGCCTCTGCTCGGTCGCAGTGGTCCCGGGCCATGGTGCGCTCCACCTGGACTTCGGAAGGGACCCAAACCAGAAGGGCGGCGTCGTAATTCCTCGCCGCGGCACTTCCCGTGCCCGAACGCAGGCCCTCGAAATACAGCGGAATGTCCATCACCACCAATGGGCTGCCCGATTGCAGGCCCTCGTCGGCCTGGCGAGCCATTTCAGCCATGACCGGGGGATGCATGATGGCCCCCAGGCGGGCCCGTGCCGAGGCGTCGGCGAAGACGACCCCACCGAGGGCGGCGCGGTCGAGTTGGCCGTCCGCATCGATGACTTCGGGGCCAAACGCTTCGGCGATGGTTTCGAGAATGCCAGTCCCGGGCACCTGGATCGCATGGACGATCGCGTCCGCGCAGACCGTGGTGGCTCCGAGTTCGGCGAGGATCTCGCGCACGGTGGTCTTGCCCGACCCGATTCCCCCCGAAAGTGCGACGACTTTGCTCATGGGCGAACACCATAGGGCAGGGACGGCGGGGTGGGGGCGCTGGGATGCTCGTCCTCAGGGTGGAGGACTCCGGGGGCGCCAAAGCCCGGGGCAAAACGCTGTTCGAGAGAAAAATCATGGAAATCTTGGGCATTGAGTGGGCTCAGATGCCCCTTATCTCCATAACTGCCCGGTTGCCCTGGGTAAATTCGCTTCGCCGGTTTGCGGCCCGTTTTTCGGTCGGATATATTGCTGCCGGATTTCAAGGGGTTACACGATTCCCGGAAATCGGGGAGCCGATCTCCAGGGAGCGCGCGATCCGCGCGAGATTTGGCGTCACAACCCGCAACAGCACACTTCGAGGCCACTGCACGCGAGCGCGTGCAGTCAGCTCAGCCCGAGTGCAAAGCACCAGAATTCGAGGTCAGATGGCCAAGGGCAAAGCGAAAAACGCCGAGGACGACCAAGTCGCCCAGGAACTCGCTCGCCTGCGTGAGGTCATCGATTCGGTGGACGCTGAGATTCTGACGGCGCTGAACGCTCGGGCCTCACTCGTGAGTGAGGTGGGCCGGGTCAAGTCCGCGGCTTCTCATAGCCCGGTCTATGTGGCCAGCCGCGAGCGCGACCTCGTTGCCGAGTTGGTCAAGAAAAATTCGGGCCCCTTTCCCGCCGCTGGCATTCCCCACGTGTTTCGCGAAATCATTTCCGCCACCCGCTCCCTGGAGGAGCGCGTCCGGGTGGCCTATTTGGGGCCGGAGGGCACGTTCAGCCACCAGGCGGCATTGGCTCAATTCGGCTCACAGGTCGACCTCTTGCCCGTCCGGCATATGCACGATGTGTTCAGCGCCGCGGAGCGGGACGAAGCCCACTTTGGGGTCATCCCCGTGGAAAACAGCATCGAGGGCGCGATCAATCCGACCATGGATGCCCTGATGGAAAGCGAGGTCATCGTCTGCGGTGAGGTCATGATCGAAGTGACGCAAAACCTGCTTTCCCAAACGGGCTCGCTGGACGACGTGGGAGTCGTGGCCTCGATTCCTCAAGCCGTGGCGCAATGCCGCAACTGGCTGGCGGAAAAACTTCCCCTAGTCGACGTGCGCGACACCCCGAGCACAGCTGCGGCCGCGCAGTTGGCCGTGGCCGACCGCCGAGTGGCCGCGATCGGGAGCGCTGTCGCGGCGGATGCCTACTCGCTCAAATTTGTCGCTCGCGGGATCGAGGACCAACGCGGAAATACCACCCGTTTTGTGGTGGTCGGGCGCGAAACCCCGGATCCCAGCGGAAACGACATGACTTCGGCCGCCTTTACCGTGCGCCGGGACCAGGCCGGGGCGCTCTACAGCCTGCTGAAACCCTTCGCCAAGCACGATGTAAACCTCACCGCGGTCCAATCGCGCCCGATGAAGGGCAAGCCCTGGGAATACGTCTTCTTCATCGACATGGAAGGTCATCAGACCGACGAAGCGGTTGCCCGGGCGCTCGAGGAAGCTGCGGGCTACGCGCACTCGTACAAGATCCTCGGCTCATTCCCTCGCGCCAGTGAAGCCTCGCGTTCAGCTCACGGCAATCGCAGGTCTTCATGAGCCTTCGTGACGTCGTGAATCCGCATATTCGGGGCCTTCGCCCCTACGAACCGTGCAAGCCCATCGAGGAAGTCGAGCGCGAACTCGGCATCTCGGGGTCTGTGAAACTCGCTTCGAACGAGAACCCGCTGGGGCCTTCCCCTCGCGCGCTGGAGGTGCTGGCAGCTTCCGCCGAGGAGATCCACCGCTATCCCGATGGGGCGTGCTTCGCCCTGAGGGCTCGCCTGGCCGAACATTTGAGCGTCGATCCCGCCCAATTGGTGTTCGGTTGCGGGGGCGATGAGGTCCTGGAACTCCTGGCCAAGACATTCCTGGCTCCGGGCGACCGGGTGGTGATGCCTTGGCCCTCCTTCGCCATGTACCCGATCGTGGCCAAAGGGATGGGGGCGGAACCGGTCTTTGTGCCCCTGACCGCCGAGATGGATCACGACCTGCCCGGGATCGCAGCCGCGGCGTCCGAGGGCGCCAAGATGATTTTTCTCTGCAATCCGAACAACCCCACCGGGACAAGTTTCGGGGCAGAGGCGCTGGACCGCTTCATGGCCGAGATCCCGGACGATGTGGTCGTGGTGCTGGACGAGGCCTACTTCGAGTACGTGCGAAGATCGGATTTTCCCGACACGCCCAGCCTGATCGCGAAGCGGCCCGCCACCCTGGCGCTCCGCACCTTTTCCAAAATTTACGGGTTGGCCGGTTTGCGGGTGGGCTATGGGATTTCGAGTCCCGAATTGATCGGGTACCTCGACCGTGCTCGTCACCCCTTCAACGTGAACCGACTGGCGGAAGCCGCGGCCCTGGCAGCCCTCGGGGATGATGAACACGCCCAGAGAACCCGGGAGATGAACGCCTCGGGCATCGAATACCTCACCCCGGAGTTGGAAGCCTTGGGCTACCGGGTCTGGCCGAGCGACGCGAATTTTATTCTGGTGGAGACAGGCCCGGGATATGCCGATGCGTTGCTGCGGCGAGGCGTCATTGTGCGGCCGCTGGGAGGTTTCGGGCTGGACAACCATATTCGCGTTTCGGTGGGTACGTCCGAGGAAAACGAGAAATTGATCAAGAGCCTGCAGGCCATCGAGCAGCAGGGCCCCATTGCATCGGGGGCGCCGTCTTGAGCCGGGTCTTCGAAAGGGTCGCCATTCTTGGCCTCGGACTCCTGGGGGGATCCGTGGCCCGCGCCGCCAAGAAAGCGGGGCGCGCAAGCCAAGTTGTGGGTTATGCCCGTCGCCGGGGCCCTCTGGAGTACGCCTTGGCCGAAGGCATCGTGGACGAGATCGCTGATCTCAAGGGCGCGGTTTCCGGGGCCGACCTCATCGTCCTGGCCTCTCCCGTGGGCGCCATGCAGGCGCTTGTGGCAGAAGCGGCGCCCTGGCTCAGGGAGGGAGCGCTGCTCACCGATGTGGGCAGCATCAAGGGCCCCTTGGCGGACAGCCTGCCGGGCCTGCTTCCCACGGGTGCGCACTACGTGGGTGCCCACCCCATGGCGGGCAGCCATCACCAGGGCATCGAATTCGCTTCCGCAGACCTCTTCGAGGGCGCTCCCTGCGTGGTGACGCCCCTGGAATCGACCCCCGCCGCCGCCGTCCAGGCGATTTCGGCTTTTTGGGCCGGATTGGGGGCCCATGTGATCACCCGGGCGCCCGGCGCCCACGACGCGGAAGTGGCCTGGGTGAGCCATGCTCCGCACGTGCTGGCATTTGCATTTGCCCGCACATTGGCTGACGCTCCTGCCGCGGCGGGAGAACTCGCCGGGAGCGGATTCCGGGATTTCGCCCGGATCGCGAACAGCGAGCCCGCTCTCTGGGCGGAGATTCTGAATACGAACAGAAAAGCCGTGGCAACGCCCCTCAAGGCATTTTCGGACGCCCTCGCTGATCTCGCGAGGCTGATCGAAGAGGGCGATACCGAGGCGCAACAAGCATTTCTGGCGCGGGCGCGGGCTTCGTTGGAGGCGATCACACAAAACGTGTCGTCTCCGGTGAGTCCCGCCTCGTGAGAGGACGTCCGATCCGGGGCCGATAACCCGGAAATTCAAGCCGATCCCGAATCGGCTTACCCTAGGAGAGTCAAACACAACTCATGAGTGAACCGATCGATACGATAACGACGGAGGAAGCATCCTTCGCCGAACTCTTTACCAAAGGACCCGAAGCGGTCAAAGAAGGCGAACTGGCCAAAGGAAAGGTCCTGGCGATAGACGACGACCACGTAACGGTAGACGTCGGTTTCAAATCCGAGGGGATGATCGCCTCTTGGGAGTTCATGGACGAAGACGGAACCATGCTCGTCGCCGTGGGCGATAGCGTGGAAGTGCTTGTCGAGGATGCCGAGGACGAGGACGGTCGCGTTGTCCTCTCGAAAGAAAAGGCGGAACGCCTCAAGGTTTGGGACGAAATCAGCCAGGCCTATGAGCGAGAGGAATCCGTAGAGGGCACCATCGTGGCCCGGGTCAAGGGCGGCCTTTCCGTGGATATCGGAGTCAAGGCCTTCTTGCCTGGATCCCAAGTGGACCTTCGCCCGGTGCGGAACCTCGATGGCATGATTGGCGATCGGGTTCATTTTCGGATCATCAAGTTCAACAAGCGACGGGGCAATATTGTTCTCTCCCGGCGCGCGTTGCTCGAGACCGAGCGCAAGCAGATGCGCGAAACCACGCTTGCCACCCTATCCGCCGATCAAATCCTCGATGGGGTCATCAAGAACCTGACGGATTATGGCGCCTTTATCGATCTGGGCGGCATCGACGGCCTGCTCCATATCACCGACATGTCCTGGGGCCGCATCAATCACCCCAGCGAGCTCTTCAATGTGGGTGATGAGATCAAGGTCAAGATCCTCAAATTCGACCCGGAGAGCGAGCGCGTCTCCCTGGGTCTCAAGCAGATCCAACCCGATCCCTGGGTCGACGCGGCCCTGCGCTACCCGCTGGGCAAGCGACTCTCGGGCAGGGTGGTCTCCCTGACGGATTATGGGGCGTTCATCGAATTGGAAGCGGGGATCGAAGGCCTGGTTCACGTATCCGAAATGTCCTGGACCAAGCGGATCAAGCACCCCTCGAAGGTGGTTTCGGTGGGCGACGATGTCGAAGCGGTTGTTCTCGATGTCGACGAGCAGAATCGCAAGATCTCGTTGGGCATGAAGCAGACCGAAGAAAATCCCTGGACCCTCATCGAGGAGCAGTATCCCGTGGGCACAAGGGTCTCGGGAACGGTGAGAAATATCACCAATTTCGGCGTCTTCATTGGTCTGGACGAAGGCATAGACGGCCTGGTCCATGTGTCCGATATCTCCTGGACCGAGCAGGTGAAGCATCCCAGTGAGAAGTTCGAGAAGGGCGACGAGGTGAACGCAGTCGTTCTGAAGATCGACAAGGAGAACGAAAAGTTCTCCCTGGGGATCAAGCAGCTCGAACCCAATCCCTGGGATGGCATCAGCAAGAAATTCGGTGTGGGGAGCGAGGTCACGGGGCCGGTCACGACCGTCACCGACTTCGGCGTCTTTGTTCGGCTCGAAGACGGGATCGACGGCCTGGTCTACAGCTCGGAACTGGCTGCCGAACGGATCGAGAATCCCGCCGAAGTATTCAAGCCTGGCCAGGAAGTCACCGCTCTGGTGGTCAAGGTCGAGCCGGAAGAGCAGAAGGTATCGCTCTCCAT
This sequence comes from Myxococcales bacterium, assembly GCA_014240165.1. GTDB lineage: Bacteria > Myxococcota_A > UBA9160 > UBA9160 > UBA4427 > JAZXM01. The sequence continues at coordinate 29,310 of JAAZXM010000035.1, read as the reverse complement.
TCGTGCCTTGACGGACAAGGAAGAGCGGCGAGCGCTCAAGGAACTCGCCGAACAGGAGTCTCAGACTCAGACGACGACCCTGGGTGACCTGCTTGCGGAGAAGCTGGGCAACAAGTCGGATGAGTAGGAGACAAGCTCCGAGGCCCGATCGTTGGGGCGAGGAGAAAATTTCGTAGGCGTTTTGCTGATCGATGCCCCGGGGCCGGAAATTTCCCAACCGGGGCATCGGAAAAATCGGGGATCATGACATGACGAAGAGTGGGTTGATCGAAGAAGTCGCCAAGCGGACACCCCATATCTCGAAGAAAGACATGGAGGTCGTAGTCAATACGATCTTCGACTCGATGATCGACGCGTTGCGAGAGGGCGAGCGAATCGAGATTCGAGGGTTCGGAAGCTTCCAGGTGAAGATCCGGGAAGCGCGGGAGGGCCGGAATCCGAAAACCGGAGAGCCCGTGCACATCAGCGCGAAACGGACTCCTTTCTTCAAAGTGGGCAAGGAACTCAAGGAGAAGGTGGACAACTCCCCCGATGTCGTCGAAGAGCCGGCAGCGGATTTCGGTTGAGGCTTCCGTAAGGGATTGAGGATATTCGGAGCCGGGGAGAGGCGAGGACATGCGGGGGTTGCGACGCGTCGCGTTGATTGCGCTCTTTCTCGGCCTCCTGGTCGGGGGCTGGGCGTTCGCAGGCAAGAATCTCGAACCCGTGGAGATCGACTACCTGCTGGGAACTTCCCCCGGCCTCCAACTCTGGAAGGTGCTGCTCGGCGCAGCCGGGCTGGGGTTCCTGGGCGCCGGCATTCCCCTCAGCTTATCCCTCATGCGCAGGCGTCTGGAGACCCGGCGTTATCGCAAGGAATTGACTCGCCTGGAAGCCGATTTAAAGAGCCTGCAACCCGCGGTCGACCCCGAGGACCCGGCCGAACCCGCTTTCCGCGACGACTAGGCTGGGGTCCCGATTCCCGCACCCGTCCGGACGCGGTTCGCGGAACCCCGGTGATATACCCCGCCCTGGACCCCTTTCAGCCATGAAAAACTCGGCGCTCGATACTCCGATGATGCGGCAATTTCTCGCCATCAAGGCGGAGCATCCGGATTCCATCGTCTTCTACCGCATGGGCGATTTTTACGAGATGTTCCTCGACGATGCGGAACTCGCCGCGCCTCTGCTGGACATTGCGCTCACGACCCGCGACAAGGGCAAGGAAAACGCCGTGCCCATGTGCGGCATCCCCGTCCACAGTGCCGAGCAATATATCGGCCAACTCGCCGGACTCGGGCACCGTGTAGCGATCTGCGAGCAGGTGGAGGACCCGAAGAAACTCGGGGGCCGGCGCCTGGTCAAGCGCGCGGTGGTGGAGGTGGTGACACCCGGGCTGGTCGGCGACCCCACCGGCATCGAGGCCAACGAGGAAGTCTCGCTGGTGGCATTCGCATCGGCCGGGGCAGGGCGGCCGGCGGCGCTTGCGGCGCTCGATGCTTCCACAGGTGACTTCCGCGGAACCTCGGTCCCGAACGATGACAGCGGCGACCCCTTGCCCCACGCTCTCGGCGAGGAGCTCCAGAGAATCGCTCCCCGCGAACTTCTGCTGCAAGCCGACGACCCCGAGCCCCTGGTCGAGCGCTTGGAGGCGCTCCTGCCCGAATGTGTGTTGACCCGAATGGGGGCCTCGAATTTCGAGTCCACCGCGCTGCCCGCCGTGCCCGAGGGCTTCGAGCAATGCCCCTGCAAGGGGATCCAGCGCGCCGCATCCGCGCTCCTGGTCTACCTGGGTGAGAATCAGCCATTCGCCCTCGAGCAGCTTCCTCGGCTGAGGCATTACGAACTCGGTGAATCCGTCACCCTGGATGCTTCCACGCGAGAGCATTTGGAACTCTTTCGAAATAGTGAGGACGGCGGGCGCCGCGGCACGCTGATCGAGACTCTCGACCGAACCCGCACACCCCTGGGCGCCCGGCGCCTGGCCCGCTGGCTTGCCTACCCCTTGAAGTCCCCGGAAGCCATTACTTTGCGCCAGGAGGCCGTGGAATGGCTCGCCGCAGGCGATCGCATGCGAGGGGATTTGCGGGATGCGTTGGCGGGAGTCCGGGATCTCGAGCGCCTGCTTGCGAAAGCCGCGAGGCCCACGGCGGTTCCCCGAGACCTCGGTGCCCTGCGTCTCTCCCTTCATGCCCTCCCGGAAGTCGTCGCCGCCCTCGCGCGCAATGCCGATGAACTCTTCAGCGGCGCTCAGCCGGGCGCCACGGGCTTGCCTCAGGCTGTCATTTGCCCAGAGCCCGTGCCCGATCTCGCTGAGTTGCTCGAAGCCGGCCTGGTGGATGATCCGCCGGTGATCGCCCGGGGCTCTCGGGGGGCCCTCGAGACCGGCTATATCCGAAAGGGTTTTCGCGCCGAACTCGACGCGATCCATGAGAACTCCCGGGAGGGGCGCGAATGGATTGCCGGCCTCGAGGTCAGCGAGCGCGAGCGCACGGGCATCGGCAATCTCAAAGTGCGCTTCCATCCGGTCCACGGCTATTCCCTCGAGGTTTCGAAGGCGCAACTCGCCAAGGTTCCGGACGACTATGAGCGCAAACAGACCCTGGCCAGCGTCGAGCGCTTTACCACCGATGCGCTGCGGGAGGTGGAAGCCACGGTGATGGGCGCGAGCGAGCGCGCCGCAGCCCTGGAACGCGAGATCTTCGAATCCCTCCGTGAAGCGGTCGTCGCCCATGCCGAAGCGATTCGCCGCGCCGCGGATGCTGTGGCGACCCTCGATGCCCTGGCGAGTCTATCCGAGGTCGCTCGCCGGGAGAGTTGGGTCAAGCCCGAGGTGAACGGCGGGGAGGCCCTGGTGATTCAAGGCGGGCGGCATCCGGTGGTCGAGGCCTTCCTCAGGCGGGGAAATGCCGATGGCTTCGTCCCGAACGATACCCATCTCGATTGTCGCGGAACCCGGATCCTGCTCCTGACCGGGCCCAATATGTCGGGGAAGAGTACTTATCTCCGCCAGGTCGCCATGATTGCCCTGCTGGCACAGGTGGGGAGTTTCGTGCCCGCGGACTCTGCACGCGTCGGCGTGGTGGACCGCATCTTTACCCGGGTCGGGGCGTCGGACCGTCTTTCCCGTGGCGAATCGACCTTCATGGTCGAAATGAGCGAGACCGCCGAAATCCTCCGCCTGGCTTCGCGCCGGAGCCTGATCATTCTTGACGAGATTGGGCGGGGAACGAGCACTTTTGATGGCCTCTCCATCGCCTGGGCGGTGGCGGAATATCTGCACGATACGCCGGGCCTCGAAGCGCGCACCCTCTTTGCCACGCATTTTCACGAGTTGATCGAGTTGGCCCAGACCAAAACTCACCTGGCCAACGCGCATTTTGAAGTGCGCGAGTGGAAGGACGAGGTGATCTTCTTGCGGCGCCTGGTGAGCGGGGGGGCGAACCGCTCCTACGGCATCCAGGTAGCGCGCCTGGCGGGCCTGCCCAAAGCCGTGATCGAGCGTGCCCACGCGGTGTTGCGCGACCTGGAAGCGGCCGAGGGAAGTCACGCGCCCCCGGGCGCGAAGCCGTCCACGGACGATGCCCAGTTGGCGCTCGCCCTTGGATCTGCGACCTCGCGCCTGGAAATCCGTCAGCAACAGGTACTCGACGAGTTGGCCAAGATCGACCCCGAAACCACGACTCCGCTGGAAGCGCTCACGACATTGGGGCGATGGCGCGAACACCTGGAGGACGAGTGATGCCCCGGGTGCGGCGATACGCGGCGCGAAATGTCATCCGACGCCTGCGGCTTTCCCTGCTCTGTCTGCTCCCCTTTCTCCTCGGGGTGGATCGCCCCCCCGGACTCGTCGATGTGCGCGAGATCCGGACCTGGTCGTACGCGGATTACACGCGTGTGGTCGTGGAGTTTGACCAGGAAGTCGAATTGGAAGCCGATCCCACGGTGCCCCTCTCCGCCAATCCCGCAGCCGGCATGCCCGAGCGCCTTTATATCGATCTGCCGGGGGTCTGGGTCGGAAGGCGATATACCGAAGGCGTTCCGGTGGGTGACGGTCTGCTCCAGGGCGTTCGGTTGCGCCAAAACACCCGCACCCTCAGTCGTCTCGTGGTCGATCTGGATCGCTATGCCGGGCACCGCTTCTTCACTTTGCGCTCCCCAGACAGGCTGGTGCTCGATGTCTACGGCGAACCCCAAAAAAAGCGGGCATCGGCACCCCCGGCGAACAAATCGGATCCCCAGAGCAAGTCCAGGCTCTCCATGGCGACGCGGCTCCTGAGCACTGTCGTGATCGACCCGGGTCACGGCGGCCGGGATCCCGGGGCCGTGGGGATCGGTGGCATTCACGAGAAGGACGTGAACCTCAAGCTGGCCCTGCTCTTGAAGAAAAGGCTGGAGGCCCGGGCTTTCGAAGTCGTTCTGACCCGGGAGGACGATCGCTATCTCAATCTCGAGGAGAGAACGGCAATCGCCGAGTCGGCCAAGGGAGATGTCTTTATTTCGATTCATTCGAACGCGTCGGATAATCGGAAGCTCCGGGGGATCGAGGTCTATTACCTGGATCAGGACGACGACCGACATAACGTCGAAGTCGCGGCTCGGGAGAACGGTGTCAAGCCCGGCCAGGTGGACCAATTGCAGAAAACCCTGGCGCGGCTCCGGGTCGCCGAGGCGTCACGGCATTCGCGCGATCTCGCGACCTATGTCCATGGCGACCTGACCCGCGGACTGGCCCAGAACTACAGCAACGTGTCCGATCTCGGGATCAAGACAGGGCCCTTCTACGTTCTCTTTATGTCAAGCATGCCGTCGATCCTTGTGGAAGCCGGCTTCCTGACCAACCCCAAGGATGCGAAGCAGCTCAGCGACGACCGATACCTCGATGTCATGGCGGCCCAGATCGCAGCGGGCCTCGGGCATTATCGCAACCGCGCGCCGAAGCGCGCTGCCCGGGGCGAGGGTCTCTCCGGGGAGGGCGGGCTCTGATGGCTGCCCCTCAAATCGAGCTTCGACTCGAGGATCTGGAAGCGTCGGATTTGCCCCTGGAGCGCGCGATTCCCTCGGCGATTCGCTCCTACCTCGAGGCCGGCCGAGGCTACCTGAAGGGCCTGCATAGGGAGTCGGGCTCGGGGCGCCTCGTCAATGAAGCGAACTCCGACATGACGGATAGCCTGATCCGCAGACTCTTCGCGGTCGCAGAGGAACTCATCCTCGCCGAGGGCGGAGAATTGGAGTCGGGAGTCTCGGTGGTGGCGGTGGGGGGCTTCGCCCGCCGGGAAATGTCGATTCACTCGGACGTCGATCTATTGATCATCTACCGGAACGAGTTGAGTCCCTACGTGGCAAGTATCGCCGAGCGCCTCCAATACTGGCTTTGGGATGCCGGCTTGACGGTGGGCTGCGCGACTCGAACCATCGAGGACACCTTGACCATGGGGCGCGCCGACGTCACCGTGCGGACCACCGTGCTCACTGCGCGCTTCCTCTGCGGGGATGGCGAATTTTTTCACGATTTTGCCAATACCATTCGTCGCGAGTTGCTTCAGGATGTGGGCGCCTTTGTGGGCGAGCAAACCGAATTGCTCGAACGGCGGCACCGTCAATACGGCGAATCCCTCTTTCTGCTGCAACCGAACGTCAAGGAGGGAGCGGGCGCGCTCCGGGATTACCACGCGGCTTATTGGGTGGCTCGCGGCGCCCAGCCCTCGCTCCGCAACCTGGATGACCTGCTGCATTTCGGATTGCTGACCGAGGCCGAAATGAGCGAATTCCGGAACGCCCTGGATTTCATCTGGCGGGTCCGAAACGAACTACACCTGATGGCGGGGCGCGCCAACGACCAGATGAGCTTCGAGGTTCAGGAACAAGTAGCCGAGGCAATCGGCTACGGAACCATGGAGAACCTCCCCGCCGAGCAGGTGGGTTCGACCGGGCACGCCGACACCCTGATGGAATTGCGCTTTACCCCGGATAATCCCGACCTGCCCGTCGAGCGCTTCATGCGGGATTACTACCTCCACGCCCGGGCCATCAAGGCCCACTCCGAACTCGTCATCGCCCAATGCGCGGCGAGGGCCGCTGGCGCGGCCAATATGGAGGTGGAGCGCGTAGAGGTCGAAGAGGGTTTCCGCCTGGCGAACGACCATCTGGAGATCCCCCATGCTGGCCATCTTCGCGAACGTCCCATCCGGCTCTTGATGGCCTTCGAGGTCGCACAGAACCACGACGTTCCCCTCTCCCGCATGGCCCAACGCTTCATCCGGGAAAACCTCGGCTTGATCGACGAGAGCAAACGCGCGGACTCCGCCTTCTCTGCTTGCTTCATGCGGATCCTGAACTCGCGCACCCGGGTCATGCGAAGCCTGATGATGATGAACGATATCGGGCTCCTGGCTGCCTTCGTTCCCGAGTGGGCGCACGTCGTTTGTCGCTGGCAGCACGTGATCTATCACACCTACACCGTGGACGTTCATTCGATTTTTCTTGTGGAGGAGCTTCGCCGACTCTGGCTCGGCAAATACCGTCGCTCCATGCCCGAACTCTCGGAACTCATGGAGGAAGTTGACGACCGACCCGCGCTCTACCTGGGATGCCTTCTTCACGATATCGGAAAGGGCTTCGGGGGAGAGCACTCTCGTAAAGGAGCGGTGCGGGCGGCGGCTTCGCTAGCGCGGCTCGGCCTTTCCGAGGAGCGAACTGCGCGCGTTCTCTTCATCGTCGAGCATCACCTTCTCATGTCCCACCTCGCCCAGAGTCGTGATCTGTCGGACTCTCGCCTGATTCTTGAATTGGCTCAACTTTGCGGCGATCGCATCAACCTCCGCAACCTCTACCTCTCGACCTTCGCGGATATCCGCGCCTCTTCACGAGATGCCTGGACGGATTGGAAGGGGCAATTGCTTCGCGAACTCTACGAGCGAGCCGCGGAAATGCTCGAGACCGGGGCGGATAATCCCGACAAGGCAATGGAGTTGATCGAAGCAAGGGTGGAGGTGCGCCGAGATGGCGCGCGCGAGGAACTCACCCGCCAGGGCGTAGGCCAGAACAACGTCGAGGCCTTCTTCGAGGGCATGCCCCGGCGTTATTTCATTACCCATACGCCGAAGCAAATCGCCCGCCACGCCCAGGTGGTTCTGCGACACGCCGAGAAGAGAGAGCCCACCACCGCGTTTCGGGAGATGCGGGGCGGGTTCAGCGAATTCATTCTCTGCACGGCGGATGCCCATGGGCTCTATGCCAACGTGGCTGGAACCCTATCCGCCCATGGCTTCAATATCCTGGGCTCCAATGTCTATACCAGCCGCTCGGGCCTGGCCCTCGAGATCTACCGCCTGGCTTCCCCGCCCGGGGGACCCGAGGAGCGGGAGTTCGCCTGGCAGGAATTCGAAGAAAATCTTCAGCGGGTCCTCTCGGGCGAACTCGCCGTAGAGGCCCTGATGGCCCGGGCACCCCGTCCACTCGGACTGCCGGCACTCCCCGCACGCAAAGCGCCCCGGGTGCTCGTCTCGAATACCGAAAGTGATTTCTACACCTTGGTGGATGTGATCGCAGATGATCGCATCGGTCTTCTCTACGACGTCACCCATTGCCTCGGGGAGCAGGGCCTCGAGATCTACATCTCCAAAGCCGCGACCATCAAGGATCAGGTCACCGACACCTTCTACCTCAAGGGTGCGGATGGGCGAAAGCTGCGCGATACCGAGGCGCTGGATCGCTTGCGCGACGGGTTGCTGGCCGCCGCCCAGGACCGGACGTCCGACGACCCCACAGGCCCGGGGCAGGGGGGCGGGGCATAATGGCACGCGGCGCATCCTGGGGCGGCGATCCGCTGGACCTGGACGGCTTGCGCGACCGCTATCTCAACCATGCCCGCCTGGAACGAGGCCTGGCCAAGAAAACCATTGAAGCCTACGCCAGTGATCTGACGCGTTTCATCCAGCATGCCGAGAGCGTCGGAATCACTCGCCCCGAAGAGCTCACCCGAGGTTGCGTCCTCGGCTTCATCGACCGGCTCGCGGATGAGGGCCTGGCAGCCAGCAGCCGTGCCCGGATCCTCTCTGCCCTGCGGCGGATGATCGCCTTCGCGGCCAGCCGAGAATGGCTCGAATCGGATCCCCTGGAGGGCGTCCAAGGCCCGCGTCAAGCGCGCAGCCTGCCGAGGGTGCTTCGGCCCGATGAAACCGAGAAGCTTCTGGAAGGCGTGGATACGAGTACTCCGCTGGGAATGCGCGACCGAGCGATGATCGAGCTGCTCTACGGCTCGGGGCTTCGCGTAAGCGAGTTGGTGGGCCTCCCGCTTTCGGCATTCGATGCGCGCGGGGGGCTGCTTCGAGTTCGAGGTAAGGGGCAAAAGGAGAGGGTGGTCCCGGTCGGGGAATCCAGCCTCGAAGCGCTGGCCACCTATTTGCGCGACGGGCGCCCAGGGCTGCTGGGAAAGCGCCCGGATCGCGAAAGTGGGCTCTTCCTCAGCCGCCGGGGATCGCCCATGACTCGGCAGAATTTCTTTCTGCTCCTTCGCAAGCTGGCGCGCAAGGCGGGGATCGATGCGGCCCGGGTCTCTCCCCATGTGCTGCGACACGCCTTTGCGACGGATTTGCTCGAGGGGGGCGCCGACCTCCGCTCCATCCAGGCCATGCTTGGACACTCGGATCTCTCCACGACCCAGGTCTACACCCATGTCAGCCGCGGACGCCTGCGGGATACGGTCGAGGAGCGCCATCCCCGAGGCACGGGGAGGCCGGGCCGACGATGAGCGCCCGGATCCCTCGGGACCGTGTGCTGGCGAGCCTTCCGCCGCTCCTGTTGCCCTTGGTGGAGGGCCTGGCGGCCAAGGCCAGCGCCGCCCAGGCGGATCTCTACCTCGTGGGCGGGCCGGTGCGGGATATCCTGCTCGGGCGTAATCCCCGGGACATCGACCTGCTCGTGGTTCCCTCGGCGGATGCAGGGTCGATCGCCCGGAGTGCAGCGCCACGAGAGGCCCAGGTGGTCGAGCATGGCCGCTTCGGAACCCTGCGGATCCAGGTGCCCGAGGGTGCGATCGATCTCGCCGGTGCGCGAACCGAGACCTACGCCCGGCCCGGCGCCTTGCCCAAGGTTCGCCCGGGTTCCTTGGACGAGGACCTGCTCCGTCGGGATTTTACTTTCAATACCCTGGCCATCGCCCTGACCGAACGCGGCGGCAAGCCCCTCGAAGTCAAGGATGTCTGCAGCGGCGTCGAGGATCTGCGCGCGGGTCGGCTGAGGGTTCTTCACCCGGAGAGCTTTCATGACGATGCCACCCGCATCCTGCGCGCCGCCCGTTTGCTTCCCCGGCTCGGATTCAGCCTGGCACGCCCGACCCACGCCGCGATTCGCAGGGCCCTGGCCGACGACGCGTTCGCGGGGGTGAGCGGCGATCGCCTGCGTCGGGAGTTCGAGAAACTCTTCGGGGATGTGAGCTTGGGCTTGGATCCCGTCCTCGCCTTGCGCTTGTTGGCGCGATGGGGCGCACTCTCGCGTCTCGAAGCGGGCCTGGATTGGCCCAAATCTGCCACCGCCCCCATGCGACGCTTGGGCAAGGCCCTGGCCGATCCCCCCTGGCGCACGAACCGGTTTCGGCCCTGGGTGGCGGGGCTCTCGGTCTGGCTCGCCCCGCTAAAGCCCGCCCTTCGGCGCCGGGTCATGCAACGCCTCTCGATCCGGGGCGATGCCGAGGAGCGCATCGCCGGGTTCGGTCAGGAAAGGGGGCGGATCTTGCGGCGGCTCGGGAAGGCTCGGGGACGCGGGGCGATCGACCGCGTGCTGAGCGGTACCGGGGAGGAAACCCTGCTCGCGCTCTACGCGTGTTCCGAGCCACTGAGTCGCCGGCGGATCCTGCGCTGGGCAGCCGAGGACCGCAGCCGACGCGCTCCCCTATCCGGGGATGACCTGCTTCAACTCGGGCTCGAGGGCCCGGCCCTGGGAAAGGCATTGGCCACGATTCGGGCTGCCCATCTGGACGGGGCCATCGCGAATCGCGAGGAGGCGACTGCGCTTGCGGTGGAGTGGGCACGCCGTCATGCCGCGCGATCACCCACCCGGAAACAACGGTGAGGGCACCCAGGTACGATCCGGGACGAGAAGTTGCCCCGGTGGGTGGAATCCCTCATACTCGGCGCGGAGGCCGATATGGGCCCCCGCCCACCCACAGCTCCCCCCTTGGCGTCTCCATCGAATGACCATGAGTGATGCCCATAGCGAGCTTGGCGCTCCATCGATCCGCGAAGGCAGCGATACCGACGCAGCCTATGCGGTCAAGCTGCCGCTTTTCGAGGGGCCGCTGGATCTCCTGCTCCACCTGATTCGGCAGAACGAAGTCGAAATCGTCGATATCCCCATCGCCCAGATCGGCGAGCAATACCTCGCCTACATCGAGATGATGGAGGATTTGAATATCGACGTGGCGGGCGAGTACCTCTTGATGGCCGCGACCCTGGCGCTGATCAAGAGCCGGATGCTCCTGCCCAGGGAGGGCGACGGCACGGACGAAGAAGCCGTCGATCCCAGGGCCGAATTGGTGGCTCGCCTGCTTGAATACCAACGATATAAAGAGGCCGCGGAAACCCTCTCCCAGCGCCGATTGCTCGGACGCGACGTTTACCGGGCACACGGTCCGGGCCCGGAACCCACCCCCGAGGCGACGCGAGAGATCGAAGTCGGCCTCTTCGATCTGCTGGAGGCGTTTCGTACCGTTCTCGCTACAGCCCCAGGCGCGAACCTTCAGCACATGGTCGAGAGCGAGGAGGTCACGGTTCGTGACCGGATGATCTACGTCATGGGCCTCTTCGATGACAAGGATACGGTCGAATTCACCCAGATCTTCAACCTGGGCACGGCCGCAGCCCCAGGACGAACCATGGTCATCGCCACCTTTCTCGCCGTACTCGAACTCGCAAGGCTGTCTGCGCTACGGCTCTTCCAGAGCCTCAATGAGTCGGGCGTTCCCCAAGGCGAAATTCGATTGCGTGCGGTTCGCGACTCCGACTCGGCCCTGAATTGGGCCGATCGCATTACGGATACCATGTGAGGATTTGAGATGGAAGCTTCCGAACAACGGCGCATCATCGAAGCGCTGATCCTGGCCTCTCCGGAACCGGTGAGCATTCAGCGCCTGGTCGGTATCGTCCCGGGCCTTCAGCCCGGGCTTGCCAAGGATCGCGTCAACGAACTCAATACCGAATACCAGGAGCAGGGACGGGGCTTCGAGATTTGGGAGGTCGCCGGCGGCTTCCAGCTGCGCACCCGCCCCGAATTTGCGGGCTACGTCCAGCAACTGCGCAAGGATCGCCCGTTGCGTCTATCCCAAGCCGCGCTGGAGACTCTGGCCATCGTTGCCTACAAGCAACCCCTCACCCGGGCCGAGATCGAAGCGGTCCGCGGGGTGGACTCGGGCGCAATCCTGAAGAGCCTCTTGGACCGGCGGCTTTTGCGAATCCTGGGGCAACGCGAAGTCCCGGGCCGTCCCCTGATCTATGGCACGGGCAAGCGCTTCCTCGAGGTCTTCGGTCTCGAATCCCTGAAGCAACTGCCCTCCTTGCGCGAACTCGAGGAACTCGCCCGGGAGCAGGGGGTGGAATTGGCCGGAGAAGAAGCGCCCTCATCCGAGGAGGCGGCCGACGCCGATACCCCGGATTCAGAAGCCCCTGACGAAGCGGACGCACCTTTCGAAGCGAACGATGACCCGGCAGGGGCCGAGGCCACCAACGAGGCAGCGGAGAGCGAAGAACTCGAGGCCATGGTTTCCTCGTCTGAGCCCGCGCCCCCCGACACGCCCGAGGTTCGCGAGTAAACCCATGGCTCACGGTCGTTCCCCCCGGCACGTTCGAAAGCGCTCCTCTGCCCAAAACCCCGAGGAGGCAGACGGAAAGATCCGCGTACAGAAAATTCTGGCCGCCGCGGGTCTCGCCTCCCGGAGAGGTTCGGAAGATTTGATCCGAAGCGGGCGGGTGATGGTCAATGGCCGCAAGGCAAAGCTCGGCGATTGTGCCAATGCGGTAGAAGACGAAGTGCGGGTGGATGGCGAACGCATTCGGCGCGAGCGCCCCCGCTACTGGATGCTCCACAAGCCGACCGGGGTGGTCACCACGGTTTCCGACCCCCATGGACGGAAAACCGTGATGCATCTTCTGCCCGATGGCGTTGGATCCATTCACCCCGTCGGCCGCCTCGACCGGGACAGTTCGGGTCTCTTGCTCCTCACCAATGACGGCGACCTGACCCAGAAGCTCCTCCACCCCTCGCACCAGAGCGAAAAGGATTACCGGGTACTGGTCAAAGGCGAGATCGATGCGGAACACATCAGCCGCCTCGAGAAGGGGGTCTATCTCGAGGACGGGCGAACCGCACCCGCCCAGGTGGCCCAGGTGCGCGCGGATCCCGACAATGGCACCACGAGTTTCGTCCTGACCCTCACCGAAGGCCGCAAGCGCCAGATTCGGCGCATGATGTTGGCCCTCGGGCGGCCGGTCAAGAAACTCGTCCGTACCCGGATGGGGCCCCTCTCATTGGGACGACTCGCCGCGGGCATGGCGCGGCCGCTTCGCGCCGAGGAGGTGCGCCGGCTCAAGACCTACGCCGATCGGCTGCCGACAACCCGGCGCGGCGCGTCCAAACGCCGCCCCGGGAACCGAGCCCAGCGCTCGGCTCGCCCCGCGCGAAGCTGAAGGACCTCGGCGGCGTCAGCCTTCCTGGCCCGTGTCCTTGCCGCGTCCGACACGGTCCACTGCCAGGGTGGCTGCGAGCCCCACCAGAACCAGGCCGATCGCGGCGGCGGCTTGCCCCGCGGAAGGGCCGGCCGCGGGCTCTGAACCCTGGAAGGGGTAGAGGCCAACCACGGAGCCGAGCAGCAGCCCGAGCAGCATGCCGAGAGTCGGTTTCTCCATGCGATCCAGCAGCCAGCGGAGCAGATTGGCGACACCCACAATGCCCACCAGGACGCCGACGCCCACGGGCGCCAGGATTTCAGCGGGGCCGGCCAGCGCGGCGACTTCGAAGCCTCCCGAGACCAGGGCGTCCTTGAGCCCGTCGATGGCACCGAGGATGGGTTCATACTGTCCCAGGAGCAAAAGCAGGTACCCACCGCTGATGCCCGGCAAGATCATGGCCGAGGCCCCCGCGAGACCCGAGAGAACCAGCAGGGCCGTATTGGCCTCGTCCTCCGTACTCGCGGTTTCACCCAGGGACATGAGGACCATCACCGCGAAGGCCGCGACCGCGCCGAGCCCAAGACCCGGCGTGGCGGGGCGAGCCAATCGCCAGACCAGGGGAACCCCGCCCAGGGTGAGACCGATGAAGAGGCTGTACATGATCCAGCGCTGCTCCACGACGAGGGTCTTCATCGTACCGGCCAGAAGCAAGATGGCCAGGCCTGCGCTCCCCGCGATGACCCCCAGAACCAGGAGCGAGCGCGGCTTGAAACGCCCGGTGGTGACTTCGGCAATCGCCGAGATGAAGCTCGGATAGACCCCCGCCGCGAGGAGCATGGTCCCGCCGCTGATGCCCGGGACCAGGTTCGCCAGGCCCATCAGGACGCCTCCCGCTGCGCTCCGCGCTGCCAGGGCGGAAGCCGGCAGAGTCTGGTTTTCTCGGATGGCCTGGCCCTGGTGCAGATCGGGCTCTTCGGCCCGGGTTTCGGTCGGCTCCAAGCGGGGTCCCCCCAAGCCGGGCGGCTGCAGGAGACCACCCGGTCGCGGTACTGTAGCAATGGGAGGCAGTCCATGTGCGGCCGAATGGTGGTGACACGCAGCGCAAGCGAAATCGCGGAATTCTTCGACCTCGTCGGTGATCTCGAGCCCTGCGAACTCGGCCCGCGCTACAACGTCGCTCCCAGCCAGGACATCATGGCCATTCGCATGGCAGCGGGCGAAGGGCGGGGCCTTTCCCTGCTGCATTGGGGCCTGATCCCCAGCTGGGCCAAGCAGCGCTCCATCGCCTACCGGATGATCAATGCGCGAAGCGAAACAGCCCATGAGAAACCGGCCTTTCGCCAGGCGCTTCGAACGCGCCGCTGCATCGTCCCGGCCGATGGCTTCTACGAGTGGCAGCAGCCCGCCACCCCGACCAGTGGGGGCAAAGCGCCCAAGAAAGTCCCGCATTATTTTCGTCACTCGGAAGGTGAGCCGCTGGCCATTGCCGGGCTCTGGGAAGCCTGGACGGATCGGGCGACGGGGGAGGTGGTGGAGTCGTGCACCCTGCTCACCACCGAGGCCAACGAGGACGTCCGACCGGTCCACCACCGAATGCCGGTCTTCCTCGCCGAGGGTAATCACGCGCTCTGGCTCGATCCTTCGATAACGGACGTCTCCGACCTCGACAGGTTGCTGGTCCCTGCCCAGTCCGGACTTCTCGAAGCGGTTCGGGTGAGCACTTTGGTCAATAACCCGCGCAACGAAGACCCCCGCTGTATCGAGGCCGAAGCCTGAATGTGCGGCCGCCGTCCCGCATCCGAGCCACGCGGATGCTAAACCTCAGCGCATGTCGAATCCGAGCGAAGTCCGTCCGCCCCTGGACCGGGAGACGCCCCGGCGGCGTCTGCGGCCGCTGCTCCTGGCCGCCATCGCGGCGCTCTATCTCTTTGCGGTCCCCTGGTATCGGGCGGATGATCAGCCCCTCCGGCTGATTCTGGGCCTGCCCGACTGGGTGGCCGTGGCGGTGCTGTGTTACGGGCTGGTCGCGATCTTGAACTCGGTGGCCTGGTTTCAGACCCGGGTGGATGACCATGCGCCAATCCAGGGCCCCTTGGGCGCGAGCAGCAGGCATCGGTCCGCGGACGCCGAGGGAGAACGAGGCGCATCTTGAACTTCTCCGAACTCGGATTGCTGGCTCTGGGGGTCTACGTTGCGATCCTGATCGCGGTGGGAGAGATCGCCAATCGCTCCCGGCGCGGCCAATCTCCCAGCGACCATTTCCTCGGCGGCCGGGAACTCGGGGTCTTTGTCCTCTTCCTGACGCTCTACGCCACGGCGTATTCGGGCAACTCTTTGCTCGGTTACCCGGGCAAAGCCTACCGGGCGGGTTTCAGTTTCGTCATGGCCACGGGCTTCATGATGGCGATCATTGTCGTCTTTCACGCGCTGGTGCCCCGCTTGCGTCCCGCCGCAGTGCAGCGGGGGTACGTGACGCCCGGTGATTATATTCGCGACCGTTTTGGCGAGGACCGCGCCGGCCAACTTCTCCGCCTGGCAGTGGGCGTGCTCATGGCCCTGGCCCTGGCGAATTTTCTCCTGGCCCAGCTAAAAGCGATGGGTGAAGTCGCGAGCCTGGTCACCGGTGACCTGATTCCCTACACGGTGGGCGTGGTCGGCCTGGCCGCCATGATTCTTTTCTACGAAACCCGGGGCGGTATGCGGGCGGTGGCTTGGACCGATGCCGCCCAGGGCATCTTGATGGCGGTGGGGCTCATGACTTTGCTCGCCTGGTTGCTCAGCGGGTCGGGCGGAATGAGCAATGTCACCCTCGAAGTTGCCCGGGTGAGACCCGAAGCCGTGGCGGTCCCCGATGCGGCGGGCTGCGCGAACTGGTTCAGCACCATCGTTCTGTTGGGACTCGCAAGTGTGATCTACCCCCAGGCGATTCAGCGGATCTACGCGGCTCGCACCGGCCGGGCGCTTTCCCAATCCTTTGCTTGGATGGCCTTCATGCCCCTGATCACCACCCTGGTGGTGACCCTGATCGGGATCGCGGCGATTCCGCGTCTCGACCTGGCCTCGGGCGCCGCGGCGGATGGCGTGATGCCTGTCCTTCTGCGCGAGTGGGCGGAGCAGGGCACGCTGGGGACGATCGCCGCCGTGGTGGTCTTCATCGGCGCGCTCTCGGCCATCATGTCCACGGCGGATTCGTGCCTGCTCTCCCTTGGCTCGCTCCTCGCCCGGGACCTCTTGGGGCAAACCGGCGAAAGCGCCCAGCAGGCCCGGCTCGGCAAGATCCTGGCGGCTGTGATTCTCGTGGCCATTATTCCCCTGGCCCTGGAGCGCGACCTGACCCTCTGGCGCCTGATCGAACTCAAGATGGAACTCTTGATTCAATGCGTTCCGGCTTTTCTGCTCGGCATTCATTGGGGCCGACAATCGGCGGCCGCCACCCTCGCAGGGCTCGTCGCGGGAACCGCCTTTGCCGTGGGATTGACCCTGTCGGGTGTCGCCCAATGGGGCGGGGTTCACGTGGGGGTCATCGGTCTGGGGCTCAACGCGACCATCGTCTGGCTGGGCTCCCTGCTTCGTGGCCGCGTCTCGACAGTCGCCACCGCCTGAGGCGCCGGGCCGCACCCACTTCGAGGAAGAATTCAAACCATGACGAAGAACCCCCTCCTGGATCGCCAGGCTCTACCGGCATTTTCCGCGATTGAAGCGGCGCACGTGGAGCCCGGCATTCGCGCACTCCTCGACGAATTGCGCGAAGAGTTACGCGTGCTCGAGCGCCAGGCTGCGCCCACATGGGAGGGGGTCATCGTCCCCCTGGAGGCCTTGGGTGATCGCCTGGGGTCGGCCTGGGGCATCGTGGGACACCTGATGGGGGTGCGAAACAATGACGACCTGCGCGCCGCCTTCGAGCGCATCCAGCCCGAGGTCATCCGCTTTTCGCTCGAACAGGCCCAGAGTCTGCCTCTCTACAGGGCCCTGGAAGAATTGCGCGCCGGGGCAGAGTGGGACGGGCTCGGTGCGGCCCAAAAACGCATCGTCGAAGGCCTGATCCGAGAGGCGCGCCATAGCGGCGTGGGCCTCGAGGGCGAGGAGCGCAGCCGTTTCAATGCGATCCAAGAGGAAATCGCTGGCCTGGCCACCCAATTCAACAACCGGGTTCTGGACGCCACCCGGGCGTGGTCGCTCTTGCTTCGCGATCCCGCGGAAATGGCGGGCACCCCGGCCAGCCTGCGGGAACTCTGCGCCCAGTCGGCTCGGGAAGCGGGGGAGGCGGGCGCCAGCGCGGAGGCCGGTCCCTGGAAGCTCGGACTCGACGCGCCCTGTGCCATCGCTTTTCTCGACCACGCGGAGCGGAGAGATTTGCGCGAAAAACTCTACCGGGCCTACCAGTCCAAGGCGGGGGAGGGCGAGTGGGACAACGCTCCGCTGATCGAGCGCATGCTCGCCCTGCGCGCCGAGGAAGCGACGTTGCTCGGTTTTGCCTCCGCCGCGGAACTCAGCCTTTCGAGCAAGATGGCCCCGAGCGTCGACGCCGTTTCCGAACTGCTCGAGTCGCTTCGCGTCGCCTCCTTCGAGGCCGCGGGGGTGGAACTCGAAGCCCTGCGTGCCATCGCGGCCAAACGGGGAGCCGAGGAAGCTGACGACTTCAACCATTGGGATACGCGCTATTGGGCCGAACGATTGCGCGAGGAGAATTACGCGTACAACGAAGAGGAATTGCGGCCGTATTTTCCGCTGCCCAAAGTGCTCGACGGCCTCTTTGCCTTGACGCAACAACTCTTTGGCGTTCGTGTCGAGGCCGCGGACGGTGAGGCCGACGTCTGGCATCCCGACGTCCGGTTCTTCCGGCTTCGAGATGAAGCGGGCGACGAAATCGCCGCCTTCTTCCTCGATCCCTATTCTCGTCCGAGCGAAAAGCGGGGCGGAGCGTGGATGGACGATTGCGTGGGACGCAGCCTTCGCCTCACGTCGGACAACGATCCTGGCGTACGCCTCCCGGTCGCCTACCTCGTCTGCAATCAGGCTCCGCCCGTGGACGGAAAACCTTCGCTGATGAGCTTCGATGAGGTCACGACCCTCTTCCATGAATTCGGGCACGGCCTGCAACACATGTTGACCCGGGTCGACGAGTCCCTGGCGGCGGGGATCCGGAATATCGAATGGGACGCGGTGGAGTTGCCCAGCCAGTTCATGGAGAATTGGTGCTACCAGCCCGAGACCCTGGCCGAGATCAGCGGCCACGTGGACACAGGCGAAACCCTCCCGAAGCGTCTTCACGAGAAGATCCAGGCGGCGCGAACCTTTCGGGCGGGGAGCGCGACACTTCGGCAGGTCTATTTCGCGTCCCTGGACCTCGCGCTTCATCACGACTATGGCGCGGGAGAAAACGGCGACGTATTCGAGGCTCAGCGACGCGTGGCCGAGCAGACCACCGTACTGCCTCCCCTCGCGGACGATCGCTTTCTCTGTTGGTTCGGGCATATCTTCGGCGGGGGCTACCACGCGGGCTACTACAGCTATAAGTGGGCAGAGGTTCTATCGGCGGATGCCTTCGGGGCATTCGAGGAAGCGGGCCTGGAAGATCCCCGGGCGGTGGCGAAAACCGGCCAACGCTTTCGCGAGACGGTCCTCGCCATGGGGGGCGCCGAGGCCCCGATGGAGGTCTTCAAGGCTTTTCGCGGACGCGAGCCCACCGTGGAGGCGCTGCTCCGCCATTCGGGGCTGGCCGCCCCCTGATGGCTTCCGACGCCTACGCGCGCATCTATGCGGTTGTCCGCCGCATTCCGAGAGGCCGGGTGAGTAGTTATGGGGAGATCGCTCGCCTGGCCGGGCTGCCGGGACGCGCGCGCCAAGTGGGCTATGCACTGCACGCCCTGCCCGAGGCCGAGGAAGTCCCGTGGCAGCGCGTGGTCAATGCCCAGGGTGGCATCAGCCTCGGGGGAGATACCGGGCTCGGCTCCCTGCAGCGAAATATGCTCGAAACCGAAGGCATCATTTTTAACGACACGGGAAGAATCGACTTGAAGCGTTTCGGCTGGCGGCCACGCCGCCGGCCGGAGCGACAGGGCGAGTTCGATCACCCCAGCAAGCCAGGGAGAATGCGCGTTGACTGAGACCCGAATGGTGCGCCTCGCCATCGACTTCGAAAATCCCGGCACCGAGTGGTGGGAAGGAGGAGGGCGTGACCTCTGGGAAGCGCTGTCCGAGGGTTTCGGCGAAAACGCGGTGGTGGTGGAGTCCTCCATTGCCGATTCCTGGCTCGCCCAGGCCGCGACCCTGCCCGGTTGGAAGGGGGGGCCCGAGTTCTCACCCCACCCCGTCTGCCTGAAGGAATTGCACGACGACGAAGAGGTCTGATTCCGCTCCGGGTCACCTGGGAAGCGCCACGGAGATTGCTATTCTGCCCGCTTCGCGCGCAGACTTGAGGAGAAATCACCGTGAGTAATGGAAACGCCCTGATCATTGCTGCCATCATCCTGGGCGGCAACATTCTTTTTGGCTCCTATCTGCTCGTGGGCTCTGTGGATCGGGCCAGCCAGGAAATCGCCACCCTGGGCGCAAGCCTGGCCAAGGCTGCGCCGGCCGCGAAAGCCGCCGCCCCGGCTCCGGCCCCTCGCCGTGGGCCCGACCCCGCCAAGGCGTACACGGTCAACACCAAGGGATCGCCCTCGAAGGGCGGCGACGCAACTGCCGCGGTGACCCTGGTCGAGTTCTCCGATTTTCAATGCCCCTTCTGCAGCCGGGTCACAGGCACCCTCGACATGATCGAGAACACCTATGGGGACAAGGTGCGAATCGTCTTCAAGCACCTTCCTCTACGCATGCATACCCGGGCGCCGCTCGCCCATGCGGCCTCCGAGGCCGCCAACCGCCAGGGCCGCTTCTGGGAAATGCATGACCTGATCTTCGCGAACCAGCGCGAACTCACCGAAGCGAAATACATCGAGTACGCGGGCAAGATCGGTCTCGACGTGGACCGCTTCAAGAAAGACATGAAGTCGGCGTCCGTCAAGGCTCGGGTCGACGCCGACGTGGCCGAAGCCGAAAGGCTCGGAGTAACGGGGACGCCCGGCTTTTTCGTCAACGGCTATTTCCTCTCGGGCGCAAAACCCTTCTCCGAATTCAAGCGCGTGATCGACGCTCAACTCGCCAAGAGCTGAGCACGCCCGAACGCCCCGGCCACCGGATCGCCAGCGAAGCCCAAGCGTTCCTCGCGGGAGGGACCGGAGCCCGGCACCGGGGGAGCGCTGCCCCTGCCTGGGGCGCGCCGTGCCCGGGCTTTCAAAGCCTGAGCCCGGGGGGAGCTGGGCGAATTGCGCCCCTCGACCAAAAAAGAATGAACCGTTTACCCCTGGGCTGCGTATACCGCGTGTTGAACCGGCGCGGCACTCGCGAGGCGGGCGCGCCACCAAAGGGGAGGATCTGGCATGGAACGCATGAATTGCCCGTGGTGCGCCGAGGAGATCGCCGGGGAGGCGATACGCTGCCGTTATTGCGGAAGCCGGGTGGCAGGCGGCCTGCGCGATCCCCAGGGATGGCATCGGGGGGTTCCCGGCCGACGCCTGGCGGGGGTATGCGCTGCGCTGGCCCAACAGTTGAGGGTCTCCGTGACGGTGGTCCGCACCGGATTCATCTTCTTGACCCTGATGCACGGCTCGGGGCTGCTCGTCTATGGCATCCTCTGGGCGGTCCTCCCCGAGCGAGCCGGCGGCCAGTCCGTGCTCGACCGGGTGCTCGAATCGATCCGCGTGATGCTGGCCGGTGATCACCCGAGGTCGGTCTCGGCAGCCCCAGTACAGACCGGCACTGAAGCCAGTTCGGGGGAACCAGACGGCGGATGGAATCCGACGAGGAACTGATGAACCGGGTGGCGGTCGGCGATGGAGAGGCCCTGGCGCGCCTCTTGGAGCGACATTCGGCGAAGGTGCACGGCTACCTGCGGCGCTATACGCGCTCGTCTGCCGACGCCGACGACCTGCTCCAGGAAACCTGGGTCCGTGTCGCGCGCTTCGCCCGGCGCTTCGACGCCGCGCGCCGCTTTCGCACCTGGCTCTACGGAATCGCCACGAACCTCGCACGGGATTGGCTCCGCAGAAACCGGACTCGGGAATCGGGGCTGCTCGGGGCGCGAAGCGAGGCGATCCCGGCTTCCCGCCCAGAGGCGGACCCGGGTGAGCGGCGCGAATTACAAGAGCATGTCGACGACCTGCCCGACAGGATGCGCGAGGTCGTGCTGCTGCGTTATTTCGCGGGGATGAACGAAGCGGAGATGGCCGCCTGCCTGGCAGTCGCCCCGGGCACGGTGAAGAGTCGCCTGCATACAGCGCTGAAGAAGCTGCGGGATGGATACGGAGTCGTTCAATGAATTGTCGTACGCTGCAAAGGCGCCTGCAGGTGGAGACCGAAAACTTGTCACCCGATGCGCGCGCGCACCTGGCCGAATGCCCGGAATGCACCGCCCATCGCGGGCTGGCTCGGGATCTCGGAACGCTTCTCGCGCGTGAGGAAGCCGCGCCCCTGGCGGACGCGCTGCTGCTTCGGGTCGAGACCCAGGCGCGGGTGGCTCTCGACGGGGCCCAACTGCCTCGAATCTTTCGGCGCGAGGTGGTGCTGGCCCTGGGCCTCGCTGCCCTGGCGCTCCCCCTGGCCCTGGCCCAGGGCTGGTTTTGGTTGCAGACACTCTTTCTGACTCTGGAGGCTTGGCTTCCCCTCCCGCTGCTGGCGGGAATTTCCGTGGCCTACGTAGCCTCGGTGGGGCTTTCCCTGGGCTTTCTGTACGCCTCCCTGCCATTTGCGGTGGCGTACTCTCGCCGAATTCAAGCGGAGGCTTCATGACTGGAGAATTGACACCGGACTCGAAGAAATGCCCGTGGTGCGCGGAAAGCATCCGCGTAGAAGCCATCAAATGCCGCTATTGCGGCAGCATGCTCGACCCGACGGCGCGCCTGCGCGGGTTGAGCGAGCAGTGGAGTCGGCCAGCCCGGGGGCGTTCCCTCGCCGGGGTCTGCGCCGGCCTGGCCCAGCAATTCGAGGTCTCGGTCACGCTGCTCCGTCTGGCCTTCGTGTTGGGAACGGTCTTCTCGGGCGGGCTCTTCCTGCTGATCTACGTCGTGCTCTGGCTCATCATGCCGAACGCGGACGAGATGAACTGAGCGCGGTGGCGGGCTGGGAAAACCGAAGAGTCCATTGGCATCGGCATCCCGCCGCCTGGAAACCCTATACTCCCCGCCATGGAATCCATAGTTCGCGAACTTGAAGACGGCGTCATGTGTATCACCCTCAACCGCCCCGAGAAGAAGAATGCCTTCAATAGCCCCCAATGGCTGGCGCTGAGCGAGGCCCTGCGCGAAGCGAAGGCGGACCCCAGCGTCGCGGTGGTGGTGCTGACGGGCGCAGGAAAGGATTTCTCCGCAGGCCAGGACCTGACAGAGATGCTCAGCGGTTCGAGCGATGTCTCCAGTGCGGAGGAGCACCCCTTCTCCCAGGCCATCCGGGAACTCTATGACTTCGACAAACCCCTGCTGGCCGCGGCCAAGGGTGTCGGGGTCGGGTTTGGGGCGACCTGCCTCTTTCATTGCGATGTGGTCTACGTGGGCGAGAGCGTTCGACTGCGCCTGCCCTTCGTGAGCCTCGGCCTGGTCCCCGAGGCCGCCAGCAGCTACATGCTGCAAACCGTGATCGGCTACCAGCGCGCCGCCGAACTCTTCTTTACTGCCGAGTGGATCGATGCCGAGCGCGCGGTGAGCAGCGGCATCGCCGCCCGGGCGTTTCCCGACGAAAAACTTCTCGACGCCACGCTCGAGAAGGCCCGTGAAATCGCCCAATGGCCCGTGGGCTCGCTCCAGGCCACCAAGCGAACCCTGCGCGCGCCCCATGAGGATGCGGTTTGGGCCGCAGAGAAGGTCGAGCAGGCGGGGATGCGGGCCCAGGTGGGCTCACCCGAGAATATCGAGGCGGTCACGGCATTCATCGAAAAGCGGAAGCCCGACTTTCGGCGTCTCGCGGAGAAGGGCTGAAGAGCCAGCCGACGTTCAGGCGTCGGCGATGCGCACCGCGAGGTCTTCGGCCAGCCTGCGCTTGTCGATCTTGCCCGTATCGGTGAAGGGCAGGGCGCCCGCGCCGTAGATCACGATGTGGCGGGGCACTTTGTACGCCGAGAGTTCCTGCTTGACCCGGGCCCGGAGCGCATCGCCGCTCACGTCCTGACCGATTTCGAGTTCGACGGCCGCCTCCACGCTCTGGCCGCGATCTCCATCATCGAGCCCCACCACGTGGGCTTGCTTGACCTCGGGAAAAGAAGCCAGGACCTGCTCGACTTCGCTCGGCGTGATGTTGGCTCCGCCAGCCTTGATCATTTCGCCCAGGCGGCCCTTGAAGTAGAGAATCCCCTCGGCGTCGAAATACCCGGCGTCACCGGTGCGGTAGAAGCCATCGGCCTCGAAGACCGCTTCGCGCTCCATCTTGTAGAGCCCCTGCATGAGGGAGTAGCCCCGAACGCAAATCTCGCCGAATTCACCGGGCGGAAGTTCCTCGCCCGTATCGGGATCCACCACCCGATGGGTGACCCCGTCCACGGAACTGCCGAACGAGCCCCGGCGATTCTCGGGCAGCGCGCCTTCGAGCCGGGCCCAGGTATGGGGGCCGCAGGTTTCGGTCATCCCCAACGCGGTGGGGCGCAGGAGGGGGTCATCCGGGACCAGGCTCTTGGGCAGGATTTCGGGAACGTTGCCCGACCGCAGGCTGGATAGATCCCGGCTGTGAAAGTCCGGGTGCTCCGACAGCGCCTTGCCGAAATGCGGCCAACCCAGGGCCACGGTGACGCGCTCGCGCTCCAGGAAGGCGAGGGTCTTGCCCGGATCGAAAGCGGCTTCACAGAGCGTTGTTGCCCCCACGTGCATGTTGCCCACCAGCGAGAAGATGAAGCCCCCGACCCAGAAAAAGGGCATGGGGGACCAGACCCGGTCGCTGGCCAGGAGATCCCGGCCACTGGCCAGGTTGAAGGAATGCCGAATCACCGTGCCCTGGCTGTGGATGGCGCCCTTGGGGTCCGCCGTGCTTCCGGAGCTGTAGAGGATCGCCATGGGATCGGCCGGGGTGACGCATTCCTCCACGGCGCCGAGCAGCGCAGGGGCGATCTCGCTCTCTCCCGACGCGAGCAGGTCGGCGTCGCTCCCCGCCCAGGCCCGGTCGCACTCGCCCCAAACGAAGACTTGGCGCAGGTGCGGGAGTTCGAGAATCCCCAGCGGGCCGGGGCCGGCATCGGCGAGCCCGGGCGCCGCCGCCTCCAGGCGCTCGCAGTAATCGTGCCCCAGCAGGCTCGGCAGCATGAGCAGGGTGTGGATATCGCTGTGGCGCAGGATCCAGTGCATCTCCCGGGTCTGAAAGAACGTATTCAGCGGAACCAACACCGCCCCAATGCGCGCCACCGCGAGCCAGACCACGAGCCAGTCGGGTCCGTTGGGCATGAGCACGCCCACCTGGGTTCCCTTGGCCACGCCTCGGGCCAGCAGGCCCCGGGCCAGACGGGCCGATTGGGCCTCGGCCTCGGCATAGGTCATCCGCTGATCGTCGAGCACGATGAGTTCGCGCTCGCCGTGTTCTTTCGCCAGGTGGCGAATGAAATGGGGAACCGTCGGGGTGTAGGTGGGGAAGGGCATGCGGGTAAGAGCTCCTGGGCGCCGAGCCGCGGCTTTCCGGGCGGACCGGGCGCGCTAACTTGACGCTTCGTCAGATCCTACCCCGACGCCGGGTCCCCGCTAGTGGAGCCGGAAAACGAGGCGCAGGCGTGGAGTTCGACTGGACAGAGGACGATGCGCGGCACCGCGAGCAGCTGCGCGACTTCCTCGCCGAGGAATTGCCCGCCGACTGGGAAACGATCTCCCAGCACGGACCAGGGGGCGATGCCCAGGCGGCGTTCTCCCGGCATTTTTGCGGGCGCATGGCTGAGCGTGGCTGGCTGACCCAGCACTGGCCCGAGGAATACGGCGGCCAGGACGCCTCGCCCTGGCGCCATGCCGTCGTGGGGGAGGAAATGTGGGCCATCGGAGAGCCCCGGGGCGCCCAGTACATGAACGTCAACTGGATCGGCCCCGCCATCATGACCTACGGGACCGAGGCCCAGAAGGCCGAGCACCTGCCGCGGATTTCCTCGGGCGATGTGCTCTGGTGCCAGGGCTTCTCGGAGCCCGAGGCGGGGAGCGATCTCGCCGCACTGCGTACCCAGGCGCTTCGGGTGGAAGACGATTACGTGATCAACGGATCCAAGATCTGGACCTCGTATTGCAATCACGCCGACTTCATCATCCTGCTGGTCCGGACCGATCCGAATAGCCGGCGGCATCGGGGCATCTCGGTCCTGCTCGTCCCCATGGATACACCGGGCATCGAGGTCCGCGAGATCCCCTCGGTGGTGGGGGAGCGCTATTTCCACGAGGTCTTCTTTACGGATGTGCGTGTGCCCATGAGTACGCGCCTGGGGCCCGAGAACGAGGGCTGGGAAGTGGTGGGCCACGCGCTGCAATTCGAACGCGTGGGGGCGGCCCGCTATGCCCGGGCCGCCGTCACCCTGGACCGCCTGGCGGAGATCGCCCAGGAGCGGGGCCTGCTGGATGACCCCATCGTGGTGGACCGCCTGGGCGAGGCCCGGGCGCTCTGCGAAGCGGCGCGCGTTTTGACCTATAAGGTCATCGATCTGCGCGCCAAGGGAAGCCCGCCCACGGCGGATACCCAATTGGCCCGGGTGCTGGGGACCCGGGCGGACAACGCCATCGGGGTGCTGGCGCTGGAGATCGTCGGGCCCGAGGCCCTGGAGTACGGATCGTTCGCGGACAGTAATTTTCGTCTGGCCATGACGGCCGGGGTGGCGGTGGGCGCCACCGAGGTTCAACTCAACCTGATCGCCTCGCGCTTTTTAGGCCTGCCCCGTGAATAGAGCCGACGCGGCAAGGAAACAGGGGACCCGGTGGACTTCGATCTGAACCAGGAGCAGAGCGCGGTGCTCGAAGCCGTGGAGACCCTGCTGGACAAGCACGCGGGTGCGGCCAGGGCCGTGGAGCTGGCCGCCGAGAGCGACTACGACGCCGGGCTGGATGATGCCCTGGAGCAAGCCGGCTACGGCGACATCGCCTCGGCGATGGGGCGCCTGGAGGCCGTGTTGATCATCGAAGCCGTGGCGAAACGCGGGGGCGTGGTGTCCGCCGGCGCGCGGCTTTTGGCCGCGCCCGCGCTTTCCCTGGATGCGCCCCCAGGCCCCGTGGCCCTCATGCGCACGGGGCATTCCGGACCGGTTCGCTACGCCGCCCACGCCCGGACGCTGCTAATGCTGGACGACGAGTGCGCGCGTTGCATTGAACTCGAGCCCGGCGCATGCCCCGCGGTGCCCTCGAATTTCGGGTATCCCATGGGCCGGGTCTCGGATGAGATCGCGGCCGGGGGCAGGGCGCTGGCGCCGGGCAGTGGCCCGCGCTTGCAGGACGCCTGGCGGCTGGGGCTCGCCGCCGAAACCGTGGGCTGCATGGAGGGCGCGCTGGAGCAGACCGCCGGCTACCTCAAGGAGCGGAAGCAATTCGGGCGGGCCATCGCATCGTTTCAAGCCGTCCAGCACCGGCTGGCGGAGTGCGCGATTCAGCTCGAGGCCAGCCGCTGGCTCACGCGCGAAGCCGCGCATGGAGCCGGGTCGAGTGAAGCCATCGCCACCGCGGCGGCATTTGCGCTGGACGCGGCCGGCCATGTCTTCGCCGAAACCCATCAGCTCTCGGGAGCCATTGGTTTTACCCGGGAGCACGACCTCCATGTCTGGAGCATGCGGCTCCACGCCTTGCGCCAGGAACTCGGGGGCGTGGCGGGGCATCGGCGTGCGGTGGTCGATCAGCGCTGGGGGGCCGGCTCGAGCCAGGGCAGCGGAGAGGGCGGCAGATGAGCATCGACCTCGACTTCGATGCCGGCCAGCAGGCCCTGGCCGATGCGGTGAGCCAGTTCTGCCGAGACCAGTGGACCGACGCCGATGCCCGGGCGCCGGGATCGGGTTTCAGTGCTGAACGCTGGCGGGCCTTGGCCCAACTCGGCGTGCTGGGAGCGGGCGCCCCCACCGAAGAGAGCGGGGCGCTGGAGGTGTGCGCCATCGCCGAAGCCCTGGGCCGGGCGGCCTTTCCCGGCCCCCTGGTGGCAAGCTACCTCGCCCAACAAGTGCTCCCGGCGGACGAGGCCGCGGGGGTGGCGTCGGGCGAGGTCTTGGTCTGCGTAGGGACGCCTCCGCTGATCCCCTGGGCGGACCATGCCCAATGTTTTCTCGAGTGGGATGCGGGGCAGCTCTACCGCGCCGAGCCCGAGGGCGAGGTGATTGCCGAGCCCGGCTTCGGCGGCGAGTCCTGGGGGCGGGTGAGATTCATGCGCGGAGAGGCGCTTCCCGAAGCGGCCCGGGGCCTGGCCCTGGGCGAGATCGTCCGCGCGGCCTACCTCGCCGCCGCAGGCGCGCGTCTGGTGGCCGATGCGGCCGAGCATGCCCGCACGCGGCAGCAATTCGCCCGCCCGATCGGGGAGTTCCAAGCCGTGGCCCATCCGCTTGCCCAGGCCCATATGCGGCTGGAGGCCGCGCTTGGCCTGACCCGGGCGGCGGCCTGGGCCTTCGATGACGGAGCCGTGGCCGAGGCGGGTCGCCGGGCAGCGACAGCGGGCCTTTCGGCAGCGGGCGCCGCACTCGATGCGGTCCACGCCGGCCACCAGGTCTTTGGTGCAGTGGGAATCACCTTGGAAGGTCCGATCTTTCCCATCACCCGGCGCATTCGCGCTCTGGCGGGGCAGGGCCTCGCCACCGAGCACGCACGCGAAGCCCTATGCGGTGAGTACGGCTGGGTCGCGTGATGACGGCAAGCCAACAAGGAGAGGGGGCAGGATGACCGAGCGGAGCATCGACTTGAACGCACCCCTGGCGGGCGTCGTCTACGAAAAGAGCGAGGGCATCGCGCGCATCACCCTGGATCGTCCAGAGCGGGGCAATGCGCTGACCCCGGCGATGCACGGCCTCTTTCACGCCCTTTGGACCGACGTGCGCGAGGACCCGAACGTGCGGGTGGCGATCGTCGCCGCCCGGGGCGAGCGCCATTTCTGCACGGGCTTCGATGTTGGGGAAGCCGAGGCCGACGATGCCGACGAAGTTTTCAGCAACGGGCCCCTGGCGGAGTCCGTACTCTGGTCCCCCTATCAGAACAAGGTCTGGAAGCCGGTGATCTCCGTGGTGAACGGCCTCTGCGTGGGGGGCGGGCATCATCTCGTGGTGGACGCCGATATCGTGATCGCCAGCCCGAACGCGGCCTTCATGGACAGCCACGTGAACGTGGGCATGGTGGGCGCCATCGAGAACATCGGCCTGGCGCGGCGGCTGCCCCTGGGCTCGGCCCTGCGCATGACCCTGCTCGGCCGTCATTACCGGATGAGCGCCGAGCGCGCGCATCAACTCGGCCTGGTGGACGAACTCGCCGACTCGCCCGAGGCGGCCCTGGCCCTGGCCGAGACCCTGGCCGAACAGATGCGGAGCAACTCGCCCGAGGCCATGGCGCGGTCCAAGCAGGCGATCTGGGGCGCACTGGAATATCCCTATACCGAGGCCATGGAGCGGGGCTGGGCGCTGCTCCAGGCCCATTGGCGCCACCCGGATTTCCAGGAGGGCCCGCGAGCCTTCGCCGAGGGCCGTGAGCCGGCCTGGAATCCCGATCCCCGGGCGCGAATCGAGGACGACTCTTGAGAGTCCGTTTCTCCAGCGAGGAAGAGAGCTTCCGGTCGGAAGTTCGGGCTTTTCTGGAGCCCTACCGAGAGCTCGACGGATTCTTCGGCCAGGGGCTCAAATGGCCCGCGGTCAGGGACCTGTTCCGCGCCATGGGAGAGCGGGGTTGGCTTGCCCTGGCCTGGCCCGAGAGCGCTGGCGGCCTGGGACGCGGGCCCGCATGGGAGTACATCCTCTGGGACGAAGTCGCCTACGCCCGGGCGGCGCGCAACCCGCTCTCGGCGGGCATCGTGGCCCGCACCCTGATTCGCCACGGCAGCGACGCCCAGCGCGCCGAGTGGCTTCCGCGCATTCGCAGCGGCGAACTGCATTTTTCACTCGCCTATTCCGAGCCCGAAGCGGGGTCGGATCTCGCGAGCCTCCGGGTCCGGGCCGAGCGGGCCGGCGACCACTATGTCGTCCACGGTCAGAAATGCTGGCAGAGTTATGCCCAGGACATGGACTGCTTCTGGCTGCTGGCCCGGACGGGAACCCCCGAAAGCCGGGGCCGCGGGCTGAGCCTTTTTATCTGCGAAAAGAATCGCCCGGGTGTGACGGTGGGCGCGCTCCCCACCCTCGACGGCGACCAACTCAACGAGGTGCATTTCGACGGGGTGCGCATTCCCGCCGGCCACCTTGTGGGGCCCGAGAACGGCGCGTGGGTGATCATGGGCGAGGCCCTGGCCGACGAACGGCATATTCAATTCCCGCCCGGACGCGTACGCCGGGACCTCGAGGAAATGGCGGATTGGCTGCGCGAAGCCGGGCTCTCGAATGATGCCGCCGCGCGCCGCACCTTGGCCCAACTGGCGGTGGAAGTAGCCGAGGTGGAGATGCACGGCCTGCGGGTTCTCGACGCCATGCAGAAGGGGCGCCCGGCCGCCGCCGCCGCCGCGGCCAATAAAGTCGCCCACACCG
>JAAZXM010000034.1 GCA_014240165.1 Myxococcales bacterium | reverse complement strand
TGGCGGGCTGGTAGAATAGGCATCGTGACGCGGGAGACGAGGGGCAAATGCGTAGGTCGTTGATAGTCGGGGTGTGCGTCGCGCTCCTGATGGTCTTTGTCGCGGGATGCCTTTCGTGGTATATGGCGCGCCGGGAGACGCACGAACCGTCTCTGCTGGCTTTTGCCGAACAGTGCGCGGTCTGTCACGGCAATGCGCTTCAGGGCGGCGAGCTGGGGCCGCCACTCATCGGAGTGGAGTTGCGAAACGGCGACAGCACCCCAGCGCTGATCCGCTCCATCGGCAGAGGCTATCCCGAGCGTGGCATGCCGAGCTTCGGCCAGACGCTGCCGCCAGAACTCGTGAAGGGTCTCGCGCTCTACGTCAGTGAGCAGCGCCAGGGCTTCGGTCGGACCTCGCAGTCGTGGGAGTCGCTAATCCCCGATGGCCCACAGCAAGCCCGTGACCATGCCTTTCGCGTCGAGGTCGTCGCGGAACTGGGTAGCCGCCCTTACTCGATCGCTCCGCTTCCCGATGGCCGCATCGTCGTCAGCGAAATCGTGCGCGGGCTCTCGGTCGTCGATACGCAGGGAAACCAGGGGCCGCTCATTTCCGGCACGCCGCGGGTCTGGGATCCGATTTTGAGCACGGAGAACAGCTACTTGATGATGGGCGTCGTGCTCGATGTCGCGGTGCACCCGGGCTTCGACGAAAACGGCTGGATCTATCTCTCACATACCCATCGCTGCCAGCTCGACTGTGGTTTCGTGATTCCCAAATCCATGGTCCGGGTGGTGCGCGGACGCATCCGAGAGGGGCGATGGGTGGACCAGGAGATCATCTGGTCGGTGGACCCGGATCTCTACACGGTCGTTCCCGACACCGTCTCGGCAGGCCGTCTTGCCTTCGACCATGAAGGCCACGTCTATGTCTCCATTGGGGGGAAGGCGTCCTACGACTGGGTACAGTGGCTCGACAAACCCACGGGTAAGATCCACCGGGTGCGCGATGACGGCGGCCTCCCGACCGACAATCCGTTCGAGCCGAAAGAGGAGACATCCACCGCGCACACTGTCTGGAGCTACGGCCACCGGACGCCCCAGGGTCTCGCTACCCACCCGGTGACCGGTGAGATCTGGGGAACCGAGATGGGGCCGCGCGGTGGCGACGAGGTCAACCTCATCGTTCGCGGCGGCAACTACGGCTGGCCCATGTTCACCCATGGACTCGACTACAACGGTGAACCTGTCACGATCGGCCAGGACCTCGGGCTCGAACTCAAGCTCGAAGACACCATCGAACCGGTAGTCGACTTCACGCCGGCGCCCGCGATCTCGAGCTTCGAGTTCTACCGGGGTAGAGCGTTCCCCGCCTGGGAGAACGACCTGATCGTCGGCAGTCTGCGAGCACGCACGCTCTATCGCTTGCGAATCGAGGGCGGGCAACTCGTCGACGAGGAGAAGCTGCTCACAGGGCTAGCGCGCATTCGCGACGTGGAGATTGGAGCGGATGGCTTCGTGTACCTGCTGCTCGAGCACGGAGAGCTGGGTACGATCGTGCGCCTGGTGCCGAGCGACGCGAAAGGGTGACGGCTAGCATCGTGGGTAGCTACGACCGCCATGCGCGTGATACCCTGCCGTCGGATCCACCATGCGATACGCCGTCATTCTCCTCCATCTGTTCGTCATCGGCTGTGCACCTGCGCGGTTCTACGAGGGGCCTGTGCGATCTCCGGACGAGGTCGCGATCTTCGCCGCCTCCGTTGCCGACGACGCCGAGATCGTCGCGATTGATGGCCGCACCCTCTACATGCCGGAAGTCGCCGTTCTGCCAGGGATGCACACGATTCTCATCCACCTCAGCGGCAAAGACCTCGAGGGCTACGAGCTCGACTCCTACTGCGCAGCCAGCTTCGAGGCAGAGTCCGGCAAGATCTACGGAGCCGTCATGCGTGCCAAGCATAAGAGCACTGCGCCGGTGGCTACGCGAACAGGCTACGGCCATCGCGTCATGCTCCAGGCGGGTGTTATCGCGCGCGGGTCCAAGGAACTTGCCGCTCGCTGCACCTGCTTCTCGAAAAATCCCTACGAGTGTGAGTAGGGGGTTAGTCCATATAAGCTGCCCTGCCAGCATTTTAGTTCGTGTCCTATCGTCGTGAGGTTCAGATCGCCCTGACGCAGTACGAGGAGAATTCCGATGTCGATCGTTCATCTTCCGGCCGATACGTCTGTCGAAAGTATAAATGAGCTTCTAAATCGAGACGGTTGCGTCGTTATCGACGGCCTCATGCCCAAGGAGACCGTTGCGGCGATCAGGAAAGAGATGGATCCGTGGCTAGAGGCAGCGCCCGCCGGCCGCGACGAGTTCGACGGCCGCCAGACTCGACGAGTGGGGACGCTTGTCGGTCGCTCGCCGAGTTCACACGATATCATCCTGAACTCCACTGTCCTCGGCGTTGCCGACCAGGCCCTTGCCCACGCAACGAATTACCAACTGCACGCGACCCAGGTCATCGCTGTCGGACCAGGCTCTGAGCCCCAACCGATCCATCGCGATCAGTGGGCGTTCGACATGTTTCCCTTTCCGCAGGGTTTTGACTCGACCTTCTCCACGATGTGGGCGCTTACCGATTTTACAGAGGCCAACGGTGCCACTCGTGTTGTGCCAGGCTCCCATCGAGGCGAAGACTTCAAGCAGTTCGGTCTGGAGGACAGCCTGCCCGCCGAGATGAGCGCAGGCTCAGTATTGTTGTACACCGGTTCGCTTTACCACGGTGCCGGCCCGAACAGCACCGACCGTGACCGCATTGGGCTTATCGTTCACTACAGCCTCGCCTGGCTTCGCCAGGAGGAGAATCAATACCTTTGCTGTCCGGCGGAGGTACTCGAAGCGCTTCCCGAAAAAATGCTCCGGCTGATGGGCTACGCGCGAGGAGCGTATAGCCTGGGATTCGTCGATGGGGGTATCGATTCGATTTCAGCCGTGCGCCCTGATCTTGTAGCGGCGAGCGGTGAAGCCGTCAGCCTGGAAGAAATCAAATCGACCCTCGCATAGCCCCAGCGTGCATCCGGGAGCCGACATCCTCCCAGCATTTCGAATTCTGGCAGTGAGCAAGGAAGAAATGAGCTGTCGTAGGCGATAGGACATACAAGCCGCCTTCCAACACAACGTCCGAGTATGGCCGTTATGTCAAGTTCCTATCGGGGGCCCCGTCGGGGGTCAGAGCTGTTTGATCCATTCGAGGACGACGGCTGCCTTCTTCTCCGCGTGACCCTCACCGATCGCTGCGCCTGGAGGTAGATACATGACCCCAGCCGAGGACCTGGCCCCGTGGAGGGCACCCCGTAGTTCATCGCGCATCATCCGCTCTGGCGTACACACCAACACGCGGATGGCCAGCCAGCTAGGCCCGTTGCGATGCCTTTCGTTCGGCGATTGCACGCAGCTCCTCAAACGTCAGCTCGCCGTCGAAGAGCGCCCTCATGGCGCTGCCAAACGGGCGCCGAGGCCAACGCTCATCATCGACGAGCTGCAATTGACTCTGCACCGTGCCGTCGGCACCAAAGGTGTAGGCGCGGTAGCCCGGGGGAAGCCAGGTGTTTTTCTTGAGGTCGAAGTTGTTCTTCAATGAGGGTCCGACATGAACGGTGCGGCCCATGAACTCGTACGTGTCTGGAGCGTGGGTATGACCGGCCCCCACCCCACGAACAGTCGGTAGATCGCCCAACAGGTCGGCCCACTCGGCGTTGTAGGCCTCGGCGTTCAACATGCCCACTGGACATCCCGGTTGATGATGCACCCAAATGAATACGTGGTCGGCTTCCGCCTGGGAGGCCATGTCGCGTATCCAAGCGGCCTCCGCGGTGCCCAGGCTTCCATCGCTATGGAGTCTGTCGGCGTACTCCGGGGGGTCGACGGCGCGCCCGGCTGCGTCTATCACGAGGTTGCCTGCGCTCGAGTCCACGAACAAGAACGCCCAGGCACCGACTTCGATCACCCGAGACGTCGAGACGGATGGCCTTGCCATCGACGCGGTAAACACCGCGTCCTGGTCGTGATTGCCGGGAATCACGTTTACGGCGACAGAGAAGCGAGAAAACGCTTCAGCCGCCTTCCGGTATTGAGGTCGACGACCGTGGTCGGCAACGTCGCCGGTCACGACAACCATGTCGAGAGCGTCGTGTTCGCCGTCGTGTTCGCCGTCGTGTTCGCCATAGTGTTCGCCGTAGTGTTCGCCATAGTGTTCGCCGATGTGACGGAAGACGGCGTCGAATGCCTCGTCCGTGTTGTAAGCGACTGCGCCTTCGGGTTCTGCCCCGTCCTCCAGGAAATGCGTATCGGACAATTGCAAGATGCGAATCGTGTCGTTCATGAAGGACTCCCGGCGGCTAAAGAAAGTGTGGCACATCCAGTCGGGCCAACGAGTGGGCCTCATCCAAGACCGGTTTATCGCAGCTCGAGGATAGGCCATTCAAGCTGTCTTCTGGCAGGGCGTCCGAGCAGGGGTGTGATGTCAATCCCTACTGAAGCCCCGTGGCGGGTGATTCTTTGTTCATGGGCGAGTGGGTCATCCGCGGTACATCAGCCGGAACGCGCCCGGCCGTCGTTTTTCGCCGTCCGCTGGGCGTTTCGCCGTTCTTCGCCCAGACGTGCGAAGGCCTCGCGATTCGAATCGTCGACGCGCATGTAGCGCTCGCGCCAGCCGTGATCGCCACTCCAGACGAACGGCGTCTGCACGGTGGTGCGTGGCAGGGATGCGTTCTCGAATAGATCGAATGCCAGGCCCAGGCATTGCTTCTGCATCTCGGGGTCGTCGGGTCGACCGATCGGGTTGCCGAGCGGGAAGTCCATGAAGAGGAAGCGAGGCACGCCGCACTGCTCGACGATGTCCCGGCCCGACCCGATCACCACGGTCGGAACCCCCGCTGCCTCCAAGTGACGTGCGACCAGACTCACGGTCTGGTGACACACGGGTCACAAGGGAACGAGTAGGGCCACGTCGACTTCGTCTTCCTTCGCCCATGCGACGATCTTCGGTGCATCGAGTTCATGGGTGCGTCGCTGGCTGTAGTCGGTCGGCACGCCATAGACGCGAGGCGCCACGGAGCCGATGCGGCCCTCGGCGACCCAACGGCGAAGATTGTCGATCGGGAGGAAGCTCTCGCGGTCGTTCGTATGCGTGGCTTCCTTGTCCCAGGAGAGGTCGTCGGTGTACATCCGCGATGGGAGGTCTTCGAGTTCAAGGGCGAAGGGGTGCTTGGCTTTGGTCCCGGGCCAGTGCTCGGGTCGATCCGCGGTGTAGAGCGAACTCGTGGTGACGACGCCGACGCGGCTTGCAGCCAACGGCTGAGTCAGAGGCTGGAATGGAACCTCTTCGTGGTAGGCCCACTGATACGGACGCTCGTAGCCATGCGCGGCGTAGAACTTGCGCGACTTGTCGATATAGCTCACGAAGGTGCGGTGGGTACGGTCGACGTTCTGGCTCATGACACTCTCCGGCGGCGCGGTGGCGATAGACCCGAAGATAGGGCAGAGGATAAGCCATTCAAGCTGTTTTTTGGCAGGGCGTCTCGGTGTGGACGTTGTGTCAGATCCCTATCAGAAGCCCGCTTGCGGGGCTAGTGTGCGTCAGTGACCAATCGGAAAACTACCCGCGGAGGTTGGGCCAGGGTTGTGTTCTGGCAGTCCTGCGCGGGGGTCTGGATTGTGAGTCAGGCACTGCGAGGAAAGATCCGATGAAAAAATGGTTCGTTCGATTTTTCGTGAGCATCACGCTGCTGTTCTTGGCCGCGTTCTGGCAGCTGTTCTTTTCCGCTCGGCCTCCCCTCACAACAGACCCGGCGACACTGGCGGGCGACGGCAGCACAATCGATTACTGCGATCTCCGCGTGCTCGACGGCAGTGGAAAGAAGGCGGCCGACATCCCGAAAGGAAACACGCCGGGCTGCGGATATAACCACTTCCCACTCCCGATCCTGGCCGAATGCACCGAGCCGCTCGTCGAAGAGGCCTCGGATATCCGCGGTCTTTGGAAAGGTGTGGCGGGGGATCACATCGGCCACGTGGAGCGCGTCGAACAGTGCGGCAGTCGCACGGTGATCACTTCTTCGGGCATCATCCACGACAAGGGCCCGAATAGCACCCTCGGTGAGACCTCAAACGACACGGAAGGGGGCGTCTTCTTTACGATCGGCGATCGCGAGTACTGCCCCCGAACCTCGGCCGGCGTGATCTGGAACGACGGAGTCCTCGATTTTCACGTGTTTGGCTGGGGACCGGTCGTCGTGAGGCGCTACCTCGACGGCGACCAGTTGATCTGGGAATACGCCGACGGAAGCATCACGCGAATGGACCGGATCTGCACTCTGCCCGCGGATGTAAAAGTCCCCAAGCCAAGGGGCCCGCGTTACTCACTGTTCTAATTTGATCTGTCCCGCGTTATGGCGCGCATGGGATCGATCCCGCACACGCCAGGCCCGAGGGACCGGGCAGCGCGAAGCTTCGAATCGCGTTGAGCATCTCGGCGAGATCGAGGCTGGAGACACCTCCCGTGCAGGTGAACTGGTAGAGCGGGTCGGTGGTTCCCCTGGCGAGCCAGGTGAGGTGCCAGTCATCCATGCCCGCAACTCCGTCGTTGTTGACGTCGAAGTCGCATGCATTGCCGTATCCGTCCATGTCAGCATCTTCCTGTGCAGCGCAGAGCCCACCCAGCGGTCCATTCGGGACGTTGACGCAGTTGTCAGACGCATCGGGTACGCCGTCTGAATCCGCGTCATCCACGGCGTGCACGGTCGGCGCAAAGGTGCCCACTGCGATGACCGTGAGGCATACGAGAACGCTGTTGGATGCGACCCGAGCGTTCGCCAATCGCAGGCGTCCCTGGGCTAGACAGCCCATCAAGCCGGCCAGGAGGAGGAGGCCGAAGGAGCCAAGCGCCGGTACGCCAACCGCGGCAGTCACACTGATTGGAGATTCGAGCGTCACCAGGCCCTTGATGTCCTCCGCGCCGCCGGGCCCACCCACGACGGCGAAAATATTTCCATCTCGGCCGAGGTCCAGTGCGATTTGGCCAGAACCTGCGCCAATGACCGTGAAGCTCAGCGTGGCCACGAGTTCATCGGAAGGAGTCGCCTGGGTGCCAGGGCCGAAGGTGTCGTCGATCACGAAGTCGACGTTGATCTGGTCAGACGCGGTCGGCCAGAGTAATGGGCGAGGTGGAATGTTCACGCTCGACGGGGCCATGTAGCCGAACGTGCCCTTGCCGCCTGAATAGAGCAGATAGCTGGCTGAAGACGATGCCGGCCCGTCGTATTGTATGACCCCTGCAGGAAAGAGCACCGAGGCCGAGAACCAGAGCGCGCCGGTATCGCCCTCGGTATCGATGTGGACTTCGACAATGACGTCCTGACCTGGGCTCAGGGTCTCGCCGGTGTAGCTGGTCTCCAACCAAAGCCGATAGGCTGCGGCTGGAGCGGCGGCGATAAGTGTGAAGCAGGTTGCGAGTGTGACGAGGATTCGAAACGGCATCAGGGTTTCCCCTCAAATTGTCTTGAACGGCCTTGCCCGACGAAAAGGCTCCGCTTCGAGCAACGAGAAGCGGCTCCTGATTGTGATTTTCATTTTCCCACCCCGCGACAGGAGAGTCCAGAAATAAGCTGGGAATGCGACATGAAAGACGCTTTTTGACAGGGCATGGGGTAGGGGTGTGGGGCTGAATCGCAGTGAGGACCCCTTCGCGGGGGAGTGATCACCAGAAGCGAACAGGAACGACGCCGTGCTTGTCGACGAGTTCGTTCATGGCCGCAGAATGGTCGTCACAGTCGAGCTCGGAAGCTTGGCGGGCGTGGCTCAGCTTCCGGGAAGAACCATCTCGATGTTGAGCTGCCCGGCGAGCCCGGCGGATCGATGTTCGGCGCTCTTCATGTACTGGGGGTTCGTGATCATCTTGAGCATCGCCTTGCGGTTCGGATACATCGCGATCGCAACGGAATCCCAGAGTTCTTCGACCGCGCCGAGGCGGAGACCCGTCACCTGGCCGCCGATCACAAGCTTGCCACCGACCTGGGAGAGATGGCCGACGACCTCCGCTCCATAGATTCCGTACGCCTCCTCCCCGGTCAACTCTGTCTCACGTCCGTCGTCGTACTCGGCCTTCTCCTTGAACTTGAGGAGGTTCACCATGTAGATGGGGCGATCGTGACCCTCCTCGGCCAGTTCCTGGATCTGTTCGGGGGTGGGGGCAACTGCGTTTTCGACGTTCATGGATTGGGGTCTCCGTGGGATGAATGCATGAGGGTAGGATATTTGGGCTGTCTTCTGAAGGATGTCCGGATAGGGGTGCTCTGTAGAATCCCTATGGGGAGCCCCGTCGCCAGCCCCAGGCCTAGAGTGTATTGAAGCCGGGGATCCAGGCTCCCGCCATGGACCCACCGTCGACGGGCAGGTCGACACCCGTGCAGCGACCACTGGCATCCGAAGCCAACCAGCTGACTGCCTCGGCGATTGTTTCTATGGGTACGACACCGGGCATCGCGCGCTGCTCGACATAGGCGAGTGTCTCATCCATGAAGGGCGCCATACGTTCGAACCAAGGGCCGAACATGGCCGGATTTCCGCCAGCAGGACAGACGGTGTTGACACGTATCCCGTGACGTCCAAGCTCCAAGGCCGCCGCCTTGGCCAGGCCACGTACTCCCCATTTGCTGGCGCAATAGGCCGAGAGCCCATTCATCCCGCTCAACGCTTCGACCGAAGCCACATTGACGATCGCCCCACGTGCCTGCTCTTGCATAGTCGCCGCGACAGCGCGAATGCCGAGAAAAGGGCCGACCGTGTTGACCTCGAGCACCCTGCGAAATATCTCTGGCGAGGTATTGGCAAGGGTTCCCATATGCAGGATGCCCGCGTTGTTGACCAATATGTCGATGCTCCCAAATCGTGCCCGAACGTCTTTTGCGACTTGGTCCCACTGGTCGGCGTCGGTGACATCCAGTGCCAAGAAGTGCCCGCCTATCGACTCGGCGACCGACCGTCCTTCGGCTTCGAGTAAATCGGCCACGACAACCGTGGCGCCGCCTTTGGCCAGTCGCTGGGCGATTGCTTCGCCCACCCCCCGCGCCGCACCGGTAATGATCGCCACCCTTTCTGAAAAATCACCCATCATTGAACTCCGATTCGCAAGCTTCTTACTCAAGCCGCGCCCAAACATGGGTAGCCGGCATTGAGGAGGCTATAGCTTAGAGTGCCTCGCTTCTTCCTCCGACCCCTGACCCAGCCGAGAAATCGAATATTCATGAAATCAATTCCTCCCGAAGTTCGCGCCTATAGACGAACCGAGGACTTCACCCAGGACACTTTCCCGATTGGCCTCCAGAATCGGCATAAGACCAAAGCAGGTGTGTGGGCTCGAATCTGTATTCTGGAAGGAGAAATTCTCTACCGCATTCTCGAGCCCGAAGTCGAGGAATATATCCTGACGAGCGAGCGCGAGGGCATCGTCGAGCCGGAGATTCCCCACGAGGTGGATCTACTCGGCGATGCACGTTTCTTCGTCGAGTTCCTCAAGGCATATTCAAGGGCCTGAGAGTCGCGAGGCAATCTGCGTGAAAGCGCCCACCCATCGGGTTGTCTTCTTCAGGTCGACCCGATCGGGCCAGGTATCCGAGGGATGGTGAAAAAGTCCATTACGACCCAGCACAGAGATATAGCGACCGGCACCGTCATAGATATTTCGCGCCTCGCCAAGGGGGCGCTGTCCCGGCTTGGCCTCAGCGTCCGGCTCGAGGCCTTGCTCTGACAGAACCCCGAACATCAGCTTGCGTGCCTGTTCATCCGATGACTGTACTCCGATGCCAGGCGAAATCGCGGCAGCGAAGTTGGCGCCGAGATGAATCCACATGTGTGCGTCTTTGATCAGCGCTTCGTGGGATCCCAAATAGTGGGAGAGGCCGATATGGCCCAGTTCGTGCCCGGTGTTCGCGGTGAAAATGACGTCGCGGTCCGCACCGCTCCCGGAGATCACCCGCATTATCTCGAGCCAGGCCGCGATGCCGCCGCCGCGCTCTGAAGCACAAGCCCACCAACCGCTGCGCGGGGTCATGACAACGAGAGGCGCAAGGTTGGGGCTCTTGCCGCGGATCGTTGTCCCGACGTTGATCCCTTCTGCGTCCACATAGTCGCATTGGGCAACGACCCTTGCCTCGGTTCCAGCGGCGACCGCGCTTAGAATCCAGCGGGCGTCGGCGTTCGATACTTGAATGCTGGGCGGGCCAAAGGGTGAGTTGAAGTCCTCGGCATTCGTGATCGCGATCCCAGGAGGCATGCCTTCATCGCTAATGACGACGATCGCCTTGTGGTGACTTTCTCTTCGTGCCTTTTCGAGGAGTCGTCCGCCGGGTGAGCTCGCCATAGGAAAGGCCGAAACGACACCGATATCCGCTTCGCTTCCGATCTCACCCAGGCGTCCCGAAATTCCTTCGCCGTCCGTGTAGGTGCAGTCATAGAGCGGAATCGCTTCGACCTTCTTCCCGTCGATCGACAGGGTGCATTCGAGTGGGCGAACGCGCTTGAAGGGAAAGGTGTCCAGCTCCGGCCCGAGACCCAGGGAGCGAATTCGTCCCGAGAGCCAGGCGGCGTTCTCGAGATCCCCATCGGTCCCGGATCGGTGAATGCCCTGCTCGGAATACTCCCTGATCGTCCGTGCGACTCGATCCTTCATGGATTCCTCCGCGGCGAGCCCAGTCTTTGCAGAAAGAACCAGAGATATCGCGGCCGCTCGTTTCATGATCTCTCGCCGCGTGTACATCGTGTTTTCCCAATCCAGATTCACGGATCACAATAATTGAGCGGGCTCACTATCGGGAGGGGAGTTCGTCAGCCGATAGTTTCTTGATCGAGGATATGCTGTTCAAGCCTCGTTGCGATGTACTCCCCCTGGCACTGCGAGCTTCTTCAGAGCGGGTGGTGGAAAATAGCACGCTCACGCTGGGTTCTTGTTCAGCTTCTGTGTATGGGGGCCACATAGCGAGGATATAGAACCGTCGCGGCAAGTCGCGTGGGGTCGGGGTGACGAGGCGCAATCGAGCGTGTGATACTGGCTGGCTCGCATGGAGCGCACGGTTCTCTGGGACTTCGATGACACGCTCGCCCACCGGCCAGGTACGTGCCGGAACTCCCGGCGATCGTCACAGCGTTGGGACTGGCCGACATGATCGATGCGGTGGTCTCGTCGGCTGCGACCGGCTACGAAAAGCCTCATCCGAGGGCATACGCGGCCGGTCTCACCGCGGCCGGCAACCCGGCTACCGCGGTCATGGTCGGAGACAATCCGGTAGCCGACGTCCTTGGAGCAGAGGAGGTCGGCCTGCGCGCGGTCCTGGTCCGACGCGACGACGCCCGGGCACGCCTGCGAGCGCCTGATCTCCGAGCGGCGATCGACTTGATCGACGTGTGAGGTGCTGGTCCTCCCCCCTGATCGAGCGAAGAGGGTAGGGTATTCATGTTGCCTACTGGTACAAAGCCCGAGTGTGGGGGTATCGCAAGTTCCGATCGGGAGCCTTGGCCCCCCCCCCACGCAGGGTCGCTATTGGCTCCGCATGAGGCATTGGAAATCCCTCATGCGGATGAAGCGAGCACTTTTCGCATCCTACCCAACATAGATTCCCGAAAACGCTGGGTCGCGGCGGAGTCCGCCACGATCCCATCAAAGCCGTGAAAGACACCGTCGATCACGATCGTTTCGCACGCGACGTCCGCCGCGCGCAGCCGCTCCGCGTAGGCCAGGTCTTCTTCGCAGAACAGATCGAGCGATCCGACACCGATCCATGTCGGCGGGAGCCCGCGGAGATCCTCGTTCCGCGACGGGACCG
The DNA here is from genome assembly GCA_014240165.1 of Myxococcales bacterium. Taxonomy (GTDB): domain Bacteria; phylum Myxococcota_A; class UBA9160; order UBA9160; family UBA4427; genus JAZXM01. The sequence continues at coordinate 32,199 of JAAZXM010000034.1, read as the reverse complement.
CGATCGGACTCGCATTCGCCGATCCGGCCTCATGGCCGAGGTAGGCGGACCAGCCGACTCGATTTGCACGGTTGTCCCAGAGCCGGAATGCGCTCTCGTCCAGATCCGTCCGGTTGACCGTCCGATCGTCAAGCATCGGGTAGACGAGGATTTGCGCTGCAAGGTGAACCTGTCCTTGATCGCGCGCGTGCAAAGCGACCTGCGCCGCGAGTCCACCGCCTGCGCTCGCTCCCGCGACAGCGATCCGATGCGCGTCGACATCGTCGCGCTTAGCGAGCCAGGTGAGCGCCGCATAGGCATCGTCGAGAGCCGCTGGGAACGAGTGCTTGGGAGACAGCCGATACACCGGCGCGACGACAATCGCATCGAGCTCATCCGCGATCTGGCGACAGAGAGCGTCGTCCTGCTTGGGTGATCCGAGAAGAAAGCCGCCGCCGTGGAGCCATAAGATGGCCGGCCGCGGTTCGTCCCCGATCGATGCCGGGTGATGGACCCGAATGGGACCCGCACCGGTGTCCTCGATCTTGACATTCTCGGGATCCGCGCCTCGTCCAATCAGGGCGCCAATCACACGGATTAGCGGAAGGTTCCACGATCGAGCGAGGCCGCGCGGGAGAAAGCGCGCGACGGACTGGTATTCCGGATCAAAGGGGCTTTCAGGCATAGGGATCTCCTCAATTCAAGCACATGCTACTTCGCGTAATGGGAGAAGGGAATCGCCCGCCGGAAAATCTGCCTTAACGGCTACGCGAGCCGAAAATCAATCCTGAAATTTTTCGCACTCATGCGATCACACCAAGAGGATAGGCCATTCGAGTTCTCTGCTGGCAGGGCGAATGGGCGTTATGTTGAATCCTTAGGGAGCCCTGTCGCGGGCGAAGAACCGTTCAACAAGTGGCGCCATGAGACCCGGCCAAGACCCCGGCTTGGGTAAGAGGGTTAGTCGCCTTCGACGATCCTTATCAGGTGCGCCGTTGTGAAGGCAAAATCAAGCACGTGCAGTCCCAGCCTGGAGGGGTTGAGAACCGGGTGGGAGTAGGGGATCGGATCCTCTCGGAGATCGCCGGGCGCGGGCGTGGGCGAGACTTTCAGGTAGTGATAGCCGTCGACTGTGGTGGCGCATTCGAGGGAGTAGAAGTCGCGGAGCAGGACAAAGTCGGCGTCGACCGGAAATCCTATTCCCAGGTTCCAAAACGGCAGGAAGCTGTCGGTCGGGAAGTAGGTCAACGCTTGGTTCGCCAGCCCAGCAGCGAGGGGAGCCGGGTTCGTGCATGCCGGGACGGTGCCATCGCCCGCGAGTTGGAGCGGGGGCGGATAATCCCTGGCGTGACTGCGGTAGGCGACGATGCAACCGCGCTCGCCTGCTTCGGTGCACAGCGGAATTTCAGTGAAGGATCCGCCAATGATGTCGCCTTCGGCCACGGTCACATCACCGCCGATGAGCATACCTACCTTGAGACGGTCGAGCAGTTCGCTGTTGCCCTCGAACACCCGTTGAACCAGGCGCCTGAGCATGTGGGCACCCTGGGAGTGGCCAATCAAGGCGATATCGTTGCCGATGTCGTCGTGGTCCAAGTAGTGCTGAAATGCCGCCGCGACGTCGAGGTATGCGGTTTCAAGGTGCAAGTCCAAGTCTGGATCTTGGTAGGTCGGTGTTGTCACCTGATGGTAGAGCGGGGCGAATACACGGCAAACCTGGGAAAATGGTGCAGCCTGGATCCGCACTGGGTCGAGAATGGCATCGAGGTTGTTGAAGTTCTCGACGGGGCCGACCGGGCCATTCGCGACGGTTGGATAGACGTAGAAGCAATCCAAGTTGGAAGCGGCGGGTCCGAGTGGGTTTGATTCGACATAGGTATTGTCCCCGAGTAGCTCCATGACCGTTTGGGCTTGCGCGCATGTGTCGTCGGAGCCGGGTTTGCACGCCCACATGGCGGCATCGCAGTAGGCATCGTCGCAAGGGGGCTCGGTGTGTTCCATTTCCGGGTCGGTTCCAGAGCCGGAAATGGTGCCCGTTCCCCGATCACAGCCAACGGGCAAGACAGCGAAGATGATCAACAGTATCGCGATTTTTCTTCCACCCATGATGCCTAGGGTATAGGACATACAGGCTGCCTTTCAGCACAACGTCCGGGTATGGGATTCAAGTCAAGTGTCCACCGGAAGGCCCGGTGCCGCCCCTCCACAGGTTCGCTTTTGGCTCCGCATGACGTACCCGAACGAAGCGGTACGTACCTGTATGGACCTGTGCACCGACGGAGTGACGTGCTCAGACGCTCCTGAACGCTATGTCACGTAGGGGTAGGTTTGGGCTTCCTCAACTCTATTTCGACTGACGCAATTTCGACTGAGGCCGTGCGCGCTACTCGCCCCGGCGACGGGGAATACACGCGCGATTCGGGCGCTGGAGAAGAGGATGGGTAGGGCAATTCGGCATCTGCCGCTGGAAGTCGTCTTTTTGGGGTACCGGCGCAGGCAACATCGAAGCTTTCGTAGTCAACTCAGGGGGTTAGCGGCGCAGTGAGGTAGGGGTTGCCTCCACATCTTCGCCGTCTGCCCCAATTTCAGAGCCGGTTCTGGTATAAGGGTCGTGTAGGCATTGTGTCGACAGCAACGCTTACGATTGACCGTGCTCGCCGTTAGGGTGTAAGCGAGACGCGCCTCGCCTTGGTGCCATATGGTGCCGTTGGGAGAGGAGCGGCCGGTCAGAAAGAAGGCCCTTATGAGAAGAATTATTTCTTGGCGCACGACACTCATCACGGCGATTTCATGTCTCGCACTGATCGCCGATGCCGCGTCCGGCGTCGTCCTGACGGTTGACTCCGCCCAGAGTACAGTCGACGCGCAACTCGTGGTCAGCATCGTCAGCGACACTGAGACCCTCGTATTTAGCGGCACGATGACCGCCGACGCGGTGCTCGTGACTGATCCGACCTTTGGCGTGGTGGTCGACAGCGTCCAGGTGACATCAGCGGATCTAGGACTGTCAGATGGGGCTTGGTTTCTGTCGTTCCTTACCTTGGTCAACGTCAACGTCAACAGCACTGGCCTGCGCGCAACGGCCTCGAGTGGCCCAATCGTGGGTACACCCATCGCGACGAACACTTCGCAGTTCGAGTTACTGGGTTCTATGATGACCTTCAACGAGGGTACCGTTGTTGCGACTGGCTCGGCCCTCGGCAGCCCGGTCAATGTCAATGACGACTTGTCGGTGGTGCCCCTGGTGTTTCCGTTCGAGAACAGCACCATCGCGACGGCAATCGTGACAGATCTCGGAGATGGTCTCTACGATATCAATGTCTCGATTCCCGTGGAGGCTTCGGTGATCGTGTTGCAGGATCCCCAGGTGACCACTCTCAATCTATCGAATGGGATGCTCGTCTTGAACGGCACGATGTCCGAAACCGCAAACCCCGTTCCGATGCTCGGTCATTGGAGGACGCTCGGCCTGATCATGTTGCTGCTGGCTGTGGGTTTCGCGGCAGTTCGACGCCAGCAAATCCAGCACTCATGAGGGGCTTCGCGGACGCAACCACAGCAGATCAGGCGCTCCGCGACACGAACTTGTCAGCCGCTTAGAGCTTTACACCCGCCTCGCCCATTCGAATGGTCAGGAATTCCATCCCCTCTGGCCCGCATGTGAAGCCGTATCGATAATTGGCGTAAATAACGATCGAATCATTGGCGCCCAGTGTTGCCAGCCCATCGTCGAATTGACAGCCGCCTTTCAGGATGACCAACATTTCGTCATGCGTATGATGATGGGGTGGCACGCGAAATTCGGCAGGTAGCACCGAACGATTCATGAAGAAACCGCCTTCGCCTTTGACAATTTTCTTGCGCCTTGCTCCGCTGCCCCGGGCTTGCGATGAACTCTACGCACGCCAGCAAATATCCGACCAAACCCATGATGCGTTGCGCGCCGAACTGAGCGAGGCGCAGATCGTCGAGTTGATCTTCGTGATCGGCAACTACACCATGCTCTCGATGGTGGCGAACGCCACGGGCGTACCTCTCGAGGAACGCCTACCGGCCATGCCCGAGAAGTTGGCCTAGCGAGTTGCTCGGCATTTGGGCCGCCAAGGCCCATGCCCGCCACCGTGAGTTCAGCCAGGGTCGGCAGCCGACATCATCTCTCTCGCGGATTCTTGCGATCTTTGATGGGCTCGGGCATTCGTCATTTCGTCGAAACGAGTCGGTAGCCGAGATCGCATTCGTTGCGCTTCAGGAGTTCCGAATATCGTTCTGCCCAGGCGCCAGTCTCCAGGTCGTGCTCAAGCCTTCTCAAACCTTCCGAGAAGTCACCCATTACCCAGAAGCAGGAAATAGCGGCCCGGATTCTTGGGTCGAGGTAGGCGGCGGGCCGCCGCCAGTAGGCGCAAAGGAAGCCGTCGGTACAATCATGTGCGATGGGCACGGTCGAAATCTCGACAGGTCCCAATATCTCGGCGTATTCCGCCATGCTTGGCATCCGCCCCTCGTCCACTGTCATGAGCTCCGGGATGTAATCGAAAAGCCAAAAATTCTGGAAGGCATGGTCATAGGTAAGGATGACCACTGCCCCCCGCGTTACGCGCCGCATTTCCTTGAGGCCTTTCGCTCTATCCGACCAATGATGCACCGTCAGGACCGCCATCGATGCATCAAACGAGTTGTCATCGAATGGCAGGTCTTCCGCATAGCCCTTGATGACTGGTGCTGCGGAGGCAGGGCGCTGGCTGATCATTTCCGCCGAGGGTTCGACGGCCGTGACCTGCCTGTTCGCAGGCTCATACGAGCCCGCACCCGCGCCAACGTTCAGGACAGATTTCGCCGCGCCCAGGGCGTTCTCGATCAATATCCCGATGCGCGGATCCGGATTCCTGAGATCCGAATAATCGATGCCGATCGTGTCGTAGGACGTGGGCACGGGCAAGACGATAGGGTATTCGGACGGGGTGCTGCATGCGAGACCCGACCAAGTACGCGTTCGTGTGGGTGCCGATGTCTACGCTCTGAGCGCGACCGAGGTCACGGACGACCCGGCGGAGAGGGCGAGGGTAGCGGACGCCTACAATGATAAATACGCAGAGCAGCTGCGCGAAATGTACGGAAGGGCAACGACCGTTGACGACTTCGAATTGTTCTTCCGCCTGTCTCCCCGCAGCCCCTGAGAGTACGCTCTGCCTGGGGAGCCTGGGTTGCTAGCGTGGTTCGAGACACGCCTCTCGCCGCCAGTGGGGGTCAGGCGCTTGACGCCATCGCTCGCTTTGGCATGGTGAGTGCCGTGAATCAGGAATCCAAGACTGTAAAAGGGGAGGTATCCGCGAGCGATCCCCGGGCGGAGACGTCGCGCATTACCCTCGATTATTACGAAGGGCGCGCTGAGGCTTTCTGGCAAGGGACTCGGGATCACGACGTCAGTCAGAACCGAGAGGCTCTTCTGGCTGCCATAGGGCGGCCCGCGCCGCTGCGCATCCTTGATCTGGGCTGCGGTCCGGGCAGGGACCTGGCAGAATTTGCGCGCGCTGGGCATTCGCCCACCGGGCTCGATGGGGCTTCTGCATTCGTGCGAATGGCCGAAGCGTACGCCGGCGTGCCGGTGTGGCAACAAGATTTTCTTTCTCTCGATCTCCCGGCCTCGCATTTCGATGGCGTCTTTGCGAATGCCTGCCTCTTTCATGTTCCTTTGAGCGAGCTGCCACGCGTTTTACGAGAGTTGCTCGCTTCGCTGGTGCCGGGCGGGGTTCTCTTTGCGTCCAATCCGCGAGGCGACAACGAAGAGAGCTGGGATCGGGGGCGTTTCGGCGTTTATCACGATTGGGAACGCTGGCGCGACTTCGTGCTCACTGCGGGATTCGAGGAGATCGACCACTACTACCGTCCTCCGGGACTGCCCCGAGAGCAACAGCCATGGCTGGCCACATTGTGGCGCAGGCCCGCTTGATACCGACTTGAGAGGTTGGGTCGAGGATCGCGGTAGCCGGCCTGGGTCCGTAGGCGGTCGCCCATCTCGCGTCGTGCGCTCAGCCCCCACTCAATGCCATGCAGGCTGGCTTCGGGTCGGGCCTCCGCTAGGGCGCAATATCGACGCGGCGTTCGAAGACGAACTCGTATGAGAGATAGGCCGGTTCGTGCTCCTGCCCCTTTTCAATGGGGGGTACGTGGGGAGTCTGGAGCAACATCCAGCCATCTTTGAGCGCCGCTTCGCCCGTTGCGTAGGGAGGGTCCCCGTCCGGGATGCCCGGGCCTTGGCCACTGCTTCCGTCATGGAATGCCCAGGCAACGACAGGCATCACGAGCGCCGCCTCGGCGAGCCACAGGTAGAGGACTTGCTGTCGCTGTGCCATCAATCTTCATTCTCGGTCAATCGTCTGCGGCTTTCCAGACGAGTCAGGTAGTAGTCGACATCAAAACTCGGATCGTCCGTGAGGTAGCGCCAGAGCCTGGCGCGCGCGACCTGCTCAAGGCGCGCCTCATGCCCCTGTTGCCAGGGCAGCATCGTCCGGAAGCGAGCTGCTGCACTGGTCGATGAAGCGTTGGCGAAAGTATGGTCCGCGGGCCCATTATGGACCTCGTCGAGATCGGCGGTATTCCAGAGGCGAACTTGGGGCCGTGTCGGGTTCAGGCGAACCTTATGCATCCAGCGATCAGCCGAACTCGGGTTGGGCAGGCCGCAATGCCACAGGCCGTGGTGGGCAACCAATAATGTTCCGGCGGGCCCGGAAAATTGCCTCTCTCCGACGATGTACTGGTAACGACTGACACCTTCGGCGCGGACGAACCTGAGGTGGCTGCCGGGGACGTAACGCGTCCCTCCCTCACCCGGCCGCACCTCGCACGGAAAGTAGAAAAGCTGAATATCAAAGCCAGGATCGCGGGAGTCCACGATCGCATCGACGTGCAGGTGTTGCTTGTACTCCGACCCCGCAGGCAGGAAGTGAACAAAATCGTGGTCGAAGAGCGGATCTGGACCCACGAGTGAAGTGATTACACCCTCGACCTGGGGCAGCCTGAGATATTCACCAATCACTGAAGGGGGTGCGTAGCAGGCAGACAGCGGTTCGAGTGTATCCGGCTGTGGCGGCATATCGAGACAATCTGCCTGGCCGGCGATGCGCGCGATCTTCGCCTGAAAAACCCGCTTCATCTCGTCAACGACGCGTTGGTTGATGTCTGCTGGGATCAGGCCTTCAAGCACCAGGCAACCGTCGGCGACGAAGTCGGTCATTTCTCGGCTGGTCAGGCGATGGTCGGCGGCAGGCATGGGGTGGACGAGGATAGGACATACAAGGCGCGTTAGGCTGGGATGCTCGTGAAGAAGGCCGGCCATTTGAGCCGTCTTCCAGTCGCTCGCGTGTGGGCTTTGCGTTGAGTTTTTATGGGGAGCTTCGGGGTGGGCAGTGCTGGGTGTTACAAATTTAGACTAGAGGTCTCGGGCCAACCCTGTAAGACTACACAAGACCGAGATTCGAATCGTCCGAACCTCGGATTGTGGGAGCCCCTCGATGTGGCTAGTCGAATCCATTCGTAGCAAGCGTTTGATCGAACGCCGCAATGCGTGGACCCGCGAGCAACTCCTCGAATATCAGGAGCGCTCCCTTCATGACCTGCTGAGATATGTCTGGACCCACTCACCCTTCTACCGCGACTACTATGCGCAGCACGGCATCAAAGAGGGAGACCTGGCCCAACTTGCCGTGCACGATTTGCCCATCCTGAACAAGGAAATCGTGATGGAGAGCTTCGATCAGCTTTCCTTGGATCCGCTCTTGAGGCGCGATCGGCTCGAGCAATGGCTTCATTCCGAGGCGAAGAATCCCTACCAGAAGCGTTATATGGTCGTCCACACTTCGGGCTCGTCCGGAAATATGGGAATCTTCGTCTACGACAAAGAGGCCTGGGGGCGAACGCGCGGGATCATCATGGCCCACAGCACTCTTGGGCGGGCAATCAACCCCTTCAGGCCCTTCCGCTTCGCCATGTGTGTGGCTACGCACGGGCACTTCGGAGCGGTGACCGCCGCCCAAAGCTTGCCGCGACTGCTTTTCAAGGTCTGCACGTGTTCGGTCCTCGATCCGATTCAAATGACCATCGATACCCTGAACCGTTTTCAGCCCGAGCAATTGGGCGGCTACCCGACCACGCTGCATCAACTGGCCCAGGCCGCTCTCGAGGGCAAGCTCAATATTCACCCCCAGGCGGTGACACCCGGTGGCGAACCCCTGTCCGAAGAAGCGGCCTCCACCATCGAGAAAGCATGGGGCGTCTCGCCCATGGAGGCCTACGCGAGTAGCGAGTCCATGTGCCTTGCACTCCGCATCCCCGGCCGCGATGGCCTGACACTGATAGAGGACGAGCACATCTTCGAAATGCTTGACGCCGAGGATCGGCCCGTCGGGCCAGGTGAGACGGGCAGGCTGGTGATGACGAATCTCTATAACCGCGCAATGCCCCTGATTCGCTATGACATGCGTGATTATGTGACGCGAGGAACTCGCCCAGATCACGAGCGCTTTGATTCGATCCTTCGCGTGGAGGGACGCGTCAACGAGGCTCTCCCCGTCCGTTTGGAGGATGGGTCGGCGGATAGTCTCCACCCAATCGCCTTGAGTGAGTTCTTCGTTCCCGGCGCGACAAAGTTTCAGTTCGTGAGTGAATCGGCCTCACGGGTCTCGATCCGCTACCTCGCCGCCGAGGAGCAAGATGAAAGCGTTCGAGAGGCATTCGGTCGGTTGCTGAAAATGAAGGGCGCGTTGAGTTCAACCGAGGTCAGCGTCGAACGCGTAAGCGCACTCCCTGTCGACACCAAGACGGGCAAGTATCGCTTGGTGGTTCTTTCTCCGCCCGGTGGTCCAGCCTAGAAAGGCAGGGCCGCAGTTCTCAGTATTGATAATCGAGTCCGAAGGGTTCGCCTCGTCCACGCGGCCAACCCGCACCTCAATGACCATCTGTCGGCGGAGCGTACGGGTATGGGTGTTGTGACTCAGTGCTATTGCGGGGGTCGCGATGGGCTGGTGTGAGAGCTAGGGAAGGGTGCGGTCAAAGAACGTAGACGCATCTGCGGCCACGCGTTCGAGGGTTTGATTTCGTGGCAGCTCTTGTGATTCGGTGCAGATCTCGCCCAGCACCAATTTCCCAGCCCAGCCGCAGGGGCCGAGAAACGTGTAGTGGTCTACTCCGGGAAGGACCCATAGTTCGGCTTGTGAAGCCGATTCGGCAAGGGGCTGCGCATTGGTCGCCAAGGGGGCCATCGTATCCGCATCTCCCACTGCGACCCGAAGCGGAATCTTGATTTTTTCCGCTCCGCTTCGACCCATCGCGACGAGTGCCGCAGGCGCGATGGCATAGACCGCGCGAATTCTCTCTTCGCGCCAATCGTCGTTCGCGCTTTCGATCGAAGCGCGGATTCTCGCATCGTTCTCAATCAGCGTCTCGAGGTCGTCCACTGTAAAAGGCGATTCCGGCGGAGGTTCGCAATCCGCCGGATTGGCTTCGGGACCCTGGCAATACGCATAGTAGGCCTCGATGTCGAGTCGGCCCCCTGCGAGCAGCGCCATCGTGTTTCCGCCAAGGGAAAAACCCGCCGCGCCAATACGCGCGGTGTCGATCCGCGGGCCAAAGATGTCGTCTTGGAGTACGTGATCGAGCAGTGCCGTCATCTCGAGGGCTCGTTCCCAAAAGAGAAAGAAACCTTGTGCCGTGAGGTCGCCCGATTGGATCGAGTTGCCGTGATGCGTCACGGCCGCGACCACGTAGCCGTCCTGGACGAGTCTCTCCGCGAGCCAGTAGAGGTCGCTGCGCGACCCGCCGGTCCCGTGGGATAGGAGAACCAGCGGAAGGCGCGTTGCGGTGCTGGCGGGAGGAGCATCACGGGCAACCCAACCTCGCAGCAGAAAGGGCAGCCCAGGCGGCCCGATCACGAACGGCGCTTCGAGGGCGTCTTCGTTTGCGGGGTACCAGATGGCGGCCTGTATCGGCCATTGGGCGGGGCTGTTCCACGCGGCCCGCGACGGGTCGGTCCATTCGCGCTCGGTATAACCCACGCGGGTTTCGCGTTGGGGAGGTGGAGCGTGACATGCAGTGGCCAGAACGACCACGGCAGCGATGAGTGGCCACACGATCCGTTCAACCCTTTGCGACGGTTTGCGGGCGCTTCGATCCGCAGACCCAAATTGGTCACATCCTGGCACGGCCTCAAGTTGGTTTTTCAATTCGAAGCCCTCCCAGTGTCGGTATGCCACAGTGAGTGCCGAGACGGCCGCTACGTGCACGCACCACGGGCTTTGAGGTGAGCAGAAGAAACCGTGGAATAGGATAGGGCAGTCTATCTGGCGTTTGACAGGGCCTCATGGCAAGGGCCTTATGTCGAGTTCGCCGCCTTAATTCGGCCAGAACGCGAACGACTCACCCGGCACATAGGGATCTGCCAGGGTCCGATCAATGGGGACTGCGGCTTCGATGAGCACGGGGAAGTGACTGGGACCGAGTACGCGATGGTGTGCATCCAGCAGCACCGGGGCCGTGCGCCGACCCGGATAGCTATTTCGAGCCCGCGGCCGAATAAGCACAAGCCTTGCTGGGGACAGCTTGTCAGGGAGCAGTGACGCCCCAGCGATCGAAATAGGTGACTTCCTCGGCCGGGCGGCGGCGGACTGGACCGAAGCGCCCCATCGGATATCCGATGGGCATCGTGACCACGACCCCGTATTCCACCGGGATCTGGAAGCGTTCCATCAGTTCTTCCTCGAAGACCTGGTGCATGGTGGTGAGCGCCGCCCCGAGACCCACCGCCCGACAGGCCAGCAGGATGTTTTGCACGCAGGGATAGATGGCGCCGTAATTGGGCGGCGCCAGGCCGACGCGTTCGTCTTGCGGCACCTTGAAAGGCCAGTCCCGTAACCCGCAGACGATCACCAGCAGCGGGAATTCGTGCATGTGGTCCATCTGATAGCGCAGTGCGCGAAATTGGCGCGCCATCGGCGAATCGTCTTCGCTGGGCAGATCGCTGCTTCCAAAACGAGACTCGATCGCGGCCTTGTAGCGATCAGCGAACCATTGCTTTTCTGCGGGCGCTCGCAGCACCAGGAAGGACCAAGGCTGGCTGTTCATGCCCGATGGCGCCTTTACGCCGGCGTTAAGCACTTTCATCAGCAGATCGTAGGGGACCGGGTCGGTGCGCAGCCGCCGCATGGCGCGGACGTTTCCTATCAGGTCGAAAAAACGGGGGTTGTCTTCCATTGGTGTTTCCTCGCTGATCACGGCTCATGGGCGGATGGCGGAGGCTCGCGAAACTGTCGGTCGTTTGGAGGGTAGGAGGAAAAGTAGGGCGCTCATGGCTTCAGGGCTGCAGAAGGGTTTTCTGCCAGCCATCCTCCGACTGGCTATACGCTACACGTTCATGCATGCGGTCTCGACTTCCGAACCACAACTCAATGAAATTGGGTACAAGGCAATAGCCGCTCCAGAATTCAGGAACAGGCACCTCGTGCGGATAAGTCTGTTCAACCGAGGTCACTGCGCTGGCGAGTGCAGCTTTGCTTTCAAGAATTTGCGACTGGCGACTGGCCAGGATCATCACCTGACCTGCGCGTGGTCTCGACCTGAAATCACTTTCTGCACGGGCTCGCTCAAGCTCCACGACTCGTCCGTCTATGCGTGCCTGGGCCTCTATCGGCTCCCAATAAAAGCACGCGGAAGCATGAGGAACTGAGTCGAGATCCTGGCCTTTGCCGCTGCGCCGATCGGTGAAGAAGACGAGACCCGCATCATCCAAGCCTTTCAACAGCACCATGCGCGTGGAGGGTCGTCCGTCCCGATTGACGGTTGCAAGCGTCATCGCGTTCATGTTCCGCCTGCCGCTGGCCTCAGCACGCGCCAGCGTCGCATTCAGCGCGGAAATGGCCTCTGCGTATAGATCCATGATCTCCCAACCATCAATGATTGCCCACCCATCGATCTTCTAAAACCAACTATATCGTGCGGCGGCCTGGGTTGGAGGTACGAATTTCTCCCGGAGTACATTCGAGATCTCCGTAATCCTATTTTCGGCTGTCTGCTGCGAGGTCAAGGGTGTAGGATAGGCCCTTACAATTTCGGCCCGCCACGCAGGTTGTGCGCCGTCCAGATAAAGAGAGTTCTTGAATAAGCCTCGCCGCTCGATCTTTCCACGAAAGGGGATTTCTATGAAGCCGGTCAACTGGTTTGCGTTCGTCGTACTGGCCATTCTCGTCTCGTTCCCGATGGCCTCGGTCGGCGACGGGCATGGCGAACCCAGTCTCGCCGAGCGCCTCGCAGCGGGCGACCGTGCTGAGGCGGATAAGAAACGCGACGAGAACCGAAAGCCTGGGGACGTTGTCGTTTTTCTCGGAGTCGCGCCGGGAATGACCGTCATCGACCTGATCGCCGCGGGTGGCTACTACACTGAGGTGCTTTCCCTGGCGGTGGAGGGAGAGGGACGGGTCTACGCCCAGAACCCTCCGCGGGTGCTGAAATTTCGCGATGGCGCCAACGACAAAGCGATGACACAGCGGCTCGATGGGAATCGGCTGCCGAATGTGCAGCGCCTGGATCAGGACCTTTCGGAGATCGAACTCTCCCCCGGCACGCTGGATGTCGCGATCACTGCATTGAACTTTCACGACATCTACAATGGATCAGGCACAGCCGCCGCAGAAGCCTTTCTCGGCCAGGTGCTAAAGCTCCTCAAGCCGGGTGGCGTGCTCGGCGTGATCGATCACTCAGGTGGTGCGGGCAATGACAACGCGAAGCTGCACCGGATCGAGGAAGAGAAGGTGCTCGAAGCCGGGAGGCAGGCGGGCTTCGAGGTGGTTGAGAGCAGCGACCTTCTCCGCAACCCTGCGGACGATCTCTCTACGGGTGTTTTTGACCCAAAAGTTCGCGGACAGACGGATCGCTTCCTGCTCAAGCTTCGCAAACCAATGTGATCCGGGCGGGACAGACTGCGCCCACATGCCGCTGAAGGAAAATATTCCGCATTCCCCGCATATGCGGGCTAGCGCTGCTGCAGAAAGTTCAGGAGCAGCGTGTTTATTTTCTCGGGGCTCTCTTGGTGGAGAAAATGCCCTACGCCGGGAACGCATTGAACGTCGAGCCCGTTCGGGAAGTCTTCTGGATACATGAGCGCCTGGAATACACCGCTATCAATGCAGCCATCCTTCTCGCCCGTGAGCGCCAGCGTAGGCACCTCGATCTTGTAACGCGCCGCGAGGCGCTTTTCCGGGGTGAGGGGCAGGGCGCTGGGCGCGAGGGACGCGCGGTAATAGCCGAGAGCGGATTCTTTGACTCCGGGTGCCCGGAGCGTGCTGATGACGTCTTCGATGATCTCTCTCGGAAAGTCCCATCCCGGGCTCCAACTTCGCCAGAGGCGCTCGATGAAGCGGTAGTTATTTCGTTCAACCACGTAGTCGGCGATTCCCCGAAGCTGGAAAAAAACCATGTACCAGGACAATAGGAGCTGCTTCGGGTGCAGCATAGCTTCTGCGAGGAAACGGCCCGAATGGGGCACCGCCATGGTGGTGAGGCTGAGGAAACGCTCCGGCGACTCGCCACCGATCGTATACGCGATGGCCGCCCCCCAATCGTGCCCGACGAGATGGGCTCGGTCGACGTCGAGGTCATCGAGCCAGGCGATGACATCCTGGGCCAGCGCGTCGGATGAGTAATCACCGTCTTCGGGTACAGAGGAGGGCTCATAGCCGCGCAGGGTGACCGACACCGCTCGAAAGCCCGCCTCGGCCAAAGCGGGCAATTGATGTCGAAACGAGCCCGCGTTATCGGGGAATCCGTGGAGGCAGAGCACCAGCGGCCCCTCACCCATGGCGAGCGTGCTGAAGCGAAGCGGACCGTGACGCAGGACGCCACGTTCGGGTTCAATCATCGTGAGCGCCCGCCTACTCGCCTCGTTTCAAAAATTTTGGATGGCCAAGTTGGCTGCATGGACCCAAGGGCCTCGGGGTGAAAACGTACTTTGATGGCAAAACGGATAGCACGTATGCGGGAGCGATTTTCTGGTATCCGGGCTGGGTTGATGGAGGATCGCGGCGCCGGCTCGTGGGCCGGCGTCGCATTCGGCTCCGGATGTTCGTGATGGATCCGCGATGAGCAGGATACTTGATGAGAGCGTGCCCTAACGCGGGTAGCCCTTGGCGTAGACATTGATCGCCTTGCCAAAGGGTGCTTCGCGACCTTCGTCGTAGCCTGAGGCGGCGGCGATTTTCGGGCTCCAGAGAATTTCCGCCTGGGGGTAGGGCAGCAGTTTGCGAACCCTGTCCTGATCCTGGCCCGAGAGCGATGCGAAGGTTTCGCGAAGTCGTTCGAGGCAGGCGACGCGATATCGCGAAACCGGCATGCGGATGTACTCGCAGTCCTGAATTGTCATCGCGAAGCGACCTGGCCCCGCCGCATAGGCGGCCACGTTGGAGGCGAGTTGGGCGAGGTGGGTTTCGCAGATCTCTCGCAGCATCGGGCCCGCATCGCTTGGGACCGTCTGGACGAAATCGAGGCCCACTGTGGATGGCCGGGCGTTCCATACCCGAGCGAGCCAGGACCATACGGCGGGTGCGTGATTTCGCATGATATCGGCGGGAGTCGGATCATGACCGAAGTGGCGCAACATCGGTCCCATGAACCCGAAATCAGCCAATGAGGGTGCGTCGCCCAGGAGAAAGCGTCGCTTTTCGAGCATCGTGCTCATGGCATCGAGGGCGGCGAAGTATCCGGCTTCGACGTGATCCCAGGTCTGCGCGCGTACACCGTCGCCCCGCACAAAGCCGCCGAGTTGCCTCCGCTGGAAGAATCTCCGCCTGATGAACCGCGGCAAAGGGAACTCCTTCGCTATTTCGTCAGCAATGATGCTGGAGAGAAGTTCGCGGTCGTGCCGATAGCTCCAGCGATAGTGCATGGCCGGGCGCCAGAGCCACTCGTCCGCGTAATCCTCCATCAGATGCGCGATGAAATTGACGACGGGATCGACTGGCAGGATTGCCGGAGCAGGATGCTCGACCTCGAGTTGCAAGAGGATCGGCGTCGTGTCGGACATCCAGCGGCCGTCATCACGTTCCACCACGGGCAATTGGTTCGCCCCGACGTGCATGCGGATCGTCTTCTGGTGTCCGAAAGGGCTCAGGATCTCGTAGGCGATGCCCTTGTAGCGAAGATAGGCTTCGAGCTTGCCTGTGTAATACGAAATCTTGGAGCCGTAGATCTTCATCCTATTCGGTCTCCGATTCGGGCGTTTGCTCGTGGGCGACGCAGGCCATGGGGGGGCAAAAGTGACACATTGGGCCCCAGGTTGCCGAGCGAAGAAGGAATTTGAGCTGCTTAGGGGCAGGGCGCCTCTACTATGGGGATGGGCGCTATCTCAGGCGATTATCGAAAGGTTCGTGCAGGCTCCGCCCGGCATACTTCCAGAGGGGGGGATCCAAAGTATGCTTGCGGTTCAGAGCACCCCACTGCAAAGGAGATCCCGTTGATTCGAGACGGAGCGCATATGGCCAGTAGCGATGAAGAGAAGGAAGCCGTCTATCGCTTCCGCTACGACGTCTATGTCGAAGAAATGGGACGCTATGGGGACATCGCCGATCACGCGAACCGGCGCTTTCGTGAACCCGAGGACGACACGGCACGTATTTTCTACGCCGCTGCGGATGGCCAGGTTGTCGCGACTTCGAGATTCAACTGGGGCGGAGACGCTCCCTTCAGCGACCGACTCGTCGATCATTATCGGCTCGCTCCCTTTCTGGACGAGATTCCGCCCGAGGCGATGGCTGTGGGCGAACGGGGAATGGTCAAGCCCGATCTCCGGGGGAGTTCGATCTTCTGGGAGCTTGGAGAGAAATCTCAAGCCTTCGTCGGCGAAAAGCGCGTCCAGCTGATTTTCGGTGCGTGCGAGCCTCATCTGCTGAGCCGCTATGTCGGCCAGGGAAGCCGGACCTTTGCTGCCAAGAACATCAATAGCCCGGATTCGGGATACCTCATCCCGATCGTCAACGTTATCGAGGATGTCGACTACCTGCGGCGGATTGGTTCTCCCTCCGCGGAGGCGACCCGGGATTGGGGAGACGAAAAACGGATCCCCGAATGTATCGAGAGGCTCTTGTCGGACGAGGGCAACGTAATCAGCCAAAGGCTCGTGGATTCGGGTCTCTACCTGGGCGAAGTGAGCCACGCGCTCGAGGATCTCAACGAAAACCAGGTCTCGGCCCTCGAAGGCCTGACAAACGACGAAGTCATTGGCGTGCTGGATAAGAGCAACATCATCCATTGCGAACCGGGCGACCACGTGATCAAGAAGGGCGGAACCGCCAGGAATATGTTTGTGATTCTCGAGGGGCATGTCGAGGTGCGCGATGAAGGCGCTCTCCTGGGCGTGTTCAGCCCCGGAGACGTCTTCGGTGCCGCGGCGTTTCTTCTCGAACGGCCACGGGTGGTCGACATGTACGCCGCGACCCCCTGCCGTATCCTGAGCCTGAGCGAACGGACCATCCGGAAGGCGATCGATTCGGACGCCCACGGTGCGGCCCACCTCATGCTCAACATCGCGAAGATCCTCTGCCTGCGTCTGCTGCAAACGCGCTGAGGAGAGAACGGCTCATTTCTTTTCGCTGTCGAGGAAGGCTCGAACGTTTCGGGGCTGTGCGCTATCGCGCGGGGTTGATCGCTCAGGGCATAGGCTGATATTGAATAGGCGAGGACCACGCGCGTTCCTGGATCGTCGTGGCGAGGTCCGATCGGGGTGGGACGCCAGCACGAATCGCATCCCAGGTCGACCAGCGGCAGGTGGGATTCTCGAGAACCCGCGCGTAATAGAAAGCGCGCTCACTCGGGTCGAAGTCGGGATCTCGCCAGACGGTTCGCAACTGGGCGGAGCCGTCTCCTGAAATTGCGCAGGTCGAAATGTCGACCCGCGCGCCGTTGTCGGGGCAGCGGTGGGTCTCGGTGTTGACCGCGGCGCCGCCGGAACAGGCCACGTCGTACACGAACTCGTGTGTTTCGCCGCTGCCGTCAACCCAACCCTTGACGATCTGCATTCGCTGAAGCGCACCGCTCCCCGGATCGGCCAGAGCCCACACAAGGAACGCCGGCGTCTCCCCCTCGCTTGCGATCAAATCACCTCCCATGGAAACGCCCCGGGCGTACGCCTGGGCGACCACGTCGACGCGATCGATCATGGCGGGCTCAAAGTCGTAGCCAGCAAAAAATCGTAGCCGCATGCGCGGGCCCGATGTGGCAAAGGTTTCCTTGCGCCGTAGCGCCGCGTAGATTGATTCGCGCGTGTTCTCCTCGGCCCATACCGCCGCGAGGCCAGAAGCTCCGAAGGTGGGAATGCTCCCGCCCATGTACGTCTCTCCGTCGACCTCTACGACCACGTCGGGCGCCACCATGCCAAGCACCGTACCGAGGAGCGGTGAGTAGGGTACCGATCCGCGCAGGTCGGCGGCCGCGCTCATGAGGCCGAGTTTCGATACAAAATTCGACTCCTCGACTTCGGAAGCCGCTGTATGCGTGTCACTCGAGCCAATGAATCCAAACGCGTAGGGATTCACAATGCCCTGCTGCTCGAGGGAAAGGCCGCGCAAAAGTGCGTCGCGCACATAGCTTCCGCTTGGCTCGCTGAATAAATTCGTGGCCACGCGGGTTTCCATGAGTTCGAAGCCAGCCCACTCGTCTTCGCTGGAAAGGAGTGGGTGGGTTTCCGAGGTTCCCTTGATCTGAGTTATTTCGACGAGTGGCTCATTTCGGAGCCGCCGCTCGGCGTAGGCATCATCCATCGGATCTTCCGCCCAGTCGACCAGCTTGAACATCTGGCCGTTCGATCCGTTCGAGTTGTGCGGAATGGCCAGACTCTCGATCCCCTCCTCGCGCAGTCCGTCCATCCAGGCCCAGAGGTCTTCGGGGTTCCCCGAGTGAACGCGAGAAAACGGGACGGCCGGGAGCTTGTCGCTACCACGGAATATGACGTTGCGGTGGAGGTTCCCCATATCGCCGCTCCAGGTCGTGTATTCGTAGGCGACGAAGGTCGTAAAGTGGCCGGGGTCATTGTGCAGGTCGGCCGATCGAATGATGTCGGCCCATGCACTTCGTGTAATGTCAAGAACCGTTTCACGGTCTATTTCTCCCGCATCGAGCGCGCCGATCATTGACGGAAGGAACCCGGCGAAGTTGGACATCCGCCCGGGTAGGCCCATTCTGCCCATATTGTCGGGCGCATTCAGGTCATGAAGCGGTTCGGTAATTTCGTTCTTCGAAAAATCGGTCGTCGTATCGGCTGCTTCCCTGGCGACCCCCAAAAACATCGCATGGTCTGTCACTGCATAGAAGTCGAGGGGCTCCTTGAGTTGAAGGTCAAACCCCGCCGCGTGGGGGATGGCCTGGCCTTTGGCGAATCGGTACGCGTCGTAGGGCGTAGCCAGGGTTCCCATCGCGTAGGCATCGAACGAGTAGGTCGTGTGGACATGGAGGTCGCCAAAGAATGCGCTGCGATCGGGGTTGGGCGCGGGGAGTGTTCGGCCGATCACTTCATCTTGGATGTCGAAGACCGACGGCAACGAGGCGTTGAGCGGGCTCGTCGGATCGCTCTCTTCCGAACCACTGCCTCCGCAGGATACGAGGAGTCCGGTACTGAGGATAAGGACGAGAAACGAAAAGACATGCATGGCTCACCTCCCAATAAAGTGACACAAAGCATGTCATAAAGTGCGGGTCAGTCAAGCCGGGCCTGGGTAGGGTGACCGGGTTCTCGGGGAGATGTCCGCTTCCTGGCTTCGCCTCAGACCACGCGGACCGCAACGCGGTGACAAGCGTTGTTGAGGTAGCCCTTGGGGTTCCATCCGGGAACCAACATCGGTTGGGCTCGGCCTTCCTGGTCGGTGGCGCGGGCCCAGATCTCGTAGTAGCCCGTGACTGGGAAAGTCAGCTTGCCTTCGAAGCGCTGCCAAGCCAGTCGGTTCGGAGGCTCTGCGAGTTCGCAGATAGACCAGGTTTGCCCGAAGTCGGTCGAAAGCTCAACCTGACGAACAGCGAGATCACCCGCCCAGGCGTGGCCCCCGACCGAGATTGCCTCCGCCACCGGATGCACCGTGCCCGACCGGATCGAGGTAATCAAGGACTTCACCGGCATCGATTCAATGATGCACATTTCGGAATCATCCACGGCTTCACCGGGCGCCACCGGGGCACAGGGGACGCGATAGGCCTTCCCCGTCATTTTTGTCCCGTCATGAACCCGGTCACGGAGGTCGATGCGGGTGATCCATTTCCCCGAGGTTGATCCTGGCCAGCCGGCACATACGAGCCGCAGTGGAGCGCCGTGAAGGGCGGGAATTTCGCCGCCGTTGATCGCAAAGGCGAGCAGAGTCTCGTCCTCTAGAGCTTTGGCGATGGGCACGCCCCGAGAAATGGCCTGCTTGGTGGGGTCTCCGCTGGCATGACTATCCGCTCCGTAGTAGCCGATGTAGACCGCATCGTCCCGGATTCCGCATTCTTCCAGAACGTCGCGCAGCCGGATGCCCGTCCATTCGGGGCAACCGACGGCGCCTGTGCTCCACTGGTTTCCCCTGGCGCGAGGTCTGTACTCAGAGCGGCCGTTTCCTCCGCATTCCAGTTGCAACTGCAACGTCTGCTTGGGGAAGCGGGATTTCAGTTCATCGAGGGTGAAGCGTTTTTCGGTCCGAACCGACTCGCCGCCGATATCCAACGTCCAAGTCGACGCGTCGACTTCGCTCGGGGGGAATCCATTGTTTCGGACGAAAAGCCTGTCGTTGGGCGTGATGTTGTCGTTGAGCAGGTAAGCGGGAGTTTCGGCATTGATGGGGCGATCGTTGAGGACGACCAGTCCATCGTGTTTTCCTGGGATTCGAAAAACCTCGGAGGTGTCGGCCAATGCCGCGGGGATCAATCCGGCGGGCATATTGCGCGAAAAGGGAATGCTCATCCCAAGCACTGCGCCCATCGCGCTCAGGCCTGCTCCGTGCAGGAATCCGCGCCGGGTGATGGGGTCCGAACGCCGACCCCAAAGTTTTGTATCCGCGCCAAGAGGATCTTCGCTGTACAGGTCGTGAATTCCTCTTTCGTCGCTCTTCTTGGTCACGGGTTTTTCTCCTTCAGAACAGGCGTGGGCAGGGATGAGGAGGTTGGCGGCATGAGTTGATCAGGAAGGGCGGGGCGCCGAGTGTCGTCGGCAACTTGGGGCCTGCCGTAATGCGTAGCCAGGTATCCGACGATGACGTCTTCTGTCTGTGGGGCAAGGGGCCAGAGACCCTGCTTCTTCTGCATCCAACGAATCAGCTCTCGCCAGCCTTGGCGATCGGAGCGGTTCTGCGTCACCAATTTGTCCGAGTGGCATGCGGTGCAATTCGCAACCACGAGTTCCCGCCCCGCGCCCGGTGCAAAATTCGAGGCGTCGAAATTGGATCCGGGCTGGTTTGCGACGGGGAGCGTTCTTGGCGACTCACTCTTGAGATCTTTGACAGGACCCGCACAGGCCAGTAGGAATACCCCAACGACGAACCATGTGGTTTTCAAAGTCTCGTCTCCGGCTTATCGGATCCCAGCGCAGTGTAACGGAATCGCAGCATCAATCCGCTCGCGGGTCTTCTCAGGCCCGGCCCGCGGCCGAGCGGAGCGCCTCTAATTCTCGAGCCATTTGCGCATTTGAGCACGGGCGGGGCGTTCCACTGTGAAATACGTCAACGTGGCCAGTAAAAGAGTGATGCCGAATGCGAGAGCGAGTTTTCCACTCAGCGCTACGTGGCTCAGTTGGGGTTCGACCACGGGCATCAATTCGCTCAGCACGAACCAATGGACGAGGTAGACCGAATATGAGATCTCGCCGAGAAAGACTGAGGCGCGATTGCCGAAGATTGAGCGTAGGGGCTCTCTATTTTGAGCGAGGGCGTAGACGAGCACGGTAAAGCAAATCACCGTCAGCCAATGCTGTGCGTTTGTACAAGAGTAAATGGCCAGGGCGAGGGCACCGAGGCCGATCCATCCCCAGGGCAGTTGTTCGATTTTTTGGGCGCTCATCCCCCGGTAGAGCCAACAGCCGGCCAAGAATTCCCCCGCGATTCGCAGCCATCCAAAATCCAGGAATGCGTCAAAATAGGGGTGTCCTACTGCGCGCATGGCGAGAATCGTGGCGATGATCGTTGCGCCCGCGAGCGCGAGCGCGAGGCGTCCATCCCGAACTCGGATCAGTAGGGGTGCCAGGAGCGGAAAGGCGAGATAGCAGAGCCACTCGGAACTCACGGTCCATGACGGAACGTTATAAGCCCATCGCGATTCGAAGCCCCAACCGTTCAGCATGAGAGCTTGCATCCAGAAAGTCGGGTCAGTGAGGGTCGCCCCCAGGTCACCCATGCCCTTGCGCCACATGCCCGCGCCGACGAAGAAGCCGAGAACGACCAGGAGGAGGGGGTAGATCCGTGCGAGTCGCAACCAAAGAAAGGATAGGATCACCTTGCGAGAAGGCTGGGAAAGGCGTTCAGCGTATGTCAGTGAGATGATGAATCCCGAGAGAACCGCGAAGAGGTCGACGCCAAGGAACCCCACGCTCACGATCGAACGAATCGAATCATGGCCTTGGAGCAGAACGTCGAGGCCGCTTCGCATGTGGTAGAGAACAACCCAAATTGCAGCGTAGCCCCGGATGCCGGTAAGCGGTGCGATCAGGTCCGCTCGCGCGCCCTGTGCAGATTTTCCAATTTGAAGAGTTGACATCGAGTGAGTTATTCCGACGATCCCTCGAGAGAAGTCGGTGAAAACCCCTGCGGCTGACAGACGCGGTCATGGTCACCCGCTCTCTATATTTTTTCAACTCCTTATTCGGGAGTCCCCCTCCGGCGGATACTGGTCCCAGGCATGTTCTCGGAATTCGCCTGCGGCGCGCCGTGATTCCCCGGTGTCGCTTAGGGAAAGGTCCCAATGGATTTCCGTCGCCGCAACGCTAATCTGCGAACGACGGCCCATGAACGAGACCAGGAGAAGCGCATCATGAACAGAGTCATTTCCTTCGCGTTGGTCGCTTTTCTGGGGGTTTCGCTGTCCGGGTGCTTGGTGCTGACGGCCGGTACTGCCGGCGTTGTTGGCTATCAATTGGGGAAGAACGACCAACCCGTCGGCGACCAGATCGACGATGCTTCGATCACAACGGCAGTGAAGGCCAGTCTTCTGACGGCGCCTGGGGTTGATTCCTTGCGGGTTCACGTCACGACGGTCGATGGGGTCGTTACCCTCGATGGCAGCCTCGCGAGCGAGGAGATGATCGAGAGTGCAGTGAAGGCTGCCCGTGATGCCAGCGGTGTTGGGTCTGTGGTTTCGAAACTCACGCTGATTCCCGGCGACTGATTCCCGGCGACTGATTCCCGCCTATTGATTTGCGCCTATTGATTCGCGCCTATGCGGCTGAGGGCCACTGGCTTCAGCCTTCGCCGTCCAAATCAGGACTGGGCCTTGAGCGCGAGTGCGTTTTCTGGAGAGGGCAGCCTGGCTAGGGCACGTGCGTGACTTCCCAGATACGAAGCCTCTCTGTGTCGCTGAAGCGGCGGTCCAGGACGAGATGTGGGGGTGGCCGATAGGAGGCGAGGTAATCGTCGTTCTCCCGGGTCACTTGCTGCCAGAAAGGGCTTTCGTTTCGATCGAGTTGCACGATGAAGAGTGAGCCGTTTCGCCGGATGAGGGTCGCCGCCTTCTTGAGATCGATCCAATGACGGCTGAGCGAAATGCGGTTTCCATAGATGGCGTCGAAAAATTTTCCACTGGCCCGCATGTCGTTGACCACTATCGCCCCGTCGGGCGTATGCGCATAGATCGCATCCCTGATTTCTACCCGGCCTGCAGCCCAGCTGTGGTGGCCGACGTGAACCGCGAAGACCCCCACCGCGACGGCACCCAGCCAAGCCCATAGGATTCGCCGGCCCAACGAATCGAGCTGGCCGGAACCGGCCGCCCATTTGGACTTGGCCGCCGCCCAGAGCCTCGGGCCGGACTCGGCCATGGCAAAGGCAAGGAGTGGAAGCAGGGCAATGAAGAAGCGCGGTCCGATGACCAGGCTCTTCAATACGCCGCTTTGCTCGCCCGAGAAAGAATAGAGCAGGTGAAATACGAAGAACGTCGCGATGGCCCCGATTATTTCGGGTCTTCGGCGGCCGCGGTAGAGCAGGCCAAGGAAGAGGCCGCCCGGGACCAGCAGCGTGAGCACCCCTGTATAGAAGCCGATATTCGCCGCGATGTAGTCCAGCCCGAAGGCCAATGGAGGTCGCATATAGAGTGCGTCGTCGAGGTAGAGCGCATGCGCAACCAGGCGCGCACCCACTCCCGCAATGCCGGATAGAAGCAGAATCCACCACTTCGCATCGCGGCGGAGCAGGGCCCCCAGGAAGAAGGGCGCAAAGAGGAGGGCGTTGCCTTCCCTGACCAGGATGGACAGCCCGGCAACGAAGCCGGCGGCCAACCAGTAGATCACTCGATTGCGATCCAGACCTCGCCAAAAGCAGAGCAGCCCGGTGGATACGAGCAGGAGGCTCGGCATTTCGCTCATGCAGAGTCGCGAATAGATGATCGTGTGGGGATAGGCCAGGAGAACGGCGGCAAAGAGAGGGCCTCGTCCTTCTTCCTTCAACCAATTCGCCGTGGCCCAGAGCGCCGCAAGCAGCGCCAGGAAGGGCATCCAGAATACGAATTGCCAGCCTCCCGCTTTGAAGAAGGGCAGGGCGAAGAGCGCGGTACCCAGCGGGTAGAGCGTCTTGCGGCCGGTATGAACGTATTTGCCCGTAAACGGGTCGAGCACGATCTCTTCGTTTGTTCCTTCCGCGAGCAGGCGCGTCTGCAGCACGTAGCTCATCTCGTCGCTGACGGTGATGATCTCGGGGTAGAAACTCAGGAATGCGAGCGCATGGACCGCGACGAGGGCGAGCAAGATGAATTTCTGGCGAGTCGGATCGATCCAGTTCAAGAGTGCCCCCGGCGAGACGAAGACGATCGGGCGTCGCCTTGGATCATCTCACATCGAGGAATTCGCCGAAAGCTGGGCTCACGGGGCCTGAAGCCGGCTTTCCAGGTAGGCAAGGGTAAGCGCCTCGGTCTCGTCATCCACGGGAAGCATCGACGCCTCGAAATCGCTGACGCCGAGGTCGCGCAGGCGGTCGAGGCCCGCGTCCAGGGCGCGCTCGTCACCCACCAGCGCCATGCCGTCCAGCATCACCCGGGCGCCCTCGCGCTCGAGCATGGCGCGGTAACTCGGCATCTGGCCGTAGAAAGCCATCGCCTTGGCGACCTTTTGCCGGGCGAGTTCGACTTTTGAAGTGAGGGCGATGTGCATCCCCGCGACGATCCGGGGCGCCGGGCGACCCGCGGCGCGAGCCGCCGCGCGCAGCCTCGGCGCAATATGTCTCTCGATCGCCCGGGGGCCGGTACACCAGAGGATGGTGCCCTGGGCATGGTTTCCGGCGATCTCGAGCATGCGCTCCCCCAGCGCGGCGATCATCAGGGGAACGGGGGGCGCGTCGGGGATATTCAGCCCGAGTTCGACCCGGTATTCCTCGCCGCGAAACGCGATCCGTTCGCCGCGAAGTAACGGCCCCAGGACCTGGACATATTCGAGCATATGGCTGGCCCTGCGCCGGTAGGAGAGCCCCAGCAGGTTCTCGATCACCGCGGGATGCGAAAGGCCGATGCCCAGGGTGAGCCGCCCGCCGCAAGCGGCCGCGGTGGTCAAGGCCTGCTGGGCCAGCGCTGCGGGATGGCGCGGGTAGGTAGGCACCACCGCCGTCCCGATCTCGATCCGATCCGTGGCCTGCCCGATTACGGCCGCGGCCACCAGGGGATCGAATCCGAAGACACCGGGCAGCCAGAGCGTATCGAAGCCCCGGGCCTCGAGGTCCCGGGTTCGGCGGGCCAGTTCGGCAAGGTTCGGCGTATCGCGAACACCTCCCCACATCACGCCGATTCGCATTCGAGTCCCCTCCCGTCCCGGCCAGTGTAGGGGCCGCTCTCAACCGGGGCTCGGGGCCCTATTGGGGAGCCTCAAGCGGGGACAGAGGATAACGCGCGGAAGCGGATGTCAGCTCGTACAGCCCTGATTGTTGATGATCATCATCGTGTCGGCGGCGTCTATGACGCCATCGTGGTTTATGTCTCTCCGTGGATCCCCGGGCGGCAGCCCCCCCAAGTAAATGTTGAGATCATCCAAAAGAACAGCGCCGTCGTAGTTGATATCTCCCGGGCATAGGACGTCCAAGGCATCCAGATTGTCCCCACTGTCGGGCACGGCTCCGCTATCGGAAAGACCCAGGTCGGATGCGTCGGCATAGATCGCAAAGGCGCCGGTGAAATCGCTGAAGAGAATGTCGCCCGAGTCCACGCCGTCCAGGAAGAGAGAGGGCGAGCCGGGCGCCAGGCTGAAGAGGACGGCGTCGATACCCGGCTGGGCGCCGGGCCCGCCGCAGCCCGCGCTGCCGAGAGCGCCGTTGTCGTAGACGACCAGGGCATCGATGATGTCATCCAGTTGAAGCCCCATTTGGGAACTCCGGGCGAAGGGCGGGTAGCCACATGTAAAGCTGCCGAGGGTGGCTGCGTCGTAGATATCCCCTCCGCTGGTCCCGGGGAGCACCTGAGCGATCGCATGCCAGACATCGGGGTACACGGTGAAATAGCCTCGATCGTTGGGAACCATTTCGAAAGCATCGATATTGTCGTGAGTGCCGATTCCATAGGGCGGTGCGCTCACCGTAGGCCTGATGTTGGGCGCCCCGGCAATCAGTCCGGCCGTTTGCTCGTCGAATAGGAGTCGGTTCGAGCGGCGACCTGTCGGCAGCCGAGCATTCAGATACCCCGCGAATGGGCTGCTATTCAGCTGCCCGATGAAGTTTAGGGGAGCGGCATAGAGGGACTCCGCCATGAACATGTCGCCGGAGGCTTGGTTCAGTGCCGCCTGGGTTGCCACACCGCTTGGCGCCCAGTTTCCCGAGGAAGCGCGATCAACGCTGAAGGCCAAGTCGATGGGAGCCCCGGTGTCGAAGGCGCTATGCGAATAGGCCGACACGTAGCTGTAGGCAGGCGAAGCCGCGATGAATAGAGGCAGGGCGCCGGTCACGAACACGTTAAGGGGTACGGGAAACGGGTATCCCAAAAGATCGCCGTCGCCGTTGGGAAGTGCCAGGATTCCGAGAGTTGGGGAGGGCCCCCGAGCCGGTACGGCGCCCAACAGCCCCCATGGGTCTTCTGCTCCCATTCCCATGTTGGCAACGGGCGGCGCGAAGGGCGGAATCACGGGGGGAGCGGCGGGCGCAGCCGGCGTGTCGTCCAGCATGAACACCGCGAAGGCCTGGCCAAAAGCCGACGGGCAGCCGATCAGCCAGAGTGCCAGAACAAAGGCGATCCATCCTTTGCGAGCGCCCGATCGTGTGTTCGCCTGCGGCAGCGCGCATTTCTTTTGCGAGGTCCCCATGATTGTCTCCTCAGTCGGATGTCGACCATCCATAGGACCACAATACGCTGAAGAGATATCGGAGTGTTCTTAAAAACTCAGTCCCGCTGCAATTTTATTTAAGAGCGTATTGAATTCCCCCAGACTTTGTACGCCTGCCCTGTTTATGATGGGTCGCCGTGCCTTGGGCGGGAGAGAAGTGCCGTGCGTCTTCGGCCGCTACTTGATCGTTGCCCGACGGGACAGCACCGTCTCAACGAGGCTCGTCGTCTGCAAGCGTGTCGCCGCGCGAAATGATTTCGCTGAAGCGTTCTGTCGCGCGTGCTGCGTCTTCGGTTCGTCCGGCCGCTTCGTAGTTTTCGGCCAGCGCGGCGTAGACGGGTGCGAACTCCGGATGCTCACTCCGAAACGCTTCGAGTCCTGCGATGAGTTCGGCTCGGTCCTTGAAGAGCGGGCCGCCCACCGCCTGGAGAACTGCGCGCTTGAGTGGCGAATGGGTTTCGTAGCCATCCAAGCCCACGAGGATATCTCCCAATTCGTTGAACAGGGGAAGCAGGGTCTTGGGGTCAAGGGATTGCCTATTCGCTTCACCCGCAGGCGGGCCGGCGGATACCGACGGGAGCGCGGCGCTTGTGTTCGCGGGTGCATTTTCTGTCGGCGACTGCTCACTGGCGAGGTATCCCAGCGCGCGAAGCGCTGCGATCTCGTCGGGCTCAAGGTCCACCGTGACCTGGGGCGTGCGGTTTGCGGCGGGGCCGCGTTGCTCCCGCAAGGCCCGGGCCAGGGCCGCAGCCTCAAGAGGATACGACTCGACAAGGTTGTTTCGTTCCGTGGGGTCTTGCTCCAGGTTGTAGAGTTCGGGATTCGGGGAGGCGACGTATTTCCAGCGCTCCCGGTAGATGGCGGAAATCGGCGCCCAGTTGAAATGAGCCTGGCCGTAGACCGCTTCGCCGAGAATCGCCCGCCCGGGGTCGACGGGTTGGGTGAGGTCGACTCCGTCGATATCGGCGGGCGGCGACGCGCCGAGCAGGGAAGCGAGGGTGGGGAGCAGATCCACCTGGGAAACCCGGGTGGGCACGTGCCACCCCCGGGCGAGCCCCTCGCTGGCATAGAGGATCAGGGGGATGCGAAGCGTGGCTTCCTGGACGAGAAAGCCGTGCACCTGCTCGCCGTGCTCACCCAAGGCCTCGCCATGATCCGCGGTGACCACCACGAGGGTTTCCCGCGAGCCTCTCTCTTCATTGTTCTCCACTGCGCTGAGTAGCCGCCCCAGTTGATAATCCGTCGCGGCAATTTCGGCGTCGTAGAGGTTGGCGGTGGCTTCCTCGAATTGGATGGCCGCCTTGTAGGGCGTGTGGGGGTCGAAATAATGAACCCATAAAAAATAGGGACGCTTGCGATTGCGCTCGAGCCAGGCGAGGGCCGCCTGGGTGGTGCGCGCTGCCGAACGCTCGAAGTAGCCGTTGGAAACTCCGCGGTGGTCGGTCTGGGCGTCGTAGTGATCAAAGCCCTGGTCAAGCCCGAACTTGGCGTCGAGCACGAAGGCCGATACGAACGCCGCCGTGCGGTAGCCCTCGGCCTCGAGAATCTCTGCCAGGGTGGGCACCGAGGCCGGAAGCGAGTTCCGCGAATTGACCCGCGCACCATGCCGATGCGGATAGAGGCCCGTCATAATCGAGGCATGGGTCGGGAGCGTGGTGGAGGTCGTGGCCAGGGCATTGCTGAAGACGACGCCCTCGGCGGCGAGTCGGTCGAGGTTCGGGGTCTGGATCGCCCGGTTGCCATAGAGGCCCAAGCGGTCGGGCCGGGTCGTATCGAAGGTGACGAGCACCAGGTTATGCCCGCGCAGATCCCCCGGCCGGGCGGGCAGCACATCACTCGCCTCGCTTCCCGCCTGGATTTCAAGCGGCTCGAGGGGAAGGTTCAACCAGAGAACAGAGGAGACAACGCTCGCCCCATAGGAAACGGCTGCCCCCACCAGCACCACGATGGAGGCGATGCGCAGCCCCTCCCGAACCCAAGATCTGCTCCCTCCGGCCATCGGTCTAGCATGAACGTCTGAGGCCCCGATTGCCAGACTGATTTGGCTGATCTCAGGCGGCTCTCGAGAGTACAGGTACCTCGGGGGATATGGGGTGCGGTGTGGATCCTCGATCGTCGATTTCGCACGGCGCGCTTCTCCTTCAATCGGCTCTCGGCTCTGGAGCGGTTCTTCATTTCGGGCCTGGGGGCTTCGGTATAGTCCGAGCGGAAAGAGTCCGGGGAAGGGAGAGGCCATGCTCGCGTTGATTTTCGGCCTTCAGGCGCTGTCGCTGGTTTTTGTTCTTCGAGAAAAGAAGGGCGCGGCATCCGGTTGTTTCTGGTCGAGCCTTGCCCTCACGCTCTTCTGGTTTGCCCACCACGCAACAGATGCGCTGGGGATCTCGCTGTGATGGCCGCGGGCCAGCGCTGGGCGTACAACCTGAACGTGCTGGCTCTTGTCTGCATGCTCGCGCCCTTGGTGGGGGCTCTGGCCGTGCAGGCGACGGGTGACTTGCCGTGCCCCCTATGCCTGCTGGAGCGCGCGGGCATGTTCGCCGTGATCATCGGCCTGGTGATGAATTTGAGGCTCGGCCTGCGCCCGGCGCATTACGGTTTCTCCATGGCGGGCGCGCTCGTCGGCATGGCGATCGCCTCACGCCAGGTGCTGCTGCACATCAACGACCCGCCGGGGGGTGGTTATGGTGGCGAGGTGCTCGGACTGCACCTCTATACCTGGGCGCTGGTTGTC
Organism: Myxococcales bacterium; assembly: GCA_014240165.1. Lineage (GTDB taxonomy): Bacteria > Myxococcota_A > UBA9160 > UBA9160 > UBA4427 > JAZXM01. The sequence goes on along the minus strand of JAAZXM010000034.1, from coordinate 3,007 downwards.
TTCGTCTGCTTTTTGGCGGGTACGGCGGTGCTGCTGATGATTCCCGGCGGGCTCGGCCGCGCAGGTGAAGCGCCCGCCGAGGGCGCATCGTGGCACGCGCACCGGCCAGCCCGCGTGGCCAGCTATGCCGCCCTGGCGGTGTGCGCCGTCAACGCATTGCTGGCCTTTGCGGAATGCGGGCCCGGGCAATGTCCGGATGACCCGGCGGGCTACTGGATATTCGGCCGCTGAGGGAATGCGTGGACGGGCGCATTGGCCCTCGTTCCCACCCTCACTCTCACCCTTGCCCTCGCCCTTGCCTTCGCCCTTGCCTTCGTCCCGCCGGCACGCCCATGGCGAGCCCTTCCCCGACGCTCCATGCTTTGAGTTCTGCGGCGGTCAGCGCGAAGCGGGCGCCGCAACGGTACCCGAGCCCGGGGCTGAAATTCGAACAGGAGCAAACCATGGCGATGCAAGCGAGATTGGCGGGAAAGCGCGCTCTGATTACCGGCGGCGGTGCGGGGCTGGGCGCCCAGATGGCCCGGCGTTTCCACGAGGAGGGGGCCGAGGTGCTGGTCAACGATCTGCACCTGGAAACCGCCGAAGCGGTGGCCAAGGAAGTGGGCGGCAGCGCCCTGGCGGCGGACGTTTCCGATTCGGGGGCGGTGGGCGCGATGTTCGAGCGCATCGGTAGCGAATTCGGGCGCCTGGACGTGCTGGTCAACAACGCGGGAATCGGGGTGGAGGGCAACCCCGAACTCACCAAGAACTTCAATCAGCGCCTGGCCCGCCAGGCCGAGGAAGCCATGTCGGGGGGCCCCATCGAGACCCATCTCGACTTCACGGTGGAACTCAGCGACGAGGACTGGCTGCGCATGCTTGCGGTCCACCTGAACGGCACGTTCTTTTGCAGCCGCGAAGCCCTGAAGCTGATGAACCCGCAGAACTCGGGGTGCATCATCAACCTGGGCTCTATCATGGGAACAGCTGGCGGGGCGGGGCTCGCGCATTATTGCGCGGCCAAGGGGGGCATCCTGGCCTTTACGCGTTCCCTGGCCCGGGAAGTGGTGAGCCGCGGCATTCGGGTCAACGCCCTGGCGCCGGGCTTCATCGAAACCGCCATGACATCGTCGCTCGTCGAGGCGCGCCCGCTGATCGAGGGCGCCACCCCGATGGGGCGGCTGGGCGAGCCCGATGATATCGCCTGGGCGGCGGTCTACCTCGCCAGCGACGAAGCGAAGTTCGTGACCGGCCAGACGCTGTCGCCCAATGGCGGCTACCACATGAGCCAATAGGGCCCGGCGAGCGCGTCGCCCCAAAAGGTCGCAGCGCGCCACTGCTCGGCAGGAAACGCGAAGGGGGCGGCTCGTCAATGACGAGCCGCCCCGGGCGCCGGCCGCCTGCTGAACGCGGCCGTCCCGCTTCCCCCCGCGCCTGACGCTGCCCATAGAGCCGGAGAGGTGGGAAGGATCTACTCCTTGGGGTTGATGATGTTGACCGTAAAGGTCCCGCGAAGGGGTTCGCCCCGGGCAATCTCCGGGCCGGAGGGGCCGTCGCCGCGGAAGGCTTGGCCGCGGCTGTTGGTGTGGGAATATCCGGTCTCGATGTCATCCCCCGTCCCGCCGCCGCCCGGCGCGTCGGCGTTTCCCGCGCTCTGGTCGGTATTCTGGTTGATCAAGTAGAGGTTGCCGAGGTGCTCGCTGCCGGGGCCTCCTCCGCCATTGGACGGCGGTTCGAAGACCAGTTCGACTTCGTCCATGCGCTCGAGTTCTTCTGCGGGCAGGCTTTCCATGTATTCGAAACAGAAACCGATCCCATTGGAGACAACCCATGCGCCGCCGCGCTCCTTGCAGGCCGCCGCGGAGTCACCCCGGGTGGGCTCGCCCGGACCCGAAACGACCTCGTAGGGGTCGATGCCGTCGTGGTCCTCGCACGCCAGGGGAAGGTTCGCCGGGTCCGCAGAGCCGTGCAGTTCCAGGTTGTCGAGCAGGAAGTCGAAGGGGGCCTGGCCCGTCAGCGCATCGGGTTCGCAGAAGCTCAGCCCGCCATCATCGAGGGGCGTCGTGTAGATCTCCGCCGAAAAAGGGCTCGCCCCGTAGCGCTCGTAGACCTCTCCCACGATGGGGCTGGCCGGGGCGCCGGGGTGGTTGACGAAATACCCGTCCGCCGCGCTGGCCTGGGCGATGTAGCTGTCTCCAGGTTGGTAGAGCGGCAGGCCATGGGTATAGATCGTGTCCTGGGGGCGGAATGCGACGATGGCGTCATTCGTCGTCGAAGACTCCGCCACCTCGATGCGCCAGCCGCCCACCTCGCAGCGCATCGCGCAGGCCAAATCGAAGCTTGGCTCGAAGCTTTGGGGGGCGGCCGCATTTGTTTTTCGGTTCGAGCGCGTCGTGTTGTGGTCGACTGCACCCGAGTCAGCGCTCACGATCGCCTGGCTGTAATCGTAAATCTTGTGCTGCTCGCCGCCGCCGGCGGCAGCCAGGCCCGAGAAGCCCGAGAAAAGGGCGAAGATGGCGACGAAAAGTGCCCATTGGGCGAGGCGTAGCGGACTGAAGCGGGTACGAGTCGCGAGCGGCGGGGATGTTCTCCGGCGATGGGAGCGGACGGTGTGATCGAGCGAGGAACCAGAGCAGTGTGTGGGGGGCAGCATGACGTTTTCTCTTTTTTAAAGGGGCGGCGGAATGCCGACCCCTTCCAGTAGAGCAAGCGTCGTACCAGTCTCATAAGCTATTGATTTATAAGAGGAAAATTATTCAATGATCCAGAAATCGTGCAAAAATGACAATTAAATGTGACAGCCCTCATCCCTTTTTTCGATAAGAATTCCCTAACTATTGGTTTTTTCGACTCAATCTCTCTAGTCAAATAAAGGCGACTAGTCTTCGGTATGGAACAGTGGCGTTTCCTTTGCAGCCAAGCAGGGCTGTAGGCCGCGCGGGCGACGTGGGACCGCGCAACGCGCCGCGCTGCCGACAACCTTCGAGCGCGCGCACCGGTGGCTGGGCGGGAGCAGGGGTTTCGGAGG
>JAAZXM010000033.1 GCA_014240165.1 Myxococcales bacterium | reverse complement strand
CCACACCCGCAATCCACACCCGCGATCCACACCCGCAATCCACACCCGCAATCCAACACCTCACCTCTGGAGAAACCCGTTGGCCGACTACGAGCTGCCCGAAGCGAACCGCTACAGCCAGGACGACGAATGGGTACGCGAGGAGGATGGAGGTCTCTTTCGGGTGGGGATCACCGACTACGCCCAACAACAACTCGGAGACGTGGTCTTCGTTGAATTTCCCGATGTGGGCGCGAAGTTCGACGCCGGGCAAGCTTTCGGTGTCATCGAATCCGTCAAGGCGGTTTCGGACCTCTTCATCCCCATCGGGGGAGAGATCATCGAGGTCAACACGGCGTTGGAAGAAGCCCCGGAAACCGTCAACGAGGACTGCTACGGCGCAGGGTGGCTGGTGGCGATTCGTCCCCAGGATGGGGCCCAGGTCGATGCCCTGATGAACGCCACCGCCTACGCGGCCCACGTCGCCGAACGCGACGACTGAAGCGCCCCCCGAAGACCTTCCTCGCTGAGCCGGGGCCAAGCCCCGAAGAACGTTTCAGCTTTCGGGTTCGGGCGGCCCTGAATGGCTCAAACGTCGGCGCGCCACATCTGCCCAGGGCCCCGACGCATCGAGTTGGAGATAGCGACGCCAATGCCGCTCGGCGCGATCGGTCCGCCCGATCTTCTCGTAGAGCAGCGCCATGTTGATATGCAGATCCGGGTACAGGGGATCCGCCGCGAAAGCCGCGCGATAGTGCAGAAGCGCCGGCTCGTCTTCGCCATCCTCTTCGAGCAAATTGGCGAGGTTGAAATTGGCTTCCACGTGTTGGCTATCGATTTCGAGACAGCGCTCGAAGCACGCGCGCGCCGCAGATCGCTCACCCTGGTTGTAGTAGACCGCGCCCAGGTTGCAGTGGCAATCGGCGAAATCCGGCTGCAAGCGAATGCCCTCGAGATAGCACTCGATGGCCTGGGCGAATGTCTCGGAATCCGAATCCAGCCCGCATCCCCGGGCGAATGACTCCTCGGCAACAGCCGCGGCATCACGGGGAGAGAGGCCGTTTTCCGGGCCGATGCTCGTCACACCCTCCTGCCCGCCCTGCTCGGCACCGAAATCCAGAACCGCCTGGCCATCGGGCTCGATCAGAATTCCGTCGTGCCGCACCACGACCCGATCCGAGCCCTCGACCCAGAGCCGCAGGGATCGCAGGGGATCATCGATCTCGGGCAAGCGTTCGCGCAGGGCTTCGACATTCCGGCGAATCCGCCGAAGGGGAACACCCTGCTCGAGAAGCGAGACGATCCCACGCAGGCAAACCAGATCGCGGAACTCGAACTCGGCCCGGGATTCGACCTTGGCGGGCGCTTGCACGAGGTCGGTTCGCTCCCAATAGCGAAGCCGTGCGGGCGAAACTTTCAAAATCCGCGCGACATCGCTGAGCGTATAAGTATCCACTGCGAAAACAATACATCTCCGTGAGATACACGAAAGGTCGCAGGGCAACCTCTTAGGGATTCACTCTCAGTAGAACGACGCAACCCGCTCGAGGACGCTAACGTCCCTGGCGGCGGGGTTTCCGCGGCTGGTGCCCGGCCTCGACTTCAAATCGAGTGTGGAGCGTGTCGCCACGTTCCAGGCGGGTTCGATTCCCGTCCCTCGCCGCCAGGCCTTCTTCATATGTATGAAGACCCCCTGTGGTACACTGCGCGTTGAGTGATGAATGCAGACGGCACCCGCGCACTCTGGGAGCCCAAGCTCCCAGCGCCCCATCCCGCGGCAGGACCCCCCTGGCCGCCTCGATGGCCCCCAACGGCGCACATCGCCTCATCGTGTCACGCGCGCCTGGCTACAAGCGCCTGGCTACAAGCGCCCGGCTACAAGCGCCTGGCTACAAGCGCGTGTCTACAAGCGCCTGTCTACAAGCGCCTGGCTACAAGCGCCTGTCCACAAGCGCCTGTCCACAAGCGCCCATCTACAAGCGCCCATCTACAAGCGCCCATCTACAAGCGCCCATGTGCGTCGTCCATTCGCCTAACACGCCTCCTCAGCACCTTGGGAGGTCAATCCGGAGGGAATACATGTCAAGAGAAGCAAGCGTATTGATCCATTGGAAAGGCGTAGAGAACGAGCAAGAAGTGCACGATCACCTGGCCGAACGCTGCCACCATATTGCCGCCGAGTTCCCCGAAACCCGCCACTACGAACTCAGCATCGAACCCAGTGGCCGAGACGTCAAATGCCACGGCCACGTCAACGGCAAGCGGACACAAGTCGCCGCCCACTGCCATGGGCTCCCCACCGCGCGGCAAAACGCCGATTCAGTCCTGGAAAAGCTCGAACGCGAACTCCGCAAAGAACACGACAAGCGAATCTTCAGCCAGCGTCGCAGGGCCCAGAAGGGAAATCCCAAGCGCGCTTATTGAGGGGCCCCGGCGGGCCCAGGTGACTCGAGAATGAACAGCCATTCGGAGCGCCCCGCTCCCCTAGCGGGAAGGGGCCTCCAATGCGCTGCGCGAGGCCTGGAGAGCCCGCCCGGTCGCCGACGCTGAGTGACCCGCCAGCACACCCGGCGGCCCTTCCGCCACCACGCGTCCGCCGTCGGGCCCTCCCCCGGGCCCCAGGTCGATGACCCAATCGGCGTGGCGAATGACATCGAGGTCGTGCTCCACCACCAGCACGCTCCCCCCGGCCGCGATGAGTTCCTCGAGGCAGGCCATCAGGACGCGAACGTCCGCTGCGTGAAGCCCCGTGGTGGGTTCATCCAGGACATACAACACGCCACGCGCCGGTTCGGCCAGGGCCAGCGCCAGCCGCACTCGCTGGTGCTCGCCCCCCGAGAGAGTCGAAAGGGGCTGCCCCAGGGTGAGATAGCCGAGCCCCACGCGGCGAAAGGGTTCGAGCTTCGAGGCGATCGCCTTTTCATCGGCAAAGACGCTCAGCGCCTCCTCGATGGTCAGGTTGAGCACGTCCACGATGGACCGGCCGTCGAGTTTCACGCTCAAAACCTCGCGCCGGTAACGAAGGCCACCGCAAGCATCGCAGGGGGCGTGGACGTCATCGAGAAATTGCATATCGATCACCACCTCGCCCGAGCCCTCGCAAACATCACAGCGGCCTCCCGCCACATTGAACGAGAACCAACCCGGGCCCACGCCCAGGGCCTTCGCCTCCCGAGTCGCCGCAAAGCATTTCCGGATGCCGTCGAATGCCTTGGAGACCGTGGCCGGGTTGGAGCGAGGACTGCGCACCGCCGGAGTCTGATCCACCACCACGACGGCGGAGAGATCCTCCCTCCCCTCGATTCGGTCGCATTCGCCGGGCGCCTCCCGCCCCCTACCCCGGGGCAGCAGGTTTCCGACGAGCACCGAATCCACCAGGCTGGATTTACCCGCCCCGGAAACGCCGGTCACCGCCACCAGGCAGCCAAGCGGGATCTCTACCGTCAAGTCCTGGAGGTTGCGCTCCCGGGCGCCCACAATGCGGAGGCGGCCGGCTTCGCCAGCGTCGGGTCGCTTGGGGGGCCGCTCTTCAAGATCGAGTTCACCCCGAAGAAGGCGGCCGGTGGGCGAATCCGCTTGCTCCCGAATGACATCCAGCGGCCCCTCGGCGATCAACTCCCCGCCCCGGCTGCCCGCCCCGGGACCGAGGTCGATCACGTGGTCCGCCGCCGCCAGGATCGACGGCGCGTGCTCCACCACCACCACAGTATTGCCCTGGTCACGAATCGCGCGCAGAACGCCAAGCAGGCGCTCCATATCCTCGGCGTGGAGACCAATGGAGGGTTCGTCCAAAACGTAGAGCGAAGCCGTAAGGCCACCCCCCAAAGCCGTTGCCAACTGGATGCGCTGGGCTTCGCCGCCCGAGAGCGTCCGCATCAGGCGATCGATTCCCATATAGCCGAGTCCCACCGCCTCCACGGTGGCCACCCGGGTATGGAGCAATTCAAGCAGCCGCTTGGAGCGCTCGGCCTCGGAGGGATCCAGGGGGAGCGCATCCAGCCAGGAACGCAGGGCCTCCACATCGAACGCCGCCACCTGGCCGAGGTGAATCCCACCAATTTCTACGGATCGCGCGTCGGCGCATAGCCGGGTTCCGTCACATTCCTCGCAGAGCACGTAGCGGCGATAGCGCGCGATCAGAACCCGGGCCTGCACCTTATAACGACGCCCCTCCAACCAATCGAAAAAACCCTGCACCCCATACCAAATGTCCTCGTCCCCCTCGAGCACCCATTGCTGGTGATCCGCGGACAGGTTGTGAAAGGCGACATCCGTGGGAACGCCACTCTCCTCGCAGGCCTCCATCAAATCACGCTGCATGGATTGTCCCATGCGGGTGGTAAAGGGCGCGATGGCCTCATCCTCAAGCGCCCGGAGGGGGTCGGGAATCACCCGATCCCAATCGATCTCGGCCCGGCGGCCAAAGCCCTGGCATGTTGCGCACGCGCCCAACGGACTATTGAAACTCAGGCGCGCCGGATCGGTTTCGGGAAAGCGGCGCCCGCAGCCCTCGCAGGTAAAACCCTGGCGGTAGCGCATGGCCTGGGCGGGTTCGGCGCCGCGAGGAAGCACGCAGACCTCGCCGCCACCGCGGGCGAAAGCACTGGCCACGGCTTCCGAGATGCGTACCGCCTGGCCAGCCGCCGCCTCCGGATCATCGGGCCCGGTTTCCGCGGGAACCAGACGATCGAGCAGCAGCAGCCCCTCGGCGACCAGATCCGCCAACGCCGAGGCGTCGCTCTCCACCCAATCCACCACCTCTCCATTGGCACCGATGACCCTTGTAAAACCCTCCCCGGCGAGACGGTCCCGCAATTCCGCCGCCTCTTCGCCAGCGGCCATGCCCAGGCCCACGGCCAATTGGATCGGCTGGCCCCGATAGCGTTCGGCGATTCGCCGGGCGACGCCCGCCACGTCTCCCCGCTCAGCGAGGCGATCGCAATCCCCGCATCGCGTTCGCCCGATTTGAGCAAAGAGCAACCTGAGATGATCGAGGAGCTCGGTCGCGGTACCCACCGTGCTCCGAGCATTGTTGACCCGGTTGTGTTGCTCGATCGCGATGGCCGGCGGCAGGCTCGAAATCGAATCGACCTCGGGCCGGGGCAAGCGCTCGAGAAATTGCCGCGCGTATGTTGAGAGCGAACTCACATAGCGCCGTTGGCCTTCGGCGTAGAGGGTATCGAAAGCCAGCGTCGACTTTCCCGAGCCCGATACCCCAGTCACCACCGTCAGGGAACCCAGCGGGATCGTGCAGGTCACGCCCTTCAAGTTGTGGGACCGGGCGTTCTCGATACGAATCTGGGTCTGCTGCATTGTCAAAGGCCGGGGGCGGGATGAAATCGCCCGGGGCTACGGGGAAGCCGAGTCCGGCTCCTCCGACTAATCCTCGCTGCTCCGGGCGTGGCGCCGAGCCATCTCGGCGTACCGCTCCAGACCGCATTCGTCGGCCACGGCCGCAAGTTGGGCCCAACGCTCGGGTCCCGGATCCGATCGCTGGGCATCGGCGACCTGCTTGAGCAGAAAAGCATCGCCCGCCCCCACGGCCTCATCGGCCAGAGCCTCGATCCTGTCGTCGGCACCCGCCTTGACGAGAAATTGCAGAGCCTCGAAGTGGCGACCGTCCGCCTGGTAGGCGTCGGCGATGGCCAGACATTGTTGGCTATCGATCTCCTGTTCGATCAGATGCCGCCGCTTGAGGGGATTCGGAATCACTGTCTTGGCCATGCGCTTCAAGTCCTTTTTCAGAAATGCCTCTGGGTGCGCCCCGGGGGCGCACAGCAAGGCGAAATCAATAGCGCGGAACCGCGTCGTCCACCGTGAGCGACCAGGCGTCGATGCCCCCGTCGAGGTTCTCAACCCGGCTGAACCCCAGGCGCATCAGGCGCTGACACGCATCGGCGCTTCGGCCCCCGTGGTGGCAGTGGACCACCACGGCCCCGTCGCGCCAACTTTCAATCTCGCCCACACGCGCTTCGAGCTGCGCCAGGGGAATCGCCCGGGCGCCCGCAATGCTTGCCTTGGCGCACTCATCGGGCTCCCTCACATCGAGGAGCAAAAAATCTTCGGACGCGGCCAGTCGCTCGCTGACCTCCGCCGCTCGGACCTGAACGACTTCGGGCGAGGCCTCCTCTTTCGGCTCGAAGCCGCAAAAGCCCTGGTAGTCGATCAACTCCGTCACGGTCGGCTCGGATCCACAAACCGGGCACTCGGGATCCTTCCGCAGCCGAAACTCGTTCCACTCCATGGCCAGGGCGTCATAGGCCAGCAGCCTGCCCACCAGGGGCTTGCCCACCCCGGTCAGCAGCTTAACCGTCTCCGTCGCCTGGATGATCGCGATCATGCCCGGTAGAACTCCGAGCACGCCCCCCTCTTCGCAGGAGGGCACCGAGCCCGGCGGCGGCGGCTCGGGGTAGAGGCAGCGGTAGCAGGGCCCGCTCCGCGCATCAAAAACGCTGGCCTGACCTTCAAAGCGATAGATCGAACCATAGACGTTCGGCTTGCCCAGGAGCACGCAGGCATCGTTGGAAAGGTAGCGAGTGGGAAAATTATCCGTCCCGTCCACGATCACGTCATAGTCGGCAAAGATCTCCATCGCGTTGCTGGAATCCAGCCGAAGCGGATACGTATCGATACGCACATCGGGGTTCAGCGCTTCGATCCGCTCGGCAGCGGCCTCCACCTTTGCTCGCCCCACGTCCGAGGTGCGATAGAGCACCTGGCGCTGGAGGTTCGACGCATCCACGACGTCATCGTCCACCAACCCGATCCGGCCGACCCCAGCCGCGGCCAGGTAGAGAGCGAGCGGACATCCCAGCCCGCCGGCACCGATCAAGAGCACGCTCGACTCGAGCAGCCGGGACTGACCCTCGACTCCCATCTCGGGCAGGCTGAGATGGCGGCGATAGCGATCGAATTGGTCGGGGCGCAGAGGGGGACCGCTCGGAGGCATGTGCATACGCTATCCGACCCCCCGCAAAACGGCGAGATGAACCCCGGGTGATAGAAGGCAGGGCGTGATCAGGCACCCCTGAGCGACAATCCGCTCCCGGGAGGTCAATCCTCTCGCGGCGGCAGAACCTGCACCTTGTAGGCTTTACGAGGCTTGTCGACCATCTTCCAGGAAACGGTCACCCAATCCTTCCGCTTCAGGTCCTTCCACTTTTCCTTGCCCTCGCCGGAAACCTCGGTCGTGTCGATGGGCACAAAGGAAACCTTGTCCCCCATGCGGTTGTCTACGATCATTTTCTTCTTGCTGACACGATCGATTCGGCCGGTGAATTCGCGCATTTGGGCCGTGGCCCAGGTCGGCACCATCAGGAGCCCAGCGACGAGCGAGGCCAAGCCGATGACGATGCCGCGACGGTTGAGAGAGGTCATCTTCCTTCGACTCCTTGCTTATCTTCCGTTCCTCGAATTCCGCGCCTTCGGCGCGGGACAACTGGTGCCGGAGGCGGGATTCGAACCCGCGTGGCCTTGCGACCGGGGGATTTTGAATCCCCTGCGTATACCAGTTTCGCCACTCCGGCCGATCGGCCGAGCATACCCCACGCTCTTTTGATTTTCCGGCGGAACAGACGCCCACGCTTTGACACCCCGAGGCGAGCGGGGTAGCCTCGGCGTCCGCGTGGGGCCGTAGCTCAGTTGGGAGAGTGCCTGAATGGCATTCAGGAGGTCGCGGGTTCGATTCCCGCCGGCTCCACCACGCGCGCATCGCCCTGGAACTTCTGCCCTTCTTCAATGGGCCCTTCGTCAATGGGCCGGGGCGCCGCAGTCGGCCCGCCCCTCAGTCCTTGGGCTCCCCGGGCAGCGCAGCGTCTGGCCCTCCACGCCGAAAACGAACCCCGCTCGGACCGAGGTCGCTCAAAGAGGCGCAGCCTGTCAGGACAAGCGTCCGGGTCACGCCTTCACCGAGGTGCTCGAGAACCTGGTCCACCCCGCGCTCGCCCCCAGCAGCCAGACCGTAGAGGTAGGCGCGCCCCGCCATGCAGGCCCGGGCGCCCAGGGCCACCGCCTTGACGATATCGCTACCCCGGCGAATCCCGCCGTCGCAGAGAATCTCCACCCGATCCCCGACAGCGTCCGCCACCGGTGCCACCAGGTCGAGGGCTGCAGGCGCCCCGTCGAGTTGCCGTCCCCCGTGGTTCGACAGGGCAATGGCGTCCACCCCTGCCGCCGCGGCGAGTTCAGCGTCCTCCACCGTCTGGATGCCCTTGAGAACGATGGGGCCGCTCCATTGATTCTGAAACCACTCGATATCGCGCCAGGAGAGCCCCGGGTCGAATTGGCCGTTGATGTAATCGGCCAACGAAACAGCATCGCTGCCATCGCCCACGGACCGCCCCACGACGTTGGCGAAGGTGATCGGCTCGCTGCGAACGAAATCCCAGGTCCAGCCGGGATGCAGCAGCCCGGAAAGCAGGGTCTCGGGGCCGATTTTCGGCGGCAGGGTAAAGCCGCGCCGAATATCGCGTTCCCTGCGGCCCAGCATCGCGGTATCCACCGTGATCATGATGGCCTCGAAGCCGCTGGCGGCCGCGCGCTCCAGCATTTCCTTGAGTAGCCCCTTATCGCGCCAGGCGTAGACCTGGAACCAGTTGCGGCCGCTGGACACCTCCGCCACTTCCTCTATCGAGCGGGTACTGAGAGTCGAAAGCGTGTAGGGAAGACCTGCCCGCTGGGCCGCCCTCGCCACGGCGAGTTCTCCCTGGGGATCCGCGATCCGGGTAAAGCCCGTGGGTGCCAGCACCAGGGGAAAGGGCAGTGGTCGCCCGAGCAAGGTGGTGGATGCGTCGACCTCGGCGACATCACGCAAGACCCGGGGACGAAATTCGACGTCCGCGAATGCGCGCACATTTCGCCGCGCGGTGCGCTCATCCTCGGCCGCGCCATCGATATAGTCGAAGACGCCCCCCGGCAAACGTCGCCGAGCAAGGCGCCTGAGATCCTCGACACTGGCGCATCGGGCCAGGCGCCTGAGGACCGGATCGGTCTCGAAGCGGCGAAAGCGAAGAACCGAGCGAAGAGTGCGAAACATCAGCTTGTCTGGCCTCCGGGCACCTGTCTTCCCGGCGACGGAAAACAGGCAGCGAATCTACTCTGTCATGCCCACCCTGTCTTCAAGGCGGAACTTCCTCCGCTGATCTCACCCTGTCAGCCCCTTAGAACGTGTTCTAGGATACGACGACCCCCCGGACTCGCCGGGGCCCTGACGACAGACGGCATCGGGAGTTCAACATGGCCAGCACCCGCCCCCCTGGCGACGACGGATTGTCGGCGCCCCACATCCTTGAGTACGCCTACAAGCGTTCGCTCGGAAAGGTTCTCAGCCGCTTCTTTACAGGGTTGCGGGATAAGCGCATTGAAGGTGTGCGAACCCGATCGGGCCGGGTCCTCGTGCCCCCCAGCGAATACGATCCGGAAACGGGCGAGTCCACCCTCGATGACTTCGTCGAGGTGGGCCCGGGCGGCGTGGTCAAGAGTTGGGCCTGGGTCGGAGCGCCGCGCAAATCCCACCCCCTGGCCCATCCCTTCGCGTTCGCGTTGATCGAACTCGAGGGCGCCGACACCGCCCTGATGCACGTGGTGGATAGCGGCGACGAGAGCGCCATGAAGACCGGCATGCGGGTCGTCCCGCGCTGGTCGGACGAAACCGTGGGCCGGATCCAGGACATTGCGGCCTTCATCCCGGAGGCCTCCGCATGAGCGAAGAAAACGAACCCATCACCCGAATCATCACTCCCGTGCACGTGGAATACACCTACACCCCGGGCGTTGCCTCCGAGCGCTTCCTCCGCGGCGTACGCGAGGGCAAATTGCTGGGCGGCGCCTGCGACGCCTGCGGCCGGGTCTACGTTCCGTCCCGGGGTGCCTGCCCGCGTTGCGCAGCGCCCACCTCGGAGTTCCGCGAACTCTCGGACAAGGGCACCGTGATCACCTTCTGCGTGGTGCGCGTCCCCGCCGAGAACATCGACGTAGAACTTCCCTACTGCACCGCGAGCATCCTTCTCGACGGAGCCGACATTTCCTTCACCGGCTTGATCCAGGGCTGCCCCTTCGAGGAGGTGCGCATCGGCATGCGGGTCCAGGCCGTCTGGAAACCCGAAGCCGAATGGGATTTCAGCATCGGCAATATCCAGCACTTCGAGCCCAACAGCGAAGCCGACGTGCCTTTCGAAGACATCAAGGAGTACTCGTGATGCGTGACGTGGCAGTCATCGCCTACGCCCAGACACCCAATGTGCGCACCGAGCGCACGCGCAACGAAGTCGAAATGTTGATGCCCATCATCGACGAGGTGGTCCAGAAATCCGGCGTTCCCCGCCAGGAGATCGGCTTCACCTGCTCGGGCAGCAGCGACTACATCGCCGGGCAATGCTTCTCCTTCGTCATGGCGGTGGATGCCGTCGGCGCCTGGCCGCCCATCATGGAAAGCCATGTGGAGATGGACGGCGCCTGGGCGCTCTACGAGGCGTGGATCAAGATCCAATGCGGCGAGGTCGATTCCGCCCTGGTCTTCAGCTTCGGACGCTCGTCCATGGGCGAAACCGCCGAGACCCTCACCCTGCAAACCGACCCCTACACCATGGCGCCCCTGGGCCCCGATGCCATCTCGATGGCGGCGCTCCAGGCCCGCAGCGGACTGGACGCGGGGGTGTTCAGCGAGCGCGATATGGCCGAGGTGGCCGCGCGCAGCCGGCGCGATGCGCTCTCGAACCCCGAGGCGCAATTGGCCGGTGAATTCGACCCCGAGGCCCTGCTGAAGTCCCCCTACCTGGTTTCGCCCCTGCGGGCCCACGACTGTCCGCCGATCAGCGACGGCGCCGCCGCGATGGTGATCGCTGCGGACGACACCGCCCGAAACGCCTGCGACAAACCGGTGTGGATCCGGGGCATCGACCACCGCCTGGAAACCCACCAATTGGGCTCCCGGGATCTCGCGCGCTCGCCCTCCACCGCGCTGGCGGGAGAGAAGGCGGGGGTGGGCCAGGGCAAGGTGGATATCGCCGAACTCCACGCTCCCTTCAGCCACCAGGAACTCATCTTGAAGCAAGCCCTGGGGCTGGACGACGACGTGCGCATCAACCCGTCGGGCGGCGCCTTGGCGGCCAATCCCATCATGTCCGCGGGCCTCGCCCGAATCGGTGAAGCGAGCCGGCAGATCGCCGGGGGGGCGGCCCAGCGCGCCGTCGCCCACGCCACCTCGGGCCCCTGTCTTCAGCAGAATCTCGTCTGCGTCCTGGAGGGTTGAACCATGGCCGAACACGCTGCCGTCATTGGTGTCGGACAAACTGATTTCGACGCGAAGCGCGAGGACGTATCCCAGGTGGGACTGATCCGCGAAGCCGCGGAACGCGCCCTCGCGGATGCCGAGCTCGATTGGGCGGATATCGATGCCGTCGTCGTCGGAAAGGCCCCCGACATGTTCGAGGGCGTGATGATGCCCGAACTCTTTCTGGCCGAAGCCCTGGGCGGCGTGGGCAAGCCCATGCTCCGGGTTCACACGGCGGGCAGCGTGGGCGGCTCGACCGCCATTGTCGCCGCCAGCCTCGTTCAATCCGGCGTGCACGAGCGCGTACTCACCGTGGCCTATGAGAAGCAGAGCGAATCCAACGCCATGTGGGCGCTCTCCATCAAGATGCCCTTCACCCCCATCATGGTGGCGGGGGCCGGAGGCTTCTTCGCCCCGCTGATTCGCGGCTATATGGAACGGTCGGGCGCACCCGAGGACACGGGGATCCGAGTGGCATTGAAGGACCGCCTCAATGCGCTCAAGAACCCCCTCGCCCACCTGAAGCTGCCCGACGTGAACTTCGAGATGATCCAGAACTCCCCCATGCTCTGGGATCCCGTCCGCTACCTGGAAACCTGCCCTTCGTCCGACGGCGCCTGTGCCCTGGTGATCGGCAACGAGAAGCATGCGCGGGCTGCTTCCGCTCCCCCCGCATGGATCCACGCGACGAACATGAAGACCGAGCCCACCATGTTCGCGGGCCGCGATCAGGTGATGCCCAAGGCGGGCCTCGAGTGCGCTGCCGGGCTCTACAAGAAGGCGGGCATCCAAGACCCGCGCAAGGAAATCGACTGCGCGGAAATCTACGTGCCCTTCAGCTGGTTCGAACCGATGTGGATGGAGAACCTGCACTTCGCGCCCATCAACGAGGGCTGGAAGATGACCTACGAGGGCGCGACTGCCCTGGATGGAGATCTTCCGGTCAACATGTCCGGGGGCGTGCTCTCCACCAACGCCATCGGGGCGTCGGGCATGGTGCGCTTCGCCGAGGCCGCCATGCAGGTGCGCGGCCAGGCGGGCGAGCACCAGATCGACGGGGCAAAGAAGGCCCTGGGCCACGCCTATGGGGGCGGCTCCCAGTACTTCTCCATGTGGATCGTCGCCGACCAACCCCTTCAATAATTCAAGCGACCGCAGCACGGGCGAACCCGGATCCGCCGCTTTCCCGGGCTTGGCCCCTATGCACCGCCCAAGACAAGGAAGAAAAATGGCCGACCTCGGATTCTGGAAACTCGCGGAGCAATCCCCCGAAAAACTGGCCCTGGTCGACCCGGGCGAGCGCAGTTGGACGCGGGGGGAACTCTTCGCCGAGGCCAATCGCGTGGCCCATGGCCTGCGCGCCCTGGGGCTCGAGCAAGGCGATTGCGTCGCCGTGGTGATGGAGAATTGCGCGGAGTTCTTCCACATCAACCTGGCCATCACCCAGATCGGCCTCTACATGACCCCCATCAACAATCACCTGACCGGGCCCGAGATCGCCTATATCGTGCGCGATTCCGGCGCCCGGGTCTTCTTCGGCTCAGCCCAATTCGCCGAGGCCTGCCGCGCCGCTCGGGAAGAGATCGATTTCCCCAGCGAGTGCTGCTTCGCCCGGGGTGATGTCGAGGGCTTCCGCCCCTTCGAAGAACTGGCCGCGGGCCAATCCGCCGAGCGCCCCGAGGAACGCACAGCCGGCCAGGTCATGAATTACACCTCGGGCACGACCGGCAAGCCCAAGGGTGTCCGGCGCGCCCTGGCGCCCGTGGACCCCGATATCGTGGTGGCGCTCACCACCGGCCTGCTCGCCATGTTCGGCCTGCAACCCGAGGACGACAACGTCCATTTCTGCGGATCGCCCCTCTATCACACCGCGGTGCTGATGTTCAGTTCGACCTCTCTCCACATGGGCCATGCCGTCGTGCTCTGCGAAAAATGGGACGCCGAGGACATGCTTCGGTTGATCGAGAAATACGGGGTGACCCAAAGCCATATGGTGCCCACCCAATTCAACCGGCTCCTGAAACTCGATCCAAAGATCCGGGCGAAATACAACGTCTCCTCGCTCCGGGCGATGATTCACGCCGCGGCCCCCTGCCCCATCGACACCAAGTGGAAGATGCTCGAGTGGTGGGGCGATTCCATCTACGAGTATTACGCGGCCACCGAGGGCGGCGGAACCCTCGTCACCCCCCAGGAATGGCGCGAACGCCCGGGAACGGTGGGCAAGGCCTGGCCGAACGCCGAAATCAAGATCTTCGACGACGACAGCAAGGAATTGAGCCCCGGCGAGGTGGGCACGGTCTACATGAAGCTCGGCCAAGCCGATTTCAAGTACAAGGATGCGGAGAAGAAGACCCGGGATAATCGGATCGGCGAGTTCTTTACCGTGGGCGATATCGGCGAACTCGACGACGCAGGCTATCTCTTCCTACGCGACCGCAAGACCGACATGATCATCTCGGGCGGGGCCAACCTCTACCCCGCCGAAATCGAGGCCGAATTGGTGCAGCACCCCAAGGTGGCCGACGTCGCGGTCTTCGGGATCCCCAACGATGATTGGGGAGAGGAGATCAAGGCTGTGATTCAGCCCATGGAGGGCATCGAAGGAGGCCCGCAACTCACCGAGGAGATCTTCGCGTGGTGCGCCGAACGACTGGCCAAGATGAAAACGCCGCGCACCATCGACTACCTGGCCGAACTGCCCCGGGACCCGAACGGAAAGCTCTACAAGCGAAAACTGCGAGATCCCTATTGGGAGGGGCGAAGCCAGATCTAGCCCGGCCTGACCCGGATCCGAGGAGAAGCCGCGTGCTTCTCCCCCGAGCCTTCACTCGGTCAGGCGGATGGCCTGGCGCGGACAGAGTCGCTCCGCTTCCCGAGCCTTGTCCTGCTGCTCGGCGGGAACGTCTTCGAGGAGAACCGTGAGGGTGTCGTCTTCCTCTACGCGAAACACCTCCGGTGCATGCTGCATACAGACTGCATTGGCCTCACACAGGTCGTAGTCGACCACCACTTTCATGACTTCCTCCTGGCTTTCGGGCATCGTGAAATGGCCCGTCCCCGGGCCTGGTTTTCTGCACGCACTCTCGCGCCGCGCAGCATCTTAGAACAGCCCTGCCCGGGTCGCACAGTCCGCGGCGCGAGAAACGCGGCCAGCCAACCGCGAGCCCGCCGACCCCCTAGGCCTTGCCCAGGATCATGCCACTGGTGGGAATGCCGACTCCTGCGGTCACCAGCACATGGTCGTTCTTCTCGGGCTGACTGCTGGATGTTCCCCGAATCAGGCGCACGCCTTCGTTCACCCCATTCATCCCGTGGATATAGGCCTCGGAGAGCTGCCCGCCGTGGGTATTCGTCGGCAGGCGGCCACCCAGACGCAAAGCGCCGTCACGGATGAAATCCGCGGCCTCGCCCTTCTTGCAAAAGCCGTAGCTCTCGAGCTGAAAAAGTACGATGGACGAAAAGGCGTCGTAGATCACCGCCGCGTCGATATCGTCGGGCGTCAGGCCCGAGATTTCCCAGCATTGCCGGGCGACGAGATCCACCTCGGGCAGGTCGGTCAGGCTCGGCCGATAGAAGCTCGTCATGGACTCCTGGTGAGCGCCCGCCGCCTGGGAGACGCTGCGAATCATTGCGGGCGGGTTGGGGAGGTCCCGGGCCATCTCGGGCGAGACCACCACGCAAGCGGCGGCGCCGTCGGTTTCCTGGCAACAATCGTAGAGGCCAAGCGGTTCGACGATGGCCCGGGCCGATTGGTGTTCCTCCAGGGTCAGGGGCTTCTGATAAAAGAAAGCCCGCGGGTTTTTTACCGCGTGCTCGCGCTGAGCCAGGCATACCTCGGCCAGATCTGCGCTCGTGCAGCCCGTCTCATGCATGTAGCGCATGGTCACCATCGCGACCCAACTCGCCGGGGTCATCAGACCGGAAGGCATATACCAACTCCAGTGGATCAGATCCGAGGTGGTGGGCCCGCCCGAAACACCTTGGCTGTAGCGCGCCCCGGAGCGTCCATTGAGCGCCCGGTAGACCACCACCGCCTTGGCGCTTCCCGTGGCCACAGCCAGCGCAGCCTGGTGCATCACGCCCACCGCGGCGCCGCCGCCGTGGGGCGTGCGGCTGAAGAAGGTCAGATCGCCCACCCCCACCGCCCGGGCGACCTCGATCTCGTCGCTGGTATCCATGGTGAAGGTCGTCATCCCGTCGATATCGGCGGGCGTCAGCCCGGCATCGCGAATCGCGGCGCGACAGGCCTCGCTCGCCAGGGCGAGTTCCGATCGGCCCGAGTTCTTCGAATACTCGGTTTCCCCGATCCCCACGATGGCCGCCTCATCCTTGAGTGTCGTCGACATATCTTCAGTCCCCCGCCGCCAGGGCCACCTTAACGGTCCCCGTCACATGATTGCCCCAGGCATTCTTCCCCGTCACATCGACGGTCACTGCGCTCGCCGCATCATCCTTTTCCGCCACCGAGCCCGTAAGCGTCATGGTGTCACCCGGGAGGTTCGGCGTCCCCAGCTTGATGGAAACGTTCGTGATCCGCGCATCGACCCCAGCCCAATCCGTCACAAAACGACTCACCAGCCCGTTGGTGGTGAGAATATTCATGAAGATGTCCTGCATGCCCGCCGCTTGGGCCGCCTCCTTATCATGATGCACCGGGGTGTAGTCCTGGGAGGCCACGGCCCCGGCCACGATCAGGCTCGACGTGAGTTCGATGGGGAGTTCGGGCAACGCATCCCCGACACTCACCTGGTCGTATCGCAAAACGGCTTCACTCATCTCCAGATCTCCTCTTCATCTTGCACCGTGAGGGGCAACAGAACCTCAGGCTCGCCGGAAAACCGGCAACTTCATTTCGTCATCCACGAGTTCGATGGAGGCCTGAACCGCCATCCCGATCTCCACGTCATCCGGCTCCACGTCGAGAACATTGCCCACGAACCGCGTTCCCTCTTCGAGATCCACCACCGCCACCACCAGGGGATAGGTATACCCGGGCACCTCGGGGTAGCGGATCACCACGTAGCTGTGGATCGTGCCCTGACCGGTGGAGAACACAAACTCCCAATCGCTGGATTGGCACTCACCGCACATGGGGCGCGGCGGGTGGCGCAGGGCCTGGCAATCCGAGCATTTCTGGATCGCCAATTCTCCTTGCTCCACGCAATCCCACCACCACTGATTGTCGTGAGCCAGGGCGGGCTTCAGGCGCTGGGGCCGTCCGGCGGCCGCCGGCGCCTCCGCCTCCGTCGCCGCGGCCGGGGCCTCGTTTTCGAATTTCAGCACACGGAAGGTGAGCCACCCCACCTCGTCGTCGTTCTGGTCGTAGAAGCGCGTGCGGGTATTGATGAAATACCCGATGCCGAGCCCCGTGGCCTTCTGCTCCGAAATCGATTCGATCACCGTCGTGGCGCGAATCTCATCTCCCATTTTGAGGTAGCGGGTGTATTCCTGTTCGGTGTTGGTCGCCACCACGCCCGTGAAGCCGTGGGCGTCGAAGAGCCGATGGAGTTCTTTCTGTTTATCCCGCGGATCGGATTCGCCTGTCGCCATTCCGACACCGCCCAGGATCCAGGCTTGAAGCATGGTGGGCGGAGCCACGAGTTCGCCGTGCACCGAGTTCCCTGCCTGGTCGGCATCGGTATACGCCCCGCAATGGTCCCCCATGGCCTCGCACCAATGCCGGACCATGGCGGCGTTGACGGGATCCCTGCCCCGATCTTCTATGCCGATATCCAACCCGACATAGGGCTCGAGTTGCTTCTCGAAATCCTCGCGTTCCTTACCACTGATTGCCATTGTCGAACTCCTTACTCCGCCGGGGACGAACCGCGCAGAACCAATTGCGCGGATGACCGCATTTTCTCGAGCATCAAGGACTGGTCGTAGACGCCACCCGCCCAGCCCATCAAGAGGGCGTACCAGATCTGATTCAGCGTCTCAGCGATGCGTATCTCCCGAGGCCCGGAAGCGGGATTCTCGAGGACCCCATCGCCGTCGCACGTGACCTCGGCCCGCAATGACATCACCAACATCCGCTCGATGCGTGCATGGAACGCTGCCATCTCCTGGGTCAACTCGGGATCGCCCGAGGACACCGCCTTGAGGAGCGCCCGGGCCAGGTGCTGACGACGAAGCAGGCCACGCACCATAAGGTCGAAGAATCCCATCACCCGCTCCAACTCATCCGCGCCCTCGGGAGGCCCTCCGCCGAAGCGGAGTTCAAGGTTCCCTACCTCGAACTCGAGGGCGGCCATCAGCAACTCTTCCTTGCTGCGGAAGCGCCGGTACAGGGTGCCCAGGGCGACCTCGGCGTGGGCAGCGACGTCGCGCAGGCGAACCGCTTCGAAGCCGCCTTTTTCAGCGAGCTCGATGGCGGTCTGCACGATGCGGCGGGAACGGGCCTCCATGGCTTCGGGCATGGAGTCATTGAAACACGTTTCACTCGCCAGGGAAACACGTTCCATTCTCGCCGCCTGGCCGGGCCGAGGGCCCTCGATAGCGCCCGAGGGCGCGGGTCCCCTAGGCTTGGCCGCATGGAGCCCCCTGAAACCGGCCTCGATGCCTTTTGCCGCCGAATCCTGCTCCGAGGCGATCTGGCGAGCAAGCTCGAACCTCCCCCGGATTCGGACCTGCAGGCGGGGCCCCACGGCGCGCCGCCCCCCAACCGACCGGCGCGAGATCCGGGGCTGGCCATGGAGGGCGGAGCCGCCGCCCTGCCCCGGCCCGGCCAACTCGCCGACCCGGCGCTCCGTGCCGTTTGCCTGGCCCGTTTCGCCCACCACGAATTGATGGCGGTGGAACTCTTTGCCTGGGCACTTCTGCGCTGGCCCGACGTTCCCCCGGGCCTGCGAAAGGGCTGGCGCGATGCGCTGGCGGACGAGCAGCGCCACTGCTCGCTCTATCTCGAGCGCTTGGCGTTCCTCGGGAGTGAACTCGGCGAGCATCCCCAAGCGGATTATTTCTGGAAGCAGGTGCCGGGTTTTGATGCCTCGCCCCACGGCCCTCGGGCCTTCCTGGCCGGCTTGGGGCTGACCCTCGAGCAAGCCAACCTCGACTTCACCCTCGCCTACCGCGACGCCTTTCGCGAAGCCGGGGACGAAGCCAGCGCCCGGGTCTTCCAAGAGGTCTACGAAGACGAGATCCAACACGTCGCCCTGGCGGCGCGCTGGCTCAGCCGCCTTTCGCCCGATGACGCGGACGATCCCGTCGCGGCGTACGACGCGGCGGTCCCCTACCCCCTGGCCGCCAGTCGTGCCAAGGGGCGGCGCTTCAATGCCGAAGGCCGGCGAGCCGCGGGGCTCAGCGAACCCTTCATCGAACACGTGCGCCGGGCGCGCTCGAGCCAAGAACTCGCCAGCGCGAACCGCCCGCCAGGAGAACGCCCGTAGCCCACGCACCGATCAGCCTCTACCCGAACCTCGGCGCCGAGGAGGGGCCCGACTGGCCCCGGCACGCCGCCCTGCCCCGGGTGGCGGCGACCCTCGGCCTCTGGCGCCATCTCTTCGGGCCCCGCCAGGCCCGGGTCGGCCCTGCGGTGCACCCCGCCGAGGAAAACTGGCCCCCGGCCTTGGGTGCCCGACCCGACGAGGCGGCCTTTGCCTGGCTCGAAGCGCTCCCGAGTGCCTGTTGGCTCGCCGACGCGGGCGCCCGGGAAGTCCTGAGCGCCTCGGGGGCCGACCTGCCCGCGCCTCCCGTGTCGGCGGTCGAGACCAGCCACGACAAGGCCTTTGCGGCCGACTTCGCGGCGGCTTCGGGTTATCAACCGAAATGCCTGGATGGCTTGATTCACAGTTATTCACCCCGCGAATTGGGCGATGCCGAAGCCTGGCTGGCCGACCTTCAAGCGCGCCTGCGGGCATGGCCGGCCTGGACCCGGGGCCGCTTCACCCTCAAGCCCCGGCTGGGGAGCAGCGGCCGAGGCCGGGTGGGCGGCCGCGCCGACGCCCTCGAACCCGAAAAGCTGCGCGCCGCCCTGCCGCGATTCGCGCGTCAGGGGGGCGCGCTTCTCGAGCCCTGGCTGGAGCGGACCACGGACCTCTCGGTAATGCTTCATATCGCCCCCCCTGCGCCCGAGGGCGGCGGAGAAATCACCCTGCTCGGAGCCGCCCAACAGTGGCTAGCTCCCAGCGGCGTCTACGCCGGGCATCTCGGCGAGGTGGATTCCCGCTGGCGGGTCTTCAGTGGCGGGCCCTACGAGGAAGCCATGCGCGAAGCCGCGGCGGCCATTGCGATCAGCGCCCAACAGGCGGGCTATTGGGGCCCGTGCGGCGTCGACGGTTTCGCGTTCGAGGGGCCTGGGGGCGCCGAGTCCGATTCGCCCGCTGAAGCCAGCCCCGTGCTGCGGCCCCTGGTCGAATTCAACGCCCGCTTCACGGTGGGGATCATCGTCGCGGGGCTGTTGCGGCGAGCGGCGCGCCAAGCGGCGCCCGCCCTGGGGCTCCAGCCGGGAGAGCGCCGGGGCTTTCTCTTCGCCCTCGATCCCCCGGGCGATTGGGACGACTGGGCGAGTCTCGCCGAAGCGGCCGGCCCCGAATCCCTGCTGCTCCCGCTCCACGACGCCCCAAACCCAGCGACTGCTGGGCCAGAGGCGGAGGCCACCGTCGCCCGGCCCGCCCTGCTCTTTGCCGCGGACGCCGCGACCCTCCGCGACGTCTTGGCGAGCCCGGCTGGGCCCGGCGACTAGACCCTGGAAAATTTCGGCGGGCGCTTCTCAACGAAGGAGTCCACCCCCTCCTTGAAATCCGGGCGATTGAAGCTCTCCTGCATGAGCCGCAACGAATCCGCGTTGGCGTGAGCCAGGTTCTCGGTCATGTCCTGGTAGATCTGCTGTTTCATGACCGCCAGCGATGAGGGCGAACACTGGCTGGCCATCTCCTTCGCATACGCTTTCACCGCGGGCATGAGTTCGTCGTGGGGATAGACCTTGTTCACCAGGCCGATGCGCTCGGCCTCGTGGGCGTCGACTCTCCGGGCCGACAGGATGAGATCCATGGCGTGGGCGGGACCGACCAATCGGGTCAGGGTCCAACTGATCCCCCACTCGGCAATCAGGCCACGGCGGGCGAAGGCGGTGGTAAAGACCGCTTTATCCGACGCGAAGCGCATGTCGCAACACAGGGAGATCGGCATGGCCATACCCGCGCAGGGCCCATTGATGGCGGCGATCACCGGCTTGCGGATCGACATGAGATAGGAGTAGTGGCCGCGAAACGACTCGTGCATCGCCGCATCCCCCGGACTGGCCTCCAAGGGGTTGCCCCCGCCATCGCCCCGGGCCTGGCCGCTGCTGAGATTCTGCAGCCCCTTGAGATCGGCTCCGGCGCAAAAGCCCCGGCCCTCACCGGTCAGCACGATGACCACCACGGCCGGGTCTTCCTCGGCCTGGGCGAAGGCGTGCTTGACCTCGGCCGCCATGCGATCGGTCCAGGCGTTGAGCCGGTCCGGGCGGTTCAGTTTGATCGTCGCGATGGGATCGTCAACCGCATAGGTAATCTGCTCGTACATGGCCCTGAACTCCTCGATGTTTTGGGTTCGCAGAGCGCACAACTCTAGCTCCTGAGGGCCATTTGGCCTTCGACCTCGACAAAGGGAAACGGCCCTCGGAACGCCCCCGCCCGGGCACCCATCGGAGACTGCTACGCTCGTCCCTCATGCGCCTGCGCGTCCTGACCCTCAACGTCTGGGGCCTTCCCCTCGGCATCGCCCGCCACCACGACGCGCGAATGCACGCCATCGGTGAAGGCTTCGCGGCCTCGGACGCCGACGTCATCGCCCTTCAGGAAGTCTGGACCGCGGGCGGCCGGGCGCTCCTCGCCCAGGCGGGAAAACAAGCGGGCTACTCCGCGCTTTGGCACCGGCGTGCGGCCTTCGGGGGCAGCGGGCTGATGGTGCTGAGTCGGCTTCCCATCGTGCGGCGCGAATTTATCCGCTACCGCCTGGCGGGACTCCCCCAACGCCCCCAACACGCGGACTACTACGGCGGCAAGGGCTTTGCCCACCTGGACCTGGAGACCGCGGAAGGGCCAGTGACTTTCATCAACACCCACCTGCACGCGGGCTATACCGAGCCCGGCACCGAGGACGAATACCGGGGCGTCCGCGCCGCCCAGGCCATCGAACTCGCCGCCTACGTGCGCGGCCTGGCAACGCCCGTGGTTGCCGCGGGCGATTTCAATAGTGCCGAGGGAGAGGACGCCTACGCGATCCTGCTGGGACTCAGCGGCCTTCGCGATCTGGCGGTCTCGCTGGATCGCCGCCAACCCACTTGCCTGGCCCCCCATCCCTATCGCGGGCGCCAAGCGGGTCCCGCCCGCATCGACCTCTTGCTCGCGCGAGACGGTCGCTCGCACGCGATCGATCCGATCGCCCTCGAGCGAACCTTCGACCAGGCGCTCACCTTTAGCGGCGAGCCCGGCGCCTACTCGGATCATGCGGGGGTTTGGGCCGAAGTCGAAATCACCCCTCGCGCAGAAGCCGGGGCCCCGGCCGCGCCGGATGCCGAAGCGCTGCTTCGGGCCCAGGCCGCCCTGGACTTCGGAGTCCGGCGCGCCCGGGCCCGGCGGGGGCGCGAACTCGCCCAAGCCGGCGGGGGCGCGGCCGCCGGGTTGCTGCTGGGCGCGGCGGCGGGGCAGGCCCGTCAGCGTCGGCGGCGTTTCTTGACCGGATCGCTGGCGGGGCTCGCGGGGCTCGGGCTCTTCGGTGGACTCGCGGCCGCCCTGGGATCCCATTGGGTCGCAGAGGATGAGATCGCCGGTTACGCCCAGATCCGGGAAATCCTCGCGGGGCTCGGGGCGGAGGGCCCGGGATCGGTTAGGCTCCGCGCCCCATGACGATTCGGGCCATCATCTTTGACCTCGGCGGCGTCGTACTCGGCTCGCCCCTGCATGCCATCGCGGCGTATGAACGCGAAATCGGATTGCCCGAGAATTTCGTCAATCACGTCGTCGCCGACACCGCACCGAGCGGCGCCTGGTCGCGACTCGAACGCGGCGAGATCTCCATGGAGACCTTCTACACCGACTTCGAGGCCGATTGCCAGGCGGCGGGGCAAACCCTCTCGGCGCGGACCATGTTCGAGCGTATGGCCCTGGAGTCGTTGCCCCGGCCCATCATGATCGAAGCGATTCGCCGCATTCGCGCCGAGGGCTACCGGGCCGGAGCACTCACCAACAACTGGGCCAACGAGGACGACGGCCAGGAGAACGAAGCGGGTGGCCCGACGGGAGACGGAACCCGCGCTCTGGCCGATCTCTTCGACGTCTTCGTCGAGTCCAGCGTCGAAGGCCTGCGCAAGCCCGACCCACGCATCTACACCCTGGCGTGTGAGCGCCTCGGGGTCGAACCCGATGAAGCCGTATTCCTCGACGATATCGGGACCAACCTCAAGGCCGCCCGGGCTATGGGGATGACCACCATCAAGGTGAATACCCCGGAGCAGGCCCTCGAGGAACTGTCCGCAGTCATCGAACTGAAGCTGACCGACTAACGACCCACGCGGTCCAAACCGGACTAGTCCGCGTCGGGATAATCCACCTGGACACCCGCCGAGCACACCCGGGTCTGGCAGGTGAGCACCCAACCCTCTTCGACCTGGTCGTCGTCGAGGCCTCCATCATTGAGGAGCATCTCGACCTCGCCCTGCTTCACCTTGGCCATGCAGGCGCCGCAATAGCCCTCGGTACACGCGCAGGGCGCATCGATCCCCGCACGATGACACGCGGCCAGGATCGTCTCGTTCTCCTGCACCGGCACCTCGTGGACTTCCCCGTCGAGAGAGATACGAAGCACGTCCGTCGCCTGCCCGGTTGCGGTCGCGGCGGCCGCCGCATCGAGATCCGGCGTGACAAAGCGCTAGATAAAAATCTGCTCCTCCGCCACGGACCCAGCGGCGAGAGCGGCTTCGACCACGTCCATGAAGACCCCGGGCCCGCAGATATAGAAATCCGCGCCCGGATCGGCAGCCACGATTTTCTGGGCGGCGGGCACATCGAGAAAGCCGTCCACATCATCCAGGCGATGGGTGAGTTCGAAACGATCCGGATACTGTGCGGCCAGCGCCTGGAGTTCAGTTGAAAAAATGACTGAATCGGCATCGCGGTTGGCATAGACGAGGTGGAGGCGGCGCTTGGTGGTGGCCAACGCGGTCTTGATGAGGGAGGCGATGGGCGTGATCCCGCTCCCGGCGCCGAAGAAAACCAGGGGGGTCTGCCGATCCGCAAGACAAAAATGTCCGGCGGGTTTCATGACGTGGAGCGTGTGCCCCGCTTCGACATTTTCGTTGAACCAATTCGATATCCGGCCATCGTCGATGCGCTTGACGGTGACCTTGTGCTCGGATTCGGTTTCCGGACAACTGGCCAGCGAATAACAACGCACCAGGTGATGGTCGCCCAGGGGCACGCCAAAGGTCAGGAACTGCCCCGCGCGATACGCGAAGGTCGCTTCGAGTTCCTGGGGAATCGTCAGGACAAAAGAGCGGGCATCGTGGGTTTCATCGATCACCCGCTCCACCTGCAAATCGAAATAGGGACCAGCTTGGTTCGTCACGGGGTGACTCCTCCGGAGATGGGCTGCAGTTCGACGTCGATCTGCGGACTGCGGATCTCGACGGGACGGAGCTGCACGGAAACGCTTGCGGGGCGCAAAAGCGGCCCCTCTTCGCCGACGAGGCTCTCTAGGATCACCTGTTCGGAGCGATAGCCGGGCTTCTCGAAATGCAGGACATGGCTGCGATCCGAGCGCAGGCGCAGGCCGTCGCCGGGAAGCTCGACGATCCGTTGGCCGTCCACAAAGACGTCCAGGGGTTCGGGACCGGCTTCCACCCCGACCACCTGCCAGGGAGCGCACCCCACCAGACCGACGCTCAGGAGAACGGCAACTCCCCAGCGCATCCGGCGGCGCCCCACACATTCCTTGCTCGGAACCAACCCGCTCCTCCTTCGACCTCGGGATGGAGGAGCCCTTTTTGGACTCCCCGGCCTCCCCGGCGAGGGCGCAATCTACCCCGGCTGGCCCGCCCCCGCCCGCGCGATAGACTCCGCGCCCTGCCCCGCCCCGGCACGGTGCTGGGGGGTCAGAGCCCAGACCCGAGGAATACAATGAAGCCCGCCCAACACCCCGCGCGACCGCACTTCTCCTCGGGTCCTTGCGCCAAGCGGCCCGGTTGGTCCCTGGCTGCCCTGGAGCAGGCGCTGGTAGGCCGATCCCACCGTTCGGGGCCGGCCAAGGGCCGATTGCAATCGGTCATCAATGAATCCCGCGCCCTGCTCGGAATACCCGACGACTACCGCCTCGCCATTGTCCCGGCATCGGATACCGGGGCCTTCGAGATGGCCATGTGGTCGATCCTCGGTGCCCGGGGCGTCGATGTCCTCGCCTGGGAAAGCTTCGGGCGCGGCTGGCTGACCGACGCCGAGAAGCAGCTGGCCCTGGAGGATCTGCGGGGGCTCACGGCGGACTACGGCGAACTCCCGGATCTCGCCCAGGTGGATTTTCGCCGCGATGTGGTCTTCACCTGGAACGGAACCACCTCGGGCGTGCGGGTGCCGGATGCGAATTGGATCCCCGACGATCGCGAAGGCCTGGCGCTCTGCGACGCCACCTCGGCGGTCTTCGCCATGCCGGTTCCCTTCGAAAAACTCGACGTGGTGACCTGGTCGTGGCAAAAGGTGCTGGGCGGCGAAGCGGCGCACGGCATGCTCGCACTCTCGCCCCGCGCGGTGGAGAGGCTCGAAAGCTTCGCTCCCCCGCGACCGCTCCCCAAAATCTTCCGCATGACGAAGAACGGCGAATTGATCGAGGGCCTCTTTGAAGGCGCAACCATCAACACGCCCTCGATGATCGCCGTGGAGGATGTCCTGGACGCCCTGGCCTGGGCCCAGGAAATCGGCGGACTCCCCGCCCTGATCGAACGCTCCGAAGCCAACCTCGCCTGCGTGGCGGAGTGGGTGGCGCGCACCGCTTGGGTCGACTTTCTCGCCGCGGATCCCCGCACCCGCTCGTGTACATCGATCTGCCTGCAGATCGTCGACCCGTGGTTCCTCGACCAGTCCCAGGAAGAACGCACCTCGGCGGCCAAAAAGATCGGCAGCCTGCTCGACAGCGAGAACGTGGCCTTCGACATCAACGCCTACAAGGAAGCGCCCCCAGGCTTGCGCGTCTGGGGCGGGGCGACCGTGGAGACAGAAGACCTGGCGGCCCTGCTTCCGTGGCTCGACTGGGCCTTCGAGCGGATCCGGGGCGCCTGAAGACTCAATCCCTGGCTTCACCGGGTGGGACCGGGTCAACGCCTTCGGGCGCTTCCGCGCCCTCGGCTACGCCCCCATCGTGCGCGTCATCGCCGGCCTCGTCGCGGGCCTCATCACCGGCCTCGCCGCGGGCCTCATCGCGGGCCTCATCGCCGGTTCCGGACGCCGGGTCCAGATCGAGATCCGAAGCGGGCTCGGATGCGTCTGCTGCGCCGGGCAAGGGCTCGGACCCGGCCGCAGCCGTTCCCCCCAGCGAGACCTCGAGCGCCTGCAATCGCTCGATGATTTCCTGCTGGGCGCGCAGCCGATCCTTCTTGATATCGAGTTCGCTGCGCATCGAAACGTAGAGCAACTCCTGGGTGTCCATTTTTTTCTTCAAGCGAGCCTTGCCCTTGCGCAGTTCCGCCAGGGCCTCCTCCGAGGCAGCCAGGTCCGCGATGGCCTTTGCCTTGGCCTGACCCAACTCTTTGATCCGCGGGTCTTCTTCCGGCGGAGCCGTCGACGACAGGCTCGCCACCTCGGCGCGCAGGCGCTGCACCTCGGCGCCTAAACCCTCGGCTTCTCGGCGAGCCGAATCCCTTGACTGGCGGGCCTCCTCGAGATCAGTCTCTCGCTCGAGCGAATCCCCCGCCCCTCCCGCGCCACCGGCTGCGCCCGCGCTCGACTAGCGCGTTGAAGCTCGGCGCTTGGCCTTGTCCAGGCGTCTGCGCAGGTCCGCCACTTCGTCATCGTGCTTGGCGAGCTTGCCCGACTGCTTCCCCAACTGCTCTCGGACGGCCTTGAGATCCGCGGAGAGTTTTTCGCTCTCCGCCCAGGCACGAGCGGCATCGGCGTTCGCCTTCTGGGCGCGGAGTCCGAAAACCAGCGCCGCGATGGCTCCCAGGCCGGCAAAAATCAAGGCAACCGAGTCAGTCATGGCAACCTCCCGTTGGTACCACACTCCGAAGCGATCAGGGCGCGACCCGATAGAATGCGTTGAAGGGGTTGGGGACCTCCAGTCGCTCGAAACGGCCGAACCCCGCATCCCGGCAATACTGCTCGGCACGACGCGGCCCCCAAGCGGCCCCCAGTCCCACGCCACCGTGGGCCAGGGATTGGGTCATGCAATGCAGCGTGCTCATCGCGTAGGTGAGCGCTCCGGCGGGATGCAGGTTCTCAGCCAGGGTGTCGCCCGCCACGGGCTCCACCATCAGGTAGCAACCGCCCTCGCGCAGCGCGCCGCGAATTTGACCGAGCACCGCCAGCGGATCGACAACGTCGTGAATGACGTCGAACGTCGTAATGAAATCGAAGCCGGGATCGCCGGGCAGGGATTGCCCGTCGACCACCTCGAAGGATAAATTCGCCGCGCCCGCCTCCTGGGCGGCAACCCGGGCCCGCTCGATCGAAGGCGCGTCCAGGTCGTATCCGTGCACTTCGGAATTCGGGTAGGCACGCGCCAGGGTGAGTGCCGCCGTCCCGGAACCGCAGCCCACATCGGCCACTCGGATGCCCGTCTCCAGACGGCTCACCATGTCGGGCATGAGCGGCAGCCATTTGCGGGTCAGAAGAATGCGCGTGCCCGGCGCATTGGAGCGCGCGATGCCATCGATCATGTCGTCGCCGAATTCGCTGAAGGGCACCCCTCCGCCGTTTCGGCACGCTTCGGCCACCCCGGGAATGGCGCGATACAAAGCCGGGACCATCTGGCTCCAGCCCCCCAGAAAGTAGGGGCTCGATTCGTCAGCCACGCACGCCGCATGCTCTTCGGGGAGCGTATAGGTGTCGGCTTCAGCGTCGTAGACCACGATGCCCGCAGCGCTCAGGGTCGCGAGGATCTCCTCGAGGTACCGGGGTTCGAGACCGGTTTGTTCGGCGATCGCGTCCAGGGTTTGTGCACCCTTTCCCTGCAGATCACGGAACAATCCCGTGCGATCCGCCACGGCCACCACCCCCAGCACGGCGGCGCCGGTGGTCATCTCCATGAAGCGGCCCATGAACCGGCGCATGACTTCCTTGTCCAAGGCGTTCTCCTCTCGATCCACACCGGCGCTCAACGCAAGCGGGAAACGTCACTGAATAGCGCCATCGCCGCCACAATCACCAACATTCCGCAAGAAGAGATGACCAGGGTCGTATGCAAGCCCACCGCCTCTGCTCCGAAGCCCGCCAAGAGCGCCCCCGCCGGCCCGCCCCCCGTGAAGCCCAGTTGGTATATGGCCAGCACCCGCCCTCGGCCGCGCTGCGGAGCCGCCTGCTGGAAGAGCGTGCGACTGCAGTTGATGAAAACCGATCCCGCGAGACCCCAGAGCAACACGAAGCCAAGCGAAGCCACGTAGGGAATGCCCGAGGAGATCACCAATTGGCTGCTGGCCCCCACCACCAGGGCGACCAGGGCCGCCAGCCCCTTGCGACCCAGCCCACGAAAACGCAGCACCAGGGATCCGAGAATCGTGCCCAATGGGAAGAGCATCAGGACGAGCGAAAGTGCATCGATGCCGAGTTGGTAGTAATCACGGACCAGCAGAGGAAAGATCACCCAATAGGGGCCGACGAAGAGCAGACCCACGGCCACCACAAGAATGAAGGGGGCGCGCAGTGCCGGGTCTCGCGCCACGGTGGCCAGGCCGCCCCCCAATTCGTAAAAGCGCAGGCGGCCCCGGATCAGGGACTCGGGCCGGGCGCGGGGCAGGCGCAGCGCCGAAGCGGAGCCCAAGAGAAAGATGCCGGCCTGAATCAAGAGCATCACGGAACTCCCGGTGATCCGGGCCAGCCCCGCCGCAAGCGTCCCCACCGCCTGGGCGCCGAATTGCATCGCAGTCATTCCGGTGACGGCGCGCATGAGATCCCCGCCGGCCACTCGGGTGAGCAGGCTGTCCCGCGCGGGCATGGCGAGGGCGCCCAGGGTCCCGACGATCAGGCCGAATCCCACCAGCAGGGGAAGGTCGATGGTTCCCCATGCGACGAGCATCGAAAGGCCCACAACGGGGATCGCCGCCAACAAGTGGAGCACCGCCAGCACGCGCCGGGGATCCCAGCGATCGGCGAGCGCGCCCGCCAGCATCCAGACCACCAGCCCGGGCAGCAGTGCCGATGTCTGGGCGATTCCGACCCACTCCCCGCTGGCCTGCAATTCCCCCACCACGATCCAGCTGAAGAGCACCTGCTGCATCCCCATGCCGCCAAACCAGCTGCCCACGTTGACGAGATAGGCCGCCCGGGAACCGGCGGTGGAGGCTGAATCGCTCGGAATACTTTCGGGCGCGGGCGGGTGCACAGGGGGCAAAGCGAACAACTCCAGCGGGGAAGCGGCCCGCCCGGGCCAGAGTACACCAACCCGCCCACTCGGCTCCGGGGATTGGCGGACCCGGCGCGCCCACGTACTCTCGGCGAATCCCCCTCCAACGGAAAGCCGCCCCTTGCCCACCGCCGAGCGCCTGATCGCCGCCACCCGCACCCTGCGCCAAGCCGTCACCGGACTCGGGTTCGCGGCCCCGGTGAGCCACGTCTACAACCCACTCGAATACGCCATGCGTCCCCACCATGCCTATTTGCGGCGTTATGCCACGGGGCCGCGTCGGGTGATTTTTCTCGGCATGAACCCCGGCCCCTTCGGTATGGCCCAGACCGGTGTGCCCTTTGGCGAGGTGGCGCGGGTGCGCGATTGGTTGGGGATCGAAGAAGCGGTGGGACAGCCCCCGGCCGTCAACCCCAAGCGTCCCATCCAGGGTTTCGCATGCCCGCGGACGGAGGTGAGCGGAACCCGGCTCTGGGGTGCCATCGAAGCGCATTTTGGAAAGCCCGAGCGGTTCTTCGCCGGACATTTCGTGGCCAACTACTGCCCGCTGGTCTTCATGGAGGAAAGTGGACGCAATTGCACGCCCGATAAATTGCCGGGCCCAGAGCGCGAGCCGCTCTTCGCCGCCTGCGACCGCTTCCTTCTGGACCTGGCGCGGATCCTCGAGCCCGAGTGGGTCATCGGCGTGGGGGCTTTCGCCGCCCGGCGCGCCGAGGACTGCTTGGGGGACCGGGGCATTCGGGTGGGACAGATTCTCCATCCCAGCCCGGCCAACCCCCGGGCCAACCGCGATTGGGAGGGCGAGGTGCGTCGCCAACTGTCGGCGATGGGCCTGTGTAGCGGCTGATTTCCCCGCCCAGGCGCCCGAATCCGAACTCGCCCCCACTCGGCATCCTGGCGCTGGTCAAGCCCGGCGCGGGCGGTACCCTTGGCCGCCCCATTTCTCGAGAGGAGATGCCCGCATGACCCGCAGAGACGTCCGTATTCTTGCCCCGATCCTGGGCCTGGCCCTTCTATTGCTGGCGGGGTGCTCGGGTGCCGACTCCGACACGCCCGCGAAAAAGGCAAGTCCTGCCCAACCCGCTGCAGCGGCGGCCCCGGAGAAGGCCGCCCCGGCGCCGACCCCGTCCAAGGCACCGCCCCTGCCCTCTTTCGAGGGAAAGGACTCGGCCGTGGGGGCCATCGACGCCTTCATCGGGGAAGCGGCCATCGATCGCGCCAAGCCGCGCTGGAAGAACGGATTGCCGAAACCACCCCAAGTGGAATTCGACAGCGACAAAAACTATTTCTGGTACCTCGACACCAACGTGGGGCGCATCAAGGTCAAGTTGATGCCGGAAGTCGCCCCGATGCACGTCAGCAGCACGGTCTATCTCACGCGCCTGGGCTTCTACGACGAGGTCCTCTTTCACCGGGTGATTCCGCGCTTCATGGCCCAGGGCGGCGACCCCAACGGAACCGGGCGAGGCGGCCCGGGCTACAACTACGCGGGCGAGTTCGACCCCGCTGTCCGCCACGACCGGCCCGGCCTGCTCAGCATGGCGAACGCGGGCCCGGGCACCGACGGCAGCCAATTTTTCCTGACCTTCGTCCCCACGCCCCATCTCGACGGAAAGCACACCATCTTCGGCGAGGTCGTGGAGGGCAAGGACACCCTCGCAGCCCTGGAAGCCCGGGGCAGCCGAGGCGGCCGCACCCAGGAAAAGATGGTCATCAACAAGGCCACAGTGGACGTCGAATAGCGCCAGCGCGGGCGGGGGAAACCCGGCCGCCGCCAGTGGAGACAACCGCATGTCCGAGGAACGGGAAATCCACGCGGCCCTGGCCGCCAACGCCCTCTTCTATGAGGCGCTGGCCCAGGGCGATGGCCCGGCGATGGAAGCGCTGTGGGCCACCACCGAGCCGGTCATCTGCACACACCCCGGCGCAGCGACCCTGCATGGCCGCGCCGCGGTGATGCAGAGTTGGGAGGCAATTCTCTCCGCGCCCCCGGCGATCGAATTCGCCGACGCCCAAGTCGCCTTGATCCGAGGCCTGGCCTTCGTCACCTGCAGCGAGCAAATTGGCGAGGCCGTGCTGGCGGCCACGAACGTTTTCGTCTGGGAAGACGGCACGTGGCGCATGGCCCATCACCATGCCGGCCAGGTCGCCCATGAGCAGAGCGAGGGCCCCGGCCCCGGAGAGCCCGTCCACTAGCGCGTGCCCAGGAGAATCGGTGCCCTGACTCGTTTGGCCCGCCTCCATCGAACGCGCCCGGGTGCTGATCCGCTGGACTTCGCTCTTTCGCACCGACCCCGAGGCCGAACTCCGAGCTTGCGCGAGCGCCTGCTGGAATAGGCGGCCCTCAAGCCGCGGACGCGTCCACCAGCAGGCCGTGACGGGCGAGGGAAAACCGGCCGGTCTCGCTGGCGCCCCCATAGAGCAAGGCTCTCAGGCAACCCTCCACCGCCGGGGCATCGGGCGCCCCGATGGCCAGGCCCTGGATGACCAGCGCAGGATGAAAACGATCGGGCTCGTCCAGCCCGGCCTCGCCAGGGGAAAGAACATGGCTCAGGACCTTGAATTTTTCGGCCAGAACCGCCTCGACGGCCCTGGCCTTGAGGCGCCCCGACTCATTGGCATCGTCCAGAGCGGCCAGGTAGAGGGGCCGGCCATCCCCTGCCCCCTGGTCGGAAAAGTGCGCCTCGAAGGCGGGCCGGGCTTCTTCCAGCCGCGAGTGGAGCTCGCGCTGGGCATAGGGGGGCTCGGAAACCGGAGCCTCCGGATCCAGAACCGCCGGATCGCCTCGCCAGAGGCAGCAGAACAGGCGGCCCTGGGTGGTGATCAGGCGCTCGGCGGAACCCGCCGCGAAATCCGTCCGCTCGAGTTCGACCGGCGAGTTCCAATGGACGTCGAAGCGCTTGCCATCGGCTTCCGGGGCGAGGGCCCGGGTGCTCTTGGGCGGATCGAGGATCTGCAGGGCGTGGCCCAGACCCTGCCGGCCGCCTGGCCAGGCCTCGTAGCCCCCTGAATGGCTGTAGAGCACGTCGCCCTGCTCAAAGCGACATGCCGAGACGGCCCCGGAAAGTGCCCGGGGAAGGGGCCAGGCGAAGCCTTTGATGAAATCCATACTCGGGGTTCCTCTTCGAAACGGCCGGGGGGTACTGCGCCGCCAGGAGAGTACTGCGCGATCGCGCGAACTCCGACCTCCCCGGGACCTGGATGGGCAGCCCGAGGCCAGATCGACTATTCTGGTCCTTTCCCCGTCCCCTACTGTGTTCTTTTGGCACCATCCAAAACGATCGCAACTGCTTGGCTGGGCCGCCTCTCGGGTGACTTTCCGGGCCTGGCCCCACGATGAGCCATCCAGACCCCTCCGGCCGCGTTCAACGCGCCGTCCCCCTCCCGAACAGGCATCCCCCAAGCCCGATGAATTCCACAATGCCCTCCGAGTGCACCCGCGAGTGCCGAGCGGTTTCCCTATAGGCCAGTCGAAGCCGCCCAGGCGCTGGCCCCCTTCCGACGAACTAAAAACTCCAGCAATAACAAAAGCTTGAACAGGTTTTACCCAGCTGTGTGGCCCAACTGGGTTGACAATTTACCCGCGAACGAGCGATAGTTAATTTTTGTTTGAGAACTGAACCAAATTTTCTATCGCACCCACCCCGGAGGAAAAGCGCCTTGTCCGCCGATCTGAGACCCCCCAGAGAGGCCGACTCACCCGAGTCGGCTGATTTCTCTTTGAGCCCCGAAGAAAACGAAAAAGGACGCCAAGCCCTCGAGGCCTACATCGAATCGCTCAAACCGGGCGACCCCCAGCGACTGGCGGTTGAAGCCCTCGACGTCGTGGCTGCGGTGATCAGCGGCGGTCAGTGTGCCGCGGATAATTTTCCCTGGCAGCAGGTCCGGGGCTACCACACCGCCCTGAGCCTTTCGATCATCCGGGAGCCGGGCACGCCGAGCCGGGTGGAGGCCCTGCTCTGCCGCAACGACGATACCCGGAAATTTCAGCAAGTCTCCGATCGGTACGCCCCCAAGCAGGTCCAGCGCATGAGCGCGGCCCTTGCCCGGGTGGTGGAGGAGTGCCGGAACCTGGGCTTTCTCGATGACGAGGAATTCGAATTGGCCCGCCATCGCGGGCGGGCCAAGACGGACGCGAAACCCGTTCAGGGACGGACCATTTCGGAGGGTGAGGTACGGGCCCTGATCGCCGCCAGCGTGATGGACACAACCGCGCCCGGCCCCCGAGATGCACTGATGATCGGCCTGGGTTTCTCCGGTGGACTGCGGACCGTTGATCTGGTGAACCTGAACCTCGATGACATGCACTTCGATAATAAAAGCGGCCAAGTGACGGTGAAATTCCGGGCACCGGGCGCCAAACGCGCACGACGCATTCCCCTTCGCAATGACCAACTCATCGCCCTCGAGGATTGGCTCGCTACCCGAGGCCGAGAAGCCGGCCCGCTTTTCTGCCCGCTCACCCGGAGCGGAAAGATCGTCCTGAAGCGCATCAGTGCGGCCGAAATGCGCGACCTGTGCGCCAAGCGATCCGAGCAAGCCGGCGTTTTGCCCTTCGCACCCAACGATCTTGCCCGAAGCGGCACCCTGATCGGCGACGCGAGTCGCAAGCGGAGTCGCAGTCAGAGCCAGACAACTCGGATGGTCAAGGTTTCGCCGCTCTATGGTGACGAAACCGAGCCCGCGGAGGAGGGAAAGGCCCAGCCGGCCCGAATTCACTTCCCCTACCGCGCACGGCCCGGCCTCTAAGACGAACCGAGGCCGGGATCGGGACGACCGGAGTCTTCGACCGACGGGATCGGCTTGCAATTTTCGCCATCCGGATGTATTGTTTTCGCTACGTTTTACCGCGTCACAAGGCTCCGAGCGTGGCGTGGGCGGGTAGTCGACGCTCCCCGATCCCCTGCTGGCTCTTCGGTCCGCCTTGGCGGACGGACCCGCTCCCCGCTGACCCTGTCGACCCGCGCAGCCCTGGGAAGAGCACGCGGCCAAGGCGGCCGGAAACGCCGATGGGTCGCTCGCGTACCCAATTGGCATACACTCATCGCGTCCACCTCCCGCAGACCGGGCCCCGGACTGGCCCAGCGGGAAAGCCACTGAGGTCGAACCCGATGCCCGAGGTCTACCCCGAAGAGGGACAAAAGCGGCGCGCGAATATCCGAGCCAACGTCAGCCTCCAGGCGCGGATTTCCACGATTACTCCGCAAACCGATCCTTCGACGGGCGAGGTCTACTACCGCTCGTCGGACGAGACCTGCGAAAATATTTCCCGGGGCGGCGCTTTTGTGATGACCATCGAGCCGATTCTCGAAGGTCAACAATTGCTGATCGAAATCGACCTGCCTGACGGCCACGAAGTCTCAACCCTCGGCCGGGTCTGCTGGTCCCGCGCCAAGCTCCCGTCGGAGACCGACCCCAGGCATCCGGGCTTCGGGGTGGAGTTCCTCAGCGGGTCGCGCAAGAACTACGACTTCTTCGAGCGCTACGTCGAGCAGGCCATCGCCCAGACCGCCGACTCAGCTCCGGCCACCCCTTCGAATCGCTGACACCTGCGCTCCCCCGGGAGCCATGGGTTCTGCCTATACTCCCTTTCGCATGCCCGCCTACTGCGCCCTCGGAGTTCGACGCCGGTGACTCGCCGCCGTGTTTACCCGGCACACCTCGGCCCCAGAATCAGCCCTTCGTGGGCTCTGATCCTGTTGGCGTTCTTTCTGCTGGGAGCCGATACGCCCCCGCCTGGGGATGAAGCCCCCTTCTTCCCCACTGCCGACGTCCCGGGGAGCGAAGCGTTGTCGGGCGATGAACTCTACCAGCGTGTCCTCGACAACCGCTTCGATGCCTACACCCAGGAACTCCATCTGGTCTCCGGCGACAGCGCGGGGCATTTTTCCCAGGTCGAAATCGCGATGCGCTACAAGAATTTCCGGGAGAAGAGCAAGCGGGTCCTCTCCAAGACCATGGCGAAATACGAAGCCCCGCCCGACGTTCGCCATCTCGGCTATCTGGTGATCAACAAGGCGTCGGGCCCGGATGACCAATTCGTCTACCGCCCAAGTTCTCGCAAGGTCCGGCGGGTCAATGTGCGGGGCGAGGCCGTGGCGGGGACCGATTTCTCCTTCGAGGACGTCGTTCCCCCGGAGTTCGAGGATGGGAGCCATTTTCGCATGCCCGATGATCGGGTGGGCGACGTTCCGGTTTACGTGGTCACCGTGGTCCCCCACGCCGAGACCGAATCCGAATACTCGAAGCTGCTGATCAGCGTCGAGAAGGAGCACTTCGTCCCGATTCGCACGGTTTATTGGGACAACAAGCGCGTGCTCATCAAACAACTCGACGCCGACACCGACTCCCTCGAGGGTTTCGAAGGCGTGGACAGGACCAACGGCGACCCGAAGACCATTTGGATCGCCCGCCGTGCGCGCATGACCCAGAAAAAGAGCGGCCACTACTCGACGCTGGATATCCGGCATTTCGAAGCGAACCCGAAGCTGCGCGAACGCGATTTCTCACAACGCGAACTCACCGCCTCGCGCTAAGCCCTGGGGCGCATGCGGCTTGCACCTGGGCAGAGCAGCGCCCGAGCCAGCGCGCTAGAGCACGCCCTCGAAGCCCTCGAATTTCGGGTGTTCGAGGTAGATGCCCTGGGAGCCCCCGGCCCCCGAGTGGGCCTTGCGAAAGGCTTCCGAGCGGGTCCATGCCTCGAAATCGGCGCGGGATTCCCAAGTCGTATGCGAAGCGTAGAGAGTCGCTTCCTCGTCCTGGGGGCCGCGCAAGAGGCGGAACTCGCTGAAGCCCGGAACGGCCTCGAGTTGGCTGTCGCGTCCGCGCCAGATGTCTTCGAATTCCGCCTCTCGGCCGAGCGCGATGCGAAAGCGATTCATGGCAATGAACATGGGTCTCCCGTGCTGCTCCAATGATGACGAGCGAACTTGACCCGCCCGCCGCGCGCTTTCAATCGCGCCGCCTCTCCAACCCGGACAAGTCCCGCACCGCGCCGCTGGCGGCATCCGTGGCCATCAGCGCGTAGGCGCGCAAAGCCTCGGAAACCACACGGTCACGGGCGTCGGGCTGCCATCCCTGCTCGCCCCGGGCATCCATCCGCGCCCGCCGGGCCTCGAGCTCGGCGGCATCCACCTTGAGCTCGATGCTTCGCTCGGGGATATCGATGCGAATCACGTCGCCCGCCTCGATCAGGGCGATGGTGCCGCCTTCGGCGGCTTCCGGCGACACGTGGCCAATGGAAAGCCCGGAGGTGCCTCCGCTAAAGCGTCCGTCCGTCACCAGCGCGCACGCCTTGCCGAGTTTCTTCGACTTGATGTAGCTGGTGGGATAGAGCATCTCCTGCATGCCCGGCCCGCCGCGCGGCCCTTCATAACGAATCACCACCACGTCGCCCGCCTCGACCTTGTCGGTGAGGATGGCGTCGCAGGCCTCTTCCTGGGACTCATAGATCTTCACTGGACCCTCGAAGACCCAGACCTCTTCATCCACCCCAGCGGTCTTCACGATGCAGCCCCGCTCGGCCAAATTGCCATAGAGAACAGCCAACCCGCCGTCGGCGGTATGGGCATGGGACACTTCGCGAATACACCCCTCTTCCCCGTCTGCATCGGGCGCTTCGAAATACTTATCCTGGGAGAAGCCCACGGTGGTGCGTACGCCTCCCGGCGCCGACAGCGCGCGCTGCAGGGCCCATTCGGTGGCTTCGGGTCGGCGGATATCCTCGGCATCCAGCGCTTCGGCCAGGGTCGCTGAGTGCACCGTGGGCACGTCGACGTTGAGTTTGCCGGCTCTGTCCAGCGCGCCCAGAATGGTGAACACCCCCCCGGCATGGCCCACATCCTCGACATGATCGTGGGACGACGGAGCCACCTTGCAGATGCAGGGCGTCTGGCGCGAGATGCGATCGATATCCTGCATGGAAAAATCGACGCCCGCTTCGTGGGCCGCAGCGAGCAGGTGAAGCACGGTATTCGTCGACCCCCCCATGGCAACATCCAGCGTCATGGCGTTTTCGAAAGCGGCGAAATTCGCCACGCTCCGGGGCAGAACCGATTCGTCGCCCTCGACGTAGTAGCGACGACAGAGATCGACGATGGATTTGCCCGCCTGCTCGAAGAGTTCCCAGCGCAGGGTGTGGGTCGCCAGCAGGGTTCCGTTACCCGGGAGCGAGAGTCCCAGGGCCTCGGTAAGGCAGTTCATGCTGTTGGCGGTGAACATGCCCGAGCACGAACCGCAGGTGGGGCAGGCCGAGCGCTCGATGATGTCCACCACCTCGTCCGAGACCTCGTCGTTGCCCGCCTGGATCATGGCATCGATGAGATCGATCTTATCCGAGGACGAGAGCGGCTTGCCGTTCTTGTCGTGGGTGCCCACGGCCTTGCCCGCCTCCATGGGGCCACCGGAAACGAAGATCGTGGGTACGTTGAGGCGCAGGGCCGCCATCAGCATGCCCGGGGTGATCTTGTCGCAATTCGAGATACAGATCAGGCCGTCGGCCACGTGTGCGTTCACCATGTACTCGACGCTATCGGCGATCAGGTCCCGGCTGGGCAGCGAGTAGAGCATGCCCCCATGCCCCATGGCGATGCCATCATCCACCGCGATGGTATTGAACTCGCGCCCCACGCCGCCCGCCCGGTTGATCACCTTCTTGATCATCTGGCCCACGGGATGCAGGTGCACGTGGCCCGGAACGAATTCGGTGAAGCTGTTCGCGATGGCGATGATGGGCTTTTCGAAATCGGCATCCTGCATGCCGGTGGCCCGCCAAAGGGCTCGCGCGCCGGCCATATTGCGACCGTGGGTGGTGGTTCGGCTGCGGTATTTCTTTGTCATAACCAATCTCCCCGAATTCCCGGCCCATACTATCCCAGGCCAGCGGGTGCGCCCTGAAGGGCGCGAACCAGAATCAGACCCCGGCGAAACTCTCCACCGCCGCCCGCAGGCGCCCGGCGGACTCGGCGCGGACGGCGCGCTTGGTCTGGTGATAGGCCCGGGCGTCCAAGCCGTCGGCCATCTCCGCCGCCCGGGCCCGGGCCGCGGCATCCGCCTCGCCGTCGGGCACGATGCAGTCGAGATAGCCCGCATCCACCGCCGTCTCGGGGCTATAGATCTCAGCCGCCGACGTGGCGCGGGACAGATGACGCCGGCTCAGGCGATCCGCGGCGAGAACCAGGGCAAAATCGGGCAGGGTCATCTTGATCGCCACTTCGTTGAGCCCGAGTTTGTAGGCGCCGGCGCTGCCGATGCGCTCATCCGCGGCCAGGCAAAGCACCGCCCCCATGGCGAGGGCGTGGCCCGTAATGCCCAGCACCACGGGCGCCGGCCACTCGAAGATCCGCAGGGCCAGGTTCGCTCCCTTGCCCACCATTTCTCGCACCGCGTCTGGGCCCTGGCCCATGACCGAGAGATCAAAGCCCGCCGAGAAGCGCCCCGGTCGGCCCACCACCGCCACCGCGCCGGCAGATTCCTCCTGGGCGCGGTCGAAGCCGGCGTGCAGCGCATCGAGCACCGTAGGGGACAGCGCGTTGGCCTTGCCATCGTCGAGGCGAAGCACCGCCACGGATCCCTCGAGGGTGTACTGAACGGGCTCTTCGGCCATGTCGACCTCCTTAATTCTCCATTTTTGATTCTTTGGTTCGACCCGCGTCTGAGCGTGCCGGACACGCCGCTGGGCTGGCTGCGTCCGGCCCAAAACTCGGCCTCTTCCGCCCGCCCTCGATGGGGCCCCCGATGATATCAGTCTCCCAGGCAATTCTCCGCCCGGCCCCTGGGCGTTGGAGCGCGCCGCCCGGGAATCCAATATCGTGACTCCCTTGCTCAACCAGGAGATGGCCCCATGAGACGCTCCCCGAGACCCATGACGAATCGCCGCGAGCACGCCCAATGACGACTTTCAGCCGAAGGCATTTCATGCGTGGCGCGGGCGCCCTGGGGCTCGGCTTGCTGGCCCCCTTCCGGCGTGCCCGGGCGGGCGGGAAAGCGGCCCCCGCGGCTGAAGCCGGCCCCGTCACCGAGAGCCGCTTGGCCTACCGGGAACTGCTCGAAGTGCTCGAGGCCATCGACACCACCTATTTATCCCCCGCCCACCGCATCAGCAGCCCCGCTGATGTCGCCGACGGTCACCGGCTGGCGATGCACTTGCTCGAGGGGGGCGTGGATCTCTACTTCGAGGCCGACCCCGACTACCCGGTTTTTAAGCGCATCGTGTCGCCCACCCGCAAGCGCAACGGCGACAACCCCGACGCCGTCTATTTCGCCGCGCCGCTGCGGGGCGGCCAGACCTACCGGGTGCGGGGTAACCTGGCCGACGCGACGTACACCTCCTTTACCGTGGAGGCGGGCCAGGGCGAGGGCCAATACGCCTCGCGCACCGCGGGCGTCCTCAACGACGGCCAAATCGACGTGAGCCCGGACGGCGATTACGAGATCGTGCTGAGCCCGGAAGCCGAGGGACGCAATGCCCTGCGCCTGGACCCGGAGGCCACGCGCCTCACCACGCGTCACTATTTTGAGCGGCCGAACTCGGCGGCCGGCGACCCCCGCCTGGAGATTCCCCTGGCCATCGACAACCTGGGCACATCGGGGCCGCCCCCGGATTGGGATGACGCCCGCATCGCGGCGGGCATCCGAAGGGTGGCCAACGATATCCGCGGGCGCAGCGTCGACGCCCCGGACTTCGACCCCTCGACCATGCCGAGTTGGGTATCGCTGGTCCCCAACCGCTTCAACACCCCGGAACCCCCCGGCGACCTGGCCTTCGCGGCCATCGACGCCGCCTACGCGATGGCGCCCTACGCCCTGGCGCCGGACGAAGCCCTGGTGATGGAGGGGCGCTTCCCCGCCTGCCGCTTCGCCAACGTCGTGCTCTGGAACCGCTACCTGCAGACCTACGACTACATGCACCGCCAGGTCTCGCTGAACCGGACCCAGACCGAACTGGAGGACGACGGCCGCTACCGCATCGTGTTGGCGGCCACGGACCCGGGCGTCCCCAATTGGCTAGACACCCAGGGTCGCCCCAGCGGCAGCATCTACTGGCGCTTCATTCTGCCCGAGGGCGAGGTGGAGCGGCCGGCGACGAAGGTCGTGAAGATCGACGCGCTGAAGTCCAACGCCTAGCCCGCCCGCGCGTTCGATCGCGAACTCAACCACGCGTTCGACGACAAGTGCATCGACAAACTCAATGACAAGCGCAATCAAGAGGAGCCCCATGCAGCCCCTACCCGACGTCTCGGGCGCCCCGATCGGCTCCATCGCCTACGGATCGGCCAACCCCTTCGAAATTCATCACATTCTCTGTTCCCTGGACGCCGCCCCCGAGCAGACCGTCTTTGGCTCTCTGCTGATGCCCGAAAAGGTCGGGCCCGAACCCCTGCCCTGCGTGGTGGCCTGCCACGGGAGCCTGGGTTGGCGCGGCCACCACCACGAGCACATGGTGCGCTGGCTCGAGAGCGGGATCGCGGTTTTTCGGGTGCATAGTTTCGACGCCCGCAGCGTGACGAGCGTGGTGGAGGACCAGATGGCGGTCACCCACGCGATGCTGCTGGCCGACGCCTACCGGGCCCTGGCGCTGCTGGGCCAGCATCCCCTCATCGACGGCGAGCGCGTCGGGGTTTCGGGCTGGAGCCTGGGGGGCACCGTGGCGCTCTACGCCGCGTGGTCACCCATCGCCGAAGCCCTCGCGCCAGACGGCGAGCGCTTCGCCGCGCACCTGCCCGTCTACCCCGCCGCCCACCTGCGCCCAGAAGAGAAGCGCTGGACCGGGGCGCCCATCCGGGTGCTCCACGGCGCAGACGACGACTACACCCCGGTGTCTTTTGTCACCGACCTGGCCGACGAACTGCGCCCTCACGGCGTGGAGATCGACGTGCGTGCCTACCCGGGCGGCCACCATTCATTCGATTCGGTGGACCCCATGGCGTGGCTCCCCCAGGCCATTCGCCTGGGCAAGCGCACCACCACCATCGACGCCCAAGGCGATATGTGGGTCGAGCTTTCCGGCGGAGAGCGCAAGAGTCTCAACGAACCCGCCGAGCGCCTGGCCGGCTTCTCGGCGGCGGCCAACGTGGGCGCGCATATCGGCGGCCATTGGGAAGCCCGCCGCCAGGGCCTCGCCGACAGCGAGGCCTTCTTTCGCGAGACCCTCCTCGGGGGCTGAATCACTTTGCCGCCGCCCCGATTCGAAAGCAAAAGAACTGGGCGGAAGGCAAAAAAAAAGCGGCGGCCCCGAAAGGCCGCCGCTCGTATACGGATGTCCCGGTGGTTCTTACTCGGGCGCAACCATGGTGGCTTCAGGACCCTTTCGTCCTTCACCGGGCTCGAAAGTCACCCGCTGGCCTTCGCTCAGGCTCTTGAAACCGTCTCCCGCGATATTCGAGTAATGGACGAAAAGATCCTTGGAGCCATCGTCGGGAACAATGAAACCGAACCCCTTCTCGTCGCTGAACCACTTAACTGCACCGCTTGCCATTATTTCCTCTTTCATTCCCCTTTGGTGCGCGCGTCCTCGGGTGCTGAGCCGCAGGTCTCTCCGTTCAGGCCAAGCGCCAGAAAGGCGCGAAGCGAAGAGCGAAGAAGGCCAGCCGGATCGGCGTCGGGGCCTCGGGCTCCGGGGCTCGCCTTGGGCGAGCCGGAAGGGGAACTCTTTC
Source organism: Myxococcales bacterium (assembly GCA_014240165.1). Lineage (GTDB taxonomy): Bacteria > Myxococcota_A > UBA9160 > UBA9160 > UBA4427 > JAZXM01. Next base: position 3,081 of record JAAZXM010000033.1, on the reverse strand, counting down.
TCTTTACTTGCGATCACTAGGATCGAATGAACGTCCGGCCACGTGGCCTCCACCTTGGAAGCACCGCCCCATTTTCTTTCCGGGGCAGCCCGCGGCTGCGAACGGCGCGTAGCGTAGGGCAAGTGGGCGAAATGCGCCCAAAAAACTTCCCCTTGGGATTTGGGCCGATTCGAGGGGACGAAGCCCCGGGTTTCAACCCAGGAAATACTCCGACATGGGCACCGAAATCAGGGGCTCCAGGTCGAGAAACGCGTTCACGCTGTCCATCATCCGGGCCAGGCGCCGCTGATACTCCTCTTCGTCCGAACAGTCGTACCAGACATGCGGATCGGTGAGGGCCTCGATGGGAAAGGTCTCCTCCACCACCCCATCCCGCTGCGGAGCGCCCGGGGTGAGCGCGCGCACCACGGCGTTGCGCACGTAGGCGGTGGTGGATTGGGTTTCCAGGGCGACCTTGCGGTGCTCGTTGTTCCAGCGGTCGATGAACTCTTCTTCGCTGATCCCGGGCAGCCGGTTGATACAGGTCACCAGGTTGGCTCCGGCGGCACGTTCGCCCACCGGCGGGTGGTGGATCAGCGGGCGCGACTCCACCACGAGATAACCAGTCAGCGCCGCGCCGTGAGGAGAGAGCGCGGCCTCGCAGGGCCCGCGATCATCGGCGCTCTCCAGCCAGAAACTCACCATGGCGCGAAGCGGCGGATCGGCGCGCATAATTTTCACGCCGCCGCCCTGGGCCACATGCTCATCCTCGACATTGACCGTAATGCGCGTGGCCCCGGCGGCGCGCAGGGCGGGCGCCGCCTTTTCGATCAGGGCGCCGCGTAGGTCGGCTCCGGGAAGCGACGCGTCGGCGTCGATGAGATAGACGAGTTTTTCCATGGCGCTTCTCCTTTGCGGCAGTGCGGCCAGCCTCTGACCCGGCCAGAAGGCCGAGATTAGCCCTTCCCGGGCCCCGGGCTAGCGGGCCGGAGTGGTGTACCCTGAGCGCCTTTCCGGGACGCCAAGCCTCCCCGGGCGCCCCCGTCTTGAAGCCGCCGAGGGATCGCCTCCCGACGCTTGGCTTGATCCCTCCCCACTGCCCCATTGGAGAACCCACCCCCATGAGCCTCGACCTTTCCGCCGATTCCCTGCTCACCACCACCCGCGCCGTACGCAAGCGCCTGGATTTCGATCGGCCGGTGAATCCCCAGTTGATCCGCGAATGCCTCGAGGTCGCTCTCCAGGCGCCCAGTGGATCCAACAGCCAGGGCTGGCATTTCGTGGTGGTGACCGACGCCGCCAAGCGCCAGCGCATCGGCGAGCTCTACAGCAAGGGCTTCGACATCTATCGGAACATGCAGCAGAGCGCCCACGCCCTGGCCGAGGCCCAAACCGAAGAAGCCGACGCCCGCCAGATGGAACGCGTGGTGGATTCGGCGGAATATCTCGCCGCCAACCTCCACCGGGCGCCCGTGATGGTGATCCCCTGCGTCGAGGGGCGCACCGATACGCTCCAGGGCCAGGGCGCGGCCATCGCCCACGCAAGCCAATACGGCTCGGTCCTGCCCGCGTTCTGGAGCTTCATGCTGGCCGCACGGGCCCGGGGCCTGGGCACCGCGTGGACCACGATCCATTTGATGTTCGAGGAGGAGATCGCCGAACTCCTCGGCATCCCCTACGCCGAAGTCACCCAGGCGGGGCTCTCCCCGGTGGCCCATACCCTGGGCACGGATTTCAAGGCCGCCCGGCGCAAGAGTCTCGAAGAGGTGATGCACGTCGACACCTGGTAGGCACAGCGAGTAGCCACACCGAGTCAGCACACCGACTAAGCACACCGACTAAGCACACCGAGTAGCCACACCGAGTAGGCGAGGGTTTCGTCCCGGGGACGGCATGTGGAAACACTCGGCCTCCGCTTACCCCAGCTCAGCCGCAGCCGGCCCTCAACTGACCCTCAGCCGGATTTGAGCCGGCGCGCCAGGCGCTTTTCGAAGTACGCCTTCTGTTTGGGTTCCGCCGAAAGCTCTTCGTCGATGATGTCCGGGTGGGGCGAGCGCAGGTAGAGTTCGACCAGGGCGTCCATACCCCGGGCGCCGTAGCGGGTGAGTTCGTGCACCTCGTCCCGGGCGGCGTCGCGCAGCCAGGGCCGAAGCGTCGCCCAATCGTCCAGCGCCGCCTCCAGGCGAAAGCGCACCAGGGAAAAGCTCAGGTCCCGGGTAAGGAACGACATCTCCAGGGCCTGGGCGGCGGCCAGGCCCGGCGGCGCGGCCCCCGGCGCCTGGGCGCGAAGCTTTTCGGCATAGGTCAGCCGCGCCCAGCCGCTGCCGTTCGCGGGCGCAAGCGAAAGCCCCGCTCGTTGGGCCTCCACGGCACTGTCGATCCAGGCCGCGAAATCCGGCGCACCGGGCCCTGCCCTGCGCGCACGCTCGAGTTGCAGGAGGGCCAGGTTGCCGTAGGTGCGCGCCGATGGACCCTGCCCGGCCGCCGCTTCCTGAAGCGAGGTCACGGCCTCTTCCAGAGCGCCGTCTTCCGGGGCCTTACCGCGGCCGAGTTCGAAAACCACCGCATGCGCGGGGCGCGCGGCCCACGCGGTGAGCCCTCGGGTCACGCCAAAGACGGCGCCGCCGAGGCCCAACGCCAAGGCCGACACCAAGGCCAATACCAAGCCCAGGGCCCTCACAGCCACCCCCGCCCGAATGCCGCCCTGCCCTTCACGTCTGCGCGTCTCCGTTGGGCGCCCCAGGGCGCTCCGCGCCGAGGGGCGCGGGGCGAGGGACGTAGCGCGGGAATCAGTTGACGTAATATTTCGACGCGGTGCGGTAGTAGCTGTCGCCGTAGTGATGGTCGGCATCGCGCCGGGTATCCACCCGACCGAACACCACGCCAGCAAGCGGGACGCTGTGTTGCCGCAAGCGATGGACGGCGTCCACCGCCGCCGGGCGCGGGGTCTCTTCCCATTTCACCACGAAGACCAACTTGTCGCAGATGCGGCCCAGCACGCTGGCATCGGACACGATCAGCACCGGCGGCGAATCCACCAGCACCAGGTCGTAATCGGTCTTGAGCTTTTCGAGCAGGGTCCGCATGGCGTCGGAGCCCAGC
>JAAZXM010000032.1 GCA_014240165.1 Myxococcales bacterium | reverse complement strand
ATTGGCGCGCCCCGAATTGCCGGTTCTGCTCACCTCGTCCCAGGCCAAGCAGGGCATCGTGGAACTCTGGCGGGCGATTCGCGAGCGAGCCTGAAGCCGTCCGCGGTTGCCGACTCTCAGAGTGTGAACGGAATCCGCCAGACCACCCCAACACTCTGGTCTGGATCCGACGGTGTGCGCGGCTGGTTGCCGAGGATCACCGGATGAAGAGGCATGCGGAGCAGTCGCTCTCCCAGCCCATCGAAGCCGAGGGCGCTATCCGTGTCTTGAAAACGGTTCAGTGCTTGGCCTGGGACGAGGTGAGCAGAACCGGCAATTCGGGGCGCGCCAATTGGGCACGCAACTCCCGCGCGCGCTTGGCCCGGCGCATGGGCTTCAGCTTGTCGGCCTTGGTCAGAACCACCATGGCATCGACGCCGCGCTCAGCCAGCCAATCCAGCAAAAGGGTTTCGTCCTCGGAGATTTCCCGGCGCAAATCCTGAAGCAGAACCGCCGTGCGCAGTTGGGGCCGACCTTCGAGATAGCCCTCCACCAGGGATTGCCAACTGTCGCGCTCCTTGCGCGAGACCCGCGCCCAGCCATAACCGGGAAGGTCGACGAACATCCACTCGGACGCGTCGATATCAACCTCGAAGAAGTGGATCATGCGCGTCTTGCCCGGGGTGGAACTGGTTCGCGCCAACTGCTTGCGCTGAACCAGGGCGTTGAGCAGGCTCGACTTGCCCACGTTGGAGCGCCCGAGAAAGGCGACCTCCGGCCGAGGCGTCTCGGGGAACTGACCGGGCTTCGCACACGAGCGGCAGAGTTCTGCCCGTCGGATCTTCACCGCTGTCTCCCCGCCCGGTTTTCGCTTTCGAGTTCGGGCAATACCGCCGCCAACCGCTCGAGCGCTTCGTCGAGCGCCTCTTCACTCACCGCATAGCACAGGCGCAACATCCCTTCGGCGGCGGAGCCGAAATCGATACCCGGGGCAGTGCCCACATGGGCGCGCTCGAGAATCGCCGACGCCAATTGGCGCGAATCGGCTCCGAAGCGCCGAGCGTCGGCGAGCACGTAGAAGGCCCCCTCCGGCATGCGGGGAATCTCGAAGCCCAGGGCGCGGAGGCCCTCGACCAAGCGGCCCCGACGCTGCTCGCACGCCGCCCTGAGGCTCTCTTGGGACTCGGCGCCCGACTCCAGGGCTGCAATGCCCGCCCGCTGGACAAAGCGATTGGCCGAGATGAAGAAATTTTGCTGCATGGTCTGGAGCGAACGCAGAGCAGAATCGGGAGCTACCACCCAACCCAGGCGAAAGCCCGTCATCGCGTAGCGCTTGGAGAAACCGTCGAGCACGAAGGCGCGATCGTGAAGTTCCAGGGCCGAGGTGGGCGAAACGCCGTCGTAGACAAGGCCGTGGTAGATCTCGTCCGAAACCAGGGGCGGGCCCAGCGCTCCAAGCGCCTCGAGGGTCTCGCGACTCTGGACCGCTCCGGTGGGGTTCGCGGGAGAGGCCACCACGATGGCCTTGGTGCGTGGCGTCAGAACGGCGCGAACCTCGTCGGGGTTCAGCGCGAATCCGTCTTCGGCACGCGTGGGCACCGCGATCGGCTCCCCCCCGCAATAGCGGATGAAGTTCGGGTAACACGGGTAATGGGGCGTCGCCATGACCACTTCGTCGCCGGGCTCCACCAGCAAAGAAAAAACCATCAACATGGCGGGGGAGGTTCCGGCGGTGACCAGAATGCGCGCCGGATCGGGTGCGACGCCGAAGCGGCGCTGGCAATCGCGCGAAATGGCCTCGCGCAACTCCAAAAGGCCGCGGCTGTCGGTGTAGCGAGTTTCACCGTCCGCCAGGGCGCGCTGGCACGCCTCGATGACGCGATCGGGGGCACGCGATTCCGGTTCACCGATTTCGAGATGAATCACCCGAGCGCCCGCCGCCTCCAACTCGAAGGCGCGCTCCATGACTTCCATGGCGAGGAAGGGCTCCAGCCCGCCAGAACGGGAGGAAAGTGGCATTGAGAACGGACCGGGCATGGCCGGGGGAGTAGCCGGACGCTTGGAAGGTGTCGAGGGCGAGGGCGCAAGTGATTGAATTTGGTGACTTTTCTTGTGACCCGGGGTTTGACGGAGCCCGGGCACGCGGCTACCCTCGGCGCGTTGGTTGGCCGCGCAAGCCCCATACTCGGGGCTCGAAATCTGGCCCCCAGAGAGCGAAGGGCACTCCATGTCGAAAGGCGCACAAATCGCAGTCGGAGCAGTGTTGGTCGCCCTGCTGCTCGGCTGGTACGGATACACCAACCTGCAGGGCGAGGGTGCCTTCCAGTACTACCAGAGCCTCAACGAGTTCCTGACTGAAAGCCGGAACCTCGAAGGACGATCACTCCGGGTGCACGGCTACGTGGCCAACGACTCGATCCACCGGGACCTCAAAGCCAAGAACGTTCGCTTCGTGGTGCAGAATGATCCCCCCCATGCGGGCATCACGAACGAGCGCACCCTGGAGGTTCTCTTCCTCGGGCTCGAAACACCGGATATGTTCAAGGACGGCGCGGAGGTGGTGATCGAGGGGCGAATCCAGAACCAGCCCTCCAGTACACTCTTCCTGGCCGACAACCTGATGGCGAAATGCCCGTCGAAATTCGAGGCCCAGGCCCAAGAGGGCGGCCCCGACGCAGGTGTTCCTCTCTAATCCGTCGGCAACGCTCTTCAGGGGGCAAGAAGAGTCGGCGGAAGCGGCAGGGCGGGGCCGAGCGCCCCGAACCATCGCAGCGCTTGAATGAAGGAGTAATTGATGTCCGAAGTCGGCCTCTATGCCATCCGCCTGGGGCTGCTCACCGCGGTGGCGGGAGTCTTCGCCGGGGTTTGGGCGGGCGTCCGCGGCAGAGCCGAGTGGACACAGGTGGCCGAGCGGTCGGTGTACCTGGTTTTCGGCTTTCTCGGCCTGGCCATGTTCGCGCTCTTCTGGTCTCTCGCATACAACGATTTCTCATTGGCCTACGTGGCCCAGCACTCGGCGCGAAGCATGGAACTCCACTACCGCCTGGGCGCGCTCTGGGGAGGTCAGGCCGGTTCGCTTCTGCTCTGGGCCTTTCTCCTGATGGCCTTCGGCTCGGCCGGAGTCTTTGCCAACCGCCACCATCACCGGCGACTGATCCCCTGGGTCGCGGTGATGCTCCTGCTCAACGCTTGCTTCTTCCTGGCCCTCCTCGAATTCCTCACCAATCCCTTCGAACGGTTGCCCCACGGCGAGGTGCTCTCGGATGGCCAGGGGCTGAACCCCTTGCTCCAGCACCCGGTGATGATGATCCACCCCATCATGCTCTACTTGGGTTTCACGGGTTTCGCCACGCCCTTTGCCTTCGCGTTTGCGGCGTTGGTCACGGGCGAACTCGGCACATCGTGGTTCCGCACCACGCGGCGCTGGAGCCTGATCGCCTGGCTCGCCCTGGGCTGCGGCATCGTGCTCGGCGGGCGCTGGGCCTACGAGGTTCTCGGCTGGGGGGGCTATTGGGCATGGGATCCGGTTGAGAACGCTTCTCTCATGCCCTGGCTCGCCGCCACCGCCTACCTGCATTCGGTCATGATCCAGGAAAAGCGGAATATGCTGAAAACCTGGAACGTCGTGCTGGTGGGGCTGACCTATACCATGTGCCTGTTTGGCACCTTCCTTACGCGCAGCGGCATCGTGCAATCGGTGCATGCGTTTACCGATGCGGGCTGGTACAAACCGATCTTTCTCGCCTACGTGACCATCGCGGCGACGCTCTTCTATGCCGCGGTTTTCTACCGGCGCAAAGAACTGGCCAGTCCCAACCGGCTCGAGTCGGTGGTCTCCCGGGAATCGAGCTTCATCCTCAACAACTGGGTCTTCATGGTGCTGCTCGCCGTGGTCTTTGGCTTCACCATGCTGCCTGTTTTCTCGGAGTCGCTCGGTGGCGACCGGCTGACCCTGGGGCCCCATTTCTTCAACGTGGTGACGGGGCCCCTGGCCCTGATCCTCCTCTTCCTGACCGGCGTGGGCCCCCTGGTCGCCTGGCGCAAGGCCAGCGCGGCCAGTCTCAAACGACAATTTCGCTGGCCCACCACGGCGGGGGTCGGCACCACCCTCGTGCTCGCGGTGATCTTCTGGGGCCAGGTGGGCTATTGGGCGCTCACCTGCTGGGGACTCTGCGCTTTCGTGACCACAACGATCGGGCAGGAGTACGCCCAGGCCATGCGCGCCCGCGCCCGCGCCCACGGCGAATCCCTCCTGACCGCCTTCATGACGCTGCTTCGCAAGAACCAGCGGCGCTACGGGGGCTATATCGTTCACCTCGGCGTGGTGGTGATGCTGCTGGGCATTTCGGGGAGCGTCTTCAACTACGAGACGCTCGAGAACATGGAGCCCGGCGACTCCGTCGCCGTTCAGGATTATCGGCTCGAATACCTCACCGCCGACCCCATCACCCAGCAGCACTACGGCGGCGCCATCGCGCGGCTCGCCCTTTTCCGGGAGCAGGAACCCCTGGCCGTCATGCAACCCGAAAAGCGGATCTATTGGCTCGAGCAGCAGCCTTCGACGATTCCCTCGATCTATTCCACCTGGTCCGAGGATATCTACGTGATCCTCAACAACATCGAGACCAACGGATCGGCCACCCTCAAGATCTATCGAAACCCCCTGGTGAACTGGATCTGGGCGGGAGCGATTCTCTTCGCCATGGGGGGCATCTCCATCCTCTGGCCGCATCCGATCCGAACGCCGGGTGAGCAGACCGCATGAGACCGAACCGCCAGAGCGTGGTCCGGAGCGCTTTCGGCGCAACATCGTGGCGCCCGCTGGGAGCGGCTCTCAGCATCGCGCTCTTCGCCGCCGGAGTCGCACTCGCCCAGGCGCCCGCACAGGTCACCGGTCCCCGAGGCGAAGTCCCGCCGCCGCCGGCCGGAGAAGGCGTGATCCAGGGACAGGTCATCGTGGTGGGAAGTGATTCCCGCCCGGCTGACCTGGCCGTTGCGCTCTACGCCCTGCGCTCCGATGGAGCACCCGGACTCAGCGGAACCCGGACCGACGCCCAGGGACGCTTCACTTTCGAGGGCATCTCGGCATCGCCGGACATCGTCTACCTGGTCGGCACCGAGTATGGGGACGTCCCCTTTGCCCAGCGCGTGGTCTTCGAGAACGATGCTCAAAGCTTGTCCATGGAATTGGCCCTGCGCGAGAGTGTCGAGAGCAGCGACGCCCTGGAAGTTTCGGAAGTCACCTATAAATTCGACTGGGTCGGGGGCCAACTCTTCGTCCAGGTCTCGCATCGTATCGTCAACTCGGGTAGCGAGGTGGTCTACGTCAGGAAGGCAAGGCGCGACGCGCTTTCGCCCCCCTTCGAGGCGACCCTGCCCGAAACGGTGACCGAGTACATCGACGGGCAAGGAGGCGGGCGGACCGACCTCGTCCGCCAGGGCGATGGCCTGGCCTTCTGGGGCCCGATCTATCCCGGGCCCCAGGATCTACGCTACGGCTACCTGCTCGACGATCCTCGGGGCGCCCCGGATGGCGAAACGCCGGGTCTCCTGGAAATCATCGAGACCCTGCCCGAGGGTGCAGGGAGCGTGCGCGTTCTCCTCCCTGCCGAGGATGGATCGCCGAGGGGCAGCGGACTCGGCGAAGCCGCCGAGCGTGTCGCCATTGAAGACGTCGAATACGCGAGTTACGCGGGAAACCCGGTGCCACCCGGTGGCGAACTCCGCTTCCAAGTGCCCGTACCGGCGAGTTCCAGCGATTCGAAAGAGCTCCGGCTGACCCGGGCTGATTATTGGATCGACCACGATGACACCGCCATGCGGGTCACGGTCGAGGTGCACGTTTCCGTCGCCGGATCTGCCCGCCTGCTGGCTCCACCGGGCGGGCGCCTGCTCGAATTGGCGCTGCCTCCCAATGCCGAATTTCTCGGTCTGACGGGATCTACCCGAATGCTCGGGGTTGAGGCCAGCGGCACGGGCGGGCTGGCGGTGCGCGGCCCTCTCGCCCCTGGCCCCTCGGTGATCGGCTACCGCTACCGGATCCCCGTACAGGGGCGCGCCGAACTCAGCATCCAATTCGAACGGGCAGTCGACCTGCTCAACGTTCTCGTGGCGGACAACGGTGTCATTATCGAGAGCGAGCGACTGCACCGGAAACGCCCCTTCAAACAGGGCACCCGTTTTTACCTTCATCGCGAGGCCTACCAGCTCTCGGCCAACGAATTGGTTTCCGTCCAACTCGAGTCCATTCAGCGAAGCGGGGTCAAGAGCAATGGGGCGCGATGGGCCGCGCTCTTTTTCGCGGCCGCTGCGGCCTTCTTTCTGGTCTCACCCCTGCGACGTGTGGCGGAACCCGAGAGTCAAGAAGAGGTTTCGGAACTGGCGCTTCAGCGGGAAGCCCTCTACGAATCGATTCGCGACATCGACCACGATTTTGAAACCGGCAAACTCGATGAGCCCGAATTCCGCGCTTTGCGCGATGAGCTTCGCGGCGAAGCCATTGCGTTGATGCGCCAGGAAGAGGGCGAAGCCGCTGCGGCACCTCGCCCCGCCGCCGAGCCGCTTTGCCCGGGTTGCGGCACAACCACCAAGGCGCATTGGAGTTTTTGTGCGGAGTGCGGCCACAGCCTGCACTCCGGCAGGGAGCCTGCGTGAGCGCCCGCCTGCTCTCTTTGCAAGCCGTGGACAAACGCTACGCGTCCGTGACTGCGCTGAGCGGCATCGAATTGGAACTCGGGGCCGGCCAGGGGCTGGCGATCCTCGGCCCAAACGGAGCGGGCAAGAGCACTTTGCTGCGCATCATGGCCGGCCTGGCGCACCCTACGGGCGGAAAAGTGCAATTCGCGGAAGGCGCGCCCCAACGAAGCCGGGTTGGCTATCTCGGCCACGCCACGCTTCTCTACCCCGAGCTCACCGCGCGCGAAAACCTCGTCTTCGCTGGGCGGCTCTACGGCGTGGAAGATCCTGGCGCCCGGGCCGACCAATTGCTTGCCGATGAAGGACTGAGCGGCGTCGCCAACCGCCGCGCCCGGGGCTTCTCACGCGGGATGGCCCAGCGACTTTCCATCGCCCGAGCCCGGGTTCACGCTCCCGAATTGTTGCTGCTGGATGAGCCCTTTACCGGCCTCGACGAACCCTCCGCCCAGCGCCTCTCCCTTCGGCTCGAGGGACTTGCCCATGAGGGGCATGCGTTGGTACTGGCCACCCACGAAATCGACCGCGCCGCCCGGCTGGCCCAGACCGCGCTGGTGCTGGTGGAAGGCATGGTCAAGCGAAGGGTGAACGCAGAAGAGATGAGCGAGCCTTTTCTGCGAACGGCCTATGCCGAAGCGCTGGAGGCCTCCCCATGAACGTGGCTCTCGCGATCCTCTGGAAGGATCTCGTCAGCGAGTGGCGCTCACGAGACCGGGTCATGGCCATGCTGGTCTTTTCAATCCTCGTGGCGGTGGTTTTCTATTTCGCACTGCCCATGCTCCGCCCCGAAGAGTTGAGCGCCCTGGCCCCCGGGCTGCTCTGGACCGCCTACCTGTTCTCGGCCCTGCTCGGGCTCAACCGTTCCTTCGCGCTCGAACTCGAAAACGATGCGCTCGCCGGGCTCGCCCTGGCCCCGGGAAACCGCGGATGGATCTTCCTGGGGAAAGCCGCCGCAAATTGGGTGCTGATCTCCATCGTCCAAATCCTGACAGCTGGCGTTTTCGCCCTCTTCTACGGCATCGACCTCGTGCCTGCGCTGCCCGGCCTGGCCACGGTGGTGGGGCTCGGAACCGTGGGCATCTGTGCTGCGGGAACGCTGCTGGCCCCCATGGCGGTACGCACAGGGTTTCGGGAGGTTCTGCTTCCCGTGCTTCTCCTGCCGGCGCTCTTCCCGATCCTGGCCGGCGCGGTGGAGGGCAGCGGAGCGGCAGTGGCCGGGAGGCCGATCCCCTTCGCGGCACTTCAGCTCCTACTCGTGACCGACGGTATCTACCTGATCGTGGCTTTTCTCGGCTTCGACTACGTATTGGATGAGTAACGCAGCAAGGTGTGGAATCCTGATGAACGCAAGATCAACAAGGACGGGCAGCCGCAATGAATTCGAATCCTGAAGGACATGGGAACGCCCAGGCGAGTATTCCCTCTCGTCTGGAATCCCGGGCCAGCCGCTGGCGGCGGCCCATGGGCTATTTGCTCGCGGCCCTGGGTGCCGCCTATGCCTGGTCGGTTATGAGCGCGCCCATCGATAGCACCCAAGGCATCATCCAAAAAATTCTCTATATCCACCCTCCCCTGGCCTACGGTGCATACCTCGGTTTCGTCATCACGGGAGTCGGGGGGGTCCTCTTCCTCGCCCGGCAGCGTGAAGACCTCGATCGGCTGGCCGTCGCGAGCGCGGAAGTGGGCGTGATCTTCTGCACGCTGATGCTCGTCACCGGGCCGATCTGGGCACGCGGCACCTGGGGAGTCTGGTGGTCTTGGGATGCGCGCCTGACCGTGACGCTCCTGCTCTGGTTCGTTTATCTCGCCTACCTTTTGCTGCGGAGCTTCAGCGGGAGCAGCCCCCGGACCGCACGCTTTGCGGCAATCTACGGCGTTGTGGGCCTCGTACTCATTCCCCTGAACTACTACGTGATCGAGATCTTTGGCAGTCGCAGCATGCACCCTGAGAACCTGGAGCGGGGTAGTCTCGGCGACGGAATGGGTCTGCCCTTCCTCCTCGGCAACCTGACTCTGGCTCTCGCCTTCTTTTATCTGCTGATTCTGCGCTGGGAGGTGGAAGCCCAGCGCAGGCTGGACGATGCCAGCACCAGCTCAGGAGCGTGACCCACCCCGAAACCCAGCGAGTGTCTGCTGGGAAGACAACCGGCTCGTCGCCGAGCCCAGATGGCCTCTAAAAAACCCGCTACTCCAAGGAGAACCACCCGTGAGTTACCTGCTGGCTGCCTACGGAATCACCCTGATCGCCCTCGTGTCCTATGGGCTCGCTCTCTCCCGGGAGCGAGCACGGCTCCAGGCCCAGAACAGCCCGCGGGGTGATGAGTCGGGGAGCTGACCGAGCGCCGCTGACCCCGGGGAAAGGGATTTCAGTTGACAGGAGACCCCCGCAAGCGGTATCAAACGGTGGAGCACCGCCCGGCCTGGGAACAACCCGGCTTCTCGGGCGTCCTGCTCGGTTTTGACCCCGAACGAGTGCCCAAACCCACTTTTTGTTCGAACTTTCGAGCGAAAACCTCAGATCGGCGCGGAATCAGGGAATCGTTACGGGGATCGGCCTAAGTAACTTCACTTCGAAAATTCGTGCGGACGTCGCTGTTCAAGTGGAACCCAGTGGGAGCCATTCCACCCTTGGGGTCCATGAGGGCGGTGATCTAACCAAACTGAAACGATTTAGAGAACGCAGGACAGCACTCATCAGGGAACGTAAGTGGCTGAAAGGACTAGGGGATGAAGGTCTTTTTCGAATTTCCTCCTAGCCCGGTACGGTTCTTGCTTTTTACCCTTGCGAGAGCTTCCTGAGAAAACTGGATTGAGTCCCGCGAGACCGCGGGACTCGCGACTTAGAGCAGTCTGCAAGGCGAGAGGCACAGTTCGCAAGCGAGGATCCGAGCCAAGGATCTGAAGCCAAGAGAAGCCGCCACCGGATCGAGAGAACTCGGTCAAGTGTGGGGGCAGCGACCTGAGGCCAATGACCCATTGCAGAAGTCGCGGCGGCCCGAGTTTCAAGAGTCAGCAGGAGACCCCGGGCGGTCTGACATCAGGAAGGCACGGGCGGTGCGCTCGGGCCAGGGAGGCACTCCGAAACCAGGATGGCCAGCATGAAACGCGGCGTAGGGTATTGCGAAAACACAGACTGCGAGGATTACGCCAAGGGCGTGTTCTTGCTCAATCACGGCGACACCTTCTACTGCCCCCGCTGCCGACAGCTGGGCAAGGTGGAGAAGGAGCGCGGTTTTTACACGGGCAACTCGGACATCTTCAAGGAAGTCCGGGTCGAATACAATTTTGACCCCATCAATGGTGTCTACCGTGAGATCGGGATCGTTCGCGACGAAAGCCTCTGGGGACGCAACAACGTCTACACGCTTCAATCGCCCCTGATCAAAACCGAGAAACGCGCACTAAAAGTTGCCGAAGCCATTCTCGCCAACCTCAACCGCTACCGCGGACTACTGAACGGCGATGAGATTCCGAGAACCACAGAAATCACCCTTTCCTTCGATGACCCCTTCGAAGAGTTCGCCCGGAAACTCGACCAGCTCTCCAAGGAATGGGAGGCCAGCGGCCTCCGAGAACAGCGCGGCTGAACGCAAAACGCGAAGCCCGCTCAGAACTGGCCAATTTTAGTGCCTCCGGTCCCGTTGGGATGCGGAGGCGCTCTACGTTCAGGGACCCGCCGGCAGGTGCAACCCGGATCCGAACTCGGCAGCGGGTGCTTCCTCCGAGTTCGGAGCATTGCCTTCCGCCTGGAGCACCGCTTCAGGAAGCCCCATCGCCCCCAAGGCGTGCCGCCTCGGCGTTTTCGATCAAGCGCCTGAAGAATCGGGCACCTTGGGAGAAGCCCTCCAGCGGTATCCGCTCGTTCGTCCCGTGCGCCCGGCGGAGACCGTCGGGCTCCAGGGCAATGGGAAGAAAACGATAAACACAATCGCAGAGTTCGCGGAAATAGCGGGAATCCGTCCCGCCCAGGAGCAGGTAGGGCGCAATGACCGTCCCTGGGAAGACTTCGCGGATCGTGGTGGACACCGTTGCGAACGCCGCTGAGTCTATGCGCGAACTGGGCGAGGATTCACGCGCTTCGCTGAGCGGCGAAACAGTCACTCGCCCATCGTCGATCACCTTTCTCACCCGATCCAGCACCAGGGCGCCACTCTCCCCGGGAAGCAGGCGGAAGTTGACCGTCGCTTGCGCACGCGCCGGAAGGACGTTCTCTTTGAGGCCCGCATGAAAAATCGTGGGCGCAGTGGTGGTCCGAACCATGGAAGCCATCAAGGGAGAACTCTCGAGCGCCCTGAGAAATAAAGGCTCCAGGAGCCACAGGTTCGCGTAGACCAGGCGCATACCAAAAGAACTCGCCGGGCCGATCCCCTCTTCGAAGAAGGCCCGGGTCGCTCCGTCCAAGCGCATGGGAAACCGGTTCTCCTCCAACCGAGTTATGGCAGCGGAGAGGATTCCGATGGCGCTTTGATCCGGCGGTGCCGAGGAATGCCCGCCCATGCCTTCGACTTCGAGAATGACGCTCATATACCCCTTCTCGGCTACGCCTACCAATGCGACGGGCGCGTCGAGGCCCGGAACCATCCCCTGGGCAATCGCCCCCCCTTCATCGAGCACCAGACCGATAGGCCAGCGACGCTCGGCGAAAAGTCGCGCGATCGGGACCGCGCCGTTGGGGCCTCCCAATTCCTCGTCGTGACCGAAAACGAGATAGAGGGACCGGCGTGGCTGAAAGTCTTCTGCAAGAAGGTTCTCCACAGCTTCGAGAATCGAGAAGAGGCCGAATTTGTCATCCAAACTTCCCCGGCCCCAGATGAAGCCGCCTTCGACGACGGCGGCATAGGGAGGATGAACCCAATCCCCCTCGCTGCCCTTGTCCACCGGAACGACATCCTGGTGGGCCAGCAGGACCGTACCGGCCAGACTTGGATCGCTACCCGGCCAGCGGAAGAGCAGGCTGTGCTCGGAAACAGTCTCCCGCTCGAGTTTCGCATGAACCCGCGGATAATGGTGCGCCAGGTAGGCGCGAAAGGCGGTGAATGCCTCTTCGTCCATGCCCTGGCCGGGCTGCAAAGAAACGGTGGGAATGCGCAACCCGCCGCGAAAGCGCTCGAGCATCGCGGCTTCGTCGAGTACTTCTGGCGTCCACTCCGAGGCAATGGGCACGTCCGACTGGAGCATCACTGCACGCACGCACAGCACCAACCCCAAGAGCGCAAGCGCGCCGCCGATCCATCGCCACATGATTTCCCCCCCCGGTGGTTGAGGTTCAGCGGGATTCACCCGCCTCCTTGAAGAACGGCGAAGTCTAACCCACGTGCACCCGGCGCTTGGAACCGATCTGGGCCTCGCCCGGGCCTCTATCGCGCCCGCCCCTCGAGCCAGCGCATCCGAAGATCGATCGAAATCGCCTGGGCGATGGTGGAAATGCCCTGAAAGCGGGTTCGCTCGACGGGGCCGGCGCGCTCTGCGAGGGCGTCGGCCAGGGGCTCGCGATACCAGGGAAAGAGCGTCCCGGGTAGGCGATCCACACGGCACCACTCCACCTGGGGGGTTTCCCGACTCGCGCGAAGTTGGCCGCCCGTCTTGCGGCAAAGGTAGACCCGAGCCCGATGGGGGCGAAAACCGGTGGTGATGTAATCCCCGACACGGCGAATGATTTCTACCTGCAGGCCCGTCTCCTCACGCACCTCCCGGCGCAGGGCCTCTTCGCTGCTTTCGCCCACTTCGATATTTCCGCCGGGAAGTTCCCAGCCCTGAATATCGGCACGCACCGAGAGGAGAACCCGGGGCACCTCATCGCCGCGCTCGAGAACGACACCCTGGACGATGACGAGGGGCTCTTTTTCGCTCAAGCGAGGGGACATCAAGCCCCACCATGCGGTCCGCATATAGAGCCGAGGGATGCGAGCGAGCGCCTCGAGTCGCCTCACCTTCAATCGATGATCTTGTTGAGCGGAGTTTCGACGATCACGCGGGCCCCGGATTCCGAAAGTCGGGGAATCAGATCGCGCACCCTCTCTTCTTCGATGATCACGAAGACGTCGACCCAGGACTCATCGGATAGGGGAGAGATCGTCGGCGAAGAGTCGGGAAGCAGAGCAAGGATACTGTCAACGCTCTCCCTCGGAACATTCATGGACAAGCCAACTCGGGTGGCCGCAGCGATGGCTGCATTGAGCAACATCAGGATCCGGTCCATTTTCCCGCGTTTCCAATCGTCATTGGCGGCCGCCCGATTGGCGACGAAACGCGGCGTACTCTCGAGAAGAACATCGAGCACCTTCAGCTGATTGGCCCTCAAGCTGGAACCGGTTTCCGTGACATCCACGATCGCGTCCGCCAGCACCGGGGGCTTCACCTCGGTGGCTCCCCAGGAGAACTCGATCTGGGCATCGACACCTCGCTCATCGAAATAGCGGTGGGTCAGACCCACGACCTCGGTCGCGATGCGTTTGCCCGCAAGGTCATCCAAGGAGGCAAAGGGAGAACCGTCTTTGACCGCCAGAATCCAACGCACGGCTCCGTAATTGGGCCAGGGCGCGCGAAGGTCCGCCAACTCCTCGACTTCGGCGCCCGTCTCGAGAACCCAATCCAGGCCCGTAATCCCGCAATCCATTACGCCCTGTTCGATATACCTGGCCATTTCCTGGGGCCGGATCAGGATGCACTCCACCTCGGGATCGTTGATGGAGGGGTAATACGAGCGAGGAGAAACGCGAATATCGAAACCCGCCCGGGCAAAGAGATCGAAAGTTGTCTGTTGCAGGCTTCCTTTGGGCAGCGCCAGGCGCAGCTTTCTCTCATCACTCATTTCTTGTAGACCTTCTCTGGATCGAAGATCTGAACGCCCACATCCACCACCGTGTCATCCTCGATCTTGCGAAAAAAACAGCTTCGTTTCCCCGTGTGACACGCAGCGTCGCCCACTTGCTGAACCTTCATCAGGACGACATCGCCATCGCAATCGATGTAAAGACCTTCCAGCCTTTGTACGTTCCCGCTTTCCTCGCCCTTATGCCAGAGACGCTTTCGGCTGCGGCTCCAATAGACCGCCTCGCCCGTCTCCACCGTCCTTCGGAAGGATTCCTCGTTCATGTGGGCGACCATGAGAATCTCGCCGCTTTGCGCATCCTGCGCGATGGCGGTTACGAGCCCTCCGGACTTGGAGAAGTCGAGTAGCTGGGCCGGGTCCATGGGAGTCGGGTCCTCCTCGAAGTGCGCGGCGAGTCGGCCCAGATTCCGCTGACCCGTGGCCAAGCCCGCAGCGCGAGGCGCAGACCCTACCGAGCGGCCGCCGGGCGCGCCAGAAGTTCGTGGAGTTCACCCAGGGCAGACCAGGCCTCCCCCGGGGCGTAGACCGACTTCGAAGTGCTTCCCGACTTCCCGGATTGCACCAGGACCCGGCGCGCCACGAGCAATTCGAGCGCGTTGCCGAAGGTCGCCTCGTTGGCGGCCTCGGGATGCCCCGAAAGGCCCAGGCGCTGGGCATTCTCGAGAACACCTCGACTCCGCTCGAGAACCATTTCGCGAGACAGGTCGCCCTCGGAATCCGCCACCACCCGGCAGACCGCTTCGTAGCATTCCGTTACGCCCCGGGTCTGGAAATCCAGGCACGAGAGAATGCCCTCCCCAGCGGGCAGCACCCGAATTCCGTCGCCTTCCCGCTCCACCCAGCCGGAGGCCTCGAAATGCCCGAGCAGGCCTTCCACCGCTGCCGCACTGGCTTCCTCGGCCGGCGTAAAGAATTCGCGGTATAGAATCTCGCGCCAAACGAGCACATCCTCGACCAATTCTTTCACGCTGGCGCCCGAACGCAGGGAACGCGCAAGAACACTGGGCACCGCGAGATAGTGGACAACAGAATTTCGATAGATATCCAGGGCGCGGCGCTTGGATTCCTCGAAGTAGATGATCTCACCTTTTCGATCATCCGCGGATTTCACGAGATCGCTCCGGGTCATGAACGCAATGGAATCCGAAAATTGGCCCTGGTCGGCCCGCAACGCCGAGGTGATTTCGGCCTTGCCCAACCGCAAGAGATCCACCAATTGCTGCATCCGCTCCACCAATTCTGAGCGCAGCAGCCCCGTATGCGAAGTCCCCATCAGGGCAACCGAAGCCACAGAGGTCGCATTGGCCGTGACCAACCAATTGATCCGCTCCACCAGGTGATGACCGAACCCATCGATGAAGTTGCGCTTGTCCTCCTCGGTGCGCGCCGTGGTTTCGTCCAGGTGCGCCGCCTCTCCCTGGGCCGAAAGATTATCTGCCAACTCGCCGCGAACGAGGCTTTCGAAGGGTTGTCGGTTTTCCCCCAAGGCATTCGCCAACGAGATCGGCTCCCCGAAGTTTACGTGCACCGAGCCGAACCGTTTCTGAAGATATTTACGCGCGCGGAATAGAGCGAGGGTGCTCTCTTTGGACTTCTGCCCGCCCGCGAGTTCGTCGACCATGCCGCCTTCTTCCACCAGGCGTTCATAGGTCAGGGCGATGGGGACAAAGAAGAGATCCTTGCGGGAGCACTCCAAGAAGGCATCCAAATCCCAACTCAGCATGCCCAGGCGCGGTGTCATGGTCTTGCCCGTACGCGAACGGCCACCCTCGATGAAGAATTCCTGGGTAAAGCCTTCGCGGACCAGGTAGGCCACATAAGCTCGGAAAACCTGCTTGTAGAGCGGGTCATCGAAGGAACGTCTCAAATAGAAAGCACCCGCCATGCGGAAGATCAGCCCGAAGGGCCCGAAAGCCATGTTTTCCCGGGCAGCGATATGGGGCGGAACGAGATAGCTGTTGTAGAAAAGCAGGGAAACAATCAGGAAATCGAAATAGGAGCGGTGGCTGGGAACGAGTACGAGAGGATGCCTTTTGGCGTGTTCGGCCACCTTGTCGAGACCGCGGGTTTCTATATTGGAAAAGAGACGACGCAGGATGACGCCGACAACCATGGAGAGCACCGCGAGCAGCGTCGAGTTCATGCGAGCCGCAATCTCGCGGTACGCCTTGGCCACATCGCGCTCGGCTTTATCTGGCGATCCCCTCTTCTGAGCGGCCCGCTCCCGCATGGCAGCCTGAACACCCTTATCCGCCATGATCTCGGCGAGAACGCGTTGAGCGGAACGCAGGGTGGGCCCTTCGACGACCTTCTCGCCACGATAGAGATAGATGAGGAGAGAGCGCCGAACGGTTCGGGCCACCCGCTCCTGGCCGTCGTCGCGGTGTTCCGCGACGTAGTTGGAGAGATCGATGGGATCGCCGATCTTCACCGAGAGGCTGCGGTAGGTCAGCAGGAACGACGCCACCTTGGCGAGATCTGAAGGGCGCGAGAGAGAGCCATAATCCAGGTTGAGGAAGCGGTTCGCCGTCCTCGGGCCCTTGCGCCAGAACAGCGACAGGGGAACGACGAAAACCTCGTTCCCGCCGTTCCAGACTTCTCGCACCACCTCCTGGATCAGGTCGAATTCGTCGTGGCGGTGGCGGAGATTCCACAATCCACGCCAGAAGGTCTGAAGCCTCTGGGTCCGTAGGAAAAGAAAGAAGGAAGCGTCTCCCTGGGAGAGCTGCCGAACATGATGCTGATCTTCTCCATGCTCCACCGCCCTGGAGCGGCCCCTCTTGCGCTTGAAGATCGCGCCGAGAATCTCCAGAACCGGCCGGTAGATCGTGAAGTGAATGCCGTTGGCGAAACTCGATAGACGAAGCCCTTCGCGTAGGAAGAGCGTATTGAAGAGGAGGTAATCCAGGCGACTCGAGTAGCGCATCACGTAGACGACGGACCCGCGCCGCTCGAGATCACGCAAGCGCTGTGCTTCTTCTTCACCGAGGTCGAAATGCTGAAGAAAGCGCCGAGCAAACCATCGAAAGAAGAAATTGAAGCGAGGCGTCATGGCCGAGTAGGAATCGGCCAAGGGAGAGAGCCCCGAGGAGCGAGGAGGCACCGAAGAGTCCCCCGACGGCGAGGCAGCCTCGGCTGCCGGATCGCGGTTTTCTTCAGACATGGATTACGAGGTTTACCATGGCCCCCCAGGGCCAGCAACGCGATAGCCACATCTCTGGCTCATCGCGGCCCTGGGGACCCTATGGTCGTCTTCATTCCCTGACTCTCTTATCGAGAGCCACCCGGTGGTGACTACTCGGGCATCAGGATTTCGCCTGGGTTCATTGCCTGCGCGATTTCTTGGGGTGTCCACAGCCCCCCGTCGTCGGATTTGGTAATGCCCTGGGCGGTTACGACCTTCATCTCGGCAATGCGCCCGCCCCCGCAAAAGAACGTATTCCCCGTCATCTCCTTGGAGAGATCGCTGGCCAGGAAACTCAGCAAGGGCGA
Organism: Myxococcales bacterium; assembly: GCA_014240165.1. Classification (GTDB taxonomy): domain Bacteria; phylum Myxococcota_A; class UBA9160; order UBA9160; family UBA4427; genus JAZXM01. Next base: position 28,697 of record JAAZXM010000032.1, on the reverse strand, counting down.
GACCAGGCCGGGCGCCATCTGGTCACGCATGGCGTCGGCATCGAAGCCCGGCAGGTCTTCGGTCAACCGGGTCAGGGCCACGGGCGCCAGGATGAAGCAGCGAACGCCATATTTTTTGCCTTCGATCGCCAGGCAGCGGGTAAAGCCCGCGATTCCCGCCTTCGCCGCGCCGTAGTTGCACTGGCCAAAATTTCCATTCAGCCCGGAGGTCGAGGAGGTATTGATGATGACTCCACCGCCTCCACTCTGCTTCATATGGTTGAAGATCGGGCGAGTTACGCAGTAGGTGCCCTTGAGATGGACCGCGATGACCGGATCCCAAAGATCCTCGGTGGTGTTGGAAAAGGATTTATCCCGCAAAATTCCAGCGTTGTTGATGACGCAATCGACTTTTCCGAACGCATCGAGGGCAGTCTTCAAAATTCCCTCACCGCCTTCTACGCTCGCTACGTTGTCGTAGTTGGCGACGCCTTCCGCGCCTGCCGCCTTGATCTCATCGACAACCTGGTCGGCCATCGCGTTGCCTTCGCCGGTCCCGTCTCGCGCGCCTCCGAGATCGTTGACCACGATGGCGGCTCCTTCCTTCGCCATGGCAAGCGCATGTTCTCGGCCGATGCCGCCACCGGCTCCTGTGATAACTACGACTTTTCCGTCGAGCAGACCCATTGAGAGGTACTCCCTTCGATAAATACGTTTTCGATAACGAGGATCCGGATCCGCGATCCGATCATCTGGCCCGAGCCTGCGCCAAGGGCATGGGATGCCATGCGCTGCCCCGGAGTGGAGGCGGAGACTAGCCAACGTCGGCGGCAGGCTTCAAGCCGCTGAAATCGGGTGTCTCGGGCCTCCCAGTGAGCCGGAAACGGGGGTAGCTAATGGAAGAGGATCGTCCGCAACTGAGAGAAGGCCTTGAAGCCGAGACCTTCGTAGAGCCCCATGGCGGGAAGATTGCCTTCGACAACGGCCAATTGGACATGCTCCGCGCCCGCCTGCACCGCTTCGCCGACGAGTCCGGCCATCCCAGCGCGCGCAAAGCCGCGGCGGCGATGATCGGGCCAGGTATAGACGCCTTGAATCAGCCACCCCTCGGGCCGGCGAACATCCACGTAGCCCACGAAAACCGGCTTATCATCCACTTCAAGCAGTCGTGCACGACTGATTCTCCCCCTGACCCAATGACGGAACCCTTCGGGATCTCCGTGAAAAGGATCGGGACGATTCTCCTCCAATAAGCTGGATCGGGCGGCGAAGACGAGCGCATCCAGATCGCTGGCCCGGGCCGGGCGAAGGCGCCCCGCCGCGGGCGATCCTGCCAGGGCGGGAGTTGCTTTCTCCGTCTCGAGAACAAGACATTCCTCGCAGCGGTCGAGGATCGATCGGCGACCCCGGGCGCGCAGGCTGTCCCACACCGAAGCCACCGCATCCGCTTGGCTCTTGATCAGGCCCATCTCGAGACAAGAAAGCAGGGGCATGGACGCTTCCAGGGCATCGGCGTCCATTTCAGCCTCCAGCACAATGCTCGGCCGGAGGGAGGCCACGCCAGCAATTCGGTCTCCGCTGCGAGCCACCACAACCTGGGGCGGCGGATTCGGATCGGGGAGATCGGCGGAACCCCCATCCACAATATCCAAGAGGAAGAGATTGTGGCGAGGTTCTCGGCGCAAACGAGAGAGGACTTCGTCCGTCTGACGCCTGGCCATGAAGCCTGCTCGCATACGCGAACGCCGGGAAAAAACCATCAGTTCTCGATCACCACCAATACTGTCCCTTCGTCGACAGTATCGCCTTCTGCGACACGAATTTCGCTCACCCTCCCGCCGCAGGGTGCTTCGACGGGAATCTCCATCTTCATGGATTCGAGGATCAGCAGGACATCCTCCTCGCTCACGCGATCACCCACTGCTTTTTCAATCTTCCATACATTGCCGGCGATCTCAGCTTCGATCTCGATCAAGATCCGATCCTCCAAAGGTCGAATTCACAAAACGCGACATCCCGAAGCATGCACTCGAGAATCCTCCAGAGCAAGAGTGATACGCCCCCCCCTCTCGTCCGGGCCTGCTAAGCTCCTGCGCCACCGGGGGAAACGTGCTCGAAACTGTCAGCCAAGGCTTCCAGGCAGCAACCGAACGCTTGCGCGGTGTGCGTGAGCTGCATGAGTCGAATATTGACGAGGCGCTTTCGAACGTCCGCATGTCGCTCCTCGAGGCGGATGTCGACTTTGCGGTGGTCAAGGATTTCCTCGCCCGGGTCAAGGACCGTGCCCTGGGCGAGAAGGTCGAAACCCGGACCCGCGACGCCTCCGGGCGGACCATCAAAACCACCCCGGGACAGCATTTCGTCAAGGTATGCGAAGACGAATTGATCGATTTGATGGGTCCGGTCGATACGAGTCTCGAGCGCGCCGCCGGCGCCACCTCGATCATGCTCGCCGGGCTCCAGGGCGTGGGCAAGACCACCGTAGCGGCCAAGCTGGCGCGGCATCTCCAAAAACAGGGCCGCAAGCCCATGCTGGTGGCTGCGGATACTTACCGGCCCGCCGCAGTCGAACAGTTGATGACCTTGGGCACTTCCATTGGGGTACCGGTTCATATCGGGCTCGAGGGAGAGGCGCCGCCCCAGATCTGTGAGCGGGCCCGCCAACGCGCCCGAAGCGAAGGCCACGACGCGATCATCTATGACACCGCCGGTCGCCTGGCGCTCGATGACGGTTTGATGGCGGAACTCGAGCAGATCAAATCCTTGGCCGCACCTGCCAATACCCTTCTGGTCTGCGACGCCCTGATGGGTCGCGACGCGGTCAATGTGGCCCAGGCCTTCTCCGAGCGGATCCCTCTCGACGGCGTCGTGCTCACGAAGCTCGATGGCGATGCCCGAGGCGGCGCGGCCCTCGCCATCAAGGCGGTCACCGGCGTTCCCATCAAATTCCTCGGGACGGGCGAAACCGTCGAACGCCTCGAGGAATTCAGGCCTGAGGGACTCGCATCTCGCATCCTCGGCATGGGCGACGTCGTGGGGTTGGTCCGGGATTTCGAGGAGGTCGTCGACGAAAAGCAGGCCGAGGCCGATGCCGAACGGATGCTGAAAGGGCAGTTCACCCTGGAAGATCTGCTCACCCAGCTTCGGACCATCCAAAAGATGGGGCCCCTCCGCGAAGTATTCTCGAAAATGCCCATGTTCGGCTCCATGGCGGACAAGGTTGAAGAGAGCGAACTCGCCAAAGTCGAGTCGATGATTCATTCGATGACCAGGCAGGAACGGAATTCGCCCGATGTCATCAACAAAAGCCGAGCCGATCGGATCGCGGGCGGAAGTGGACGCAAGCCCAAGGAAGTGCTCGAACTTCTCGACCGCTTCAAGCAAATGCGAGAGATGATGGGATCCCTGGGCAAACCCGGCGGGCTGCTCTCGCGAATTCCGGGAATGGATTCGATGATGGGGGCCGGCACAGGGGGCGCCATGGACCCAAGCGCTCTGCTCGCTGGCGGCCCCGGGGGCCTTATGCCCGGAATGCCGGGGGCCTCGGCTCAACCCCGCAGCGTCCGGGCCACCAAACAGAGAAAGAACAAGCGCCAGCAGGCGCGCAAGTCGCGTCAAAAGAGCCGGGGAAAGAAGAAAAAGAAAAAGTAGTCAAGGACGGCATTCCCCAAGAACGCGGCTGAAGCCCGGCCTGGGCCGGCAACCCCCTCCCCCGTTCTCTTCTCAGCTACGGTGCAGAAGCGGTCTCTTCCCCCCGGAAACTGCTCAAGAATTCGGACCGGAGCGCCGACTAGAGAGGCGAGGAAGAACTGCCGGAAAAATCGTCGGAAAGGACGTCATGAAGTGCTTTCAACGACTCTTGGCCGGTTTATTCCTCGTCACCATCACCCACTCTGCGGGGCACGCGATTCAGCGCGACCCGTCACTCTTCATCGAACCTCCGGGCCTGGAAACAGATATCCAATTCTGGGTCCGGATCTACTCCCAGGTGAATGCCCAGAGCGGACTCCTTCACGATTCGAGAAATCTCGGAGTCGTATACGAAGAGATTGGCTTGCCCCGGGGGCTCTCCAACGCCGCCCGCGAACGCTACGTCGAAAAGAAGAAGAAGAAATACCGCGCAGCCCTCCGCAAACTCGCCCAAGGCAAGCGAGAGAACCTCAGCGCCAGGGAACGCCGCGTACTCGGCCTCTTTCCTCCAGACGTTTCAGATAAAACCCTGCTTCGGGCAGCCAAGAGGATTCGCTTTCAACTCGGCCAATCCGATCAGTTCCGCGGCGGGCTGATCAGGGCAGGCGCCTACGCGGACCATATCGAGCGCAGCCTGAACGAGATGGACCTCCCGCCCCAACTCGCGGTGCTGCCACATGTAGAATCTTCCTACACGCCGGAGGCTTATTCGAGAGTCGGTGCAGTGGGGCTCTGGCAGTTCACTCGCGCGACAGGGCGACGCTTCATGCGAGTAGATCAGGTCGTGGACGAACGGCGCGACCCCTATACGGCAACCCTCGCCGCGGCTCGCCTTCTCGCGCAAAATCGCCGGTCCACGGGAACCTGGCCTCTGGCAGTCACGGCATATAATCACGGTGCCTCGGGTATGCGCCGGGCAACCCGAAAACTCGGACATAGTGATATCGAGGGAATCGTACGCGACTACAGGAGCCGAACATTCGGCTTCGCATCCCGAAATTTCTACGTTGAATTCCTGGCAGCATCCCGGATCGCTGAGAATCCATCGCTCTATTTCGGCCCCCTCATCCTCGACTCTCCAATCCAATACGAGACAAAAACGCTCCCCTTCTACGCCTCGGCCGCAGCAGTTTCGACAGCCCTGGGAGTCGACCTTTCGCGCTTGAAGGCATCCAACCCCGCCCTCCTGAGCCCCGTTTGGAACGGTTTGAAAAGGATCCCCGAAGGCTTCGAAATCAGAATTCCGCGCAGCCTGCTATCGCAACCCATGAGCGAAGCATTCGCCACCATACCCCGAAGCGAGCGCTTCGCGAGCCAAACTCGCGACAGCTACCACATCGTGCGCCGCGGGGAGACCCTCTCCAGAATCGCTCAGAAATACCGCGTACCCATCGGCGAACTGCAAAACCTGAACAATCTCCGCAATCGCAACCGCATCCGCGTGGGCCAGAAACTCAGGCTTCCCATCGAGCACGCATCCTCATCGAGTTCTTCTGGGGCGAATGCAGCCATTTCCAAGGCCCGGAGCGACGGCCGTTATACGGTGCGGCAAGGCGATCATCTCACATCCATCGCGCTACGCCTGGGCGTAGACGAATGGGAACTGGCCCAGGCCAACGGTATTCGAAACCGCAACCGTATCTACGCGGGGCAGGTACTCCGATTGCCGGGCCCGGCTGACGTTCTGGCGACCGCCACACCCGCCACACCCGCCCCACAAAAACCAGCGACGAGTCCGGTCCCCTCACCCGAAGCGACAGCGAAGGCGCCGCCCAAGAAGGAGAGTCGGGAAACTGATTTCGAGGCGAAAGAACCGCTGGATAGTCCGATATTGCTGGCCGATCCGAGCGATTACCTGGTGGGTCCGAACGACACGATCGAAGTTCAATTCGGCGAAACCCTCGGGCATTACGCGGAATGGCTCGACATGCGCGCCCAGCAACTTCGAGTCATCAACGGACTTTCCTTCGGCGAAGCTCTCCCCATCCACAGCCGTCTTCGTCTCGACTTCAGCCGGGTTTCCCGATCCCTCTTCGAGAAACAGAGAATCGATTTTCAGCGCGGCATCCAGGAGGAGTATTTCTCCGAAAGAGAGATCATCGGAACCACCAGCCACAAGCTGAAACGAGGCGACTCCATCTGGGTCCTGGCCCATCAGCGTTTCAAAATACCGCTCTGGCTGCTTCAGCAATACAACCCGGATATTGACTTCGAAACCGCTTCCGCGGGGGTGGAAATCATCGCCCCCCGTGTCAGGCGGCATCCAAAAGCAGAGCTTCCCTGATCGCCCGGCTTCAACCCGAGCGGGGCTGGGAAGAATGCCCCTGGCCGCTCGTCGTTCGCGCCGCCAGTTGGCCGCAGGCCGCATCGATATCCCGGCCCCGATTGCGCCTCAACGTCACGCGCAACCCCGAGGCATGGACCTCCGCCGCAAATGCGTCGCATACAGCAGCCTTGGGAGCCCGATAGACCGAACCATCGTGAGAATTCATGGGAATCAGGTTCACCTTGCTCGCGATTCCCTCGAGCAGGGGCGAAAGACGTCGCGCGTCTTCCAAGCTGTCGTTGATTCCCTCCATCAAGGTGTATTCGAAGAACACCGGCCGCTTTCGTGAGACCAGTTCTTCCTGGCGAAGTGTCCCCAGAAGCACCTCCAGGGGAAAGCGCTTGTTCAGCGGCACAAGTTCGTCGCGGACTTCATCGGTCGTAGCATGAAGAGAAATAGCGAGATTGATCGGCCCGATTTCGAGAAGAGGGCGGATCTGCGGCACGACACCAGAAGTTGAAACCGTGATTCGCCTCGGAGCCATGCCCAGGGTTCGTGGCTCCGAAAAAATCTGGATGGATTCCTTCACCGCCGCCAGGTTGAGAAGAGGCTCCCCCATACCCATGAAGACCACGTTGGTAATGGACTCGTCCTCGGAAAGGATCGCCCGGGCCCGAGCCCATTGGTCGACGATCTCGGCGACGGTCAGATTTCTGCGCAGCCCCAATTTTCCGGTGGCACAAAAGGAACAGGCCAGGGGACAGCCCACTTGAGTGGAAACGCAGAGCGTATTTCTCCGCTCCTCTGGGATGAGCACCGCTTCCAGGAGTTCGTGGTCAGCGGTCTCCAGAACGAGTTTGCGCGTTCCGTCCTCTGAGGTCTGCAAATCGACCAGGTCCAGCGCCCGCACTGCCCATGTTGCGGCCAATCTCTTGCGGAGATCCAGCGGCAGGTCCGTCATGGCATCGATGTCTTCGACCCCCCGGACGTAGACCCACGCCATCACCTGATCCGCCCGGTAGGCGGGCAGGCCCGCTCGTTTGAACTCCTCGCGCAGCGCTTCCCGCCCGTGGTTCTTGATATTCGGGAGAGCGGGCTTGAGAGCCGACAGGTCGGGACCGGTCATTTCAACTCTCCCCCACCTTGGGCTGCGATTCGCTCGTAGGTAAAGAAATGCAACGGACGGCCTGCTTCTCGCCATTCGATCTCATAGCCCGTCGGAATGCGCCCCGGCACGTCGGCGAGCCAGGGAAGGGGTTCATGAACATTCCGCAGCCGAGACTCCCCGGCCAGAACTTCTGAAATTTGATGCGCATAGGGAACGTCATCCGTCGCGACCTGAACCAATCCACCCCGAACCAGGCTGCCCGCTACGTCCGCCACCACTTCGGGCCGGATGAATCGCCGCCCGGCGTGGCGGTCTTTCGGCCAGGGATCCGAGAAATTCACCCAGATCGCATCCAGGCAATCGGCGGGAATCAGGTCTCCCAAAACCACCTCGCCCCGGGCCTCCATCACACGGATATTGCTGAGGCCCGACCGGCCGACTTTTCGCGCCATCTTGAGGACTCTCTTGAAGGACACCTCAACCCCAAGGAAGGCGGATTCAGGGTTCTTCGCTGCCAACTCCAACAGGAACTCACCACGACCGAAGCCGATTTCCAGTACTCGCTCCTGGGGAGAATTGAATTCGGGGCCGAAGAGCCCTTCGAAACCGAGATCCGCCAATTCCAAGGTGCTTCGGCGCCAATCCGTTCCAGGTATTTCGTATTTGAGGGATCGGCCCATTTCAACTCTCTGTGTTCTCGGCCCGGAAAAATATCAAAGCGTGATGCCTGGCCCCGGCCAAAGCACATGCTTCGGGAACGGCGCAGGTAAGGAGGAGCCCTGCATGAACTTCGGCCCGGGTCCTGGGGATCAGACCAAATCGGCGAAGTCGATTCCCCCGTCGGTGCGAAGAGATTCGACCACGTGACGGATCACGAGGAGGGCGGATCCATCCACCGTGACATTGTCGACTATGGGAATATTATTGCGCTCCGCCTGTTCGAGCAGGTATTGCTGAATCTTCAGGATCTCCTCGAGGCGCTCGACATAGCGAGCCGCATCTCGCGCACGCTGCCGACGAGCACGCGCCTCGAATTGAGTCTCAAATGCCATCTCATCCAGCCGTGCCACCATGAGAAAGAAAACGTGAGCGCGGTCGGCGTACTCCGTCAGATCGATCAAACCGGGGACCAGGGCCACACCGTCCAGGACCAGGCTGGTATTCTCCTCGATCGCCCGGTCGAGCATCGCCCGGACACCCACGGAGACGGTGGACGCCTGGGATAGGAACCCGTCGATCACGGGATCGTCTTCGTGCCCCAACGCGGGAAGCTCCCGATAAGCGTCGAAGGACGAGACGTGAATCGCCGGCACCAGGTCCGCAGAGAGCATGATCCGCATGATATGCCGGATGGAGTCGGTGGAGAGCATCCGGCTCACACCGAGCCGCTGAGCCACGGCCAGCGCGAGCGAGGTCTTGCCCACCCCGGCTGTTCCTCCGAGCAGAATAATCACCGGCTTGTCCGGCTCCTCGAATTCGCGCCAGACGAGGTAACGCTCGGCTACCCGCTCACCGAAACGATTCAGCAACGCGTCGTAGGCGAGACGCCGCAATTCCGACTGGGTGACCTCTTCGCGGCCCTGGAGAATCAGGCCGGTCTCAATCTGCCTTGCCACTTCGAAAGCATCGTCGGGATCCAGGGAAGCGGCGAGCAAGCTCTGCGAGAGCGTCCCCTTGGAGAAATGCGTGCTCCCTCGATTGCCCGCAACCTCAAGCGTGATGGGGATGGGAATCGGAGGTTCGCTCGCGGGATCGTCCCCGATGATTTCCTGGACGATCTTGCTCAGTTCAACACGCTCGATGGTTCCGCGGCCCTCGATGCGATACGCCACGCTCTGAGCCGTTGCGTACGCTTCATCGAAACCCACTCCACGAGCCATCAGGGAATGCACCATGATCCCCCGCATATAGGGACGGACTACACCGGACTCCTCCACCACAAGAACCCGCTGATCCGAAGTCTCAGCAGGAGATGAGGCTTCCCCGAGGCTGTCCCCAGACCGGCCCTTCGGAGCAGCCGAGTCGCTGGTTTGGGACTTTGCGCTTCCCTCGTGGCCCGACAAGAATGCTCCTCGCGTGCTCGGAACCCCCAAGGCAGGTCGTTTCAGAGGTTCAACGGGCGGGGCGGGGGGGGGATAAGGCCCGGCGATACAGGTCGATTCGACACTCTAACACGCGACCCTCGAAAAAAGACCCGAGAGCCCTGGGTAGTTTCACCTAATTTGACAAAATAGCGCGTTTTTGGGTTGACTTCGACTCCGGTTCGTCGTTACTTCGCACACGTTGACGTAGAGCCGCCGCCCCAATTTATACGGGAGTGGCCCCGCGGTCGGCGAATCACCGCATGTGAGCCGCCCAGGCCACCGGGTGGCCGAACGCAGGAGGGTGGAGCTGATGAGTTCCCCCGGCAAACCGGGTCGAGACGCTTCTTCGCTGTGGAGCCCGAGCGCGCCGCCCGATGGCGGCCGCGGAGGCTCTCATGAGTCGGAGACCGACGCGCTGCTCTCCCCGCCCTTTCGCACGCGCGAGGCCCTGCAAATATTGGGAGTTTCCCGCCGCCAATTGCAGTACTGGGCGCAGACCGACCTCGTCCGACCCTCATTGAAAACCCGGGGCGGGCACCACCGCTATAGCTTCGAAGATCTGGTCGCCCTCAAGGCGGCCAAGCGCCTCATCGATGCAGGCGTTTCGGTTCAACGTATCCGGCGAGGCATTCAGGCCCTCCGCAAAGCGCTCCCCGAAATGTCCCGCCCGCTGGGTGACCTGACGTTGATCGCCACCGGTGATGTTCTTGTGGTCATCCGGGGACAGAGCGAGTTCGATGCAATTCAAGGCGAGGAATGGATATTCCCTGTGGGCGATTTTCAGCGGGAAGTGGAAGCTTGGAGAAGACTCCGCGCACCTCGCAGAGTACAGAGGCAAGGAACTTCCAGCCGAACCGCGGATTAGAGTCAGCCAGCCAAAGGAATCAAGGAGGAACAGAACTCGGAATCGGCGCTTGCGCCGACGGAGAAATCCAATCGAGCAATACTTCAGAGCAGGATCGCAGATGAAGTGACGCAATACGGCAGTTCGCGGCGACTCGCGAACCCGGCAGAGATACCGGTTGACCCGATGGACCGAAAAACTCGATCAACCGGAAAGGAGCGCCGGAGCCGGAGGGGGGGGCACCTTGCGGACAATCAGCATCGTGAACCAAAAAGGGGGCTGTGGGAAAACAACAACCACGGTCAACCTCGCTGGTGCCTTGGCTGCAGATGCCGCCCGAGTCCTCGTACTCGACATGGACCCCCAGGCCCATGCCAGCCTCGCCCTGGGAGCCAAACCGGACGAGATCGAGGAGAACCTCTACGAGGTCCTCGTGGAACCCGAGGGCGCGAAGCGCCTGGGCGAGATCATCCTCCCCGTGTCTGGCGGAGTCGACTTGGCGCCCGCCGGGATTGTCCTGTCGGCGCTGGAGCAGAAACTCGCTGCGGGCAATCAGGAAGCACGTACGGAGCGCCTCGCGGCCGCTCTCAACTCGCTCGAAACCAACTACGATTTCGTGCTCATCGATTGCCCTCCAGCAGTCAGCCTGCTGACCTTCAACGCCTTGAGGGCATCCCAAGAGGTGATCGTTCCGCTGGAGACCAGTTCTTTCGCGGTCGACGGCGTCCAGAAACTTCTCGAAACCATCGCCCTGTTGATGGACCGCGTCGGGCATCGACTCGCGGTGCGTGTGCTCCCGACGCTCTACGATGGCCGCACGCGCTACGCGCGCGAAACGCTGGGCGAGATCCGGGAACTCTTCAAGGACCTCTGCTTTGACTCGGTGATCCGTCTCAACGTGAAACTCAGGGAAGCGGCCCAGAAGGGCGTTCCCATCAGCCAATATGCCCCGCGCGCCAATGGTGCCGTGGACCATGCCGCCCTCGCCATGGAGGTTGCCGCCTGTGCGCCGGAGGTCGCCGATAGCCTACCGGCCACGAGCCGAGTGGAGGCCGAGGCGCTGGGTACAGCCGAGCCCCGGGAAGTGGTGATCGAGTATCGCGATTCTGAGGCAGGGGACGTACGGATCGCGGGTGATTTCAACGGCTGGGTGCCCGATCGCGGCGTCCTCTCGCGGGTGCAGGCCGAGGGCCGAACCCGGGTCTGGGTCAAGGTTCTGACCCTGCCCCCCGGCACCTACCAGTACCGCTATTTCGTCGACGGCGAATGGAAGGTGGATCCCTCGAACCAGCAGAGCTCACCGGGGCCCATGGGACAGACCAACTCAGTTCTCCACGTCCGCTAAGATACCGGCTTGCCACGCGATCTCTCCGACGTCCTGCACTATTTCGGGCCCGAACTCGCTGAGCCAAAAGGGTCGACGGAGGTGTTTGCCGAATCGCGGCCCGAGGCCTCTGAGCTTCCGGCCACGCTTTCCATCGTAAGCGTTCCCATCGGCGAGCGAGATGTGGTTCGTGCCGCGTTCACCTGGAACCTCGCGGTCGAAATCGCCCGACTGGGCGGCCGTGCAATTGTGCTCTCGCCCGACGAAGCCACGCCCTCTCCGCTCTGGCCCGTGGCGGGCCCGGGGCCGCTCGGCGTCGAACTCAGACCGAGCCTGGCGAAGGATCTCGATAGCCTGCAAGAAGCCGCCCTCGAGGCGGCGACCACCCAGGTTTCGGGGAATACAGAAGGCGGCGTGGTCTTCGTACGCATCCCGCCGGCTTGGCTCGAAACCAGCGCTCTGGCGCCGGCGCTGATGGACTGGACGCTTCTCTTCACGTCTTCGGCCACCTCGGACCTGCGAGAAGCGCTCAAGCTCGCGAGAGCCGTCATGTCGAAAAAGGCCGGAGCCCGGGTGGGCGTCACGATCCATGGGGTCCACTGCCGATCCGAAGCCGAAACCGCCTTCGAGCGCATCGCCCGGGCGACCCGGAGCAAGCCGGGCAGCGACGTGACCAGCTACGGGCTGCTGGTCGACGATCTCCAAGTCTATCGAGCCATCGTCGCCCAACGCCCCATCGGCCTCGCCCACCCTCAATCTCCGGCGGCGCGCGCACTCCGGGATGTGGCCCAACTCCTGCTCGACGATGAGAGAAAGGAGGCCCCTTGAGCGCAGCCGAGAAAGTCCGGCCGGCATCCGCTGCGGAATTGCGCCGGGAAATCAGGCGCCAGCTGCCTCTCCTGGACCCCGAACTCCGGATCGTGGCAGAGGACTTCATGGGCCTGGCCTCCCCCATCGACTTGCTCGCCATCAGCTCACGCGGCGAAGTCGTTCTGATCTTGTTGAGCCTGGAGGGCGAGAACGACGCCGCGCTGCTCACTCGGTGCCTCGCCCAGAGAGCCTGGGCAGCACCTCGCCTGCGGGATTGGGCGCAACTGGCGCCGGAACTTGAAATCGCGGCGGACGCCCCGATCCGAGTGATCCTGCTGGCGCCGGATTTCGGTTCCGAAACTCTGGCGGCGGCGGCCAGCCTGCGTCCGGGCGTGGTCCAACTCGTGCGCCACGTATCCCTGCGCGTCGGAGGCCAACCGGGGCTCCTCTTCGAACCCATCGGAGACGAGGTTCATGCCGCATCGCCTCGGCCTCCCGAAACTCGGGAGCCGCTCCGGGGCAAGCTGCCCGGCGCGCTTCCGAGCTTCCGAAGCGGCCTCAGCGACAACGACCTCTCCCTCAAGCCCGCGCCCGAAGAGTCCTTCGACGACTAGGCCCCGCCCTTACGGGCCCAGGGCCTCCCAGAGTCCGGCGAGGACCGCACCCGCCCACTACCCGCGGGGACACGCAGCTTTTTTGTGTTTGGCAGCATTTTTTTTGACACCCCCGAACCCGACACGGCCACACCCCTAGAAGAGGATCTCCGCCCCAGACCGGGCGGGGCGAATCGATCTGGGAACTGAATCTGGGAATTCAGGGGGATATGGATATGCAGGCAACCGCGAAGGGTCGGACCTCCGAGCCCATCGATCGCAAGCAGGCCCGCCAACCGCAGGCATTGCGCGAAGCCGCGACGTCGAAAACGTCGGAAACGAAGGAAGCCACCGACCGGGAGATCATCGACCGGGTTCGCAAGGGTGACCGACAAGCGTTCGAATTACTTTACGATCGCTATTTCAAGCGCATTTACCGCTTTGTCGATCGCCGAATGGGCATCCGCGCCGATGTCGAAGAGACGACCCAGGAAGTCTTCATCGCGGTCTTCTCCAGCTTGGACTCGTTCCGTGGCGAAGCCCCCTTCTCCGCCTGGATCTTCGGCGTCACTCGGCGGGTGATCGCGAATCGTTTCAAGCGGAAACGCCATCCCACGGTGCCGCTGACCGAAGACGACTCCGAGGGCTCATCCCATCACGCCAGCACCCGGCCGGATCCTCTCCAGGAATACGAATGCCAGGAGAGAATTCAGAAAATGGACGCGGCGGCGGTCAAGTTGACGGATGAGCAGCGCCAGCTCTTCCATCTTCATCATATCGATGAGAAGCCCATCAGCGAGATCGCAGCGCAATTCAAGAAATCAGAGGACGCCGTCAAGTCGAATCTCTACCGCGCGCGGAAGGTGCTGCTGCCCCGCTGAACTGCCTCGGCCCCGGTCTTTGACCCCATGACCGGGCGAAGGGAACCGGACCCAGGCGACGTGTGCGTCCGGGTTCAGGACGATCTCAAGGGAATCGCCTCAGGCCGACCGGGCCTGAATTGCTACCGTGCGCCCGATGTCCACGCCCCGGCCCTTCGGAGACCCTGCTCGGCCGCCGCCAGCCGCACAGCTCTCCCTCTCGGTGCGTCCCCTGGCCGAACCCACAGCCCTCCCCGGGGCCACGGGCCAGATTCTCGAATTCAGCGCCCGGGGAGAAAGAGTCAGCGCCCGGCTTCTTGCCCCGCATGCCGGGAGCCCGCCCCGGCCACTTGCCCTCTTTGTCCACGATGAGGTAGAGGGCATCCAGGACGCCTCGGTGAGGCGCGCCCTCGAGTCAGGCGCAGCGGTATTGGACATGAACTGGCCTCTGACAGGCACCCGCCGGAGTCCGAAGATGAGCCTTCAATTGATCGCCGCCTTGAAGCCTGGGCAAGCCGGCTCTCGGCCATCGCCTCTCGTCTCCCAGTTCTTCGCCCAGGCCCAGGAAGAATTGGCTTGCCTCTTCACTGCCGCAAGGGAACTCCCCGAACTCGACGCGGAGACCCTCTTTCGAATCGACCTCCGCCTGGTACCCGAGCGCAACGGCGTGGCCAACGGCGATGATGAGCTCTTTGCTCCATGCGGGCCTTCGCGTACTTTCGTCGGAGAAAATTTCAACGGCGGCCGAGCGGATGACCTGGCCCAGGCGGCGATGGCCGAATTCCTTGCATCGCTCCTCGCCTGAGGCAAGATCAAGTACCCCCAAGTCGCGGATAAGGCTAGGATCAACCAGCACCCGGGAGGATAATGTGAATCGACCCAGCATCGACGCAACCCCAGCGCTCAAACGCGCTCACTCTTTTTTTGCCATGCTTGCCTGCCTCGTCCTCGGACTCGGCTGCGCAAACGCAGGGGATGGCGCTGCCGAGGACGACGCATCGGAACAAACGATCATCGCCGAGGTCGACTCCCAGCCAATTTCCTTGGCGGATGTCGACAGACGTATCCGGGAGCAGCTCTTCGACGAGAAGTTCCCGGCGGGCAAGGATGACCCGGCGCTCTATCAAGCGCGACGCGACGCGATCAACTTAATCGTTGACGAGACGCTTCTGGCCCAGCAATCCGAGGCCGCCCAAATGACGGGTGACGAGTGGCTTTCAGCACAAGTCGCCGATCTCCCCGCAGTGACGGACGGGGATGTGGAAGAATTCTTCGCACAAAACCAGGCCCGATTCGCACCCGGTTCGACTATCGAGACGCTCTCCGCCCCCATTCGCCAATACCTCGAGAAGATGCAAGAAGAAGAGGTTCGCGAAAAACTGCGTGAGGAGGCCGTGGTCGTCATCTCACTGCCTCGCGAACGCAAAACGGTTGCGGCCACCGGATACTCCATTGGGCCTGAAACCGCTCCGATCACCATCGTGGAATTCAGCGACTTTCAATGCCCCTACTGCTCTCGAGTCGTGCCCACGATCAAAGAGATCGCGGCTCGCTACCCCGAGCAGGTTCGAATCGTCTTCCGCCACCTTCCCCTCAGCTTTCATGCCCAGGCGAGAATCGCGGCCTACGGGTCGATCTGCGCAGGGAATCAGGGGCGCTTCTGGGACTACCACGATGTCCTCTTCGAAAATCAGAGGGCCCTGCAACGGGAACAGCTTTCGGCCTACGCGAGTTCCCTGGACCTCGACATGGAGAGTTTCGAAGCCTGTATGAGCGCGCCGGAAACCGAGGCCCTGGTCGCGGCTGACCTCGAGGCGGCTGAGCGATTGGGGGCAACCGGGACCCCGGCATTTTTCATCAACGGCATCTTCCTCAACGGCGCTCAGCCATTCGAGGCCTTCGACGCACTGATCCAGGAAGAATTGTCGGGCTCGTAGGACCAGATCCAGGGTTCGAATTCAGGCTCCGATCTCCTCCACCCGGGCCAGGATCCGATCCCTTTCCTCGACCATTTTCTCCTCGCTGTCGGCCTCCAGATTGAGCCGCAAAACAGGCTCGGTATTCGACGGCCTGAGGTTGAACCACCAATCCGAATATCCGACCCGGAGGCCGTCGAGCTTGGAGATCGAGGGGGCACCTGAATGCTCTTTCTCCACCGCATCCAGAACCACGTCCGTATCCCGCACTCGGCGATTGATCTCTCCGCTGGCGTGGTAGCGCCGCAGAGGAGCAATGATCTCTGAAAGCGGCCGAGCTTCGGCCTCGAGGACATCCAGCAGGGCAACGAAAGCCGCGATGGCGTCGTCGGCGAAGAGATCGTCAGCGAAATCCGTGAACCTGAAATACATATGACCCGAGAGTTCGCCGGCAAAGATCGCACCCGACTCACGCATCTGCGCCTTGACGAAGGAGTGACCCACGCGACACATCTCGGCTTCGCCCCCGGCTCGCTCCACTTCCTCGGCCACCGCGCGGCTCGAACGCAGATCGTAGAGCACGAGGCCTCCGGGATTATTCGCCAGTTGTCGACGGCCCAGAACTGCGGTCATGAGATCCGATGAGATCGGGCGCCCCGCCTCGTCCACGAACACCGCACGATCGGCATCACCGTCGAAGGCCACGCCAAAATCCGCGCCCACGCGACGAACCGCCTCGGATACGTCGGCCAGATTCTCCACCTTGAGGGGATCGGCCTCGTGGTTCGGGAAGGTCCCGTCTGGTTCGAAATAGAGTCGCTCCACCTCCACGGGCAATTGGTCGAGAACGGGTTCGAGACCGACACTCGCCATACCATTGCCGCAATCGATGGCGACCTTGACCGTCGGCCGGCCGCTCCCCACCCGCAGGGCGTGGCTCGCATAATCACTTCGAATATCGTGCTCCTCGATTCGGCCCGGCTGCGAGGCCTTTCTCGCTTCCATACACGCGGGGACGAGCTTCTCGATTTCCTTCAGCCCTGTGGCCTCGCCGATGGGAATCGCGTTTTCGCGGCAGATCTTGAAGCCGTTGTACTCGGCCGGATTGTGCGAGGCCGTCACCATGACCCCCCCACCCGCTCCCAGGCTCGCAACGGCGTAATAGAGCATCGGGGTTGCGGCAAGGCCCAGATCGATGACCGAAACCCCCTCCTCGATCATGCCCTGAATCATCGCCGAGCATAATTCCGGCGAGTGCGGGCGGGCATCCCGACCCACCACCAGGGTCTCCGCCGAGACGAAGCGGGCGGTCGCCCGCCCCACCCCGTAGGCGATGCTGGCGTCCAGTTCGCCGGGAACGATCCCCCGAATATCGTAAGCCTTGAATATCGCCAATTTGAACTCCTCAGTGTGCTCCCCGGGGAAACGGGGAATTCTTCGCAAATCTGACGCCTCGCCCCCGTATGGCTTGACCGCGGCCCGAGCCAGGGGCACTTTCCAGCCCCGAAGCGGTCGGAACGTAAGCCGCCATGGAGTGTTCGATGTTTGGACTTGGCGCCACGGAACTTGGCATCATCCTCGTGATAGTGGTGATCCTCTTCGGAGCCCGCAGGCTACCCGAGATTGGAGCGGGCGTCGGCAAAGCGATCAAGAACTTCAAGGCCGGCGTATCCGGGGACGACGAAATCGACGTCACTCCGGACCAGGAGGGTGGCCCGGGCGAGAGCAGCGAGACCAAACCCGACTCCTGAGCACGCCAGGACCCCGCGCCATCACTGTCCTTGATTCGGCGCGGGTCGGGGCACATCAGGGCCCAGATCCAGCGCAAACCGGACCGCGTCGTCCGGCGGGCGGGCGAAAAATGCCTGTACGGCCACGGCCTGACCGGGATCCAACACCAGCACTGCCAGCTCCCGAGCAGCTTGCTCCTGGCTGCTCTCCAAGGCGGCCGGCGGCAACTCGCGAATCTCGTTCTCCGGGATGCGCAATCCCATGGCCGCTGCAGGCCAGACGAGCCGACGACCGTCCGAACCCACCAGCGACACCTCGAGGATCGCCCCGAGAATTTCAGGAGAACTCGATGGGTTTCGCAACTCGCCTGTGACGGCGAGCAATGTACGACCCGCCATGGTGTCCACCCATTCTCCCCGGAGACTGTCCACACGCAAGGTGCCCACCTCTATGGACTGGCTGACCGAACGCAATGAATCGCTCGTCTCTCGCAAGGTGGTCGCCAGTGCGAGCAGAATCAGGACTGCGGTGAGCCCCCAACCCACGCCCCGCCCCACTGCGCTGAACCGCCTCCGAAGCCCCCAAGAAACCGGAGCGCGAACGCCCACGTCTCGATGACTTCCCGCCGGTACGGATTCGAGCGCAATCGCGCCAATCGCAACCTTGTCCTCTGGATCCTCCTCCGAGGCTGTCGCTGCGGGAGCCGCCGATGACGAAGGGCTGCTCTCGCCAGCACCGCCCCGGCTCGGTACCTGGATCTCTTCGTCAGCGAAGGACCCACCATCCGCTTCGGCGCGGTCTCCCGAATCCGTCGATTCCGCGCCAACCGCCTCACCCGAAAAGGAAAGGTCCGAAAAGTCATCCTCCTCGAGGGGCGTCGCCTCCAGGAGTTCTCCCTCGTCCTCGATGGAGGACACCGACTCAACGAGATCCCCATCGTGATCGGCGGATTCCATCTCCACCTCGAATCCGGGAGAGTCCCGAAGGTCGTCATCTTCGGCTTCGCCCCATAAGACCCGCTCTCCTTCGGCGCCTTCCTTGGCCTCCCCCTCGCCCACATCAGAAGCGCCCACTGACGCCGACAGCGGATCGAGAAAAAAAACGTTCTCGCATTGGGAGCAGCGCACACGCGTACCCGCAGCGGGCACTTGAGACGCTTCGACTTCGAAGCTGGCGGAGCAATTCGGGCAGGTGACGATCAAAGGACTGTCCTCGATCCTCGCTCCACGCGAGTGGCCTTATCGTAGCCCGACACGGCGCTTCAGGTCAGATGAGCCGGTCAAGATTTCCCGATCCACCGGCAGCCCCGTCGAGGAGAGACTACCCTCGGGCAATGGATCGAAGTCGAGGCGTGCCGAAACCGCCTGCGCCGGAAACCGTAGACGAAGCCTTGGCCCGAGGACTCCAGCACGCCCGAAACTCGGCTTCCGAAGCGCTATTGGCTGCGCGGGCATTGATGGATGCCCTATCCATTCTGCTCGCCGATCAGCCCGTAGCGCGCCATGCGGAGCCGAGTTCGCCCATCGCCCATGTCGCAGAGGCGATCGAACGCTGGGCGCGAACACTTCGCGGCCCAACCGAGGCCCCGGACTCCCCTGGGCTTCCCGCGATTCTGGAAGCAGTCGAAATGGAAATCGCGCGTTGGCAGGAACGAGCGCGAAGCGACACCGATGCACGCACGGTTCTGCGGGCCTTTCTCGGGGTCCGCGAAATTCTCTGGGAGTTCGGAGAGCAGCCTGCTCCGCGCACTCGCTCAAACAAGCAAAAAGCACCCAGTCGAAGCCCCAAAGCGGCCCGTGCAGGAGCAAACCGTCATTGACCCCTTCTCTTGCCGAAGCCTTGCCTCCCTTGAATCCCGTCTCTCCCCCGTGTGCTAGGGTGCCAGCCGCGCGACTCAACCGGAGGGGCCCCCTGCTGCCCCATGAGGATCGAGCGAGTCTTTCATGGCGATCCTGATCAAACGCTACGCAAACCGCAAGCTCTACAATACCCAGACAAGCCGATACATCACGCTGAAGGGTATCGCCGAGTTACTCGATGCCGGCGAAGAAGTACGCGTCATTGATAAAGAGACCGGCGAGGACATTACCTCCGTCGCCCTCTCGCAAATCCTCGTCGAC
This sequence comes from Myxococcales bacterium, assembly GCA_014240165.1. Lineage (GTDB taxonomy): Bacteria > Myxococcota_A > UBA9160 > UBA9160 > UBA4427 > JAZXM01. The sequence goes on along the minus strand of JAAZXM010000032.1, from coordinate 9,372 downwards.
AGCGAGCGATCCCACACGCAGCCGCCGGACACCCTGCTCTCACAAATTCTGGGGAGAGGTGGGGACGCGCTCTACGATGCACTGCGCAAAGGCGTCGACGACGCCAGCGAGGGAATCGGTGATTTCCAGGACCGCGTTCGCCGAATGGTCGGCGCCGCCGATGACGCGGGAGGACAACGCGAAGGCTCCGAGAACGAAGGTGAAGGGAACGCACGAAGCGGGCGCCCCCAACACGGATTCTTCCAGCCCCCCCCGGAACTGGACAACCTGGTACAAAACGCTGTCGAGCGAGTCTTTCGCATGCTCGACCTCCCTCGCCGCTCGGACGTAGAGTCGCTGAATCAGAATCTCGAACGCGTGGCGGGTGCCGTCAAGGCACTCGAAGAGGCTTTTGCCCGACGCGATCAAGAAGGAAATTCTGGGGACGATCGGTCCGAAGGCGATTGATTCCCCCACGGCCTATCCCGAGGCCAGGCGAGAGACCTGGATTCGGCGAGAGCGCTCCAACATCAAGCGCTCCAACATCAAGCGCCCCAACATCAAGCGCTCCAACATCAAGCGCCCCAAAATCAAGCGCCCCAACATCAAGCGCCCCAAAATCAAGCGCCCCGACATCAAGCGCGCGGCAAGCGCGTGGGCATGCCCGCCCCAGCAAAACCGCCTTCCATTGAGGAGTTGAAATGTCCGCCGTACTCATCGAGCAGGAAAACCATACCCTGACAGTCACCTTGAACCGCCCCGAGAAAAGGAACGCCGTCAACTGCGAAGTCATGTGCCGCCTATACGATGCCTGGCGTGATCTCGACAGCAACGACGACCTCCGAGTCGCCATCCTGACAGGTCGAGGCGATACGTTCTGCGCCGGCATGGACCTGTCAGAGATTCCGAAGCTTCGCTCGGGAAAGCCCGAGAACGAATTCATGGAGCGGGTGATGAAAGAACCCGCGGTGATCTACGGCGCATGGCTGAAAACGGATCGTCCGGGCAAGCCCGTGATTCTCGCCGCCGAAGGCTTCGCCCGGGCGGGCGGGACCGAAATCTTGCAAGGAACGGATATCCGCGTCGCGGGGGAGAGTGCGGTTTTCGGCGTCACCGAGGTGCAAAGAGGCCTCTTTCCCATGGCGGGGTCCGCCGTGCGACTGAGACGCCAGATCGGTTATGCGGTGGCTGCAGAGATGCTCCTGGGAGGGGAAGATCTGCCCGCCCGAAGGGCCCTGGAACTCGGCCTGATCAACCACGTCGTACCCGATGGCGAAGCCCTCTCGAAAGCGAAAGAGATCGCCGAACGCCTCTCATCCAATGGCCCCCTGGCGGTTCGGGGTATCCTGGCGACCCTGCGCGAAACCGAAACACTCGCGGAAGAAGAGGCTTTCGTCATCGAGCAACAGCACGGGATGAAAGTCATGAGTTCGGAAGATGCCGCCGAAGGCCCTCGCGCCTTTCTCGAAAAGAGACCCGCCCAATTCAAGGGGCGATAGGCGCCCACTCGGAAACTCCCTATCCCTCTCGCTGCTCCATGACCCGCTCCACCGTATCCACGATGGCAACCGTGCGGGGGTCAAGCTCGATATTCACCGGATCCCCCATGCGCTTATCGCCCAGGCGAGTGAGTCTCAGGGTCTCCGGAATGAGGTGAACCGCAAAGCCGCCCTCGGGCTCGACGTCGCAGACCGTCAGGCTGGAGCCGTCCACCGCGATGAATCCTTTATCGAGCACATATTTCATCCACTCGGCGGGAACGCGAATGCGAAGCACGCTCACATTCCCCTCCATGCGGGCCTCCGCGACCTCGCCCTGGCCCATGACATGGCCTGCGACTTCGTGGCCGCCCACTTCATCTCCCACGCGAGCGCTGCGCTCTACCGCTACGCGCTGCCCAACCTTCAATGAATCAAGCGTGGTCCGATCCAGGGTCTCACGAATCGCATCAAAGGTCACCTTCTCCCCGTTGATCGCGACGACCGTCTGACAAACCCCTTCGATAGCGACGCTCGCGCCAGGCTGAAGACGCTCCACCCTTTCCGCGTCCAACAAGATCTCATAGGTCATCAAATCGGATTGCCGTCGAACGGAAATCACCTCGTAGGTTCCCTGAACGATCCCCGTGAACATCTTGTCCTCTCTTCGCGTCCGACTCTCTTCACCGCCGAAGCCACAAGGAACGATTCCGGCCGCAGCAGCATGCCCATTCCAATGGTGCCGTGTGCCCACGACCGCGCAAGCTTCGCTTCCCTCGGCTAGCGTAACCCAGTGCCCACTCAGCCAAGAGATACGCTCGCCAGCCGCCTGAAACGTTTTGCGCGCGAGCCCCTGGCCCATCTCCCCACGCCCCTGCGCCCGATGCCGCGGCTGAGCAAGGCCCTGGGGGGTCCGCCGATCTGGATCAAACGCGATGACTGCACGGGGCTCGCGACGGGGGGAAACAAGGCACGCAAGCTGGAATTTCTCGTGGGCGAAGCGCGCGAACAAGGAGCCGACGGGATTGTGACTTTCGGAGCCGTGCAATCGAACCACGCTCGTCAAACCGCCGCAGCCGCGGCCGCAGCCGGATTGGAGTGCCATCTCATCCTCGTCGCCAATGTCGACTACCGCGAGCCCGCCTGGGAAGTCTCGGGCAACCGCCTCCTCGACGAACTCCTGGGAGCAGAAGTGCGCGTGGTGGAGAACGAAGCCGCCGCCGCAAAGGAACTCGGGGAACTTCTCGGTCGCGCCGAAAGCGATGGCCGAAAGTTCTACGTGGTGCCTGTCGGCGGGTCCAGCGCAGTGGGCGCGCTTGGCTACGTGAGTTGTGCCCTCGAATTAATCGCCCAAGCGGAATCCCAACAAATCGCCGCCCGCACGGTGGTGAATGCAACGTCGAGCCTCGGAACCCAGGCTGGACTCCTGGTGGGATTCCATGCGAGCGAAAGCGACATGGTCGTGCGAAGCGTCAACGTCTCGGCCCCGGACGAGCAGGAACAGGGTGCCGATTTGCGCCGACTCTGCGACGCAACAGCAGAGTTGCTCGATGTGCCCTCGCCTCCGGATGATCGGCTCCATATCGAGCCGGGCTTCCGCGGAGATAGCTACGGCGTTCCGACAGAGGCCATGCACGAGGCGATAGAAACCGTCGCCCGCCTCGAGGGGATCCTTCTCGACCCCGTCTATACGGGCAAGGCCATGGCCTGGCTGATGGATGCGATCCGAAACGGCAAATGGGACGACGAGGACGCAGTGGTCTTCCTGCACACGGGCGGAAGCCCAGGGCTCTTCGCCTACCAGGCCAGCCTGGCAACCCACCTGACGCGCTGAATCAGTCCCAAGGACGAGGGCCGATGCGGGGGGGGGCCGGACTCGCCAGACTCCGCCGCTTCGGATAGGTTCGCTTGCCATGCCCGCATCCGAGCCCCTGATTCACGTCGTCGAGGACCTCCGCTTTCAGAGCCACGAATCGCCCCCCGGTCACCCGGAAAGGCCCGAGCGATTGGCCGCCGTCTCCAGGGCCCTGGATCTCCACGGCGCTCATTTGCACCGCATGACGCCCCGGGAAGCCAGCGAGGAGGAGATCCTGAGAATTCATAGCCGGGACCATTATGGGCTGATCGAGGAGACAGCCGCCCGGGCGCCCGCCCAACTCGACCCGGACACCTATGTCTCTCGCCGCAGCCTCGAGGTCGCCAAGCTGGCGGCGGGAAGCACCATCGACCTCGCCCTGAGCGTGGCTCGAAGGGAGGCCAGCTACGGAATCGCCGCGGTCAGGCCCCCGGGCCACCACGCCGAAGCAGGCCGCCCCATGGGCTTTTGCCTCCTGAACAACGTGGCCATCGCCGCTCGGGCCCTCCAGGCGGAGTTGGGCCTGGACAAGATCCTGATTCTCGACTGGGACGTTCACCACGGAAACGGGACCCAACACTCCTTTGAGAACGATCCGTCCATTCTCTACCTGTCGATGCACCAATTTCCGCACTACCCCGGCACTGGGCGTTTCGACGAAGCGGGCAGCGGAGCGGGTCTCGGGGCGACCGTGAACTTGGCCCTGCCCCCGGGCTGCGGCGATGAGGAATACATCGGCCTCGCGCACCGGGTTGTTGTCCCGGTCACTCAGCGCTTCGCGCCCGAAATGATCCTGGTCTCATGCGGGTTTGACGCCCATCGCGACGACCCCCTGGCCGCCATGAACGTAAGCGCCAGGGGCTATCGGGAGATGACCGGGGTGGTGGCTCGCCTTGCGGCGGACCTCTGCGGTGGCAGGCTCGCGTTCGTCCTCGAGGGCGGTTACGCGATCTCCGGGCTGGAGGAGGGAACCGGTGCGGTCCTCGAAGCCCTGAGCGACCCCGAATCCGTTTCCCTCGAGACTCCCCTGGCGCCCCAAGCCAGCACCCTGCACGCATTGGTAGAAGCCAGCGCCGCAGTGCACCGAGGCCGTTACCCGGGGATCGGCGCAGCCTGAAGCGGTTCCGGCCCGAGAGGCGTCCGCGGGTGTCGGTAAACCCACCCCACTCCCCACCGCCTGCCCAGGTCTCCCCACCCCGACCCACCGGACATCCCACCTCGCACCACGCGACGGGTCGAGATGATTTGCCCAGAGATTGCGCGCACTTTTGCCTTTTGATCGCTCCGCAGACGGCCCAAAGGTGAACAAAAAGGGAAAGTGCCGTTTATCGGGGGGGCGCATGGCAAAGGTGCACCCAGAATTCTGGATTGTGGGCGAAGAAATCATGCCACCAGGCTTGATTTCGCTTCCCAAGGCTCTGTGGGTGGGTTATAAGAATGATCGAGTGGGATGAAGTGGGGCAAAGTGGGTAGCAGGTTCGCGAATCAAGATTTCAGACCCGGCGGCGCCTGCCTCATAACAGCAAACCAAGAGAGCCACTCATCGGGAGCGAAGGCAGAACAATTGGCGAACACGTTCTCCGACACCGCCGACACCTCAAAAAAATTTTCCACCCTGCTTGGGTGGGCCGGAACCTCAACCCCCAGCGCCAACTTTAACCCGCGAGTTCGATTCGCGGCCTTGGCTATCGGAAACGGAGCGACGAAATCATGTTCCGCGGCCGATTCCTACACACCATGGATACTAAGGGACGCGTGAGCATCCCGTCAGGCTTCCGAGTGGAAATTCAAAGACGTAGCCAAAACGACCCAGTCCTGACCCGCCAAGGGGCCCATCTGGCCCTCTTCCCCGCCGACGAATGGGAGAAGAAGGAAGAGGTTCTGCTGGGTCTCTCGGAATTCGACTCGGACGCCCAAGACCTGCAGCGAATCATGGTGGGCGAAGCCAGTGATTGTCCGCTCGATTCCCAGGGGCGGATCCTGGTCCCGACGCTGATGCGGGGGGAAGCCGAACTCGAGAGCAAGATCCTGGTGATCGGGGTTCTCAATCGGATCGAGCTCTGGAACCCGGAGCGATACGAAGAGAAGAAGCAAATGACGGCACTGCGTTTCGAAGAGATCAACAAGAACGTGGATCCGAATCGTCAGGCGCCGGGAGACTGAACTTTTTTTGGGGGGGAGTTGGAGCGCGTGCTCCAGCAGAGAGGTTGGGGTGTCCTCGAACCGCTGATAAAGATGGCAACGTGCTTACTGGGGGGTACACGTTGTTGTCAAGGCGGTTCGAGGCGCCCCATTCTCTTCTCTGCTCCCCCGAAGCTGCCCCACGCCGGGGCAAGTACGGGGGAGACCCCTCCTCGTGAGCAGCCATTTTCACCACGTGCCCGTACTGCTCGCCGAGAGCGCCGACCACCTTCATCTCAAACCAGGCGCGGTCGTTCTGGACGGTACCGTGGGCGGCGGGGGTCACGCCGAAACGATCTTGGATCGGACTTCGCCCGATGGCCTCTTGGTAGGGCTTGACTTGGACTCCGAAGCCCTGGCCGCCAGTGCAGCGAGACTGGCCCGCTTCGGTGAACGCGTCCACCTGGTCCAAGCGTCCTTCAGGCACCTCGACACAGCCGTGCGCGAACTCGGCCTGGGTCAACTCGACGGGGTGTTGCTCGACCTCGGTGTTTCCTCGTACCAACTCGACGCACCGGGTCGAGGTTTTCGCTTCGCCGAGGCTCAGCATGTGGAGACGCCCCTGGACATGCGAATGGATCCCTCCCAGGGTCCGAGTGCCGCAGACCTGCTGAGCCGCGCATCCGCCGATGAGCTGCAGGGGTGGTTTCAGCGCTATGGGGAATTGCCCGGGTCCAAGCGCCTCGCCCAGGCCATCACCCGCTGCAGAGCCGAGAGCCCACTGCGGACCACTGCCGACCTGCTTCGAGTCATCGAGGAAGCCGGCATCGGACGCGGTCGCCGCCACAATCCGGCCACCCTGGTCTTCCAGGCACTCCGAATCGCCGTGAACGACGAATTGGCCGCGCTCCAAGAAGGTCTCGAAATGGCGATCTCGGTGCTCAAACCCGGCGGCCGGTTGGTCGTCATCAGCTACCACTCCCTCGAAGACCGCATCGTGAAACAGTCGTTTCGCTCCGCTGCCCGGGGCTGCATCTGCCCGCCACGCCAGCCCGTCTGCACCTGTGGACGAGGCCCCTCCCTGGAACTCGACAATCGACGACCCGTGGGTCCGACCGCCGAGGAAGAGGGCCAGAATCCGCGATCCCGCTCCGCTCGCCTGCGTGCGGCGAAACGAATTTCGGAGGCTGCGTAATGGCTCGAGGAAAGAGCAAGCCGGGGCGCAGCGCCCGTCGGGGCACAGCCCGCTCCGCGAAGCGAAAGACTTCCAAATTCTCTGCCATGGGGGCGGGGCTCGGACGCCTGAATCCTCGCAGCCGGGATTCGCTCTTCCCACCTCGGCTCGTGGTGCCTGCGCTGGTAGCGGCGGTCACCGTTGCCCTGGGCATGGCGGCGCTCCGGATCGACCTGATTCGCACCCGCTACGAGATCGGCATGAACTACTCCGCGGAGAAGAATTTGAATCGCGAGATCGCGGGGCTCACCGCGCGCATGCGGAAATTGCGTGATCCCCTTCGATTGACTCAGCGCGCCAAGGCGCTGGGCTTCGTCCCTCCCCAGCAGGTCATCGACCTTCCGGTTCAAGTGAACGCTGATGGTTCGACCTCAGCGGCCTTTCAATTCGCACGCAACGCTGAAAACGAGTTGAATCAGCCATGAGATCCCAGGCCCTACGGACAGCGACGCTGCGGGTACGCATCCTGGAAATCTCTCTCATCCTGCTCTTCTTTCTCCTGGCCGGACGCGCGGGTTGGCTGAGCGTGGTGGAAACGCGGGGAGGTATTCTCGGAGACGATCAGAGCTGGCGCGATCTCAAATTCCCCGGGGCCCGGGGAGTCATCCTGGACAGAGATCGGCGTGAGCTCGCGATCAGCATCCAGGCGCCTTCGGTCTACGTCTACCCTACTGAACTCGTCGATCGTAAGGCCGTCGTTGCCCAGCTCGGAAAAATCCTCGAACGCGACCCCAAAGCACTCGAGAAACGCATCGGCGACAGGAGCGGTTTTGTCTACCTGGCTCGCTGGGTGACCCGCGATCAGGCAGAGATCATCAAGAAACTCAAACTTCCCGGAGTCGGCCTCGAGCACGAACCACGGCGCACCTACCCCGCTGGCCCCATGGCGGCTTCCCTCCTCGGCTTTGTGGACATCGACGGCAAGGGGCGACGGGGCGTCGAGCAGATGATGGACTCCTGGCTCCAAGGAACCTCCCGGCGGATCCACGTGGGGCGCGACGCACGGGGCCGATTGTTGGTCGACGAGAGCATCGACCCGCGAGGAACTGCGGGTGGCGATATCGCGTTGGCGATCGACCTCGCGCTCCAGGCGAAAGCCGAGTCCGCCCTGGTGGCAAGCATCTCGGCAACCGCTGCGCGAGGTGGAGTGATCGTCGTCGTCGATCCCAAAACCGGAGACATCCTGACCCTCGCCGAGGCCCCGGGCTTCGACCCGAATTCGTTTCGAGATTTTCCCTACAAGGCGACGCGCAGTCGGGCCTTCACGGACGCTGTCGAACCGGGCTCCACCTTCAAGGCATTCCTGGTGGCGGCGGCCCTCGAGGCGGGTGCCTTGGACGCGGAAACAATCATTGATACCGGCGAGGGGAAAATTCGTGTGCCGGGCAAGTCGATCGAGGACAAGAGGAAAATCGGTGCGAGCGATGCAGCGGGTGTGCTTCGCCATTCGAGCAATGTGGGCGCCGTCCTGATCGCCCAGGAATTGGGCAGCGAGCGTTACCGCGCCGCATTGGATCGCCTTGGTTTCGGAAACAACACCCGCAGTGGGTTTCCCTCGGAGTCCGCAGGACTCATGCGAAGTTGGAAAAAATGGAAACCTGTGGACCAGGCCAATATCGCCTTCGGCCAGGGCGTGAACGTAACGGCGATCCAACTCGCCATGGCGGTGGCTTCCCTGGCCAACGACGGGGAACTGATGCGCCCCCGCATCGTGGTCGCGAAGCGCCGCGCGACAGGAACCTGGGAAAGCTCCCCCCCCATCAGCGCCGGACAGGCCGTGGACCCCGAGGTGGCGCGCATTGTGGTGGAAATGCTCGAGACCACGATCAGCGCAGAAGGAACGGGGCGCAAAGCCGCCCTCGCCGGCGTCCGCGTCGCTGGAAAGACGGGAACTGCCCAATTGCTGGAGCCCAATGGTTCGTATTCCAGGAATCGTCACACCGCGTGGTTCATAGGCCTGGTCCCAGCCGATGACCCGAAAGCAGCCATCGTCGTCGCCCTGGATGAACCGAAACAGGGCGGAGGCGGAGTCGTGGCCGCTCCCCTCTTTGCCGAGGTCGCCGCCGCCCTGTTGGCGCGCCACGGAATCATCACCGAACCGCAACCCATCCCCGCCGCCCCCTTTCAGGAGCCGCTCATGGCTTCTACGAATGAAATCGCCGCTCCCGTCTCAGTCGGCGGAAGCGCGAGGTCGGTCGCCGAGTTGGAGCCTGTAAAAGCGATTAGCCACCCGGCCCCCACCCTACCCGCCGTCTCGACCAAACCCAGCGCGACCGCTAGAGCCTTTCAGCAGCCCACTGTTCAGCACCCCACTATTCAGCACCCCACTATGCTCATCCCCGACTTTCAGGGCACGAGCCTGAGTTCAGCCCGAAGCCTGGCTTCGGCGGAATCGCTCAAGTTGCAGTTCAGCGGCTCCGGACGGGGTCGGGTAATCAGCCAAGAGCCCGCCCCCGGAACGATCGTCGCAGCCAATCAGCGCACGGTGGTGGTGAGTTTCTCCGTGCATCAAGGGGATGGCTGAGATGAGACTCTCGGAACTGATCTCCGCATTGCCCGATGACCTCGCGCCGACGCAATGGATCTGCTCGGATCAGGCCATCGATCCGGTGATTCGAGGCATCTGCTACGACTCGCGCCTGGTTTCACCCGGCGACCTCTTCGTCGCCCTGGCGGGTTCGGTCAGCGATGGCCACCGCTTTCTC
>JAAZXM010000031.1 GCA_014240165.1 Myxococcales bacterium | reverse complement strand
GCCGAGCGAGCCCGTTCTCCGAATGCCTCGCCCAGGGTACTCCGCCTGGGGCGAAGAACAGCACCTGCCGAAGGGGCCCGCGGCCAACCAACCGCCCCCTTACTTCGCGCGTGACTCCCTGCTCCCCACGGGAGAAGAGGGCTGGCTCCTGGGTGCCGGGCCGCGTAAGCGGGGTTCTCGGGGGGCTTAAAAGCGCCTGAGCGCGTGACCGCGGGGGTCACACGCACCTGCTTCCTTTTCTTTGCCACGGGCCAGGGCGAAGGCTCCACCTCCCCAAAGAACCCGGGCGGGTGTGCCGGGTGATTGCGTGCACCCGCCCAGAAGATGGCCCCACCGCCGCTGCGGCTTGGAAGCCAATGGCTCATCGGGCCGAGAAGCGGAGGGAAACAAAGAGCAGCGGAATTCGCTGAAAGCGCAAAAGGTCTTGAGTTCATCCGTCGAAGAAATGAAAAACGGAGGCCGAAGCCATGCAGTCCAATACCCCTCAGAAAGAAGAAGTGGCCGATTCTCGCTGCTCGATCTGTGGCAGCCAGGCCGTGGTTTGCGATGAAGTCCTGGGCGAGCCGACGCTTCGCCTGGGCGAATGCCTTCGCTGCGAGCACCGTTGGACCTGGCCCGGCGGCACCCTCGTCGCCCTGGCCTCGGGAGCAGCGGAGGCCGCTGCGGACGCTTCCCCCATGGCGGGTGTGCGGCTGCCGCCGAAACTCCCCCACGCCGCCTAGGCGAGTTCGCCCCGATTGGGCCCCTCCCGAGGGCGACCCAGGCCCTACGCATTGGGCGGGCCTCTCCGGCCCTCACGTGTATGGGTTATCCCCCATTCGCGTTTTTGGAAGGGTCAGCGCGCGGATTTGACGGCGATGTGTGCCCGCCGATTGAATGCAAATGAAGCATTGGGCATTTCCACCCGTTAGATTCCCGTCCAGCGGTGCGGGGGATGCGGAGTCCGCATGTATGGATCCGCGCGCAAATGGGGCTCCGGCATTACGGGGCCGGGCCCTGATGGGCCGAGCAGCGGGCCAGTCGGTCGGGGGAATTCCCTTCCGCGGAATCAAGGGGGCTGGAGGCGAGATGGCGAAGCGATGCATCGAAGCGGGGCGACGGGCGCTTGGGGTCGGAACGCTGGTTTTCATGCTCCTCTCTCTTCCCCTGGGTGCTGCGGGGGCGGCCGAGGTGGTGGATCTGAGAGTCGGCGTCCATACGGATTACACCCGGGTGGTCTTCGAACTCGACCAACCCGCGGCCTATAAGATCAAGCGCGGAGGAGGGCAATCGGAACTCGTCGTTACCCTGGACGCCGGATCCGCCGTGCGCGATGTGCAGGCTTCGAAGGCCCTGATTGGCCAGGTGACTCTGGTTCCCACGGCGAAGGGCTCGAAGGCGCGCATCAAATTGCTCGGTGAGAATTTGAAGCTCAAGGAGATGATTCTCGCGAACCCGCCCCGGATCGTACTGGATATCAGCGGCCCCAAGCCGAAAGAGGCCGCCGCGCCCGCGGCGGCGAAGCCCGTGGCCAAGGCACCGGCGCCCGCCCCTAAAAAAATTGCGGCCAAGCCGAAAGCCAAGGCCCCGGTCAAACCGCCCGCACCCGTGGCGAAGGCCAAGCCCAAGTCCAAGCCCAAGCCGGCCAAGATCATCGCCGTGTCCCCCAAGCCGGCCAAGCCGATCATCAAGGTGGAGGCGCCGCGCAAACCGGCCCCGGCAGCCCGGGCGCCCCAAAAGCAGGCATCCAAAGCGCCCTCTTCCGCTCCGAAGCGGGCCGAGCCGAAACCGCTGCGGCCCCGGCAGTGACGCCGCCGCGCCCTCTCGCGGTGGAACCCCCCGCGGTTCGCCCGGAGGCCGAAGCCGAATCCTCGGCGGGTTCGCTCAAACAAGTTTTCGCGCTGATCGGTTTGTTCGGGCTGCTTGTGGTCTGGGTCATGATTCGCCGGCGCCGGGGCCGTGTCCCGCTTCCCTCCAAGAACCGGCTCTCGACCCTGAGTGAACAGGAGGGCGGGGACGCTGCGAATCCCTTCGCGGCTCTGGATTCCACCGAGGAGACGCCGGAGGTTTCGGATACGACCGCGTCGTTGGCGCAGACGACGCTGGATGAATCGCCCTTTGAAGAGAGCGGTGACGATTGGGACGAAGAAGAAGAAAGCGCCCCGGCCTCCTCTTCGGGTCTCTCCGCGGGCGAATTTCTTCGCCGCGAAGCCGAAAGTGCTGTTCGGGATTCACCCGCATTGGGATCGGAAGCCCCGGAACCGGCGGCCCCCGAGCCGGTTGCCGAGGCGGGTCGAAGTGCAGGCCGGGAAGTCGCCGACGAGGCCTTGGCCCTGGTTCGCGGTCTCGAGGACAAGATCGCGAGCCTACAAGAGCGGCTGGGGGACGCGGTGGATTCCCGTGAACGGATCGAACGCCAGATCGCCGCTCAAAACGAGGAGCTTCGGGTTCAGCGTGCCGCCATTGCCCGCACCCAACGGGCGGTGCGCAATATCAGCCGCCCGGATGACGACGAGGACCGAAGCGACGCCGGCGGTCCGGCCGTCGACTGATCAGGCTTCCGAGCCCTGCTCGAGTGCGCCCACGGCACCGGCGAAGCTTCCGTTTTCCAGGAAAAGCGGGGTCTGTCCCAGGCCCGCGCTGACGTCCTCGATGATGCTCGCCAACACGGGGTTGTGGTGGAGCGAGCCCCCTCCGTAAACCAGTTGGCTTACGCCGGTGGCCGCGGCGAGTCCGCAGCAGAGCAGCGCCACGTTTTCTCCCACCAGCCCCATCACCGCGGCGGCCAGGTCAGCGGGCTGGGACGGCGCCTCATTCCCTTCCTCCCTGTCCGGGGAAAGCCAGCGAGCCAGGTTGCCGAACGAGGCGGCAGTGGTTTCGCCCGGTAGCGCGATTTCTCCCTCGCGATAGATATCGCTCACCCGCAGATCAACCCGGGCCCGGTCGCCCTCTTCGGCCAGATGGCAGAGTTCTTCATGGCTCCGGCAGCCGGTCAATGCGACACCCAGGCCCAGCAGGGTGCCCCCGCCCAGGGCGGTTCCGCCCAGGCGCGCAACCGCGTCGCCTTCGACGCGCAGGATCGACGTTCCCGTACCCAGGGAAACCAGCAGGTAGGGGGCGTCGGCATCGGCGTTCTGGCCGCGGAGCAGGGTTCGCGAGCCCCGCCCCCAGGCTTCGAACTCGACGCAGCGCTGTGCGCGCAGGCCGAGTCGGGCTTCCAGGGTGCTGGCTCCGCAACCCGTCATGCCGATCCGGCCCGGTCCGATTTCGCTGATTCGCTCTTCGAGGGTCTGCAGGTTGGCTGCAGACAGGAACTCGAAGCGCAAGTCTTCGCCCGGCGCGCGGATGACCAACTTCGCCAGGGTGGCTCCGAGATCCACACCCACGCAGGGAGGAGGCATTTCTTCGGGGGTGTCCGGGCTCGTCATGAATGACCGCGAATAGGTGGGTTACACTCGACCAACAGGTCATCCCATGTATACCGCGTTCTATGGTCTGCGCGAAAAGCCTTTCTCGCTGACACCCAACCCAGCTTTCCTCTACTTGTCGGACTCCCATCGGGAGGCCCTGGCCCACCTTGTCTACGGCCTCGAGCAGGGCGAGGGGTTCATCGTTCTTGCCGGTGAAGTGGGGACGGGCAAGACGACTCTGTGTCGTAGCTTGCTCGAGCGGATCGAGGCCGACACCGAAATCGCGATCCTCTTCAATCCGAGCAACAACGATATCGAGCTTCTGCAGTCGATCAGCGAAGAGTTCGGCCTTCCCGTGGAGCGGCGCTCCCGGCGGCAATTGCTTGCGGGATTGAACGATTTCCTGCTCGAGTGTCATCGCGGCGAACGGCGGGTTGTTCTGATCATCGACGAAGCCCAGAACCTGTCGTCCGCCACCCTGGAACAAATTCGCCTGCTTTCGAATCTCGAAACGGCGACGTCCAAATTGATCCAGATCATCCTGCTGGGTCAGCCCGAACTCGAAGCCAAACTCGACTCCGATGCACTCCGCCAACTTCGGCAGCGAGTCACCGTCCGCTGGAGTCTGCGCCCCTTTTCGCCCAAGGACACGGCGGCCTACGTCAACCATCGTCTTTATGTAGCGGCTGGCGCGGATCGCGAGATTTTTACCCCTGCGGCCCTGCGCGAAGCCCATCGCCTCACCGGAGGCATTCCCCGCCTGATCAACGTGCTCTGCGACCGAGCCCTATTGGCTGGTTACGCGGAGAGCGAGCACCGCGTGGGTGCCCGGCGACTGCGCCAGGCCGCCCGGGAGGTTCCGGACGCGGCGTCGCGTTTGCGGGTGGGGTTGCCCCGGCCGCTGGCCTGGGCGGCGTCGATCGCCGTGCTCATGGGCCTGGGCGGCTGGGCGGCACTCCGGTTGGCTCCGAGTTCCGACCTGGGGATCTCCTGGGGGCCGGCCCCCGGGTTGGCACCGGTTTCGTTGGCCCGTGCACCCGATCTCTCAGGCGATGCGGGCGCGGCGGTGACCGTCATCGTCGAGCTTCCGCCGGCACAACGCGCCGAACCTTCGCCCGAGGAAGCGTTGGTTGGGACGCTTGAGGAAGGCGGCAACACCCTGAACAACACTCTGAACAACACCCTGAACAACGCCTTGAACAACACCCTGAACAACACCTTGAACAACACCTTGAACAACACCCTGAACGATGCGCCTCCAAGCCTCGAAGGGGCCGGGTCGGGGCCGGCCCAGGAGCGTGGCCTGCTCGAAGCGACCCTCTCGGGCCAGGCGCACGGGCAGACCCTCACCGAGGCCACACGCGCCGCCCTGGCTTTGCACGGGGGAGCGCCGATGCGCAGCCAGATCAACTCGCTCGCCGCTGCCCTGGCGGAAATTCGCAGTCAAGGGCTCGGCGTTCTCAGCCTGCCCGATGTGAGTTTCCAGGCTTTGCGCGATCTCAACTATCCCGCCCTGATCGAACTCGCGACTCCCCTCGGCGAGTCGCGGATCGTCGCCCTGGTGGCAATCCAGCAAGATGAGGTGGAGCTGGCCGGGTTGGGCGATGGGGATTCGCTGTGGGTCTCCGCTGATCTTCTCGACGAGTATTGGCTGGGATCGGCCTGGGTCGTATGGAATCCCTATCTCGACATTCCCGACGTCATCGCCGAAGGTGCCCGGGGTGCCGGGGTGCTCTGGTTGCAGGAGGCACTCTCGCGACTCGGCTACCTGGACGCGCATATCTCGGGGGTCTACGACGTGTCGACTCTCCACGGGGTGGCGCGTTTCCAGGGCCAGAACGCGGTGGAGCCCGACGGCGTTGCGGGGCCGCGCACGCAGATGCTGCTCTATTCGGCGCTGGAAGAATTCGCGCCTCCCCAACTCGCAGACGAGGACTCGGGATGAGCACAATCATGAAAGCCCTGCGACGCGTGGAGGGCGAGCGCCAGCAGAAAGCCGAAACCAAGCGCCTGCACGACGAGGTCACCGGTGCTGCTCGTTCGGGGTCCTCACGCCTGCCCAGGCCTCGGCTTTTTGTGGGCATCGGATTGGGCGTGTTGCTCCTGGTAGGCCTGGGTCTTGGGCTGCGCGGTTGGCAGTCGTCGTCGCCCGCCGCCCCCGAGGCGACGGCGGACGCGGCTACGCCCTCCGCCGCACCGCGGCGCCCCGCAACCCTCGACTTCACGCCGCCGGAAGCCCGGGCGGAGGGCGAAGGCAACGGGTTCCAGGCCGCCGCACAGCCCGCTGCATCGCCAGGTCCGCCGCCCCAGGCCGCCCCGCCCTCGCCCGCGCCCCCGTCGGCGAGTGCAGGCGGCACAGTTGCGGACGCGCAGGCTCCGGGCGCACAAAAAGTGAACGCGGCGATCCGGCGCCACTTGAAGCGTCGCAACTCCGCCATCGCAGGCGTGCCGCCGCCGCCCACCTACGTTCCGCCGCCGACCTTTGATCCCTCCAAGCCCACCGAGCGGTTGGCGCTCCCGGAAGTCAAGAAACCGACGCCCTCCGCCAAGCCCGGCGAACCCTATTCGCCCTACCTGGCTTCCCGCGAATCAGCCCAGCGACGCGTCGCTTACCCCAAGCCCTTCGCCTCGCCCCCTCCGGTGGCCGCCCCGGGTGATCCCCTGGGCGTACAGGTGCTTCGCACCGTATGGCATCCCACGCCGGGCAAGCGAATTGCCTACGTGTCGGCTCTGATTGATGGAGCCGAGGTGGAACTTCACGAAGGAGAGATCTGGCGCCAGTTGAAAGTGGGCGAGATCGGGCTCTCCAGCGTGACCTTCGAGAAGGGCGATCTGATCATAGACCGCAAGGTCGGCGCTTCGCCCTGATCGCTCGGCCCGCCTAGCCCGACCCGCCTAGCCCGACCCGCCTAGCCCCACCCGCCTAGCCCGGCCCGTTGCGGACAGGCAGCGGGCTGCGGGATCAATGGTAGGGCGGGTCGTCGTCGCGCTTTCGCTTGCGCTGTTCATCCTGATGAACCGAGCGAATTTTCTGGCGCATGCGCCAACGCCGGAATTTATGCTTCAACCCTTCCAGGGTGGGCGCGCCGGGAGTTCGTCCTTCGCGCACCAGGTAGATCCAGCCCACGACGAGGCCGCCGCCGTGACCGAGATGACTCACGTTGGAGGGGCCGCTGGCGTATTCGATGAAGAGCATGAAGGGGATCAGCCAGATCGCCTTGATGGGCATGGGGGGAAAGATGAGCATCAGGGTTCGGTCGGGCCAGGTGAACGAGAAGGCCAGGATCACCCCCATGACTGCCCCCGACGCGCCCAGGGTCGGAATCGCCAGGCTCTGGGTTGCGGGCATCAGGCCGAGCAGCACCGCCATCCAAGGCAGGGTGGCGATCAGAATCCCGGCCCCGATTCCGCACGCGAGGTAGTAGCGAAGAAAACGCTGCTCGCCCCAAACCAGCGCCAATTGCGACCCGAACATCCACAACATGAGCATATTGAAGATGATGTGAAAGGGGCTGTAGGCACTGTGCAGCCACATATAGGTGAAGGGCTGCCAGAATTTGAATTCAACCCAGACCGCCCAGGGAGAAACCGCGCCAAAGCTCGAGAGCATGTCGCCGGCGGGTCCGCGGGTCAGCAATTGGAGGATGAAAACGACGCCATTGGCGATCAACAGGTTCTTGATCACCGGCGGCGTGACCGGAGGGCCGAAACCCATTTGCGATCCGCGACCGTACACGTCCAGTCACTCCTTGCGGGCTGCGATTTTGAGGTCGAAGTTCGAGCCGGTGCGCGAGAGAGCTCTTGCCCGCCCGCGGCCTTGATTCCGGCTCTGCTGCGCGCGGAAGGCTATGGGATTGTGCGGGTTCCGGCCAATGGAAGGGGCTTTTAGCTTGCGGATTTCCGCGTGGCGCCCCTAGCCGAGCCGTCCTCGCCGCTGGGCGGCGTGGAGCAGGGCCAAGCTGCTCTTGGCATCGGGGAGGGCATCGCTCCAAACCATCGCCAAGGCCTCGTCGAGGGGAAGCGGGACGAGTTCGATCAATTCGTCATCGTCGAGTCGTTGGCGGCCCGGCGAGAGGGCTTCGGCGGCGAAGAGATGAATTCGCTCGTCGGTAAAACCCGGCGTAGTCAGGATCTGGGCCAGGGGCTGGAGCCGTCCCGCGCGGTACCCCGTCTCCTCTTCGAGTTCTCGGGATGCGCAGGCTTCGGGGCTTTCGCCCGGATCGAGTTTTCCGGCGGGGACTTCGTAGATCTCGCCCCCGGCCGCGTAGCGATATTGGCGGATCAGGAGCACCTCGTCGTCGGAAAGAAAGGGCACCACCGCAGCGGCGCCGGGATGCCGGATCAGGTCGAGTTGGGTGCGCCGCCCATCGGGCAGTTCCACCTCCTCGGTCACCATCTCCAGCATGACTCCACGCTGGACGCGTCGCTCCATTGATTTTCTCCTGCCCGGGGCCTGGGCTCCTTGGCCTGCTGCCGGTCCGGGCGCCCGGCAGGCTAGTGTGTAGCGCGGACGCCAGAGATCAGGACCCGGAGGACAGCGAGTTGACCCGCGCATTCGAGCAGCCTGCCACCCTTGCTTTGTCCGAGCCCCCGGGCGCGGTTCTCGAGGGCCTTTTCATTCCCGTGGAGGAGGCGCCGGCGGCGGCGGTGGTGGCTGCGCCGCATCCCCTGATGGGGGGCAGCATGGAATCCCCCGTCGTGGGCGAGGTCGCCTGGGCGTGCCAGAAGGCCGGGCTCTCGAGCCTTCGCTTCAACTGGCGGGGTGTTGGGGCGAGCGCCGGAACCCCCAGCGCCGATCTCGCCCAGGCCGACGCGGATTACCGAGCGGCCGTGGATTTCCTGCTCGCGTCCGAGCCCGTGCCCCTGGTGGCGTGCGGCTACTCCTTTGGTTCCCTCGCCGCGGTACGCGCAGCCCAGGACTCACCGCAAATTCGCCGCCTGGTCCTGATCGCGCCTCCGACGTCGATGCTCGATGCGGACGCGCTTTGCGCTTTCCCGGGCGAAATTTTTTTGGCCGCGGGCACCGAGGATGAGTGGGTGGACGCGGCGGTGCTCGCCGACGTGGCGCGGCAATGCACGGCGGCTCATCTCGAGTTGATCGCCGATTGCGACCACTTCTTCATGAATGGCCTGGACGCGCTTGGCCGAGCGCTGGCAGATTGGTGGGCGTCCGCTCCGGCCTGAGGGTTCGGCGCGCCCTGCCCCCGGCGTTCAGGCCGGTGATTCCCCGCCGCTTTCGGGAAGCCGGACCACCAGCCGCGCCCCACCTCCCGGCGCGTCCCCCAGCGCGATGTGGCCACCCGCTTCCTCGACGAGTCGCTTGGAGATGGCGAGCCCCAGGCCTCCGGGCCGCCCGCTGCGCCCGCTTTCGAAGGGTTCGAAAACCCGCTCGCGGTCGGCCTCGGGAATGCCCGGCCCCGTATCCTCCACCGTGAATTCAACCGAAGGCGCCTGGGCGACGGCGGGCCGGTAGGCGCGCACGCGCACCTCGCCTCCCGATGGAGTCGCGCCCAGCGCATTGAGGGTCAGGTTCAGCAGCACCTGTTGCAGGGCGTCGGCGGAAATCGCCACCTCGCCCGCTTCGGGTTCGGCTTGGCAGACCAGGCGGATGCCCTTTTCCCCGGCCCGGTGTTCGAGGAGTCCCTTCAGGGTGGCGAGGGTGGCGGAGACTTCGGCGTTGCTCGAAGTGTCCCCCAGGCGCTCGGGCTGGGAGTGGCGGAGGGCCGAGTCGAGCAGGCGCTCCAGACGCGCCACCTCGCCGAGTACGACCTCGCGAAAATCTCCCAAGAACTCGGGGTCCTCCAGGCGATCGGGAAGCAGTTCGAGAAAGGTCTTGACCGACACAAGGGGGTTTCGGACTTCGTGAATGATCTCTCCGAGCATTTCGCCCAAGACCGCCTGGCGGTCGAGCCAACGGATGTCCTGGCCCAGGCCACGAATCTGCTCAACGGCGGATAGGGTGGCCAGGGGCGCCGCCAATCGCTCGCCAAGTTCTTGGAGCAGGGCGAGGGTCCGCGGGCGGACTGCGCCCAGGGCGTCCTCGGGTCCTCCCAGGGCCAGTACCGCCAGGGCGGGTTCGAACTCGCCCTCGCCTTGTCGCCCCAGGGCGATGGCGGCGGTGATTCCGCTGGCGTTGCTGACGCGCGCCGAGGTGGGCTCCTCGTGCCGGTCGCCGAGATCCGTTGCCTGCTGGAGCCGCCGAAGGGCTTCGAAGGCGCCGGGCTCCAGATCGTCGGGTGGGGCGGGTTGGGCGCGCCCATAGGCCGCAACCCGGCTGAAGTGGCCATCCCCGGTGGCGAGCCAGGCGCAGCATCGCTCGGCACCCGAACGCCGGGCGAGTTCGCTGACCGCATCGCTCAGCAGGGATTGCAGGCTGGTCTCGCTCGGCGCCGAAGCCGTCGCGGAGGCGGCCGCGGGAAAGACCGCGTCGATCAGGGCGGCAGCCCCCCGATTGCGCCGCGCGCGGGTCGACTTGTCTTGATCCGTCGACGGACCCGTCGCGTTTCGACCCTCTTGTTCACCCCCGGACATGCCCCGTTGCTAACCCGGATGGGCGATGTCTGTCAAGCAATATCCCGCGGGGGGCCTAGAAGATGTCTTCGCGCAGGGCGCGCCGGGCATCGCTTGCCGATTCACGCTGGCTGACGCTGCGCTTGGGCTCGGTGCCCTCGATGAAGGGCTGGAAATACGCGTTCTTCGTGCTGGCGTCGGCGATCAGGCCGGTATCGCGATCGATGCGCTGGAAGACGATGTGATCGGCGGGGACTTCGAAGTCCCGGACGTCGCGTTCGGACAGGGCCACGCGCATGAAGTCGCGCCAGATCGGAAGGGCGGCGCCCGCACCCGTCTCTCCAAAGCCCAATACCCGGTTGTCATCGTGCCCGACCCAGACCCCGGTGGTCAGGTCCGGCGAGAAGCCCATGAACCATGCGTCGCCCTGTTCATTGGTGGTGCCCGTCTTCCCCGCCAGGGGTCGCCCCAGCCGGAGCAGGCCGCGGCCGGTGCCTTCTTGGACCACCGCTGCCAGCAGATCACTCATCAAGTAGGCATCGGCTTCCGAGATGACGCGATCTTCTTCCAATCCCAATTCTTCGTCCAACGGGCTTTCCGCTCCGGGCTCCTCGCCTTCCACCGGTGCGGACGCCACCGGGCGCTCGATCGCGGCGGCGGGCATCGTTGTCGTTGTGCCCGGGCCCGGGGCCGCGACAGCGGGCGGAGGCTCTTCGGGAGGATGGGTGAGGAAGACATCTTCCACGAGAACCGTGCCGTCTCGCCGGGTGACGCGCTTGATGAAGCGTGGGGGCACCAGGCGTCCCTTGTTGGGGAAGACCGAGTAGGCGGTCGTGAGCTCGAGCAGGGTCATGGAACTCGAGCCCAGGGCCAGGGAAAGGTCGCGGACCATGGGCGATTGGATGCCGAAACGATTCGCGTAGTCGATGACGAAATCGACGCCCAGGTCGCGAAAGAGATGGACCGTGGCGTTGTTGATGGATTTCTTCAGCGCGTTGCGCAGGGGCATGGGGCCGAAGAAGCGCCGGCCATAATTGCGCGGCGCCCAGACGAAGCCCGAAACCGGATCCGTATAGACCACCGGGCGATCCACCACCTCGGAAACCGGCGTATAGCCCTTCTCCAGCGCGGCCCCGTAGATGAAGGGCTTGAATGCCGAACCGGGCTGGCGCTTGGCCTGGGTGGCGCGGTTGAATTCGCTGCCCCGGTAGTCGTACCCCCCCACCATGGCGAGCACGTCCCCGGTCCCGTTCTCGAAACTGAGCAGGGCCCCCTCGACGATGGGCGATTGGTGGAGGCCGAGGCGCGGCGGGGGCGGCAGGGGCGCCTCGCCCGCAGGCAACTCGTCCTCGTTTTTCTCGGGCGGCGGGTGGTCGGCGAGGCGCAGGAAAGGGGCGACGTCGCCCGGGGCGAAAATATCTTCGATGCGTTTGACCGGCCGCGGCCGTCGCTTGGGGTTGGGTTCCCGGGCCCAGTTCACGTCCTTGAGATCGACCCGCCCCTCCACCCCTGGGCCGAAGGCGACCCGGGCGCTCTGGCTCTCGGGTTCCACCGAAACGACGATTCCTTCCAGGGGGGTATCCAAGGGCAGGCTGGGCGTCGGGGTGAAGAGATCGGCGAGAGCCTCGCGGGCGGCGAGCTCAGCGGGGTCCGTCGCGCCGAGCCCGGTCGCGGCCTCGGTTTCGGCCTTGGTTTCGGCGCGGTCCGCGCCCAGGGCCTCCACAAGGACCCCCACCACGGGGTCGTTGCTCTCATCCACCAGCAGGTCGGCATTGGCTTCGCCCAGCCGCAGGATTTCCGCTTCCAGGGCCTCGCTTTCCACCTGGCGCAGGGGTCCCCGGTAGCCCTGGCGGTGATCATGGGCCTCGAGGCCCTTGCGCAGGGCGGCCACCGCCGCGCGCTGGAGTTCGAGGTCGAGGGTGGTTTCGATGATGAGTCCATCGCGGAGGACCGCCTCGCCCCCGATTTCGTCGAAGAGATGACGGCGCACGAATTCGCTGAAATGTTCGGCATTCCCCAGCCCGTCCTGGTCTTCGTGCCCCCGGATCTCCGGGGGATCGGCCACGGCTTCGGCGTAGCTCGCTTCATCGATGAATCCGTCGGCCAACATGCGGCCGAGTACGTAGAGCCTGCGCCGCTCGGCGGATGAGGGGTTTCGGTAGGGGGAGTAATCGCTGGGGCGCTGGGGGAGCCCGGCCAAGAGCGCGGATTCCGAGATCGAGAGGTCCTTGACGTCCTTGCCGAAATAGTCCCGGGCGGCTTGCCCGATTCCCCAGGCGCCGTGGCCGAAATAGATCTGGTTGACGTAGAGATAGAGAATTTCGTTCTTGGTGAAGAATTCCTCGATCCGCCGGGCCAACACCATCTCGCGGATCTTGCGCCGGAAAGTGCGCTCGGGGCTGAGCAGCAGGCTCTTGACCGTCTGCTGGGTGATGGTGGACGCGCCCTGTTTGATCCCGCCTCCCAGCAGGTTGGCCCGGGCGGCGCGCAGGATCGACGAGTAGTCCAGGCCTTTGTGTTCAAAGAAGGATTTGTCCTCGGCGGCGACAAAGGCCAGTTGGGTGGCCCGGGGGATCTCGCCAATCGGGACCAGCCTGCGGCGCTCTTCGTGGAACTCGGCGATCAGCCGGCCATTCCGGTCCAGCACCAGGCTGGTCAGCGCCGGGCTGTAATCCTCGATGCCCCGCAGGTCGGGCAGGTCGCCGAGAAATTGCTGGTAGAACCAGTAGCCCGAAGTCGCGGCGAGAATGAGCAAGAGGGCCGTGACTCGTAGGAACTCCCTGGCTGTACGGAAAGGGAAGAACGACATGTCATCTCCGGCCCCTGCCCAGACCTAGCCGCGGCAGTCCACGCTGCGCTAAGGCTAGGGGGGAGTGGCCTTGAGCGGTGAGCGCCCGCATGGTAGCCGCGCAGGCAGTCACTCGCCTGAGGGGCCCCTGGAGGCCCGATTCCTGCCACCCCAACCCGAGAAGGCGTTCCCCTTGGCCGATCGCTCGCTTCGCCTGGTCTTTGTGATGGATCCCGTCGAGGCGGAGAGTTTCTCCGCGTCGACGACCCTGGTCCTGATGCTCGAAGCCCAGCGCCGAGGCCACGAGGTGCTCTACGTGGCCCCCGGCGACCTGGGGGTGGAAGGCGGCCGGGCGGCGGCCCGGACGACCCCGGTGCGGCTCTTCCGCGAAGGCGAAGGGGGCCGGACGGAATGGGGGGAGCCCATGGGCGTGATCCTCGACGAGGAGATCGATGTCGCGCTCCAGCGCCAGGACCCGCCCGTGGACGCGGGCTATATCGCCGCCACCCAGATCCTGGGCACCTGCGAGCGAACCCTGATCCTGAACCGCCCGGAAAGCTTGCTGGCCTACAACGAAAAGCTGCTCGCCCTGCACTTTCGTGACCTCATGCCCGAGACCGCGGTCAGTCGGCGAATTTCCGACCTGCTCGGCTTCATGGACACCATGGGGGGGGAGATGATCGTCAAGCCCCTGGATGGCAAGGGGGGCGAGGGCATCTTCCACCTGGTGAAGGGCGAGCGGAATATCAGCTCGATCCTGGAGCAGATCACGGCGTTCGAATCGCGCTGGGTCATGGCCCAGCGCTACCTGCCTGCGGTCCGGGAGGGGGACAAGCGCATACTCCTGCTGGAGGGAGAGCCCCTGGGCGCGGTATTGCGGGTTCCGGCCGCGGGCGAGGTGCGCGCGAATTTTCACGCGGGTGGCCAGGCTGCCGCTTCGGCGATCGATGGCCGGGACCGGGAGATCATCGAGCGCCTGGCCCCCTTGATCCGCGCCGAGGGATTGTTCTTTGTCGGGATCGATGTGATCGGCGGGAAGTTGACCGAGATCAACGTGACGAGTCCCACGGGTATCCAGGAGATCAACCGACTCGGAGGACTCTGTCTCGAAGAGCGCTTCATGGATCGGGTCGAGGCCCTGGTGGCCGAGGGCGTTCGCCGAGTTTGAGCCGGCGCGGATTGTTCCGGCGAGATTCTATGCCCGGGAACGCCGACCCCGTGTTAGTATGCGATTCGCGCATGCCGACTCTCTATGCGATGCATTTTGATTCCGCCATTGGCCAGCTCACGCTGGCGTCCAGCGAACAGGGCCTTGCCTACCTTGCGCTTCCTCGGGCCAACGGCCGGGGCTTTGCGGGCTGGTGCCGAACCCACGCCCAATATGACGAGATCAAGCAGGACGAGGGCGCGAACCGTCTGGCGGTGGAGCAGGTGTCCGAGTTTCTTGCCGGCGACCGCGAGGACTTCGATCTTCGTCTCGATCTGCGCGCTACGCCTTTCCAACTCGAGGTTTACCAGGCGGTGAAGGAAATCCCTTATGGGGAGTCCGTCGCCTATGCCGAGGTGGCCCGCAGGGTGGGGCGAGCCGCCGCGGTGCGCGCCGTGGGGGCGGCCAACGGGGCCAACCCGATTCCCCTGGTGATTCCCTGCCACCGGGTGGTGGCCAGCAACGGCCAATTACAGGGCTACGCCGGGGGCCTCGAACTCAAGCGCAGGCTGCTCACCATGGAAAGCACCTCGCATCCCGCCCAGGGCGCTCTGCTCTGATCCGCCCGCTGCGGGCCCGGAGCGAATCATCCGAGGCCGCTTCCAGGCGCTAGACGGACTCCAGCGCCTGGTCGATGTCCGCGATCAGATCCTCTGCGGCCTCGATCCCGCAGGCGAAGCGCACCAGGGAGTCGGTGATCCCCCAGCTCTTGCGCTGCTCGGCATCGTAATCCCAGAACGACATGGTCACGGGCAATTCGATGAGCGACTCCACGCCGCCGAGGCTCGGCGCCTGGTAGGGGACGCGGGTCGAATCGATGAAACGCATGGCGCCCTCGAGATCCGTCTCGATTTCGAAGGTCACCACGCCACCGCAGCCCGACATGGATCGGTTTGCGATGGCGAAATCGGGATGGCTCTCCAGGGCCGGGTACCAGACCTGCCGGATTTTCGGATGGGTCTCCAGGTGCCGGGCGACTTCGAGGCCATTGCCGTTGTGTCGCTCCATGCGCAGCGACAGGGTCTTGAGCCCGCGCAGGAGCAGCCAGGCACCGTGGCTGTCGATGATGCCGCCGAGGACGCCCAGGGCTTTTCGAATCGGCGTCACGATTTCGCTGGAGCCGCTCACGGTGCCCGCCAGCAGATCGTTGTGGCCGCCCAAATATTTGGTCGCGCTGTGGATCACCAGGTCGGCGCCCTCTTCGAGGGGACGATGGTTGATGGGCGTGGCAAAGGTGGAGTCGATTATGATCTTGACGTCATGAGCGCGAGCGACTTCAACGAAGGCGGGCACATCGGTTACGCGCAAATAGGGGTTGGTCGGTGACTCGGTGAAGAAGATCGCCGTATTTTTGCGGATCGCCGCTTCGAATTGGTCCAGGTTGCTGGGTTCGATGATGCTGACCTCGACGCCCATGCGCGAAAGAAATTCATCGATGAATTGCCGGGTGCGGCGATAGCAATCGCTGGTGACGATCAGATGGCTTCCTTCTTGAAGCAGGGCGAGGAAGGTGGTGGTGGCCGCACACATTCCCGACGCAAAGAGGACGGTTTCCTCTCCCCCTTCGAGTTCGGAGAGTTTGCGTTCGACCGCCCGCCAGGTGGGATTGCCATAGCGCCCGTATTCCTCGCGCTTGGTCTTGCCCTCCTGGTAATCCGTGACTTCCTGCGAGTTCTTGAACCAGAAAGTCGAGGTCTGGTAAATGGGGGTCGTGATGGCGTTGGCTTCCTGCTGGCGCAGTTCGCCCCCGTGCACCGAACTGGTGGCCGTTCCCCTTTTCGAAGGCTTGTCTTCCATTGTTCTGCTCTTCTCCACGGCCTGACAGGGTGGGTCGAGGTATTCAGGGCTTGCGGCATCCCGCCTATCGGGTGCCAATCCTGAACCCGCATCCGTACGCCTGGGCGCCGTCGTTCTACACGCTCTGGGCACTTAGCAGTGTCTGGGCGACGCCCCACGCGGAGAGGGGTTCAAGGGCCTGCAAGTGCCTGAAATCGTCCTTATTGGGTGAACCCGCTGGGCGCGCATTCTAGCCCGGATCCGCGCAAGCGTCTTCTCCCCTTCCCTCGTCTTCATCCGGGCTACCCTGCTCCGCATGAGGGCCAGCGAGGGCGCCGGACTTGCCGTCGACCGAGGGAGATTCGAGCCATGGTGACCGAGCGTTCCGCCGCGGCCCGTCAAAGCCGACTGCTCCCGGCTGCATTCGTCGCGGATCTCGTCGCCCAGATTCCCTTCCCGGACCCGGGCGGGGCCAATGCCGACGGCTTGCTCGCCTATGGGGGCGATCTCGAACCCGAGCGCCTTCTTTCGGCCTATGCCCAGGGCATATTTCCCTGGTACGAAGCGCCTCCGATTCTCTGGTATTCCCCGGACCCGCGCGCCCTGCTCTTCCCCGAGGACCTGGTGATCAACCGCTCTTTGGCGAAGAACCTGCGTCGTGGTCGCTTTGGCATCACCATGGATACGGATTTTCGAGGCGTGATCGAAGCGTGCGCCCGGGCCCCCCGCCCGGGTCAATCCGGCACTTGGATCAACGCCGAAATGATCGAGGGCTATTGCGCGCTGCATGAGCTTGGCTTTGCTCACTCGGTGGAGGCCCGCTGGGAAGGGGAATTGGTGGGCGGGATCTATGGCTTATCCCTGGGCGCGGCTTTCTTTGGCGAGTCCATGTTCAGCCGGCGGAGCGATGCCTCGAAGGTGGCCCTGGTCGCCCTGATCCGGCGGATGGAGGCCTGGGGTTTTCGCTTTCTCGATTGCCAGGCGCATACGCCCCATACCGAGCGCCTGGGTGCGGTGCTTCGGTCACGAGACGAGTTCCTCGTTCGCCTTGGCGAAGCGCTGGAGGCCCCCACCCGCTGCGGAACCTGGTTTCCGGTCGAGGGCGAGGCGGGCGATGTCGGCTGAATTCCGCGCCCAGGTGGAGTTGGCCCTCGAAGAGGAAGAGCCCGAGGAACTCCTGGGCCTGATCATCGAGATCGCGCTGGCGGCCGAAGAGCCGGGCTGGGCGGCGGATTGTCTCGCCCGTCTGGCCACCCACCCGCATACCGATGTGCGGGGCAATGCCCTGATGGGATTCGCGCATCTCTCCGCCCGCCTGGGCGGACTCGACCGGAGCCGCGTCGAGCCGATCCTGGCCGGGGCTCTGAACGACGAGAAAGCCTATGTGCGCGGCCAGGCCGAAGCGTGTCTCGAGGAACTCGGTTGGTTGGCGGAAGACGCCGGGGGTTGAAGGGCCGGCGCGCTTCAATCCTCGGGGAGCGATGCATCCCGCTCGCCCAGGAACCATTCGCCGATCTGCCGGGCCAGTTCTTCGGGCGAAAGCGCGTCGGCCTCGATCACGCGATGGGCGGCCTCCCGATACCAGGGCTCGCGGCGAGCCATCAGCGCCTGGAAGGATTCATCCGCCGACAGCGCCGGCCGGCCGGGGTCGCCGGCAATGCGTGACCAGAGCAGTTCGGCGCCGCAGCGCAGGTAGACCACCCGGCATCGGCTGCGAAGCAAGGCGACCTTGCGCTCGCTCAAGACTTCGCGTTCCTCGGCATCAAGATCCACCACGATGCCTCCACCACAATCCACCAGGGCGCCCGGCGGCTCCTGGAGGACGCGCTCCAATACGCCGTGTTCGAGGTCACGCCAGGCCCGCCATCCGCCCTGATTGACGATTTGCGCGACGGAACTCACGCCGCCGGCCTCCAGCGCCAAGGCGTCCAGGTCCTGCAATCGCAAGGCGGGGTGCGCCGCGGCGAGGCAGGCCGCGGTGGAGGTCTTCCCGCAACCGCGCCCTCCGATCAGCGCCAGGTGGTCGCCCCTTCCCAGGTCGCTCCCGGGCGGGGTCATCGCGGCTCTCCTTGCGCGCACCGCCGTATCCCGGCCCGCCTTTGGACCAAGGCCCTCAAGGCGCGAATCCCGGCCCGAGATCGATGGGCAGTTCGAGCCATTTTGCGTAGATCTGCGCCCGGTGCTCGAGCAGCGCCGGGTCCAGGGCCGCGTCAATCACGGGATGCTTTTGGCCGTAGCCCTGCCGAAGCCCGGCTGGCATGGGGCAGAGGTCATGGGGAAGCGGTTCGATCAGGGCCGCAAAGGCCGCCCAGTAGAGATCGAGGGCCGAAAGCTGGTCGCCCACCAGGAAACTGCGGCCCGCTTCGCGTTGCCGGGCCCATTGTCCCCCCAGTTTTTGAAGAACCTCTGCGGCCCGGGCCGGGGCCTGCTCCGTGGCTGCGGCCGAATAGCCGTAGCGCTCGGCCATCCCCATCACGCTTTGGTGGCCGGGATGGTCCTCGGGAAGTTCCATCATGGGGGCAAAGAGCATCTGCCGCCGAGTCCAACCGAGTCCGCTTTCTCCGGCGAGTTCGTGGATCAGATCGAACATCCGGTCTCGGTCTTCGGGCGCTTCCGGAATCAGGGAGGGCTCGGGTGACAGGCGTTCGCCCAATTCGATGATTTCGCGCCAACCCGTTCGCGGAGGTTCATCTCCAAAGAGGGCCTGGGGAGCGTTGCTCTCGCCCGTCCAAGCCACGAGTTCTTCGTTCGCCTGCCCGCCGAATTGTGCGATGCGCGGGGCATCGATTCCCTTCACGTGAAAAATCGCCTTGGCGGCCTCGCCCCACGGACCCGGAACCCCGGAGGTCAGAACCAGGCGGAGACCATCGGCCGCTTTTCCCTCATCGATACTCAACCACTCGGCCATATCTCTCTCCGTAGTTCTAATCCGCCAATAAATCCGCCGGGTCGCAGTCCAGACCCCGGGCGATCATGCAGAGCGTTTCGTAGGGGATCCGCTCATTTTTTTCTTCGATGTGCTGTAGAAGGTTGGGCGAGATCGTATCGGTGAGCCCCGATGCGATGCGATGGGCCCGCCCGATGGCCGCGACGAATTCACGCGGCGACCATTTACGCCCGTGGCGCTTTCGGCGGATCGAAAGCCCGTCGGGGATCACCCATTCCTCTTCAATCTCGGGTCTTTCCACGCCTGCTCCCGGTGCCCATTCCAACCGACCCGAACGAGTGTAGACTTCTTCTTCGCGCAGGGCAGGTGATTCGCCCAAGGAGAAGCGGTTGGGAATCGAACTCTTCGAGCGGGCAGCCGAGGTCAAGGGCTGCTTTCTCAAAGCCGAACAATTATTGGAAGCCGATAGCGAGGGCGATCCCAAGCGGGGGCCCGGCTATTTGCTCACCTTCGACGTGGGCCGGATCTTGATCGCCGCCGACCGCAAGAACGCGCGCCTGCTGGTACGCCAGATCGAGAATCGAGACGAGGTGGATTCGGTTCGCCTCGCGTCGCTGGAAGAGGAGGAGCCCTGGTGGCGACTGGCGGGCAACCCCCTGACCCGGGCCTGGCCCTGCCCTGATGGATCCGGGGCCAGCGCCTCGGATGAAATCAGTGACCTGCGGATGCAATTTCGCGCGGACGACGAAAGCCCCCATATCGTTTGCCTGCGATACGACGCCGGAGCGGTTTGCGTTGCCCTCCACGACGACGAGAAGCCAAGCGAAAATTAAGCGCCTCCCACAAGAGGCGGATACGTTTTCCTTCCAAGGAGATCAGGCCATGGCCAAAGACAAAGATCTGAAAGAAGAAGGCGCCGCTGCGCCGATGGATACCGATTGGCGAGCCAAGCTGACGCCCGAGCAATACGCGGTCACGCGCGAGGCCGGGACAGATCGGGCTTTCAGCGGCGAGTACTGCGATACCAAGACGAATGGCACCTACCGCTGCGTATGCTGCGGCAGTCCCCTCTTCAGTTCGACCACGAAATTCGATTCGGGGAGCGGGTGGCCAAGCTATTACGAGCCCGTCGAGGCATCGGCCGTTCGCGACAAGACCGACGCCAGCCACGGCATGGTGCGCACCGAGGTCTGCTGCAGTCGTTGCGATGCGCACCTGGGCCACGTGTTTCCGGATGGCCCCCAACCCACGGGGCTTCGCTATTGCATCAATTCCCTTGCGCTGGATCTCGACGCAGAGGACGAGGGATAGCCGGGTCTACCTGAGCGCTTCGCAATCGTCCACGTAGCCGAGCATGCGAAGTTGCTCGCACTCCTCGTAGCTCATCTCGGCTTCGCCGCTTTCGGTCACCGCCTCGCCCTCGGCGCCTCGACGGTGTAGGTCCGCATGCTGCTCGAGGGTGTCGCTCTCCCCCGCGCTCGCGTCCGGGTCCAGAGGGTTCTCCTCATTCGGATCGACATCGATGGCGAAGAATTCCCGGGTGGGCAGACCCCGAGGATTGCCCTCGTTGGCCGCGATGAGTTTGCGGTCCCGGGTTCTGAGCGACCAGAGGACGTTGCCCTCGTGATCCTCCTCGGAGTAGACCTCCTGCTGCTTGGCATTGCGCGCCGCCGATGAGGTGCGCAGATCGATGCCCTGCATTGCGGGTGGCACGTCGATTCCCGCCACGGCGGCCAGGGTCGGGGCGACATCGATCAACCGGGCGGGTGAACGGGTCGCATCGCTTGCGGGCGCCGGGGCGCCGCTCGGCCATTTGATGAGCAGGGGGACCCGGATCTGTTCTTCGTAGAGCGTCAGCCCATGCCACCATCCGCCGTGCTCGAAGAATTCCTCGCCGTGATCCGAGACCAGGGCGATGACGGTCTGGTCGTAGACGCCGTCGGCTTCCAGGCGATCGAGAAGTCGCCCGAAATGGCCGTCGAGAAATTCGATCTCACCCCGGTAGAGCGTTTGCATTTCCTCGGCGAGGGATGCGTCGGGATGTTGGTTGGAGACGCGAGCGATGCCGTAGCCGTCGTAGGGATGCCGGAAATAGGGATCGTGGGGATCCATGTAGTGGACGAAGAGGAAGAACCGCTCGCGATTGTTGCGGTCGAGCCATTCGAAGACCACTTCGTTGACCGTCTCGGAATCCTGGTAGAAATCCGAGGGACGAATGCCGCCCCCGGCGAGATTGAACCAGACCGCCCGGCCAATGTTGTAGAGGATCAGCTTGGAAGAGGATTCTTCAGCGCCGGCGAGGTAGGCGGGGCCGAGGAAATAATATTCGTCGTAACCCTGGTTGAAGCCAAAGCTGTCGGCGAGGTTGATATTGGAGACCACGCCTCCGGTTGCGTACCCCGCGCCCTTCATGACCTCGGAAAGCATCTCGACTTCCTCGGAGAGCTTCGAGGGCTTGGACATGGCGCGGTGTGTCGAGGGGAGCAGCGATGTCAGCAGGCTTGCCGTAGCGGGCTTGGTCCAGGAGGCGTGGGAGAAGCCGGGGTAGAGACTTCCGCCATCGTCCACGAGTTTGCAGAGGTTCGGGGTCGATACCGGCCCGCCATAACAGGAGAGATGATCGGCGCGCAGGGTATCGACCATCACCAGGATCACGTTGGGGCGGTCCGCCAGGGCCGCGGGAATCTCTCCCCGTCCGGCGGTGGGGGGCGGGGCGCTCAGTGTAGACGCGATCACGGCGCCCACGGCCATCACTGCGGCGAGGATGCCCAGGGCCGGCCCGGGTTGGGCGATGACGCCGGCCCGGGACCCGAAGAAGCGGCGCCCCACGGTGAGAAAGATCAATGCGAGCACGCCCGCCCCGGCCAATACCGCGAAGAGCACCGGGAGCGGAGGCATCTGCTCGAGATAGACATCTCGGCGCAGGCGGAAGATCAAGATGGCCAGGCCAAAGGGAATCAGGGTGGCGGTCAGACCCAGGGCCGGAACCCATGAGCGGACCTCGCTGCGCTGCATGGGCAGCACGCTGAGCACCGCGCCCCCCACGGCGGCCAAGCCGCCCAGCACCACCGCGTAGGCCAGGGGCCCGTACCAGAGCACCTGGGCCTCGGCCCCGAAGCCGCCCTGGGCGATCACGAAGGCTTCGGCGACGCCGATCACGATGCCGGCCAGAATGCCGGTGCCGAGCCCCGTGCTGATACCGGCCCATAGACGTTGGGGTTGGGGCAGGGGCGCTTCGCCGCCCTCGCTGACGGATTCTCGCTGGGCGGCTTCTTCGGCGGATTCGAGTTCGGTCGCGCGCCGCGCCGATTCCTCGTAGTCCACCTGAACCCCGTCGACCCGGCAATAGGCGGGACGGTAATCCTTGCCGCGGATCAGCCAATAAAGGAAACCGAAGAGCGTGGGGACCTCTCCCACCCAAAAGCCCAGGGTGGCGGAGACCGCCGCGACGCTCAGGCCGAGCAGGCTGCCGAGGGTCAAGACCTGCGCGGCTTCCCGGATACCGATGCCGCCGATGGTGGGTCCGATCACCGTGGCGAAAATCTGGATCGAAGAGCCAAACACGACGGGCCAGAACGCGAGTTCGATACTCGCCCCCACCGCGATGGCCATGAAGAAATACATGGCCGCGGTGAAGAAATGCACGAAGAAGCTCATCAGGAGCATCATCAGGACAAGTCGCTTCTTATCCCGATAGGCCGCCGTGGCCTGGGAGATGCGCGTCACGACGCCCTGGATGCGATCCTTCGCGGGCAGGGGCACGTTCTCGATGCCCCATTGGACGATGCCGGGAAACCAGAGGATGGTCAGAAGAATCGTGATGATACCGAGCGCCATGGGGACGGTGATGCTCGCCACCAGGAGGGCGTTTTCCCCGAAGATCGACATGCCGAAGGGCAACGCCACGAGGTAGGTCAGAAAGATGCCCGTCACCCCGAGCACTTTTTCCAGAACCGTGCCGGCGGTGACTTCGACGGTGCGCCCGCTGAGTCTCGACGCGTCGTAGAGTTTGTACCCATCGAGCCCCGCGGTGCTCGGCAGGAAGAAACCGATTGCGCGTCCGATCAGGAATGCCCCGAGGATATGCCTGAAGGGCAATTCGATGCGCTGGCCCAGGAGAACGAGTTGCCAGCGGTACATGGAGGCCAGGACGCCGAGAAAGCGAATGGCGGCTCCGATGGCCGCGAAGGTCCAGAAGACCGTTGCGTCAATCGAATTCAATTGGTCGACGATCAAATTCCACGCGGGTACGCGGATACCGCTTCCATCGTCCACCGGCCAGAGCAGAAGCAGCCACACCATGCGGACGGTGAGATAGACCTTGAGCACGTTGAAGAAGCGCGCGCGCCAGGGCTCGGGAACGAGTTTGCCCACAGCCAGGGCTGCGAGTGCGACGGCGAGAAGTTCCAGAATAATGGTCATCGATTTTTCTCTCCACTCCTCGAAGACGGGGCGGAAGGCGGAGCGCTGAGTGGGCGGAATTCAGCGGCTCTCGCTCGACCCTTCTGCGGAAGTTTCTGATAGAAGCCCGAACTCGGGGCGGCGCCAGTTGGTGCGCACCCCTTGGCTCCCCACCTTCGTGTAGACGGCGTTGCCCACGGTGGTGATGGGCATTGGGCTTTCGCCCGGCTGGGGCTCGGGAAGGCGATCGGTCGAGCGTTTCGAATCCAGTGGCCAGTCGACCCGCGAAAGAAATACGTACATCTCACCGTCCTTCAGATAGGTCGAGAAGCTGGTGAGGAATTTTCGGTTGAAGACCCCGTGTTGCAATTGCTTGCGAACGGCGAGGACGATGACCTCCTGGTCCGGTGAGGCCTCGCTGAACGCCTGGGAGAGCCCGTCTGAAACCTGCTGCAGGATCTTGGCGGGCACCGCGGGCCGGCGCTCCCGGACGACGGCTTCATCGCTGGCCCGCTGATCGACCTCGATGCCGCCGAGAATCAGCGCGATCCGGGACGCATCGATGACGGCCGGTTGCTCAAAGCCGCGCGGAGTGGTCTCCCCGAAGAGCTTCGCCTGGCTTCTCAGCTTGATGGTGAGGCCGTACTCATCGACGACCTTCTGCTGAACCGTGCGGGTTGCGCAGCCGGGAAGCACGAAGGCCAGGACGATCGCCAGGACGAGTATCCGCTGCATGGCGGCAGAGTAGCGTTCGAGGCGTCCAGAGTAAGCCCGGAACATCAGATCACCGCAGCCGTGACAATTCGGGCCAAGAACGAAGCCCCGTACGCAAGAGCCAGCATGTAGCCAAAGGCAAAGGCCGGCCAGCGCCAGGAATTGGTTTCCCGCGCCATGGTGGCGATGGTGGAGGTGCATTGGAGCGCGAAGACGAAAAAGACCAGGAGGGCAGCCACGGTGGGCGGGCTGAAGAGTTTTTCTCCCGTGGTCGGATCGATGTCGGCCCTGACCGCGTTTCGCAGCGAGACGTCCGGGTCTTCGCTGGCGTAGACCTGCGCGAGAGTGGAAACGAAGACCTCGCGCGCAGCCAGGCTGGCCAGGAGTCCGACCCCGATCTTCCAATCGAAACCCAAGGGCGCGATGGCGGGCTCAATGGCTTTGCCAATGCGCCCGGCGGCGCTTTGCTCCAGCGCGTAGGCCGAGGCCTCGTGGGCGTTGAGTCCGGGGGGCGGTTGCGTTTGGGGGAAGGTCAGCAGGATCCAGAGCACCATGGAGGCCAGCAGGATGATCGTCCCCGCCCGCCGGAGGAAAGCCCATGCGCTGCCCCAGACCTGGGAAAACCAGAGCCCCAGGCTGGGCAATCGGTAGGAGGGCAATTCCAGGGTGAAGGGCATGCCTTCCCCGGGCAGGAGGCTTCGCCGCAGCAGCGCAGCCACGGTCATGGCCGCCAGCGGGGCCGCGAGGTAGAGGCCGAAGAGCACCAGGCCCTGGAGCCCGATGGGGCCGAATACATTCGTGGCGGGCACGAAGGCACCGATCAGCAACGCGTACACGGGAAGCCGCGCCGAGCACGTCATGAGCGGCGCGACCAGGATCGTGACGAGCCGGTCCCGGGGCGAGGGCACCGTGCGCGTGGCCATGATGCCCGGCACCGCGCAGGCAAAGGAGGAGAGCAGGGCCACGAATGCCCGGCCTTCCAGGCCGATCCGGGCCATGGCGCGGTCCACCACGAAGGCCGCCCGGGCCATGTAGCCCACGTCCTCCAGGAAGTAGAGAAGGGAGAAAAGCAGCACGATTTGGGGCAGAAAGACCACAACTGAGCCCACGCCCGCTATCAACCCATCGGTCAGAAAATCCGTCCAGAGGCCCGGGGGCAGCGCCTGGCGCACGCCTGCCGCCGCCGCGCCCATGCCCGCGTCGATCCAATCCATGGCGGGGGTCGCCCAGGCGAAAATCAGCTGAAAAAAGCCAATCATGACCGCCATGAAGAGCAAGGAGCCCAAAATCGGGTGCACAACCACACGATCGATGCGTTCCGTCATGGCGTGGAAATCCGGCCGGGTCTCGACGCAGGCGTCCAGAATCGAGGTCATCCAGGCGGCGCGTTCGTCGATATCCCGCGGGGGGAGAACCGGCGGTTGGCTCCAGGCGTCGGGATCGGCCAGCCGGCTGCGGAGTTCGCGTAGCCCCACGCCGCGGTGGCCCACCACCGGGAGCACCGGGATTCCCAGCGCCGCCTCCAAGCGGTCGATATCCAGGCGGCCGCCCCGGGCGGCGAGTTCGTCCATCATTGTCAGCACGAGGCAGGTGGGGCGTTCCTCGGCGAGCACCTGGCCCACGAGCAGGAGCGAGCGATCCAGCGAGCAGGCGTCCGCGACCACGATCAGCGCTTCGGGCGCTTCGACGCCTTCGACTTCCCCGGCGAGTACGCGGCACACCACCGCTTCGTCCGGGCTGAGGGGGTCGAGCGAATAGGTGCCCGGCAGGTCGATCACGACGCCAGCGCGACCCGCCAGGTCGAGTTTGCCCTCGCGCCGGGCGACGGTCACGCCCGGGTAGTTGCCCACCTTGGCGCGCAGGCCCGTCAAGGCGTTGAACAAGGTGGTCTTGCCCGAGTTCGGACTTCCGATCAGTCCGAAGCGCAGGGGATCCAGTGCGGGGGCTTCGGCGGTTTGGCTCAAAGCGCGCTCGTGTCGGGCGCGCCCGAAACGGGTTCGCTGCCCACGCGTACCCGGGCCGCGTCGACCCGGCGCAGGCAGAGTCGGTAGCCCCGGAATTCATACACCGTGGGATCACCCAGGGGCGAGCGGCGAATCACGCGAACCGCGGTTCCGGGCAGCAGGCCCAGGTCCAGCAAGCGCCGGCCGATGGCGTCGCGCGTATTCACTTCGCGGACAGCCGCGGATTCACCGAGCTCGAGATCGGCCAGGGAAAGCGCGCCCTCGGATGGCGTATTGAAATCGCTTTTCATTTGCGAAATCTAGCGCGGAAGAGTCCAAGTTGTAGTCATTAAAGGACAATTATAATGAGAACGCTTTCGCATACTTCTCAAAGGCGATTCGGATCGTATTCGCGGCCGAGTTGCCGGGTCATCAGGGCCCGGCCCGCTTCGGCGGGGGAGGCGTCGCCTGCCAGCACCCGCCGCACCATTTCCGCAATGGGCAATTCGACGCCCACGCGCTCGGCCAGGCGGCAAGCGGCCCGGGTCGTCCGCACCCCTTCGGCGACCTCGCCGATCTCGGCCGTGACCTCTTCCAGGGGTCGCCCGAGGCCGAGCCCGAGGCCCACCTGGCGGTTGCGTGAAAGATCCCCGGTGCAGGTGAGCAGGAGATCGCCCATCCCCGAGAGCCCGCCCAAGGTCTCCAGGCGGCCGCCCAGTTCCATGGCCAGGCGGGTGACTTCGGCCAACCCGCGCGTCATCAGCGCGGCCCGGGCGTTCAGGCCCAACCCCATGCCGTCGGACATCCCCACCGCGATGGCGATGACATTCTTGAGGGCGCCGCCCACCTCCACGCCCACGATGTCGTCGGTGGAGTAGCAGCGGAACCAGGGGCAAGAGAGTTTCGCCTGCACCGCCATCGCGTGTTCCTCGTCTTCGCACGCCACGGTGACGACCGTGGGCTTTCGCTGAGCGACTTCCCGGGCGAAGGAAGGTCCGGAAAGGCACGTGATTCGCGATCGCTGGGCGTCGGGCAGGACATCCTCCAGCACCTGGTGCATCAGCATGCCGGTCTCGAATTCGATGCCCTTGGAGGTGGAAATCACGATGGAATCTGGGGTCATATGGGGCGCCGCCTCCTCCATCACCGCCCGCAGGGCGTGACTCGGGAGCGCGGCGATGATGAAGCCTGCGTTATCCACGGCTTCGGCGAGGTCGCTGGTGGCGGTGATTCGCCCCGGAATCCTCAGATCCGTCAAGTAGCGGGGATTGCGCCGCTCGGTTTCGATCGCCTTGGCGGTGTCCGGGGAACGCGCCCAGAGCCGGACATCGTTCTCGCGTCCGCAAAGAACAGAAAGACAGGTGCCAAAACTTCCGGCTCCAAGGACTGCGATGGGAACGCCCACGCGCCCGAGAATATCATGGGGCGAGGGGTTTTGAAGGCTCTCGGCGCCGAAGAAATTGACGCCTCGGCAGCCCACGGGCTACTTTCGGCGCTGCCCTCCAGGCCGAGTCACGACTTCCCCTTTGCGCGGGCGGGTGTCCACAACAGGGGGTGGCCGAAGGGAGCACTGGGGCATGGCCGAGTACGTCGGTGTTCTCGTTCTGCTGGCGCTGATCGGTGTGCCCACCCTTCTTCTCGTCGCCTGGGCGGCGCGGGGCCAGGGGAGCTCTTCTGCGGAGGCCGGGGATCCGTCCTCTCCCCCCGAGGCCCCGGAAAGTGCAGGGCTCGGTTTCTTTCTTGCCGCCGTGGCCTTCGTGGTTCTCGAAGGTGCGGGGCTGCTCATGGTGGCGTGGGCCCTGGCCGCGGGTCCTCGAGGCCAGGCCGAGTGGCTCCAAGCCGCGCTCTTCGTCCTACCACTGACCGTGGGGTTCGCCTACGCGTGGCGCAAAGGAGCCCTGGGACGGTGAGTCAAGAGGAAACGCTGGGCAGCGCGTTCTGGGTGCTCGTCGCGGCGGCGTCGCTCCTGCTTGGGGTTCTGCTCGGCGTGCTCGTGCCCCTGGTCGCCTGGGCCGAACGCAAACAGGCCGCCCTGGTGGGCGAGCGTCCGGGGATCGGGCGTACCGCGATCGCGGGTGTAGGCCTCGCGGGCCTCTTTCAGCCCCTGGCCGATACCCTCAAATTGCTGAGCAAGCGCGGACCCGCTTCGACCGCGCGCTTTGCGCCGGCCTGGGGCCCGGCGCTCGTCGTGATCGCCGCCGTGTTGCCCTTTGCCGCGATTCCCTGGAGCGGCCGGTACACGTGGGGGGATACCTCGTTCTCTTTACTGCTGGCCGATGTCGAAGGCGGCATCCTCTATATCTTCGCGCTCGCCGCGGTGGGGGGGCTGGCCACGGTGTGGAGCGGGGCCGCCCAGGGCGGTGTGGGGTTGATCGGTGCGTTTCGATCCGCCGCTCGAGGCCTTTCCGGGGATCTCGCCCTGCTCTTCTCCCTGCTCCCCATGCTTCTGATCTTCGGCAGCCTGCATCTGGCCGAGATGGTGGCGTGGCAGGACTCCGGCTTTTCCCTCTTTGACCTGCCGGTTGCGTTCTCGGCGGACGCCTCATCCCCGAGCGCTTCATCCCCGAGCGCTTCACCCCTGAGCGCTTCTGGCCCGACCTGGCCCGCATGGGGAATTTTTTTGAATCCCCCTGCCTTCGTGTTGGTCTTGACCGCGGCTTCGGTGCGCGCCGGATTGCCCCCCTTCAACGCCGAGAGTGCGGATGCCGAACTCATGGGCGGGACTCGGAGCGCACATGCAGGGGCGAGCCTCGGTTTTTTTGCCCTGGCTGCGCGGCTTCAAACGATTCTCGTCGCGGCTCTTCTGACCCTGGTCTTCCTCGGAGGCTGGTCGATTCCGTGGATCCCCCAGGCCACTCTCGTTGGCGGAATCGCGGAATATCTCGGTGACGGAGTCGCCAATGCGATCTGCCTGGGTCTGCACTTGGCCAGTTTCGCGTGCAAATTCGTCGCGATGGTTTTTCTACAACTGATGATCCGAAGTTCCTTGCCGCGCCTGGGCTACGAGCGGTCCATGGATCTGTGCTGGAAAATCATTCTGCCCGCGGCCTTCATCGATCTGGCGCTGACCGCGCTCGTGTTGAATGGGTTGGGGGGTGACCTCGCGTGATGTTTGAAATGGGCGCTTTCTATTTCTTTGCGGCGCTCGCCCTTTTCTCTGCAGCCTTTCTTCTCGTCGAAGCGAGGACGCCTCTGTCCACATCCCTGGCCTTCAGCGCCCTGGGTCTCGCCATCGCGGGTGTTCTCCAGGGGGTGGCTGCGGATTTCCTTGCCCTTGCCGAATGGATTCTCTCCTTGGGCGCAGCGCTGGTGCTCTTCGTTTCTTCCGTGATGGTTTCGGGTGTCGAAGGGGAGAGGCTCGGTGCTGCTTCACCGCTTCGGGTCCTGGCCAAACTCGTGGGGGCGGCGGCAGCCGCAACGCTGGTCGGCCTGCTCGTATCCGTCGTGGTGGTCCCGAAGCGCGCGGAAATTCCTTCCCTTCCTTCGCCGGGCGCTGATAGCTTGGGCGGTTTCCTCTTCGCGCCGGGGAGCGCCACGCTGCCCTTGCTCGGATTGCTCTTGCTGGTGGTTCTCGTGGGCAGTGTCGTGCTCGCCAGGCGGAGGCTTGACTGAATGATCGCATCCACCTGGGTGATCGGACTTGCGCTCCTGCTCTTCGGCTTTGCGTTGGTCATGATCTTGCTTCGCCGGGGTTTGTTCTCATTGTTGGTGGGCGTCCAGGGTGTTTTCGTCGCCGCTGCTCTGGCGCTTGTGGGCTTTGCCCGGATGCGCGCCGAAGACGCCGGCATAGGGGCGGCCGGCGTATCCGAAGCCCAGGGCTTCGCCCTGGTGGTGTTGGTGTTGGCCGCAGCCGAACTCGCCCTGGGTCTCTCCATCGCGATCGCATCGGTGCGCGAACGGGGTTCGGCCAATGTCGACCACTCGAGCGTACTCAGATGGTGAGTCCCAGATGCTGAACGAACTCGCAGGTCAGACGGCGGCCAGTCTGCGGATGATTCCTTTTCCTCCGCTCGCGGTGGGATTCCTGCTCGCGATGGTGGGGATCTTTGGCCGAGGCGCGCTTTCGCGCCGGACCGTGGCCGTGATCGCCGTGGCGGGGCTGGCGGCTTCGTTCATCGTCAGCGTGATTGCTTTTTCGGATCTCGTTTTCGCCGGCGAAACCATGGCGTTGGTGGATCGAATCGCAATTTGGATTGGGGCGGGGGTGGGGAGTTCCGCGTTGATCGGCGATCTGGCCCTTCGTCTGGATGCTCTTTCCGCGGCCTTCAGCCTGGTGATCTCGGGTGTGGGCCTGCTCCTTGTCTTTTACGTGGCTCGGTTGCCCGAGTTGTTGCCCTCGGCGGACGCGGATGCCCAGCGTTTTTTCGCGCTCGCAAGCTTCCAGGTCGGGATGAGCCTGCTCTTCGTGCTGGCCGACAACTTGCTCCTGCTGATGCTCGCCTTCCTGGGTGTGGGCCTGGCCTCCGCGCTCCTGGCGGGTTTTCGGCACGTCGAGGCGGAGGGCAGCCGGCTGGGTGGCCGAGTTCTGATGGCGGGGCGGGTGGGGGACGTCGCCTTGTTGGTGGCCTCCTTGCTCCTCTTCCGGGTCCTCGCGGACACGGATGCACCGGGGACGGGTCTCGCCCAGGTGCGCGGGGCTTTGTTGGGTCTCGAAGGCGCTGCCGCCGCGCTGCCCACTTGGGCCGGAAGCGGTGGCGCAGGGCTTCTGGATGCAATCGGCTTCTGCCTTGTTCTGGCGACCGCTTCTCTCCTTGCTCAACTCGTTTTTTTCGCGGGCTCCTCTGCGGACTCAGCGGCGCCTCTGCCCGGAAGTGCATTGATGCAGACGGTGACGGGCATGGCGATTGCGGGTTACCTCGTCGTTCGCTTCGCCTTTGTTTTCAGCGAGGCGCCCCTGGCCGCCGGGGCCATGACGGGTCTCGGCATGGCGGCGGCGCTCGTGGGCGCGCTATTCGCCTGCCGAGTGCGGGGTATCAGCGCCGTGCTGGCCTGGTCGTCGGTGAGCCAATTGGGGCTCGTGCTCGTGGCTTCGGGTATGGGCGCCCAAACCGCGGCGGTCTTCCAGGTCATCAGCCACGCCTTCTTCAAGGGTTTGTTGCTGATGGCGGCCGGCGTGGTGGTGGTCGCGATCAAGGGCGAACACGATATGACGAGGATGGGCAACCTGGGGAGTCGCCTGACCCTGACCCGCATCGGCTTTTGGATCGGGGCCTTTTCCCTGGCGGGTGGTCTGCCCCTGACCGCGGGTTTCTTTTCGATTCAACAGGTCGTCATCGCCACTCGCGCGGCGGATCCGGGCCTGGCCCACGGCCTGATCTATCCCGGAGTGCTCTTCACCCTGGCCCTTACGGCGTTCTACATCGTGCGCCTGATTCTGCTTTCGCTCTACGGCGAAACTCGGCTGCCGAGTCACGTGCATTGGGACGAGGTCGAGGATCCTGAACCCCCGATCCTATGGGCAATGGGAAGCCTGGCATCGCTTTCGATTCTCGGAGCGGTGATCGGCTTTCCGCAGTTTTGGGCCGACTTCTTTTTCAATGGCGATATCGAGCGTTCGAATAGCCTTCACTACTTTCTTGCCAGTGGGGTCGATCCGGCACCAGAAACCCCGCTGGACGCCGCCCAGACCTGGGCAGTTTCGGGGTCGACCGTCTTGATGACCGTGCTCGGCTTTGCTGCGGCGATCTTGGGCTACGCCGTGCGACCCGCTCGCCTGGTCGCTTGGGTTCATGGGCCCCAGCGCCTCTGGGACCGAGTGGCCCCCCGGCTATCCGCTTTCCTCTCCGTTCCGATTCGCCTCGGCAGGCTCGCCGGGAAACGCATCGGGGCTGCCGTGCGCGGTTGGGGCCGCGATCGCCCGCCCGCGGAAGCCGGGCCCCATCGAACCTCGGCAGGCCTGCTTCGTTTGCTGGCCGATCAGCTGATCAAACAAGTTCAATCGGGCTTCGTTCAGCACTCCCTTGCGCTGTCGGTGACCGGGAGTCTGGCTCTGCTCGCCTACTTTCTTTGGGCAGGAGGCCATTAGGCATGGGTCTCGGCCCCTATGTAGAAGGCCATGTCCTGAGCTGGGTTCTCTTCATGCCCGGCGCAACCGCGGCGCTGCTTCTTTTGAGCGGGGCGCTGATCCGGGGCGTTTTCGGTTCCTCCGGGCTGCCGGGTGAGGTCTGGCGCGCCGTGGCGTTGGGCTCGACTTCCCTGACCTGCTTGTTGGTCATCGCGGGGGTGGTGGCGCCCTTCGATCCCGAGAAGATCGGCTTGCAATGGGTTGAGTACGCGGACTGGTTGCCCGCCTACGGCGTTCAATATTTCGTCGCCGTGGACGGCATCAACCTCTATCTCGTTCTGCTCACAACCTTGATGCTTCCCCTGGTCCTGCTCGCCTCGTGGAGACATATCGAGCGCTCGTTGAGGAGTTTCATTTTTTTCCTGCTCATCTTCGAGAGCGCTGTGCTCGGTGTATTTCTTTCGTTCAATGTTCTCTTCTTCCACCTTTCATGGCAGCTGGCCCTGGTGGCGATGTATTTCATCGTGGGAATCTGGGGCGGCCGAGAGCGAGTCTTTGCGGCAACAAAATTTCTGCTTTACGCGGGTTTCGGCTCCATGCTCATGTGGGTCGTGATTCTCGTTCTGTTGCGCCTGAACTTCGAGGCGACGGGTGCGCCGGGGCTCGACCTGGTTTCCCCGCCCGGCAGCGACCAGCCCGGCTTGCTCGACCTCTCCATCGCGGCGACCGATGGGGGTGTCGAGTGGTGGCAAAGCCAGACCTGGCTCTTCGTCGGCTTTGCCCTGGCGTTCGCGGTGACTCTCCCGCTGGTTCCTCTCCACGGCTGGTTCCCGGCCGCTCAGGCCGCTGCCCCCACGGCCGGATCCGCGCTCCTGGTGGCGCTCGGTTTGCAGATGGGGGTCTATGGCCTGCTGCGTTTTGCGCTGCCGCTCTTTCCCGATGCGGCGGCGGCCTTTGCGCCCACGATTCGAGCGCTTGCGGTGATCTCCATGACCTATGCCGGGGCGCGTGCGCTTTGGGAGCAGGATCTGCGAAGAACCCTGGCCTACCTCGCCATCGTCCAATTGGGTTTCATCCTGCTCGGCCTCTTCAGCCTCGATGAGGTGGGCCTGGTGGGGGCTGTGCTGG
This sequence comes from Myxococcales bacterium, assembly GCA_014240165.1. Lineage (GTDB taxonomy): Bacteria > Myxococcota_A > UBA9160 > UBA9160 > UBA4427 > JAZXM01. The sequence goes on along the minus strand of JAAZXM010000031.1, from coordinate 13,011 downwards.
GTTCGCTGAGTCGCGGCTTGACCCTGGGCGCATGTGTTCTCCTCGTCGGCATGCTCGAGGAGCGTCGCGGTACCCGCCTCGTATCCGCCTTCGGCGGCTTGGTGGGCCCGATGCCCGTCTTCGTCTTTCTGCTCGGAATCGCGTTGCTGGCGAGCGTTGGCGTTCCGGGCTCGAGTGGTTTCGTATTCGAGTTGCTGGCCCTGGCGGCGGGCTTCGAGGTGAGTCCCTGGCTGGCTGCCACGGCATGCGCGGCCGGCCTCATGGTGGGCCTGTCCCTCTACCGGGGTTATCGGAGGCTGGCTTTCGGGCCGGTTGTGGTGGAAGAAAATCGCGGGTTGATGGATCTCGACTGGCGTGAGCGGGCGCTCATTCTCGCATTGATCATCCCGATTCTGGGACTCGGTCTTTATCCGAACCCAGCACTGCGCAGGATCGAGCCCTCGGTGCTCGAGGTGGCGCGGCAGATGGCCGAGCGTCGGAGCCCGGACGGGCCCGTTGCGACGTCCGCGGGTTCCCAGGAAGCAGGGGTGCGCTGATGGGCGCTGAAGCCGGGCTGAACTTCGTCGAAATGGCCCCGGTGGCCTCGGTCGCCGGGGGCGCCATGGTGATCCTCCTGCTTTCGGCGATGTTGCCCACAGCCGGGGGCAAGCGGCGAGGTCACCCGGCCCCTGCGCGCCGATCACTGCGCGCCGCCGCCCGGGCCGAAGCCGAACTCAGACGCATGCGCATCAATCTGCTCCTCGCCGGATTGGCCACCCTGACCCTGGGCCTGGCCGGCCTGGCGTGCGCAGCCCGTCTCTTCACCCCGCCCATGCTGGCGCCGGGTGCCCCCATGCTTCAACTCGACGGCCTCGCGGCGGTTTCGATCCTGATCGTGGGCGGGGCGGCGACTCTCGTGATCTGGCTCTCCACCAGCCGGCTGACTTCGATCCAAATTCCCTATGGCGAGTATTACGCGCTGGTTCTGCTCGGCTTGGCGGGCGGTTTTTCCGCGATGCAGGCCGAGAACACCATGGTTCTCTTTCTGGGTCTCGAGGTGATGGGGCTCTCGGCGTGCATTCTTGTCGCGGTGGAGCGGGGCAAGGAACATGCGTTGGAGGCCGCCCTCAAGGCCTTCCTTTCCAACGCAGTGGCGGGAGCGCTGCTCCTGCTCGGCATCGTTTTTCTTTTCGGGGCCACGGGTCATTTCGACTATTCGGGGATCCGTACCGCGCTGGTTCCGGATCAGCCCCTGGCCCTGGCGGGGTTGGCGCTGGCCTTTGCGGGATTGGCGATGAAGGTCGGGTTGGTGCCTTTTCACCAATGGCTCCCGGATGTGCAGGAAGGAGCCTCCACCTCCATCGCCGCGTTCATATCGACTTGCGTGGTCATGACCGTAACCTTGGCCTGGTTGCGTTTTTTGCTGCATGGGCTTCCCGACCTGTCTTCCCTGCTGGCTCCGGTCTTCGCAACCCTGGGCGTGGCGAGCATCGTTCTTGCGAACGGGATGGCGCTGATCCAGCGCAACGTCAAGCGCATGCTGGGTTGGTTGGCCATTGCCCAGGCCGGCACCTGGACTCTGGGATTGGCGGTGGGGGGGAGCGCCGCCCACAGCGCGTTGCTCTTTTACCTGGTGGCCTATGCCCTCGTGATGCTGGGGGCTTTCGGTGTGGTCATGACCCTCAAGGGCGAGGGCCGTGAACTCGAGCGCCTCGAACACTTCTCCGGAATCGCGGAATCGCGCAAGGGTCTGGCGGCGATGATGACCCTCTTCATGCTCGCACTTGCGGGGGTCCCGGGCACGGTGGGCTTCTGGGCGCGTTGGAACCTGGTGGGCGCGCTGGTTGCGGGGGGCGAATTGTGGCTCGCCCTGGCCGCGGTCCTGGGAAGTCTCGTCACCCTCTATATATGCATGCAAGTGCCCGTGATGATGTATATGCGGGAGACTCTCGAGGAAGAACCCAGCCAATCCTCCACCAATGAGCTGATCGTCTTGCTGCTTTGTGCCGCGGTGGTGATCGCCTTGGGGATCTGGCCCGATTCGCTCTCCCCGGAGCCCGGCATGGGACTGCTGGCGTTCCTGCAGGCCAGCGCCCGCTAGTCGGCGCCCGGCGTATCGCGTTTTCGGCCGCCCCGGGCGATGCGCACTTCCCCGCTTCGCCGGGTCACGTGGAGTTCGTCGAGGAGTTCCATCAAGGGCATGGCGGTGCGGCGGGAAGTTCCGATGAGTGCCTTGTAGGTTTGGGTATCGAGTTCGCTCTGGGTCTCGAAATGCGCCTCGACGCGTTGGCAAAGCGTGTCCACCGCCTCGCGCGCGAACCAGAGATCGCCCGGCGCGCGCACCAATGCACCTTGGCGCTCCAGGTGAGCGAGTAAATCCCGTAGATGGTCGAGAGTGGTGCCCAGGCGCTCGGCCCAATCTCGGGGGTTCGGAGGTTCGAGGCCGCCCTCCTGGGCATCGTTGAGAATGCGGCTCGCCGTTTCCGTATCGGCGTCGTCGAGGGTGGCCCGATGCTCCGGCAAGCGAACCAGGTCCTGGTCGCTGATGATGCGATGCGCCGCTTCGAGGCGGGCCAGGGCGAGATCGGCGGCTTCGGCGGGAACGTTCTCGGGCAAGCGGCCGCGCATGGCGGCCCGGGGCATGCCGGGGCGCATGGGCTCGCGCTGATGGAAGTCGTCCACCGAGGCCAATAGGGTTTCCTCCAGGCGCCGGGCCATCTCGGCACCGATCCAATGCTGACCGCTGGCCTCGAGAATCGTGTCCGCGCTCTCGGGTTCGCGAAGCAAAGCTTCGACCCCTGCCGGGTCGAGCCCGGTTTCCAGGGCGAGGTCGCGGGTCGCCCGGCCGCCATACCCCGCACGCAAAACGCGGCAGCGGAGACCTTCGCCCTGATCCCCCGCCTCCAGGCGAGACAACTCCTCTTGGAGCGCGGGATCGCTTCGCCTTCGTCGAGGGGGCGCAACGTCGAGGATGACGCCTCCGCCCAGGGTCGCGCCCGCCGAGGGGCTCTTGGCGAAGCCGCGAACGATGAAGCGGTCGCCGGGCAGCAGCGCGAGGCCTTCTCCATCGACATGAAGCCGGGCGAAGTTCGTTTCCCCGGGCAGAAACGCCGGCGCCCCGATCGCCGCCAGGTGGGCCCTTCGCTCGGCGGTGCCCACGAGGACTTCCACCGAGACGATGTCCTCGCTGGCCGGGGCGGTTGGGAGCCAATGCAATTGGACGTCGGCGGTGTCGGTGGGGGCGAGTCGGCCGCGATGAGTGACGACGTCTCCCCGGCTCATGTCCGAAACCTCCACCCCCTGGAGATTGGCGGCGCAGCGCGCGCCCGGCAGCGCCTCGGCGCTGTCTTCACCATGGGTTTGGAGGCCTCGGATGCGGGCTTCGAGGCCCGAGGGATGGATCTCGACACGATCGCCCGGTTTCAAGGCGGCGCCGATGAGGGTTCCGGTCACCACTGTCCCGAAGCCCCGCATGGCAAAAATACGATCGACCCCCAGGCGGGGCGGGCCGAGCCGGGAGGTCCGGGGCCCGGTGGTGGTGGCCGCCTTGAGCAAAGCGGCGGCCAGGTCATCGAGCCCTTCGCCGGTCTGCGCCGAAACCGGGACGATGGGGGTGCCGGCGAGTCGCGTGGGGGCGAGCAATTCACTCACCTCCTCGGTGGAGAGTTCGATCATCTCCGGGTCGGCCAGGTCGGTTTTGGTCAGGGCCACCACACCGCGTTCGATGCCCAGCAGATCGCAAATCGCCACGTGTTCCCGGGTCTGGGGCATCACGCTTTCATCGGCAGCCACCACCAGCAGAAGCAGGTCGATGCCGCTCGCGCCGGAGACCATGGTGCGCACCAGGCCTTCGTGTCCGGGCACGTCCACCACGGAAAGCCTTCCGAAGCCGGGCAGGTCGAGGGCCGCGAAGCCCAGGTCGATGGTGATACCCCGGGCCTTCTCCTCGGGTAGGCGATCGGTGTCGGTGCCCGTGAGCGCACGGATCAGCGCGGTCTTGCCGTGGTCGATATGGCCCGCGGTTCCCAGGACCAGGCCCTGGCTGGCCTGGGCCTCCGGTTTCAAAGGCGAAGGGCGCGGTTTTGATGGGCCGCCCACGGGTTTCCGATCAGCCGATGGCATCCCGACCCAGGTAGGGGACCAGGGCGGGGGGAATGCGGATGCTGCCGTCGGCTCGCTGGTGGGTTTCGAGCAGGGCCAGGATGGCCCGGGCATTGGAAACCGCGGTGCCGTTCAGGGTATGGAGAACCTCGGGCTTGCTGCCGTCCTTGGGGCGGTAGCGTATCCCCAGCCGCCGAGCCTGGAAGTCGGTGCAATTCGACGCACTGGTGACCTCGCCCCAACTGCCCCCGTCGCCGCGGCCGGGCATCCAGGCTTCGAGGTCGAATTTTCGGTAGGCCGGGGCTCCCAGGTCGCCACTGGCCACGTCAATCACCTGGTAGGGGATTTCCAGGGCGTCAAAGATTTCCTCCTCAATGCGCCGGAGTTCGCCGTGCTGGGCCTCGCTGTCCTCGGGCCGGCAGAAAACGAACATCTCCGTCTTGCTGAATTGGTGGACCCGGTAGAGCCCGCGACTTTCGCGCCCGTGGGCGCCCGCCTCGGTGCGAAAGCAATGGGAGATGCCCGCCAGGCGAATGGGCAATTCTTCTTCGTCCAGGATGCGATCAGCCAGCATCCCGCCCAGGGTAATCTCGGCGGTGCCCACCAGGCAGAGATCGTGGCCCGTGATGGAGTAGATCTGTGATTCCTCGCCGCGGGGGTTGAAGCCCAGGCCGGTGAGAATGGCGGGCCGGGCGAGGTCCGGGGTCGCCAGGGGGGTGAAGCCTTCCTTCATCACGTGCTCGAGGGCGAAGCGTTGCAGGGCCAGGTCCAGCAGCGTCGCTTCGTTCTTCAAGTAATAGAATTTCTGCCCCGATACCTTGGCGGCGGATTCGAAATCCAAGAGGTCATGCTTCTCGCATAGGGCCATATGATCCAGGGGTTCGAAATCGAAAGCCGTGGGGGTTCCCGGTTTGACCACCCGAAAGGCATCCTCGCCGCCTCGGGGTGTCTCGGGGTGGATGAAATTCGGCATCTGCATCATCAGGGCTTCGAGTTCTTCTTCGCGCTCACGAAGCCTGCTCTCGATGCCCGCCACGTCTTCCTTGAGGCTGCGCCCCTTGGCGACGTGGGCCTCTCGCTCGCCCTCCTCCATGGCGCGTTTGCCCGACTTTTGATGCTCGTTGCGCAGGCGATTCGCGTCGTTGAGTTCGGTGCGAATGGCCGTGACTTCGTCATGGGTCGCAATGGCCTTGTCGACGTCGGCCTTGACGCCCCGATCCGCGCAGCTCTCGGCGATCTGGTCGCGTTTCTCATGGAGTAGGCGCGGGTCCAGCATGACGGCCAAGGGAAGCACAGGGCTGGGGGGCCTGCCATTGCGAGGGCATCGGCTGAGCGAATTCTGCCGAGCCTTGAAAAAGGTCTGCACCCCGCCCCGGGATCCGGGTAGAATCGGCATGTGCTGAGTCCCTACCGCGTGGTGGATTTCACCGACGAGCAGGGCCTGCTCTGCGGGCAGATCCTGGCCGATCTGGGTGCGGATGTGGTTCGCGTCGAACCACCGGGCGGCTCCTCGGCTCGGCGCGTGGGTCCCTATCTGGACGACGAACCAGGGACCGAACGCTCTCTCCATTGGTGGGCCTATTCCCGAAATACCCGTTCGGTCGTGCTCGATATCGAGGCCGCATCCGATCGGGATGCTTTGCTGCGCTTGATCGCGGGCGCAGATTTTCTGGTGGAGTCCGCCCGGCCGGGGCGCATGGCAGAATTGGGGCTGGGCTACGAGGAACTCTCCCGGGCGAACCCTGGGCTGATCTACGTTTCGATAACGCCCTTCGGACAAACGGGACCCAAGGCGGATTGGTTGGGTCCCGACCTGATCGCCATGGCGGCCGGTGGCCATGCCTTTTTAACGGGCGAGGCGGATCGGCCACCCCTGCGCGTTTCCGTTCCCCAGGCTCACGCCCATGCGGGGAGCGACGCCGCGGTGGGGGCATTGGTGGCGCATTTCGCCCGGCGCAAAACCGGTCGCGGCCAGCAGGTCGATGTCTCGCATCAACAATCCGTCACCCTGGCCACCATGTTTCGTTCCCTGGATACGCCGCTCGAGGAAGCGCCGGCGCGCCGGATTTCCGGTGGCGTCTTCATCGCCGGCAATTGGATTCCCGGCCGATACGCTCTGCGCGACGGAAGCGTGGTGCTCGGGCCAGCATGGCTGCCTTCCACCGGGCACTTCATGAAGCGCCTGCTGGATTGGGCCCAGGAGCGGGGGCTCTGCGACGATCCGTCGCTTCTCGAAGAGGATTGGTCGAGCTATGCGATGCGCATGCTCGCAAAGCAAGTGAACGCCGAGGATTTTGCGCCGGTGGATGCAATCCTCACGAAGCTCTTTGCGGGCCTCGACAAGGCCGAGATCATGGAAGCCGTGGTGAGCCGTCGGCTTCTGATGGCACCTGTGCTGAGTGTCGGAGAGATCATCGACGGCGAGCAATTCGCGGCTCGACAGTTCCCGGTCACCCTCGAGCAGCCGGGCCTCGACCATGGCGTTCGCTACCCCGGGCCGGTGGCGAAATTTTCGAAGACGCCCATCCGTTATCACCGTCCGCCGCCGCGGTTGGATGAACACCGGGCGGAACTTCTCGCCGAAGCGGATCGCTCCCCCGCTTCCGCGTCCCCGGCCCCGGATCCCGCCCTGGCCGCGGCCGCGCCCCTGGAAGGGGTCAAGGTACTCGATCTCTTCTGGATCCTGGCCGGGCCCGGCGCTACGCGCACCCTGGCTGATTACGGAGCCACGGTGGTCCACGTGGAATCGAAGAAGCACCTGGACACGCTTCGGGCGATTCCGCCCTACCGTTTCAACAATCCCCATCCCGAGGGCGCGGGCGGCTTTCAATCGGTGAATGCCAACAAGCTTGGCCTGGCCTTGGATATCCATGATGAACGGGGCCGCGCCATCGTGATGGACTTGGTGCAGTGGGCCGATGTCGTCACCGAATCCTTCGCCCCCGGTGTGATGGCGCCTCTGGGCCTGGACTACGCCTCTTTGAGCGCGGTGAAGAGCGATCTCATCATGATCTCGAGTTGCTTGATGGGACAGACTGGCCCTTGGAAGAATTTCACCGGCTTCGGCAATCTCGCCGCCGCCGTGACGGGCTTCCAGGGGCATGCGGGTTGGCCCGAAGGCCTTCCCTCGGGTCCCCATGGTGCCTACACCGATTTCATTTCGGCGCGCTACAACGCCGCCGCGATTCTCGCGGCCTTGGAACACCGGGAGCGCACCGGCGAGGGCCAGTACATCGACCAATCTCAGGCCGAGGCAGCTCTTCACTTTCTCGCCCCTGCCTTTCTCGACTACACGGTGAACGGACGCGTGCGCGAGCAGATGGGCAACCGCGACGGCGAGAAATGCCCGCACGGGATCTACCCCTGCACCGGGAAAGATCGCTGGATCGCGATTGCGGTGGAAGACGATCACCAATGGCGGGCGCTCTGCGCAGCCATGGAGCGGCCCGACTTGGAAGGCCATCGCGAAGCGGGGGAGACCCTCGACGCCGAGATCGCGAAGTGGACCGAGGGCCAGGGCGGGGCGGAACTCGAGAGCCTGCTCCAAGCCCGGGGCGTCCCGGCCCACCGGGTGCTCGATACTCCCGATCTCTACGCTTGCCCCCAGCTTCAGCACCGGGGTCATTACATCGATGTGGCCTGCGAAATCTATCAATCCACTACGGTGGAGAGTTCGCGGCTACACCTGTCCGAGAGCCCCGCAAAAGTGCCCGAGCAGGCGCTCTCTTCTGGCCGGGATAATCGCTACGTGCTCGAAACGATTCTCGGCTACGACCCCGAGCGCATCGCCGCCCTCGCCGAGGCCTGGGTCTTGATCTGATCCGCCCGGGCGCTCAGCGAAGCGCGAGGCGAAGTCCCGGACCCGGGCGCCCCACTTGAATGCCTTCGAATTCCACCACGATGCGCTGCCAGAGGTCGGCGGGTGAGTCATCGAAAATCCATTCGGCCCGGGATACGCCGACATGCCAGTCTCCGCGTTCGAGTTCGTTGTCGAGTTGTCCGGGCCCCCAGCCCGAGTAGCCCACGAAGGCGTGGAAATGGCTTGCGGGCGCTGCGGATTGGATGATTGCGCGCAGGGCAGCGGGGTCACTGGTGGCGTAGACGTCCTCGGCGACGGCTACGGATCCGGGCACTCGGGTCTCCGAGCGGATCAGGAAGGTCATCATGCGGGGATCCACAGGACCGCCCAGATGAACCCGGTCTCGGCGTTGGGAGAGCCGAGTCACCTCGGGGAGAATCTCGCCCAGGAGGGTGGGTGTCGGGCGATTGATGACCAGACCGAGGGCGCCCGCAGCCGAGTAGTCGAGCAGGAGGATGACGGTTTCGGCGAAGAAGGGGCCGCGGAGATCGCGGCTGGCGATGAGGAAGCGCCCGGCCGCCGGCAGCCGGGCGCCAGGCGCATGTTCCGGCAACCGAAGCGAAGGCGATTCGGAAAAGGGCTTGGCGAGTTCCCGGCCAGGGTCGCGCGCATCGGGCGGGGAAAGCGGGGCGGCGCCGACCGGGGGGAGCGTTGAAACCTGGGGGCCAACCCGGCCCGAGATCGCGATCAGGCCGAGGCCAGCGACCGCGAGGGTCAACGCGGCGGCCCATCGGATTCCCATGCGTCGCGGCTTCATGCAGGCTCTCCCAAAGGCGGCCCCGTCGGCGAACTCGGGGGGCGAATAGCCCGCCCCTTGAGACGAGAATGTACAGCGTTATGGTCGATCCTTCGCCGCCCGCGGATGCACTTGCCCGGGGCGACTCGGAAATTGGGGAGGAACGCATGGAAGGCCCGCTCAAGGGAATCAAAGTTGTGGAGTTGGCAGGCCTCGGCGCCCTGCCCTTTGGCTCGCTCAAGCTGGCCGATATGGGGGTGGAAGTGGTCCGCGTGGATCGTCTATCCGAAGTTCCCGAGAATCCCGAGGCCCGGCCGCATAATTCCTGGGATCGGGGGCGACGCAGCATTGCGCTCGACCTCAAGGATCCCCGAGCCGTCGAGACCGTGCTGCGCCTGGCCGAGGGCGCGGACGCTTTTCTCGAAGCCTTTCGCCCCGGCGTGGCCGAGCGCCTGGGGCTGGGCCCGGATGTTCTCCACGCCCGCAACCCCCGCCTGGTCTACGGACGCCTCACGGGTTGGGGCCAGACCGGGCCGCTGTCCCGGGTGGCGGGCCACTCGCTCAATTACGAAGCCATTACCGGGGCCACCCGCAGCATCGGGCCGGCGGGCGGCCCGCCGGTTCCCACCCTGACCCTGCTGGGAGATTTCGCCGGGGGCGGCCTTCACCTGGCCTATGGCGTGGTCTGCGCTTTGCTCGAGGCTCAGCGCAGCGGCCGCGGCCAGGTCGTCGATGCCGCAATGGTCGACGGGGTCTCGTCGTTGATGGGCGTCTTTCACGGAATGGACGCCATGGGGATGTCGAGCGAGGACCTGGGGACGAACCTCTTCGATGGCGGCGCTCCTTTTTACAACGTGTACGAAACAGCCGATGGCCGCTACGTGAGCGTTGCCCCCATGGAGCCGCATTTCTACGCGCTGCTCCTGGAGAAGATCGGTCTCGATCCCGCCGACTTGCCCGATCAATACGACGAAGCGCATTGGCCGGAAATGCGCGAACGCCTGGCCGAGGTTTTTCGGACGAAAACCCGGGACGAATGGAGCGAATTGCTCGAGGGAACGGATGCCTGCTACGCCCCGGTGCTGACCCTCAGCGAAGCGCGCGCCTATCCCCATAACCGCACGCGGGGAATGTTCATGGCGGATCGCGAGACGCCGGAACTCGTGCCCACGCCCCGGCTCTCGCTAACGCCCGGCGAGCCCGGCGACTCGCCGGCTTGGATCGGCGCCGATACCGACGCGGTGCTGAGCGAGGCCGGTTTTTCGGCCGAGGAAATCAGCGATCTTCGCGAGGGGGGCACCATCCGCTAGGCGCCCGCCGCGCGGTCTTGGGTTTTGTTCTAGGCTTCTTGGTCCACGCCGGATCGGCCCCAGAAGGAGACCCCCCATGAGCAGCGACATCCAGCCTTTCAGCATCGCGATCGGTGACGAAGAGATCGAAGACCTGAAGCGGCGACTGGCGGCCACGCGTTGGCCCGACGCCGAAACCGTGGACGACTGGTCCCAAGGCATCCCGCTGGCCTACGTCCAGGAAGTGTGCGCGTATTGGGGAGAAAAATACGATTGGCGAGGGCGAGAGGCGAAGCTGAATCAGTTCGCGCAATTCAAGACCGATGTCGGCGGCATCGGAATTCATTTCATCCATGTTCGCTCGGCCGAACCCGACGCCATGCCCTTGATCATTACCCACGGTTGGCCGGGCTCGGTGGTGGAATTCCAGAAGGTGATCGGTCCCCTGACCGACCCGGTGGCGCATGGTGGCAACGCGAGCGACGCCTTCCATGTCGTGTGTCCCTCGATGCCCGGTTATGGCTTCTCGGATAAGCCCAGCGAGACGGGTTGGGGAGTCGACCGCATCGCGGATACCTGGGCGGCCTTGATGGCCAAGCTTGGCTACGCGCGCTACGTCGCCCAGGGGGGCGATTGGGGCGCGATGGTGACCAACCAGATTGGCCTGCGCGATAGCGAGCATTGCGCGGGCATTCATCTCAATATGCCGATTGCTGCCCCGGACCCCGAGACGATGAACGATCTCACCCCGCTCGAGCAGCGCGCCCTGGCTTCCATGCAGCATTATCAGGATTATGACTCGGGATATTCCAAGCAGCAGAGCACCCGGCCCCAGAGCCTCGGCTATGGCCTGGTGGATTCGCCTTCGGGCCAGGCCGCGTGGATCCTCGAAAAATTCTGGTCCTGGACGGATTGCAACGGCCATCCCGAGAATGTGCTGACCCGGGACGAGCTCCTCGACAACGTGATGCTCTATTGGTGGCCGGGAGCGGGCGCGTCCTCCGCGCGGCTCTATTGGGAGAGCTTCAACTCGCCTTCCCTCGATCCGGTGACCGTGCCCACGGGCTGCAGCATTTTCCCCAAGGAAATTTTCCAATGCTCCCGGCGCTGGGCGGAGAAGAAATTCACGAACCTCGTGCACTGGAATGAACTCGACGCAGGCGGCCATTTCGCTGCTTTCGAAAAGCCCGAGGTCTACGTGGACGAAGTCCGCACCTGCTTTCGCCACGTGCGCTGAAGGTGGCGGAAGAGCCGAGCGTCAAGATCAGGGCCTACCGGGCAACCGACCGCGACGGCCTGGTGGATCTCTGGCGAACGGCTTTCCCGAATACCCCGCCCCACAACGAACCCGCACGCATGATCGATGCGAAACTCGCGGTGGATGACTTGATCCTCATCGCGGAAGAAAGCGAAATCGTCGTGGGTGCCTGCATGGCGGGGTACGACGGGCATCGCGGCTGGCTCTACGCGCTGGCGGTACGCCCCGAATCCCGCCGAAAAGGCCTGGGGGTTCGCATCGTCCTACACGCCGTGGAGAAACTCCGCGAGCTGGGCTGCATCAAGGTGAACCTGCAGATTCGATCGGATAACGCCGAGGTCGAAGCTTTCTACCAAACGCTCGGCTTCGCCCGAGAAGACCGCATCAGCATGGGCCTCCGCATCGACTGAGAGCACCCGCCGTCCGACCCCGAACCGCGAACCCCGAACCGCGAACCCATGCGGCTCCGAGGCCCAGGGGCGAGCGGCCGACGAGGGAGTGGGCTTCCGACCGAGCGGCCGTTCGCCCCTGGCCCAGGCCCCGGTGAACGCGCGCTGTACGCCGCCCCGGTGAACGCGATGACAGCCGACACTCCCAAAGCCCTGCCCAGCCAGGGCCCATGGGGAAGTGCCCATTCGGTCGGAAGCCCACTCCCTCCTGGCCCCTTCCCCATGGACCCGGAGAGGCGCGTTGCCCTTAGACGGCGTCCTTCGGATCCAGCTCATCGCGTAGCTGCCGCTTCAGAAATTTCCCACTCGCGTTCTTGGGCAGCGCCTCGGATCCGAGCCAGAAGTAGCGGGGGATCTTATGCCGGGCGAGCCGGCCCTCGCAATGGGCGCGGAGGGCGTCGCCCGAGAGGGCGCTGCCGGGCTTGACCATGACGGCTACCCCCACCTCCTCGCCCAGGCGATCGTCCTCCACCCCGAAGGCCGCGCACTCGGCCACGTCGTCGTGGTCGAAGATGACGCTCTCCACCTCGGCGCAGTAGATATTCTCGCCGCCCCGGATCACCATATCCTTGGCGCGGTCGACGATGGAGATGAAACCGTCGGCGTCGATGCGCGCGATGTCGCCGGTATGGAGCCAGCCGTCGGTAATCGATTCCGCGGTGGCCTCGGGGCGGTTCAGGTAGCCGCGAATCACCTGGGCGCCGCGCACCCAGAGTTCTCCCACCTCGCCTTCGGGCACATCGTTGCCCTCCTCATCGACAAAACGGGTTTCGAAGACCGGCATGGCGGGGCCGGCCGATGCGGGCTTGTCTACGAAGAAATCGCCAGAGATCGACGTAATGATCCCGCAGGTCTCGGTCATCCCGTAGCCGGTGCCCGGCCGCGCGGTCTTCACGCTGTCGTCGATCTTCTTGACCAGATCGGGTTGGAGTTGGGCGCCCCCACCCCCCAAGGCCTTGAGGGTGGAGGTGTCGTATTTTTCGAAGTCGGGGTGGGCGATGAGTTCCCGGGCCATTACGGGCACGCCGCTGAGGTTGGTGATCTTCTCGGCCTCGATGAGCGAGAGGGCCTGGCCCGGCTCCCATTTGTACATGTGGACGAGCTTGCCTCCGGCCAGGGTGGCGGAGTGGGCCACGCAGTTGTTCGCCGTCACGTGGAAAAGCGGAGTCACCACCAGCAGGCTCAGCTGGGGCGGCTCGCCGTCGCTGGCTGCGGCGGCTGCGGCCGCCGGGTTGGCGCGCGCCGCCGCCGCGAGGAAGCTGCCCGCACTGCCAGGCAGGATCGAGGACTGCTGGCTGTTGTACTCGTTGACCGCCAGACGCTGGATCTTCGACTCGAGA